>JAOTRV010000023.1 GCA_030247575.1 Sulfuritalea sp.
GAAAACCCGGAAGCCTGCCCGAATCGCCGCTCGACGTTCAAATCGACACCACCCTTCATCGCTTCAAATCCCGCTCCAGTTCTGGGTTTCCAGCTCATGGGGTTCGTTTTAACCGGACACTACTGATCCTTAGTAGTAACGGACAAAGCGCGGAACGAGTCGGGGCTCGCAATACGGCGATTTGCTGTCAGCGCACTTTAATTTCAGTCCACATCCGCGACAGGGTCCGCCGCAGCTTGGGGTCGAAGTCGCGCAGCATTTCCAGCCGCTGCAAATCCGTGGGGGGCGGGAAGATGCCGGGGTTGGCGGCGATCTCGGGGCGGATGTATTCGGTCGCGGCGGCGTTGGGGTTGCCCGCGCCGATCAGGTTGGAGACGTCGGCGGCGTTGCTGCCTTCGAGCATGAAGTCGATGAACTGGTGCGCCAGGTCGGGCCGGCGGCCGGACTTGTGCAGCACGAAGTTGTCCACCGCGAGCACCGCGCCTTCCTTCGGCGTGGCGAAGCCGATGGCGAAGGGCCGCTTCGCCGCGGCGGCATCCTGCTGCGCGCGGAACATGTCGTTCGAGTAGCCGTGGGCGACCCAGATGGTGCCGATGGCCAGGTCCTTGATGTAGGTGCTGTTGGAAAACGCCGCCCACCAAGGCTTGGCGCGCAGGATCACCTGCTTGGCCTCCTCCCACTTTGCCGGGTCGTGCTCCTGCACCGAATGGCCGAGGTATTTCATCGCCGCCGCCATGAGTTCGCGCTGGCTGTTGAGCACCGTGACGCGACCCTTGAGCTTCTTCAGGTGCCGCGGCTCGAAGATCAGGGCCCAGCTGTCGGTGGGCAGATCGAGCTCCTGCATCTTGTCGGCGTTGAAGCCGAGCAGCGTGACGGAGGCGGCATAGGGCACCGAATGGCGGTTGCCCGGGTCGAACCATGTGTCGAGGAATTCGCGCTTGACGTTGCGCAAGTTGGGCAGCCTCGCCTTGTCGATTTCGCGCAGGGCGTTCCGGCGCACCAGCGATTCGACGGCATTGCCGGTGGGCACCAGCACGTCGTAGCCGACGGCGCCGGCTTCCAGCTTGGCCAGCATTTCCTCGTTGTCGGAGTAATAGTCCTGCTTCAGCCGGCATTTGCAGTGCGCCTCGAAGCGCTGCACCGTGTCTTCGGAAATATAGTTGTTCCAGTTGTAGAGGTAGAGCGTGTCGGCGGCACGCAGCGGCAGGCTTGTCAGCAGCAGCAGGACTGCCAGCAGGACGAGGCCCAGGAGTCGGTGCTGGTGCGCTCTGCGTACCTGGGATTCCGCTTCGCGGGCAGGCAACGGCGATTTCACGCCCGCCCCTTCAGCACGTCGGGCGCGAAGCGGCTGGCGACCAGGATCAGCGTCAGGGTCAGCGCCATCAGCAGCGTGGAAACGGCATTCACCTCGGGCGTCAGGGCCACCTTGATCATCGAGTAGATTTGCAGTGGCAGGGTATTCACGCCGACGCCGGCGACGAAGAAGGTGATGACGAAATCGTCGATCGAGAGCGTAAAGGCCATCAGGAAGCCGGCCACCAGCGCGGGCATGATCAGCGGCAGGGTGATGCGGCGGAAGGTGGCCCAGGGCGTGGCGCCGAGGTCGCGCGCCGCCTCGAAGATGCTTTCGTCCATGCCGGCCAGGCGGGCGCGCACGATGACGGCGACAAAGCCGATGCTGAAGGTGATGTGCGCGGCGAGGATCGAGAACAGGCCCAGCGACAGATCGAGCACCTGGCGGAAGAACAGCAGCAGCGAAACGCCGAGCAGGATTTCCGGCATGGCCACCGGCGTCAGCACCAGGAAGGGCAGCCAGCGCGGGCGGTAGCGGTGCATGGCGAGGCCTGCCATGGCGCCGAGCACGGTCGACACGCTGCTGGACACCAGCGCGATCAGCAGCGAGTTGGCCGCGGCGCGCAGCATGTCGTCGTCGTGCAGCAGCTTGACGTACCAGCGCGTGGTGAAGCCGACCCACTCGGCATTGAGCACCGAGTCGTTGAAGGAGAACAGCACCACCACCGCCAGCGGAATGTAGAGGAAGGCGTAGGTGGCGAGCGAAGCGGTCCACAGCCAGAATTGAGGCTTTTTCATGGTTGCAGCCTCATGAACCCTTCGACACGCCCGCTATGCAGGCTGCTCAGGGCGAACGGCAGCACGCGCAGAGACGTTCGTCCTGAGCCGTGAGCTCGTCGAACGGTCGAAGGATGGACGGCTTTTCGCTTCACGTGACGGCCTCCGTGCCGTGCAGGCCGCGCTTCGAGGCCCATGCGGTCAATCCAGCCAGCGCCAGCACCAGGATCGTGAGCATGATCGACAGCGCCGAGCCGAGCGGCCAGTCGCGGTTTTCCAGAAACTGTTCCTTGATCAGGTTGCCGATCAGGATGTCGCCGGTGCCGCCGAGCAGCTCAGGCACGGCGAACATGCCCAGTACGGGAATGAAAACCAGCGCGGAACCGGAGAAGATGCCGGGCAGCGAGAGCGGAAAGGTCACGCGCCAGAAGCGCGTCCAGGCATTGGCGCCGAGATCCTGCGCGGCTTCGAGCAGCGCGGGATCGTGCTTTTCGAGGTTGGTGTAGAGCGGCAGCACCATGAAGGGCAGGTGCGCATAGACCATGCCGACGATCACCGCGAAGGGCGTGTAGAGCAGGTTGGCCGGGCCCAGCAGCATGATCCAGGCATAGATGCGCACCAGGAAATTGCTGGCGAAGGGCAGGATCACCAGCAGCACCAGGAAGTCGCGGCGCGACTTCGGGCTGCGGGCGATCAGCCAGGCCAGCGGGTAGGCGAGTACGATGCAGATCAGCGTGGTCAGCGCGGCCACCAGGAAGGAACGGGCGAAGATTTCGAGATAAATGACGTCGCCGCCGAGGAAGCGGTAGGCATCCAGCGTCAGCGCGGCGAAGCTGTCGATGGGCGCGAGGCCGCCGAACTCTCCGGTTTCGCGAAAGCCGGCGGCGACGACGATCAGCGCCGGGGCGAGGAAGAAGGCCAGCAGGAAGATCGTCGGCGGCAGCGTCACCACCCACTCGGTCAGGCCCGATGGCCGGGTTCTCGGTGCGGACATGGGCGTCCCCCGTGCTAACTTCGCAAATACACGCCGGCGTCATGCCGCCAGCAGACGGTGACGGCGTCGCCGACTTCGTGGAACTTGGCACGGCCCGGCGCGGCGTTGGGCATCAGCGCCTCGATGACGCGGCCATTGGCCAGCTCGACCTTGTACAGCGTGACGTCGCCGAGGTACAGCAGCTCGCGCACCACGCCCTCGAAGCGGTTCTTGAGGTCGGCGGATTCGCGGTGGCCGAAGACGCGGATCAGTTCCGGGCGCAGGGCGAAGACGCCGCGCTCGCCCACCGCGATCGGCCGCGGATCGGTGGCGGCGATGTCGCCGAGCCCGGCCGCGTGCAGACCGAGCAGCACCTTGGAGGACGACTTCACTTCGACGTCGAGCAGGTTGATCTTGCCGATGAAGTCGGCGACGAAGCGGTTGGCGGGCTGGGTGTAGAGCTGGTCCGGCTCGTCGCACTGCTCGACGCGGCCATCCTTCATGACGGCGATGCGGTGCGACAGGGCCAGCGCTTCCTGCTGCGAATGCGTGACGAAGATGAAGGTGATGCCAACTTCGCGCTGCAGCGCGATCAGTTCGATCTGCATTTCGACGCGCAGCTTGGCGTCGAGCGCGCCGAGCGGTTCGTCGAGCAGCAGCAGGCGCGGCTTGTTCACCAGGCCGCGGGCCAGCGCCACGCGCTGTTTCTGGCCGCCGGACAGCTCGTGGGGAAAGCTGTCCGCCTTTTCTTCCAGATGCACCAGCGCCAGGGTCTCGCTCACCCGCTGCCGGATTTCGTCGTGCGACCTGCCGGCCATTTCCAGCGGAAACGCAATGTTGCCGGCCACGGTCATGTGCGGAAACAGCGCGTAGCTCTGGAACACCGTGTGCAGCGGCCGCCTCTCCGGCGGCACGCCGGCCAGCGACTTGCCGTCGAGCAGGATCTCGCCTTCGTCCGGTTCGTCGAAGCCGGCGATCATGCGCAGGATGGTGGTCTTGCCGCAGCCCGAAGGACCGAGCAGGGTGAAGAACTCGCCCGGCTCGATGGCGATGGAAACGTCCTTCACCGCCTCCAGCGTGCCGAAGCGGCGGGTTACGTTGCGAATTTCGAGCAGAGCCATGTCAGATGCGCCAGTTTTCCAGCGGCACCGGCAGCCGCGGAGGGAATCTCAGCCGTCGGCGTTGATGGTGTCGATCAACTGTTTCAGGACCATGTCGGCCCGTTCGTTGGAAATCTGGCAGGTGCCGGCGTTTTCGTGGCCGCCGCCGCCGTAGAACAGCATCAGTTCGCCGACATTGGTGTTGGAGGTGCGATTGACGATCGACTTGCCGACGGCGAACACGACGTTCTGCTTCTGCATGCCCCACAGGACATGGATGGAGATGTTGATCTCGGGAAAGATCGCGTAGATCATGAAGCGATTGACGGCGAAAATCGTTTCCTCGCCGCGCGGATCGAATACCGCCAGGTTCCCGTAAAGCCTGGTGCAGCGCCGGATCTGCTCCTTGGCCTTGTCGGCGTGTTCGAAGTAGAGATCGACGCGCTCCTTGACGTCCGGCAGGGCCAGGATCTCGTCGATCCTGTGGTGGCGGCAGTAGGCGATCAGATCCATCATCAACTGGTAGTTGCTGACGCGGAACTCGCGGAAGCGGCCGAGGCCGGTGCGCGAATCCATGATGTAGCTGAGCAGCACCCAGTCCTGCGGATCGAGAATTTCCTGGCGCGTGAAATTTCCCGAGTCGCTCTTGTCGACCGCCAGCATCATCTCGATGAACGAGGGCGGAAAGCGGTTCTTGCCGCCGAAGTGTTCGTACACCACGCGCGCGGCAGACGGCGCATCGGGATAGATGATGTGGTTGGGGCGCTCGCCGGGGCTGCGGAAGGTCTCCGACAGGTGGTGGTCGAAGGCGAGATGCACGCCCGGAACATAGGGCAGATTGGTGGTGATGTCGTTTTCGGAGATCTCCACCTTGCCATCCTGCATGTCCTTGGGATGAACGAACTTGATCTCGCCGATCAGGTCGAGTTCGTTGAGCAGAACGGCGCAGGCCAGGCCATCGAAATCGCTGCGTGTCACGAGGCGGTATTTCTTGTCGGACATGACTCTCCCCGGAAAACTCGGTGTCAAAGGGAATTGTAGTCCAGACTCGCCAGAATGCCATGCGCAACATAGAACACCGCGAGACGCTGCGGCAGGCCTTCGGCGGCGAACAGCGCGGCATAGGATTCGAGCTGCGGCCGGTAGCGCCGGGCGTGATCGGCAAGCTGCCGAAGACCGGCGGCCGGGCCCAGGTCGGCCGTCTTGTAGTCGATGATCCAGCGCACGCCGTCTTCGACGAAGCTGCGGTCGACCACCCGGGTCTCCGCCGTACCGCCGGCGTCGACTCTCGTCAGCGCCAGTTCGGCGGCAGCGTCCGCGCGGCGACGCAGCACCCATTGTCCATCGGCGCTGGCCAGCGTGGTCGCCAGCATGCGCGCAACGCGCGCCGCGCCCGTCCGCGCATCGGCCGCCGGCCAGCCGCGGCTGGCCAGCCAGCGCTCGAAGCCGGCCTGCCGCTCGGTCATGCGCCCTGCACTCCAGGCCTCCGGATCGCCCGCGATCAGCTCCAGCACGGCATGGGTCAGGGTGCCCACGGCCGCCGCCAGCGGGTCGACGGTTTCCTCGCGCTGCGCCGTCGCGAACACCGGCGGCACGGGCGCGCGCCATGCGGGCGCAACCACCGGATTGCGCAAGCGGACAAGTTGCGGCACGAAATGCGCCAGATCGCCGGCGGCGTCGGGAGTAGACGCCGGTGCGACGGCGGCGGCCGCGCCGAAGCCGGCTTCCAGCGCCGGCCACAGCCGCGCCAGCGGCGAAGCGGCGCGCGGCGCGGCGAGCGCGCCCGCTTCGTCGTGCCGCGCGACGCCGACCAGATGCAGGCGGCGCACCGCGCGCGTGGCGGCCACGTAGAGCACGCGCGCCTCCTCGTTGCGGCTGCGTTCGCGTTCCATGCGCTGCAGGAAGTCATACACCGTCGGCTCGCCCGCCGTCCTGCCGCGGCGCGGATTCACCGGCGCGGCGATCAGGCGCTCGCCCGAGGCCAGCGGAAAGCTGTCCCACGCCAACAGCGGCGTGTCGCGCCCCGCGGGCTCGCGATGCAGGCCGGGCAGGATCACCGTGTCGAACTCCAGCCCCTTGGCCTTGTGGATGGTCATCAGCTGCAGGCGGCCGTCGGCCTGCGCATCGGGCGCGGCATAGAGGCGGCCCATGTCGTCCTCCAGGCTGTCGAGCACGAAGCGCCCCGCCGCGTCCAGCGCGTCGAGACGATTGAAGTAGGCCTGCGCGTCGGCGGCCTCGCCGGCGCCGCCGAGGCATTCCGGTCCGCCGAGCCTCTTCCAGGCGTCCTCGATCCAGCGCCGGCGCCGCTGCCGGCCCTGCCCCGCCAGTGCCTCGGCCAGCACCTCGCGCACATGGGCCAGCCGCTGCCGGCCATCGGCGGACAGGCGCTCGATGCGCGCGGCATCGTTCATGAGCGACCAGATCGTGGCGTCGTGATCGTCGCCGGCCAGCGCATGCAGATCGGCCAGACGCAAGCCGCACCACGGCGCACGCAGCACGGCCAGCCAATGCACGCGGTCGGCGCGGTGATGCAGGGCGCGGGTCAGCGCGACCAGGTCCTGCACGGCCTGGCGGTCCGCCAGCGGCTCGATTTCGACGGCCGAGAAACGCCAGCCGGCGCCGTGGCGGCGAATCGCCGCGACCAGCGCGGCCAGATGATCCCGGGCGCGCACCAGCACGGCGATAGTGCGCGTCGGGTCCTCGCGCCATTCGGCTTCGATCAGCGCGATGACCTGCTGCGCCTCGGCGCGGGCGGCCGCGGCGCCATCTCCCTTTTCCGCCGGCACCGGATGCATCATGACGCCGGACTGCGGCAGCGCATCGCGCGTGGCGACGAACTCGCGATAGCGGATATCGCCGCGCAGCGGATCGTCCATGGCCGGAAACACCGCCGGGAAGCTGGCGTTGATCCAGTCCACCACGGCCGGACAGGAGCGGTTGTTGCGCGACAGGCGCAAAGGCGTCAGGCGCAGCGCGCCGATGCCGTTCTCGGCGACGCGCAGGAAGAGCCCGACGTCGGCCTTGCGGAAGCGGTAGATCGACTGCATCGGGTCGCCCACCGCGAACAGCGTGCGGCCGTCGCCGGCGCCTTGACCACCACTCCAGCCGGCGGTCAGGCGTTCGAGCAGTTCGATCTGCGCCGGACTGGTGTCCTGGAATTCGTCGACCAGCAGGTGGCGGATCCGGTAGTCGAGGCGCAGGCCCAGCTCCGAGGGATCGAGCTCATCGCCCAGCGCGGCGATGGCGCGCGCCGCTAGTTCGCCGAAGTCCACCTCGCCGGCCTCGCGAAACACCAGCCACAGTTCGGCGGCGGCGAGCTTCATCAGGCGCGCCAGCGCGCGCACCACGTCGTCGTGGCCGCGATCGGGCGCCGGCAGTTCGCGCAGCCGCCGCAGGGCGCCCACCGCCCCGGCATCGAGCGCCGCCAGCCTCTCCAGCATGACATCCTTCTGCGCCTTGAATTCCTTGCCTGCCGGGAAGCCGTTCTTCACCGTCACGGTCTTGCGCGGCTCGTCCTTCTGCGTCAGCAGGAATTCGGCCAGCGCCCGCCAGCGCGGCAGTTCCTCCGGCGCCGCGGCCAGTGTCCCGGTCCAGCCGCTCAACGGGTTTGCCGAATTCGTGCCGCCCAGGTTGTCCGCGGCGAAGCGCGCCAGCGGCATCCACTGGCTTTGCCATGCCGCGTCGAGCACCTCCGCGATCAGCGCCAGTTCCTCGCCGACCATTTCATGCAGGGCCTCGCCGATCGCCGACTCGGGATCGTCGAGTTCACCGATCTTGCGCCACTGTTCGCGCCGCGCCAGCATATCGGCCAACAGGCGCGCCAGCCGCGCCACGTCGTTGTCCAGGTGCGCCAGCGCGGTCGCCACTGCCTCGGCGTGTTCGCGATCTTCCTCGCCGCGGCCTTCGAGATGGTCGAGCGCCCGCCGCGCCGCCTCCTCGTAATGCCGCTGCGCCTCGTCGGCCACGGCAGGCTGGGCGCCGAAGCGCGACAGCAGGGGCATCTGCCGCGCCAGGCTGGCGCACAGCGCGTCTATGGTGGTCAGGCGCAGCCGCCCCGGCTGGGTTTCGATCTGCCAGCCGCGTTCCTTCGAACGCGCCAGCGCGGCTGTCGCCAGATCGAAGGTGATGCGCTTGTGCGGCTTGTCGGGCAGCGTGGTCCCGCGGGCGAGTTCCAGGCTTTCGGCGATGCGGCTCCGCATCTCGCCGGCCGCCTTGTTGGTGAAGGTGATGGCGATGATTTCCTCGGGCTCGTCCACGATCGCCAGCAGGCGCAGGTAGCGCTGCGTGAGCAACTCGGTCTTGCCCGCCCCGGCGGGCGCCTCGACGATGAAGGAGTCGAGTTCGAGTGCGCGGCGGCGGTTGGCCTCGTCTTCCCGCAGCAGGTCGCTCATGGAGGTGTTCCCTCTGGAGCCGAAGGCGACCATACATCGTCGCCCCCTTTCCCGGAAAGGGGGACGGGGGGATTGTCCTCGGCTTCATGCTGTTGCCTTCGCTCCGCGACGCGGAGCAAAGGCAACACCTCGCAGTACTCGATCAGCTTTTCATCCTTGAAAACCACCGCTGCAGTGCCGTCGCGCACTTCGCGCGCGAGTTCGGTGATGCGCTCGGCCCAGAGGCGGCGCAGCGCCTGCCAATCGGGAAACTCGTCTTCCGCATAACGCTTGCGCTGGGCATCGAGCGCTTTCACCTCGGGCAGCAGGCCGTCGCTTTCCGCCACGCCGAGAAACGCCGGCTCGTCGCGCGTGACGCGAGCCAGGGCCACGGCCGCCACGGCACGATCGGGAAAGGCCAGCGCGGCATAGATCGGCAGTTGCGGTTCGCCGATGCGCGACTCGGCCCAGCTGTCGGTCGACACATTGCGCCCGCTCTTGTAGTCGATCACCACCAGGCGGCCGTCCTCGAGTTCGTCGACGCGGTCGATCACCACGCGCACCGGCAGGCCCTCGATGTCGAGTTTGTGTTTTTCCTCGCAGGCAACGACGCGGAAAGGCGCGCGCTGCGCCTCGACGTCGAGCCAGACCGCGAGCAGCGCCTGCAGCCGTTCGCCTTCGAGTTGGCGCAGGCGCGGCGGCAGCGGCTCGACCGCCTCGCGGTCGAAGCCGGCCAGCGCGTGCGTCACCACGCGCCGAATTTCCGCTGCGCGGGCACCTTGCTCCATGTGCGTCAGATCGGCCAGACTGCGGCCGCGCCAGAACTCTTCCAGCGCCGCGTGCAGCAGCGAGCCGCGCGCCCGCGCATCGAGGCCGTAAGTAGACGCCGGCAACACGGCGGCCCCGAGCCGGTAGCGATAAAAAGCCCACGCCGGGCACACCGCCTGGGCAGCCAGCAGGGCCGTGCCGCCGCGCAGGTACTCGCCGGCACCGACCGCAGGCGCCTTCGCGTCGTCGAGGCGTTCCAGCGCGTCGTCGTCATGGATGATTGCCGCAACGCCCGGCCATTCGCGGCGCGGAATCTCCGCCAGCAGCGGGCTCGGCCGCAAGGGCCGCTCGCCTTCGCGCAGCGTCCAGGAGAACACTACTTCGCCTGCGCTTTCGCGCCACGAGGCCTGCAGGCTTTGCGCCTCCGCCGCCAGGCTGTCGGCGCGCGCCGCGGGGATGCCGGCGCGCCGCTGCAATTCGGCGGGCAGCAGCGGATTCGGCCGCGGCGCCGGCGGCCATGCGCCCTCGACGAGCCCCATGACCCAAAGCCCATCCACCGGGTCGGCCAGGGCGTCGGTCAGGCCGCATATTTCCACCCGCGGCGGAGTCCGCCGCACCGCGGCGAAAGCCTGGTCGCGACACTGCCGCTGCACTTGGCGCAGCGCCTCGCCGCCATCGACGCGGCCGAGAATGCCGTCCAGCGCGAGCAGGTCGCCCAGGGCCGCGCGCAATTCGTCGCAGGCCGCACGCTCACCTGCCAGCAGGCTGCGCTGACCGGGCCAGCCGAGCGCCTCGATCAGGCCGCCGAACGTCCGGCCCCATGCCGAAGGAAGCTGGCGGCGCGGCGCGGCGCGCACCGCTTCCAGCAGCGCACCCAGATGGGCGGCAAGGCGCGCCGCCGGCAGCGCTTCGGCCTGGCGCAGCACCGCGCGCACCAGGCGTTCCAGGCTGGTTTCCGGCGGCAGGCTTTCGCGCAGCGCGGCTTCGACCCGGGCGCGGGCATCGGCTTCGTCGACATCGGCCGACCAGCCCGCGCCGCAAAGCAGGGCGCCGACTTCGGCCTGCGCCACCCGCCGCGGATGAACGAGGAGTTGCAACAGGCGCAAGGCGACGTCAACCAGCGGCTCGGCCGCCAGCGGCGAGCCCGACGCGAACGCGTAGTCGCGTTCCAGCGCCGCCCAGCCGGCACCCACGGCATCGGGATGCAAACACTCTTCGAGCGCAGATTCCAGCAGGCGCCGTCGCGCCGGCAGATCGGCGACGGCGATGCGCACGCGCGTCGCAGGCGCGCTTCCCATTCCGGCCGCCGCATCGCGCGTCAGCCGGTCGCGCGCCCACTGCGCCGCGGCGACGCATTCGGTCGCCGCGTCGAGGCATTCGGCGCCTGACGCAGGCGCGGTCTCGCCGCGCCCGAAATCCAGCCGGAACAGTTCGACGCCGCGCGCCTCCAGCACCACCAGCAGACGCGAGACCAGCGGATCGGGCGCAATGAAGCCCGCAATGCCGATGCGCGCCGGCAGGCCGCCGATGCCGCGCTCGACGGTTTCGATGCGCCATGCCATGACGTCGTCCGCCGTGCGCCAGGACCCGGCCCGGCAGGCCTCGCCCACGCTTTCCCGCCAGCGCGAAAAGGCGCGGTATTCCTCGGTGTGCAGGGCTTCCGGCACTTCGATGCGCCACGTCCGCTGCAGGCTCGCGGCTTCCATCGCCGCCAGCGCCATGCCGTCGCGATCGAACAGTTCCGCCGCCGCGCCGGCTTCCTTGGCGATCGCCTGTTCCCACAGGCTGCGCTCCTGCGCGCGAGAGAGAAAGGTGCCGGACACGCCGGCCGGCGGGATCTCGCCGCGCAGCAATGCCGCCGAGGTCAGGTGGTCGAGCCACATCGCCGGCGTCGAACTCTGCAGCGCCTGCCAGGTCGCGGCGCCGCGCGCCGCCTGCAGCTCGCCGTGGGCGCGGCGCAATCCGGTCGCCAGCCGCGCCGTGGCGCACAGCACCAACGGCTCCGGCCCGCCGGGCAGCTCGGCCAGCTTAACAAGGGGCAGGTCGGAACGGATCATCTCGGAGCCAAACCCGAGTCAGATATCGTCGTAGGAAAACACACTCACCGTATCGCCAGCGCCGACTCTTGATGACTTGTCGAACGAACATGGATGTCGTCATTGAGCATAAGCAACGCATCTTCATTGATTTCAGGAATGAAAGTAATTTCCGTGGACTGCAAATTCAGGAGCCTCACCATACGCATACCTTTCAGTCTTTCTTGCTGCTCAGCTTCTTGCGTACCACCGCCTCCGGCAATGCCTTGTAGTTCTCGCGGCTAGCCACACGCCGGCCGGACTTCTTTTCCAGGTCAACCCGGGCATTGCCAGCCACCGTGCCGCCCTCGATGGCGGCTTCGCGGTTCCGGTCGTAGCCCCGAGCATCGCGGTTGCGGGCGATCTCGGTTGTGGAGGCCTCGCCCAACATGGTGAAGATCAGCTCCAGGTCGTTCATGTGGTCGCGCAGATTGTCGGCCGGCTTGTCGAGTCTCTTGAACTCCTTGTATTCGGCCGGAGTCATGCCGAAGGTGGCTCGGCTGATTTCGGCGGTGAGGATGGCGTATTCGCGCTGCTCTTTTACGCCCCGCTTTTGCCATTCGTTGGTGAGTTCGTCGCGAATGGCGATGCCGCGCACACGCTTCTCGATCCACTCGTCGCTGTAGCCCTTGGCCTTGTATAACTCGCGCATGCGCGTTGCGGCCAGCTCGGGATTTTCAATTTCCTCCAGCCGCTCGTAGCCGACGCGGGCCAGCCAACGCTTGAAGGGTTCGGCTTTGGGCGAGGGAATGGACTGGATGATGCGCAGCAGGCCTTCGGCATTGGCGCATTGCGTCTGTCTTCGCTTTCCATCCGGCGCCAGCAGTTCAAGGGGGGGACAAAGTGTCCCCCAGTTGGCGTCGAGTTCCGCCTCGCGCTTGCGCATCTTTTTGATGTAATCGCGAACATTGGCGGAATCCGTCAGCGCCTGCACCACGTCGGCCACCGAAAAATACCACTTGCCGTCCATTTCATTCCAGACCGAGCGGATCTGAGCGGACTCGAACAGCTTGACGTTGTTCATAGCGTCTTCCCTTCCTGCGCGAAACGGATCCTCATGTCGCCGAACATCACCGACAGGCACTCGGTAGTCGGGGTGTTCTTGCGCGAGACGTCATCGTGCTTGAGCGTTTGGACAGTCTTGCGTGGCGAACGCCGCACGCTGGAGAGCTTGGCAACACCCTGCTCGGTGAAGGTGTAGGGTAAAGCGCTGATATTGCGCGGCGATGTGGTCACAATTTGTGACCACATAGAGCCTGCCTTTGAGCCAGTCGATGAATTCGACATTGCCGGATTATAGGAAGGATTCATCCCGCCAGCGGCAACATCAGGGCACCAAGCGCACACAGGGTGGTGGTGACGACGAACACGGCGAGATCGGCGGGATGGACAGGGTGACGCTCGGCTTGTTTCGCAGACATGGAACTTCCTCCTTGAGAATGAGGAAGAGTCTGCCCGCCGCAAGGCTCATGGGATGAGCCTGTCGTCCTTGGCCAGAAGCTCCGGCGCCTGCTGCTCGCGCGGCAGCGCCTCGACCGGATGGAGGTCGCCGATCTCCTTGTCCTCGGCAGCCACCTTGAGGTCGCGGAACTTGCGGGCCGAGACGAGGACCCGCGTTTCCATCGAGGCCACGGACTTGTTGTAGGCGCCGACGGCCTCGCCGAGGTTCTTGCCGACGCGGCCCCAATGTTCCGTCACCGTGACGATGCGGTCGTAGAGCTCGCGCCCGAGCTGGCTGATGCGCTCGGCGTTCTCGGTCAGCGCCTGCTGGGTCCAGCCGTAGGCGACGGCGCGCAGCAGCGCGATCAGCGTGGTCGGCGTGGCGAGGATCACGCGCTGCTCGACGCCCTGCTCGATCAAGGACGGGTCGGCCTCCAGCGCGGCCGAGTAGAACATCTCGCCGGGCAGGAACAGCACGACGAAATCCGGCGAGGGCTGGAACTGCTCCCAGTAGGCTTTCTGGCCGAGCTTCTTGAGGTGCTCGCGCACCTGGCGCGCGTGATCGGCCAGCTTGCGCTTCTTCTCTTCTTCGTCGCCCGCTTCCAGCGCTTCGAGATAGGCGGCCAAGGGCGCCTTGGCATCGACCACGATGTTCTTGCCGCCGGGCAGCTTGATGACCATGTCGGGGCGCAGCCGGCCGTCTTCGGTGGTGGTGCTTTCCTGCTCGAAGAAATCGCAGTGATCGAGCATGCCGGCCATTTCGACCACGCGCTTGAGTTGCAGCTCGCCCCAGCGCCCGCGCGTTTGCGGCGCGCGCAGGGCCTTGACCAGGTTGCCGGTTTCCAGGCGCAGGGCGCCCTGCGCCTCGGCCATCGCGCGCACCTGCTCGGTCAGCGTGGCATAGGCGTCGATGCGCGACTTTTCGATGCCCTGGATCTGCAGCTCGAATTTCTCCAGCGAGGTCTTGACCGGCGCCACCAGTTCGCCGATGGCCAGCTGGCGCTTGTCGAGGTCGGTCTTGGCCGAAGCCAGTGCGGCGGCTTGCTGCGCTTCCAGCGTGGCGCGGGCGAGTTCGAGGAAGGACTGGTTGTTCTTCGCCAGCGCATCGGCCGAAATCACCTTGAAGGCGTCGGCGAAGCTCTCGCGCGCGGCTTCGAAGGTCGCCTGCCGCTCGGCGAACAGCGCCAGATCCTTTTCCCGCTCGGCCTGCAGGGTGGCGCACCGTACCGCCAGCGTCGACTCCCGGGCCCGCAGCGCCGCCAGTTCGTTCTCCTGCTGAGCCAGCCGCGCCTGCGCTTCCCGAACGCGCGCGCCGAGAACCCACGCCACCAGGCCGCCGCCGAGCAACAGCCCCACCACCAGTGCAATGCCTATTTCCATGCCGAATTCAATCCGGATTCATCGTCAGACCGGAGAGTATCACTCGCGCATGGCTCAGGGGATGCGCTACTCATTGATGCTGCGGATCAGTCGCCCGGCCTTCTTGGTCGGACGGCCCTTCAGGCCGGCGCCGGGCATCGGCGCCAGGCGGCGGATTTCCTCCTGCCGCAGGCGGCGGGCCTCGCTTTCCGCGGTCTCCTCGTAGAGCTGGCGGGCTTCCGGCGCGGGACGGCGCTGGGCGCTCACGCCGCGCACGAGGACAGTCCAGCGCAATTCGCCGGCGGCGATGTCGAGCTCGTCGCCGGGCTTCAGTTCGCGCGCCGGCTTGACCTGCTGCCCGTTCCACTTGACCCGGCCGCCGTCGATCGCGGCGGCAGCCAGGCTGCGCGTCTTGAAGAAGCGCGCGGCCCAGAGCCATTTGTCGATGCGCTGCCGCGGCTGGTCGCGCAATTGATTGTCATGCTCGGTCATGAAACACTGAAACCGGAGCCTGCGTCCGTCCGGTAACTATTTGGCGGCCGCGTCGCGCTTGCGCTGCGAGGTGACCATGACCGTCGCCTCGCCGTCGATGACCACCTTGCCGCCCACGGAACACACCGTGTCGAGCACGACGCGGCATTTTTCGGCGATGACTTCCTTGACGGTGACCCGGGCATGCACGGTATCGCCGGGGCGCACCGGAGCGCGAAAGCGCAGCGACTGCCCCATGTAGATCGTGCCGGGCCCCGGCAGATGGTTGCCCAGCACCGCCGAAAGCAGACCGGCGCTCAGCATGCCATGGGCGATACGGCCGCCGAAGGGCGTGGTTCGCCCGTACTCTTCATCCATATGCACCGCATTGACGTCGGTGGTGATGCCGGCAAAGAGGACGATGTCCGCATCCGTAATGGTTTTGGCGACTTCCGCGCTCATGCCGGCCGCGATGTCTTCGATGTCGTAACCGTTCAGCGGGTTCATCGCAATCCTTTGTCGTGGCCGGGGTAATCGAGTCGGGCAGCAGCGCAACGCCCCTACTGCCGGCGCCATTCGATCTTCTGCAGGGTACCACCGACCGCAAGACTCGCCCGCCGCAGTTCCGAAGCCATCCTGAGCTCGATGGCTAACCGTCCGCGGACATTGTCGGTCGCATCGACCTCGGCCGTGCCGCTGGCCGCCATGGCGCCCTCGTGCAGGCGCATCTGACGCAGCTGCGTCGCGCCGCGATCATGAACAAAGGCGCCGGAGAGCTCGGCAAACTTGGTCGTGCCGCTCGTCGCTCCGCCCTGGATCATGCGTCCGAAGTCCACCCCCAGCAGGTTTCCTCGCGCGACCTTGAAGTCGCCTTCCAGATGTTTCGTCGCGAAGAGCTTGCCGGCATCCGCCGCCTGCATGGCATACGCGGCCGTCCCCACCAGCCTGCCGTCGTCGACGATGCCGGGGAAAAGTCGCGAGGCGTCGACCTGCTTGGCATTCAATTCGCCGGAAAGACTCCACTGCGCACCCCATTTCAGGCCGGCATTGCCGCTCAGGATGCCGCCGTAGGCAAAGGCCTTGAACTCCGTCACGGCAAGCCCGGCCTTGTTCGCCGTGGCACTGGCGACCAGTTCATCGAGCACGAGGGTCGAACCGAAAGGAAGCTTGAATGTCCGCGCCTTGAGGTCGATCTGCACCGACTGGTCCTTCGGCGTCAGTTCCAAGCTGAGGTTCTTGTCCGTCGATTCCATGACAATGGTTTTCCAGTCGCCCTGGCCATCGGGCTGCAACTTCGCGTCGAAAGCGGGAAGGCTGACGTTCTTCGACTGAAGCTTGGCGTTCAGCACGGTGACGGGACCGAACGCGACGCCCTGCGCCTGCGCCTCGCCGAACAGGATCCAGCCCAGGCCCTCTTCGGTTACCACGGGCGAGTTCAGTTCGACCGCCGAGAACGCCTTCCTGTCATTCACCAGATTGCCGAGGGCCCCGATCGCCTTGATCTCGGGAATGCTGATCTGCCCCTCGTTGCCGATGGAAACACCCTCGAGCCGCACGTGCCGTTGCGGCACCAGCGACAAGCGCAGCGACTTGATTTTCACCGGCTGCTGAAACTGCGCGGCCAGGGATTTCTCGAACTGCGGAATCTGTCCGTCGAACGAAACCAGATGAACGGCGACCACGCCGATCACCAGCAGCGCAGTGATTCCCGCGGCGAGTTGCCTGGCCCGGTTGCTCGGCTTCGCCGACCCGGATTTGGCCTCCTTCGCCGTCGCCCGCTTGTCCCTCTTTGCGGCAGCCTCCTGCTCTTCGCGGCGGAACTTGTCCTCGGCTTCGCGCCACGCCTTTTCTTCCGCCGCCATGCGGTCATTGGCCGCGGCCTCCTGGCGTACGCGCTCGGCCTCGCGTCGGGCCGCTTCCTCGGCCTCGTGCCGGCCTGCGTCGTCGGCCGTCCGTTGCGCCTGCGCCTCGGCTTCCTGGCGGGCACGTTCGGCCTCGTGCCGGGCCTTTTCCCCGGCTTCCCGCCGCACCTTTTCTTCGGCCTCGTACCGGGCTTTTTCTTCGGCCGCGTGCCGGGTCTTTTCCTCTGCGTCGCGGCGGGTCCTTTCCTCAGCCTGCCGCCGCGCCGTTTCTTCGGCCTCGTGCCTGGCTTTTTCCTCGACCTCCCGCCGGATTCTTGCTTCGGCCTCGTACCGCGCCTTCTCCTCGGCCTCGCGCCGGGCCTTCTCTTCGCCGTCGCGCCGCTCCAGTTCCTCGGCCAGCTTGCGCGCCTGTTGCTCGGCTTCCTGCCTTGCGCGTTCCGCGGCTTCACGCCGGGTCTGTTCTTCGGCGAGCTTCCGCGCCTGTTGCTCGGCTTCCTCCCGGGCGCGTTCGGCCGCCTTGCGACGCTCCTGTTCCTCGGCGTCCTTGCGGGCCTGCTCCTCCGCCAGTTTTCGCGCCTGTTCCTCGGCTTCCTGCCGGGCACGTTCGGCGGCCTTCTGGCGCACCCGCTCCGCCGCCTGCTTCAGCTCCTGTTCTTCGGCCTGTTTCGCCTGTTTCTCGGCTTCCTCCCGGGCCTGCTCGGCGGCCTTGAGCCGTACACGCTCTGCCGCCTGCTTCAGCTCCTGGTCTTCGGCCTGCTTGCGCGCCTGTTCCTCCGCCAGCTTCTTCGCCGCCTGCTGCTCGGCTTCCTTCCGGGCCCGCTCGGCCGCTTCGTGCCGCGCCTTTTCTTCGGCCTGCCTGCGCGCCTGTTCCTCCGCCAGCTTCTTCGCCGCCTGCTGCTCGGCTTCCTTCCGGGCCCGCTCGGCCGCTTCATGCCGCGCCTTTTCTTCGGCCTGCCTGCGCGCCTGTTCTTCCGCCTGCTTCTTCGCCGCCTGCTGCTCGGCTTCCTTCCGGGCCTGTTCGGCGGCCTTGCGCTGCTGCTCGTCAGGCGCCGCCGGTGCAATGCTGGTGAAATCGAGCATTCCCGCCGAACCCTCGGCTTCGCGGATCAGATCACGGGCAAGAAGGGCCGCCACCGACCTGTCGAGCCAGTCGGCGGACCGGAAGTTGAGCCGGGTCTGCAGCTCCTCGACCGAGGACGTTCCATCGATGGCACTCAGCACCTTGCGCAGATCGTTCGCGAGCTCGCGGGAATCCGAGGCGGCCATTTGCTCGCCTTTGTCAGTCCGGGTAAAGATGGTGCCTCTGTTCATGGTTTCTGGATTCGCAGATTCGATGATGGTGACAGGATTGATGGGCCGGGCAGGCAAAGGCTCAAGGTCGGGTCACCCGGCTTGCCCGGTTTCCGCCTTGAGCCTCAGTAGCAAGGCCTCGATTCTTCCCGAAAGAATGCCGAACTCGATGATGAATTTGTCACTCAAACGCACAATCTTGCCGGTCTTGATGGCGTCGGCGATCGATTGCGCCTGACGGTGAAACTCCTCGTGCACGGTCAGCAATTCCCCGGCCGACGCGAAGCGTTCCAGCTCCTCGGCATTGCCCGCCAGCCACTGGCCGAGGCTGCAGTGTGCGGCGTCGCCGATCGGCCGGCTGTCGAAGTCCTGGCCCTGAACACGGTCGAGAGCCAGGTGGAACTTCATCTTCCACGACCGGTGCAGGGTGATTGCCTCGTCGAAATCGAATGCTTGCATGCTTGGCGTCTCTTTCTTTCCGGACCTGGGAAGTGGTCAAGATGATAGCGGGTAGCAGCCGGGAATGCGGGCCGGAGTGAGTTGACGGATATCAATGGACAAGAAGTTCCGCTCCGCTCAAGCCTGCGCGAACGATACCACTGACCAGCAGCGCCACACCGACCGATACCGCCACCGAGAACAGGGCGTCGCGGCGACCGATGGTCCTGAGCATGACAGCGAAGGTGGACACGCAGGGAATGTAGAAGGTGAGGAACAGCAGCAGGGTAACGAGCTGAACCGGGTCGAGCATGCCGCCGATTTCCTGGGTGCCCAGCGCCTGATAGATCATCAGCAGCGAGAGCTCCTTGCGCAGCACGCCGAACAGCAGTGGCACGCCCAGCGCCAGGGGCAGGCCCAGCCACCAGACCGTCACCGGCATCAGCAGGCTGTTGATCAGGCTGTCGGCGCCGACGTGATTGAGCAGCGCCAGCACCACGCTGCCGCCCACCAGCAGGGGCGTCACGATGGTGAGGATGTCGCTGGTGCGGGCCCAGGTTTCGCCGACCAGGACGCGCCAGGTCGGCAGCGCATAGGGCGGAATTTCCTGTACCTGACCGGGGCCGGGTTCGCGGTCGCGGCGCGAGAGCAGACGACCCATGACCGCGATCACGATCAGGGTCAGGGCGAAGATGCCGAACACGCCGGTCGCCCCGAGGTACTTGCCGGCGATGGCGAGGATGATGGCGGAACGCGCCGAGCAGGGCACGAAGGTGATCAGCACCGAGGCGATCACGCGCTCGCGGCCGCTGGTGGCCCGTGCGGCGCCGGAGATGGCCGGCACGTTGCAGCCCAGGCCGAGCAGGAAGGGCACGGCGACGCCGCCGTGCAGGCCGATCTGGTGGAAGCCGCGGTCGACGACGAAGGCGATGCGGTGCATCAGTCCCGCTTCTTCCAGCGTCACCAGCAGCATCACCAGCGGGATCATGTAGGGCACCACGATGCCGACCAGGCCGATCAGGCCGTCGAGCACGGCACGCCCGACCACGCCCCCGGTGGCTTGCGGCTGCCAGCCGGCGAAGGCCCCGGCCAGACGCACCGTGGTCATCGAATCGATCCAGCCGCTGATCTCGAACACCACGAAGAGCACAGCGGCGAACACGGCGAGGCCGCCGATCAGGCCCCAGCGCGGGTGCAGGAACAGCTCGTCGAGCCAGTAGCGCCAGTCGTGCGCCTCTGCCGGCGATCCCATGCGCATCGCCGCCTCGACCAGGGTGGCGGCACGATGGTGGCGATCGGCGTGCAGCTCTTCCTCCAGCGGCCGCGGCAGCCGCAATCCGGCCGCTTCGCGCAAGGCCTCCAGTTGCGGCAGCAGCGCCGGAAAATGCTGGCGCAGTTCGTCCTCGACCAGGCCGTCGCGGGCGGCGAACTGCATCAGCAGCAAAGAGGGCGGCATGCGAAACGCGGCATGGATCTCGGGGCGGTTCAGGGCCCCCGCCAGCGGCCCCAGGCTCTCCCCGATGTGCCGGCTGGGCGGTTGCGGCAAGGGACAGGCGGCCTCGCGCGCCGCATTCGCGGCAGTGCCGAACAATTGCGCGATGCCCTGCCCCATCAGCGCCACGGTGGGCACGACCGGCATGCCCAGCAGCTTTTCGAGCGCCTTGATGTTGATGTAGAGCCCCTTTCGCGCCGCCTCGTCCATGTGGTTCAGGGCCAGCACCATGGGCCGGCCGAACTGGCCGAGTTCCAGCGTCAGTTCGAGATGGTTTTGCAGGCTGGTGGCATCGATGACCTGGATGATCAGGTCGGGCGGCGCCAGCGGTGCCGGCGGACCGGACTGCTCGTGCACCGAAACCGGCGGCCGGTCGTCGCCCCAGAGCAGGTATTTCAGCGCGGAAAGATCGTCGCCTTCCAGGTGATGCAGGGAATGAATGCTCGGCAGATCGACCACGCTGGCCTCGTCCAGACCGATCTGCACCGTGCACTCGCGATAGACCCGATGCGTGCCGGTCAGCTCGCCGCGATGCGGCGCGGTGCTCGACACGGCGTCGAACAGCGTGGTCTTGCCGCCGCCTGGCAGGCCGACCAGAGCGATGCGCAGGCGCCGCTCGCCGCGGAACAGCGGGGTGCGCAGGGGGATGGCAGTCTCGCGCATCGGGTGCCTGGTCAGAGCCGGTATTCGAGCTGAAGCCGCGACTGCAGGCGCTTGGCCTGCTTGAACGCCTCGCGCAGCACCAGCCGGTCCAGTTCGTTGAGCCCGTCCGGATCGACGCGATTGGCGGCGCCTTCGCTGATGTCGCCCTGCTGGTTCTTGAGGCGCAACTGCTGGATGAAGAAGAAGCTCTCGATGACCGCGTTGACGTCGTCGCTCCCCAGCTTGCCGCGCGCGGCCAGCGCGCGCAGGCGCTGCGCGGTCCCCGTGTCCGTCACTCCGTTGGCGAGCGCGAGGATGCGCGCGGCATCGACGAACAGGCGCGCCCCGCCGGCCTTGAGGTCGAGGGTGTGAGGGAAGTCCGGGTTCTTGTCGAAGGTGAATTCGCGGATGAAGCCGATCGGCGGCTCGACCTGGACGGCGTTGCCGGCCATGAAGCGCAGGAACAGGGTTTCGCCGGGCACGCGTTTCAGCACCCATTCGCGCAGCTGGTCGGCGAGTTCCTCCTCGCCATAGATGGAGCGAAAATCGAAATAGATCGTGGCCTCGAGCAATGCCTGCGGGCTGTTGACGCGCATCCAGCCGCCGAACTTGGCCTGCCACTCGGACACCGACAGGCACAGTTCGGGGTTGCCGGCCATGACGTTACCCTTGCACAAGGGGAAGCCGCACTGCGCCAGCCGCTGGTTGACGGCGCGCGCAAAGGGCAGGAAGGCCTCGCGCACCGCGGCTGCAACATCCTCCGGCGCGGCAAACACCAGTCCGTTGTCCTGGTCGGTCGACAGGGTCTGCTCGAAGCGCCCCTCCGAGCCGAAGGCGAGCCAGCACCATTCCACCCTGGGCAGCTCGAAATCGTCACGCGTCAGTTCGATGATGCGCACGGTCAGGTGGTCGTTGAGGTTGGAAATCAGTTGCGTCAGCTGCTCGGCCGCGGCTCCCTCGGCCAGCATGCCGACCGCCAGCCGGCGTATGCCCTCGGCTGCCGCCATCAGGGCATTCATGTCGCGCGCGGTGCGAATGGCACCGGAAATCGCCTTGCCGCCGCCGCCTTGCAACTCGTAGATGTCCTCCTGCGACACGATTCCGGTCAGCTTGCCGGCGGCATCGACGATGATCACGTGATGCACGCCGTGGCGCGCCATGACCAGCGCGGCCTGGTAGATGGTAGACCGCCAGTTGAGCATGAGCAGGCCCGTGTCGCTCATCACCGACATCACCATCTGGTCGAGGTCGCAGGACTTGGCGGCGACGCGGTGCAGCAGGTCGCGCAGGGTGAAGATGCCGAGCGGGCGACCGCTTTCGGGTTCGACGACGACGATGGAGCCGACACGGTTCTCCGCCATTGCCAGCACGGCCTCGCGCAGCGGGGTCTCGGGCGTGGCGGTGATCGGCTTCCTGCGCGCGAGCGCGGCGAGCGGACTGTGCAGGTTGGGGCGGTAGCTCGCGGTACGGGCCTGTTGGGTTTCACTCATTGCGGATTCATCCTCGGTTGCGGAAACGGAAGAGACGGTGCGGGAAGGCCGGAATGTCCCCCGCGGGTTTCGCCTGTCATGGGGTTTCCCTGGTTCAGGTTTCGATGTGGTAACGGGATCTCAGGAGTTGCTGCATGGTACGCGCCTGGCGCAACGCTTCGAGCAGGACGCGGCGGTCGAAGTCATTGAGCCGCGACGGATCGACCAGGTTGCCCGACCTCCCCTCGCCGGTAGCCTGCGCCGCAAGCCGGACGCCCTGCACCGCATGGAAGGCGTGGATCCAGGCCTCGGCGTCGGCGGCGGAGACCACGCCTGCGCCGCCGACGGCGCACAGCCGGTCGGCGGTTCCTGTGGCGGCCATGCCGGCCCCCAGCGCCAGGATGCGTGCTGCATCGACGAAGATGCGCGAGCCGAACTTCTTCAGGTCGATGCTGCCGCCCGCCTCCGGACCGATGGCGAAGTCGCGCAACCGTCCCAGTGGCGGTTGCGCCGCCAGCGCGTTGACGATCATCATGCGCAGGAAGATCTCGTTGCCGCGCGTGAGCTCCGTCAGGCTGCGGCGCAGCTCCGCCGCAAGTTCGCCGGCCCCGGCCAGCGGCCGGAAATCGAAGAAGATCGCGGCATTGAGCAGGGCCTCGGGCTCGGGCGTGCGCACCCAGGCGGTAAAGCCCTCCAGCCATTCGGACTGCGACAGGCACCAGCGAGGATTGCCAGCCATCACCTCGCCGTCGCAGAGCGGAAAGCCGCATTCGGCCAAGGCCTGGTTCGCCTCGCGGGCAAAGGGCAGAAACAGTTCGCGCAGGCGCCGCGCCTCGCCGTCGTCGCTGGCGGAAAACACCAACCCGTTGTCCTGATCGGTCGTCAAGGTCTGCTCCAGGCGCCCTTCCGAACCGAGGCCGAGCCAACACCAGCGCGTCGGCGGCAGGCGAAAGCGCAGCGCCAGCAAGTCCAGCAAGCGCACCACAATGGCGTCGTTGAGCCGCGACAGGACGCCTGTCACCAAGGCCGCACCGGCTTCCTCCTGGTGCAAGGCGACGGCCATGTCGCGCGCCTCGGTCGCGCACGCCGCCAGCGTGGCGACGTCCGCCGCACCGGCGATGCGGGCGGATGTCGCGGCAACGGCGCCGGCATGGGGCAGGACTTCGCTGTTCATCGGATTCAATATTTCACTCGCGCGAACCAGGTCTGCTGCGAGGCGTCGAGTGCCTGCCGCAGGGTCACGATGCCCATGTCGGCCAGCAGCGGAATCATCTTGAGGAACACTTCCCCGGTGACAAAGGCATCGCCCAGTGCGGTGTGGCGACCGATGACGTTGATGCCGAGGCGCTCGGCAATGCTCTCCAGCCGGTGCGATTCCTGGTTGGGATGAATCACCGCCGAAAGCAGCAGGGTGTCGAGCACGGGCTGGGTGAAGCGCACGCCGAGGCTGTCTTCCTTCAACTGGAAAAATCTCATGTCGAACGCGGCGTTGTGCGCGACCAGAACCGTCTCGGCACAGAATTCGTGGAAGGCGGGAAGCACCGCATCCAGCTTGGGCTGGCCATTCACCATGGCCTCGGTGATGCCGTGAATCGGGATGCCCTCGGGCTTCAGCGGAATCACCGGGTCGACCAGCTGATCGAATATTTCCTGCCGCAGCAGGCGATTGTTCACGATGCGCACGGCGCCCAGCTGGATGATCTCGTCGCCCGCGGATGGCTGCAGGCCGGTGGTTTCGGTGTCGAACACCGAATAGGCGAGATCGGTCAGGCGGCGCTCGGGATCGATGCCGGAGCCCGCGGCATCGCGCGCGGCGAACAGGTCGAAATCGTAATACTCGGGACGGCTGTCGCTGTGCAGATGCTGCGTCTGGTCGGCCGCCGGTGCCTCGGGCGTTACTGCCGCAGGCAGGACGATGCGGAAGTAGGCACTATGCACGGCCTTGTCGCGCTGGTACCAGATTTCGCCGCCGTGGCGGTCGATCACGTCGCGCAGCGTCAGCGGACTGGTCTCGACGCCGACGGTCATCGGCTCCAGTTCCCAGGTGTAGAGGGTCTCCGAAGATATCGTGGTGCCCGACCAGATCAGGTCGACGAAGACCATCCTGCCTTCGGCGGACAGGCGCAGGCGCAACTCGCGAATGGCGTAGTGATCCTGCAGGCGCGAGGCGAGGAAGGTGATGGCCTGAATCAGGGCGAAGCTGTCCACCCGCATCCACAGCTCCGTGTCCTGGTCTTCGTGCTTGATCGGCAGGTGCAGGCGGTCCTCGATGCGTCGCGCCGCAACGGCAAGGATGTCGATCCCCAGCACGTCTTCCAGCGGCCAGCGGGTTTTCAGCGAATCGGCGAAGCGGTTCATGGTGGCTTCGAGTTTGCCGCTCATCGCCGCGGCCTCGTCCGCGATGACGCGCGTGAAACGTTCGCGGGTGTCGGCCTCCATCTCGGGCGAATCGAGCAGGGTTTCCACCGCGGCGCGGATGTTGCCCAGCGCCGCACGGTTGCCGTCGGTCAGCGCTTGCAGCGCCTGGTCACGCTCCGCTTCACGCTCGAAACTGCGCGTGATGTTTTCGATGGTCAGCACGTAGCCCGTCACTTGCATTTCGGCGCCCATCGAAGCCGTCGTGTCCATTTGCTGCTGGGCAGGCGCAGCCTGCCCACCAACATCGTCACCCCCTCGCTCTGCGTACCCGGGATTCCGCTTCGCGGCGGGCATCCCGGAAAGGGGGCCGGGGGGATTGCCCACATTTTCAGCCCGCTCGGCGGAGCCGAGCACTGGAGCCATCTGGGCTCGCAGCAGTGCCCCGCCGCGCGTCGAGGTAATGAAATTCGCCGTCGGCTCGGCGCTGCCCTTGCGCAGCCGCTGCTGAATGTTTTCCAGCGAATGGGTGATCTGCCCGCGCTCGAGAATGGAAAAAATCGATCGCCCCAGGCCGATTAGCGCGCCGCCGCTCATCGACGTCGGGCCTTGCGCCAGGGCCTTGAACTGCAGCCGGGCGCGGCTGTTGTAGAGCAGGATCCGGCCGTCGAGGTTGCAGACGATGACGCCCATGGCCAGCTCCGACATCAGCGCGGCGAGCCGGTTCTTCTCCTCCTCCACCGTGGCCTTGGCGGTTCGGATCTGCGCGTCGACGTCATTCAGCAATTCGTCGCGCTGCTGCGCCAGATCGTTGGCGGCGCGGGCCAGTTCGCGAACTTCGGGAGGACCTTCGGGCGCGACGCGAAAGTTGCGATTGGCGCCCAGCATCAGGCGCAGCGTCTCGGCCATGCGCAACAGGCCATGTACATACTGCTGGAACAGGCTGCGCAGCAGGATCAGCCCGGCGATGAAGCCGAACATGGTGATCAGGCCGCCGAGCGGCAGGCGAGGGATCAGGAATTCGGCAAATGCCGCGCGTTCCGCCTCCTTGGCATCCGCCAGCAGCAGGACCGCGGTGAGCGCGAAAGGGCCGGTCATCAGCAGCCCCAGCACACAGGCGGCGAGTATGAAGCGCAACCTTGCCTTCATGCCAGCAGGGATTTGATCTGGGCGACAAGGTCCTTGGTCGAGAACGGCTTGGTGATGTAAGCGTCTGCGCCCAGCGCGAGCCCCTTGGTGACCTCTGTTTCGCGGCCCTTGGCGGTGAGCATGATGATTTTGACGGCCGCCAGCGCCGGATCGGCGCGCAAGGCCTGGCAGACCTCGAAGCCGGATTTCTTGGGCATCATGATGTCGAGCAGGATCAGGTCGGGAACGAAGGTCGAGGCCTGCTGCAACGCGGCCTCGCCGTCGGTCGCCACGGCGACCTCGAAACCCTCCTTCTTCATCAGGTACTCGAGCGAAATGACGATGTTCGGCTCGTCATCGACGATCAGGATGCGGTGGCTCACGAATTTCCTCCCGGCGATTCTTCCTTATATCCCCGGCCCCCGGCGGGGACGGAATCCCCTTGCGGGATCGCGCCATTATCGCCCGCCTGTCGCGGCAGTGTGAACACAAAGCGCGCGCCGGCCCCCGGAGTGCTTTCGGCCCACAGGCGGCCGTTGAAATACTCGATGATCTGGCGGCTGATCGGCAGGCCGAGGCCGGTCCCCTGCGGCTTGTCGGTCAGGACGTCCGAGGTGGTCGCACCCTGATGGAATTTGTCGAAGATCACCTCCCGATCCTGAGCCTGGATGCCCGGGCCGTTGTCGACGACGCTGACGCGCACTTCGCTCGCCGTGCCGCCGGCGTCTACTGTCACGCGACCGGTCCCGGCCGGAACGAACTTCAGTGCGTTCGACAGCAGATTCACCAGCACCTGCATCAGACGGTCGCGATCGGCGAGCACGGTGAGCCCCGGCTCGCAGCCCGCGAATTCCAGCGTGACATGCTTCTCGGCAAACAGAACGGTCAGGGATTCGGCCGCCTCGCGGATCACCTCCGCCACATCGACGGCGGCCACCGTCCATTCCGCGCGACCGGATTCGAGCTTGGCCAGATCGAGTATCTGGTTGATCAGCCGCGACAGCCTCACGGTTTCGCTGACGATGATGCCGACAAAGCGCGATCGCTGCGCCAGGTCGATCTTCGGGTCCTCCTGCAGCATTTCCGAAAAGGCCCGGATCGAGGTCAGCGGCGTGCGCAATTCGTGAGTCACGGTCGAAATGAAATCGTCCTTCATGCGATCCAGCTCGCGCAAACGGGCATTGGCCTCCCTCAATTCCGCCGTGGCGCGCGTCAGCTCCTTGGACTTCTGTTCCAGTTCGCGCGTGTAGGCACGCACCTGCGAGGCCTCGTCGAGAATGTTCATCACCTCGTCGAGGCCGAGCGGTTCCTCCTTCACCACCGACGCCACCATGACGCGCGCCGACGCCGACCCGATGGCGCCGGCCAGCAGGGCTTCGGCGAAGCCGACCAGGCGCGCGTCGGCGGGAAGCTCGTGGATGCCCTTCAGGCCGCGTTGCTGCGCGTGGCGGGCAAAGGCCTCCTTGGCGCGCGCCAGGCCGAGAAAACGCCCCGCCAGCGGCAGCAGATCGGCCACGCCGGCGGTGCTGCGCCAGCCGGGCGTACCCGCCGCCTCCGCGCCGCCGACGAACAAGGTCGCCTGCCGCGCCTCGCGCACGTTCGGCACACGCTGCAGGGAAACGCCGATGTAGGTGCCGAGGTTCGCCAGCAGGCTCCAGACCAGGCAATGGGTGATCTCGTCGAGACCGGTCAGGCCGAACAGATGCTGCGGACGCAGCAGCTCGATGCCGAACAGGCCGTGCGCAATGAAGCCGTCCGGCAACCAGCCCGATTTGGCGAAGGACGGCAGCAGCAGCGTATAGGCCCACACCACGAAACCCGCCGCCAGGCCGGTCAGCGCGCCGTCGCGCGTGCCGCCCTTCCAGAACAGTCCGCCGATCACGGCGGGGGCGAACTGCGCCACCGCGGCGAAGGAAATCAGGCCGATCGACACCAGCGCGTAGGCTTCGCCTGCGACGCGGAAATACAGATAGCCGAGGCCGAGAATCACGGCAATGGCCCAGCGCCGGATTTCCAGCAGCAGGCCCGAAAGATCCGCGCGCGCGGCCAGGCCCAGCATCGGCAGGCGCAGCAGGAGCGGCATCACCAGATCGTTGCAGACCATGGTCGACAGGGCGATGGTCTCCACGATGACCATCCCCGTGGCGGCCGACAGGCCGCCGATATACACCAGCAGCGTCAGCGCCTCCTGCTGGTGCGCCATCGGCAGGGTCAGCACGAAAGTGTCGGCGTCCACCGTTCCAGCCGGAAAGTGCAGCATGCCGGCCAGCGCCACGGGCAGGACGAACAGGTTGATCAGGAACAGGTAAAGCGGGAACATCCAGACGGCTCGCCGCAAATGGCTTTCGTCGACGTTCTCGACCACGGCGATCTGGAACTGGCGCGGCAGCAGCAGCGAGGCGAACATCGAAAGAAAGATCAGGGTGCCCCAGGTGCCGTAGGCGGCCGGAGAGTCGGCGGTGGCGAGACGGCGCGCGACATCCGGTACGGCGGCCGCCTGCGCGAAAATGTCGGCGACGCCGTCGTGCATGCCCCAGACGACGAAGACGCCCACCGCCAGAAAGGCGACGAGCTTGACCACCGACTCGACGGCGATCGCCGCCACCATGCCTTCGTGGCGCTCGGTCGCATCGAGATGGCGGGTGCCGAACAGAATCGTGAACGCGGCGAGGATCATCGCCACATACAGCGCGCTGTCGTAGAACAGCGGCACGGCGCCGGCCGTGGCCGGCATGACGATGTCGGGATAACTGGCGAGGATCGAAAAGCTGTTGGAAACCGCCTTGAGCTGCAGGGCGATATAGGGAACCACGCCGACCACCGCGATCACCGTCACCAGACCGCCGAGCACCTGGCTCTTGCCATAGCGCGAAGCGACGAAGTCGGCGATCGACGTGATGCGATTGGTCTTGGCGACCCGGATCATCTTGTGCAGGATGAAACCGGCCAGCGCGAACAGCAGGGTCGGGCCGAGATAGATCGGCAGGAAGCCGATGCCGCTGGCGGCGGCGCGGCCGACGCTGCCGTAGAAGGTCCACGTCGTGCAGTACACACCCAGCGACAGCGCATAGACCACCGGGTTGGCGATCAGCGAGCGTCCGAGGTCCGCGCGCCGGTCCGCATACCAGGCGATGGCGAACAGCACGCCGAGGTACAGAAACGAGGCGAGGACGATGACCCAGCCTTGCAGCATCTCAGTTGTCTTTTCTCTCGACTACCCAGGCCATTTGCACGATCAGTGCCAGCCACGATCCCATGAGCCACGCATACAGCGGCGGCAGTCCGAAAAAGTCGCCGCCGCGATTGAATACCGAAAGCAGGGGATAGTTGAAAAAGAAGCAACCGAGCAGGAACAGAAACGCCAGGCGCTGAGCGGTGAGTCGGGAGCGAATCATTGCATCACCTCCGCAAGATCCCGTTGCGGGATACCGTCCCCGCAGTACGCGGGAACGCAAAAGCAAAAGAGCGCCCGTCTCGCGAGGGGCGCTCTTTGTCCGTCATGGCACGGCGTCAGGCGTTCTGCTTCAACTGATCCAGGATGCTGGGATTCTCCAGCGTGGAAACGTCCTGGGTGATGTCCTCGCCCTTGGCCAGGCTGCGCAGCAGGCGCCGCATGATCTTGCCGGAACGCGTCTTCGGCAGGTTCTCGCCGAAGCGGATGTCCTTCGGCTTGGCGATCGGGCCGATTTCCTTGCCAACCCAGTTGCGCAGGTCGTTGGCGATCTTCTTGGCTTCTTCAGCCGAGGGACGCGCCTGCTTGAGCACGACGAAGGCGCAGATGGCCTCGCCGGTCAGGTCATCGGGACGGCCGACCACGGCAGCTTCCGCCACCAGCGGGTTGGAGACCAGCGCCGACTCGATTTCCATGGTGCCCATGCGGTGGCCGGAGACGTTCAGCACGTCGTCGATGCGCCCCATGATGGTGAAGTAGCCGGTCTTGGCGTCACGCATCGCGCCGTCGCCGGCGAGGTACAGCTTGCCGCCGAAATCCACAGGAAAGTAGGACTTCTTGTAGCGCTCCGGATCGCCATAGATGGTGCGGATCATCGCCGGCCAGGGCTTCTTGACGACGAGGAAGCCGCCCTTGCCCCATTCGACATCGTTGCCGGTTTCGTCGACGATCGCGGCCGCAATGCCGGGGAACGGCAGGGTGCAGGAGCCCGGCACCAGCGGCGTCACGCCCGGCAGCGGCGTGATCATGTGGCCGCCGGTCTCGGTCTGCCAGAAGGTATCCACGATCGGGCAGCGCGCGCCGCCGACGTTGTTGTAGTACCACATCCAGGCTTCCGGATTGATCGGCTCGCCGACCGAGCCGAGGATGCGCAGACTGGTCAGGTCGTAGTTCTTCGGGTGCGTCGTCGGCGTGTTTTCGCCGGCCTTGATCAACGAGCGGATCGCCGTCGGCGCGGTGTAGAAGATGTTGACCTTGTGCTTCTCGATGGTCTTCCAGAAGCGCCCGGCATCCGGGTAGGTGGGCACGCCTTCGAACACGATCTCCGTGGCGCCGCAGGCCAGCGGGCCGTAGGTGATGTAGGTGTGGCCGGTGACCCAGCCGATGTCGGCGGTGCACCAGAAGACATCGTCGGGCTTGATGTCGAAGGTCCACTTCATGGTCAGGATCGCATGCAGCAGATAACCGCCGGAGCTGTGCTGGACGCCCTTGGGCTTGCCGGTGGAACCGGAGGTGTAGAGCAGGAACAGCGGATGTTCGGCTTCGACCCATTCCGGCTCGCAAACGTCGGATTGGCCGACGCAGGCGTCGTCCCACCAGATATCGCGGCCGGCCACCATGTTGCAAGGGCCGCCGGTGCGCCTGAAGACGATGACCGTCTTGATCGACTCGCAGCCGCCCATGGCGATGCCCTCGTCGACCGCCGGCTTCAGCGGAATGTTCTTGCCGCCGCGGCACTGCTCGTCGGAGGTGATGACGGCCACGGCGCCGGCATCCTGGATGCGCTCCTGCACGCTCTTGGCGGAGAAGCCGCCGAACACCACGGAATGGATGGCGCCGATGCGGGCGCAGGCCTGCATGGCGACCACGCCTTCGACCGACATCGGCATGTAGATCAGGACGCGATCGCCCCTCTTGATGCCTTGCGCCTTCAGTGCATTGGCCAACGTGGCGACGCGGGACAGCAGTTCCTTGTAGGTGACCTTGGCAACCTGCCCGCCGTCGGCTTCAAAAATGATGGCGACCTTGTCGCCCAGGCCCGCCTCGATGTTGCGGTCGAGGCAGTTGTAGGAAACGTTCAGCTTGCCGTCGGCAAACCACTGATAAAAAGGGGCGTTCGACTCGTCGAGCGACTTGGTGAAGGGTTCCTTCCAACTGACATGCTCCCTGGCCAGACGTGCCCAGTAGCCGGAATAATCCGTCTCGGCCTCCTTGCACAGCGCCTCGTAGGCCGCCATCCCGGAAATGGTGGCCTTCTTGACCACTGCGTCCGCCGGGGGAAATACACGACTTTCCGTGACATTTGATTCGATGCTGGACATTGACACCACTCCTCTCGCATGAAACCGGATGAAATCCGGATGAAAAGAACTTCCGCCAATCTGACCAAGCCTGCAATCGGGCGGACAAGGTTTGCACTTCCGAAGGGAAAACCTGCTGCTGGCAGCCAGCCGCCTTCTTCTCCCGCTTTTTCGCCACATATTAAAGCCAAAGACCCTTACATGCCACTTACGCAGCCGCCGTGGATGATTCCCGGTCTCCTGGGGTAATATTGCTGCCCCGCACCACAGAGCCCAATGCCATGAACCGGATCATCAAGCCAATGGAGTTTTTCATTTTCTGGAGCCGCTGGCTGCAGGCACCGCTCTACCTTGGACTGATCATCGCCCAGGGCGTCTATGTGTATCAGTTCATGCACGAACTGGCGCTCCTGGTCACCAAGGCCGGCAGCCTCAACGAAAACGAAGTGATGCTGATCGTGCTGGGCCTGATCGACGTGGTGATGATCGCCAACCTGTTGATCATGGTCATAATAGGCGGCTACGAAACCTTCGTTTCGCGACTCGATCTCGAGGGCCACCCCGACCAGCCGGAATGGCTGTCCCACGTCAATGCCGGCGTGCTCAAGGTCAAGCTGGCGGTCGCCCTGATCAGCATTTCATCGATCCACCTGCTGCGCACCTTCATCAATGCGGCGCAAACCGACGACCGCGTCATCGTCACGCAAATCGCCATTCATGCCTCCTTCCTGATTTCCGCCATCGCCATCGCCTACACGGACAAGATCATGATGCAGACGCTGACCATCAGCCATGTCGCCAAACATTGATACGGAGCCTGCCATGACCACCATCCGCCAAGAAGATTTCATCCAGTCCATCGCCGACGCCTTCCAGTTCATCAGCTACTATCATCCGCTCGACTACATCACGGCGCTCGGCGCGGCTTACGAACGCGAGGAGTCGCCGGCGGCCAAGGACGCCATCGCCCAGATCCTGACCAACAGCCGCATGTCGGCCGAGGGCCACCGCCCGATCTGCCAGGACACCGGCATCGCGCTGGTGTTCCTCAAGGTCGGCATGAATGTGCGCTGGGAGGCCACGCTGTCGGTGCAGGACATGGTCAATGAGGGCGTGCGCCGCGCCTATGCCAACCCGGACAACCCGCTGCGCGCCTCGGTGCTGGCCGACCCCGCCGGCGCACGAAAGAACACGAAGGACAACACGCCGGCCGTGGTGCATTACGAAATCGTCCCCGGAAATCACGTCGAAGTCATCTGCGCGGCCAAGGGCGGCGGCTCCGAGGCCAAGGCCAAGTTCGCCATGCTGAATCCCTCCGACGACCTGGTCGAGTGGGTGCTCAAGACGGTGCCGACCATGGGCGCCGGCTGGTGCCCGCCCGGCATCCTCGGCGTCGGCATCGGCGGCACGCCGGAAAAGGCCATGCTGCTGGCCAAGGAAGCCATCATGGCGCCGGTGGATATCCATGAACTGAAGGCGCGTGGAGCGAAAACACGGGCCGAGGAACTGCGCCTCGAACTCCACGAAAAGGTCAATGCGCTGGGCATCGGCGCGCAGGGCCTGGGCGGCCTCACCACGGTGCTCGACGTCAAGGTGCTCGACTACCCGACCCACGCCGCCAACCTGCCGGTGGCGCTGATCCCCAATTGCGCGGCGACACGCCACATCCATTTCGAACTCGACGGTTCCGGCCCGGCGAAGCTGCAGCCGCCCAGCCTCGAAGACTGGCCCAAGGTCACCTGGCAGGCCGACGCCGCCACCGCCACCCGCGTGGACCTCGACAGCCTGACCAAGGCCCAGGTCGCCGCCTGGAAGCCCGGCCAGAAGCTGCTGCTCAACGGCAAGATGCTGACCGGCCGCGACGCCGCCCACAAGCGCATCGCCGAAATGCTGGCCAAAGGCGAAAAGCTCCCGGTGGATTTCACCAACCGCGTGATCTACTACGTCGGCCCGGTCGATCCGGTCGGCAAGGAAGTGGTCGGCCCCGCCGGCCCCACCACCGCGACGCGGATGGACAAGTTCACCCGCATGATGCTGGAGCAGACCGGCCTGATTTCCATGGTCGGCAAAGCCGAGCGCGGCCCGGCGGCGATCGAGGCGATCAAGGACAACCAGTCGGCCTATCTGATGGCCGTCGGCGGCGCCGCCTACCTCGTGGCCAAGGCCATCCAGTCGGCCAAGGTGGTCGGCTTCGCCGACCTCGGCATGGAAGCCATCTACGAGTTCGACGTGAAGGACATGCCCGTCACCGTCGCCGTCGATTCGCTGGGCACCTCGGTACACATCACCGGACCGAAGGAATGGCAAGCGAAGATCGGCAAGATTCCGGTCAAGGTCGCCTGATTATCCGAGACCACGACGGAAGAAATCCTGATCCCGCCGGCCCATGGCACGGTGGCGGTACGGAGCATGCCCAAACTTGCGCACGCAATGTCCGCCAGCGGTCAGGCCGGCGCCAGATTGAGCGCCTTGGCAATCTCGGCAGCGAATTTGGCCGCTTCCCCTTGATCCGGAATTTCATCGGTGAGCGCTCGTGCCAGTACCCGCAAGTCGGTGGTCCGCTCGAAATGATCCGCACAAACAATCTCGGCCATTGGCCCGATGTACTTCGTCAAGACTTTCTGAATGGTTGTCCTGACTTCCGCCGTGAGCCCGCCAGGCACTGAAGAACCTGGCGCCACGACGGACGGCGCGATTTTTGGAGCTGCCCCCCCAAGATAGTCAAAAATGGCCTGGGTGGGCAAATTGTGCCGTTCCGACGGAGCGACGAAGGCTTCATCAAATCGAAACTTGGCATATTTAATTTTTCCCAGAACCGCCAGCACATCAAGTCCCCGCCGATTACGGTGCATCAGAGAAACAATGTCGCCGCCGTCTATCAGCACCTGCGCCATGTAATTCTCGTCACTGACCAGAAACAAGGTACCCGTTCGGCGCTCGGCGCACAATTGTTTGATGAATTCAACGATTTTTGAAAGCGGCGTCCACTCTGCCTGTGCCATCTCGCATCCCTCCCAGATAATTTTGTAATCGGTTGCAGCAACCCGCCGCAACTCTTTCTATGCCTGCTTCATGATTCACGAAGTCGTCGGGAGCGACGCGCAGCCTGGGATTTGGCCGGAGAACACCGCAACTCTCGACGAATCACGAAGAGTTTCAGCTCCACCCAAAGTCGCCAACTGCCCCACGGGTCAGCACTCAACGCCGAACCAGCCGTACCACGCCATACGAGATCAGGCGAATCCAGAGCCGGAATTTCATCTCGCCCCGAGAACCACGCTCGCCTTGGGAGAGAAAGCCGCACTCAGGTCGCCGTTCACGGTGTCATGCGCGAAGCCGCTATCGACAACCAAATCATTGATTCAATATTCAATTGCTCACATGGCGTCCCAATATCACTTCCATGCAACTCCTGCCGGCTTCTGCTTTGCTTCAGTTACCACGATCGCCATTTCGTTCGTCTCCGAGCCTGGTAACAACAAAGCACATCCATCGAACCAGCTGTCCACGTTGGGCATTTTAGCTTTATTTTTAAAGGTCTCTGCGCGCTCAAATGCGCCTCGATGCGCCCGCCGTACTGCTTGACTTCATACAATCAGCCTATCCAGCATATAACGCTTTCAATTTTTGCACAACGTGATATTATAGCGACTCCACTTGCAATAGATAATGTATCATTAATTTATTGCATGCGGCCATAAGCATGCAGTGGACACAAGAGGCTGCGTCAACAGACAACAGCCCCCGGCCGGCCTCAATGCCAGCTCTCCCATGCACGCGATGCGCTTCGTCCCGTTTGCGCGAATTGCCAATCCGACAAAATCAATTCGGGGCACGCCAGAAAGCTTTCGCTACTTCAGCAGGTTGATCAATCCGACAAATTCGAATGGGAGGGCCGCAATTATGACTAATGCATCTGAATCAAAAGAATCAAAAATCAAGGGATTTGGTATCCGCTTCAAGCTGTTTTTCCTTTTTTCAATCCTGATTGTCGCCTTTGCGGCGCAGGCCTACTACCTGATCGTTCAACTGAACAAGATCACCGACAAATTCGGCGAACAGGGAACCGTAATCATCAAGGAGCTGGCGGAGAACGCCATCATGGCAACGGCTCAGTCCGTCGCCAAAGAAGCCCAGATCTATCTCGAAGCACATCCCGAGCTTCAGAAGCAGCAGTTCATGGATAGCCAGCAGTTCAAGGACATTGCCATTCAGAAGGTGGGGAAAAACGGCTATACCGCGCTCTATGAGAACGGAGCCGACGGAAAGTGGCGCACGTGGGTACATACCAACCCCAAAATCATCGCGCCCAACCTGGACGACATGTCGAAACTGGAAAAGCCGCTGGGGGCCAGTTTTGCCGGATTCTGGAAGATATTGACAAACGTTAGCGGCAGCCGCCCCTCCACCGGCTACTATAAATGGCAGGAAAAGGACGGCACGTTCAAGGACAAATACATGGCCTGCGTGAATGTTCCCGGAACGGAGTTCTATATCGCCAGTACCACTTACATCGACGAGTTCACGGAGCCGATGGCCCGCCTGGAGCGCGAGAGCAAGGCGACAGCAAAGGCGGAAAGCGTGCGCAATGCGATCCTGATGTCCATCATCATTGTCGTGATCTCCATCATCGTGTTCATTTTCGGTGGTCGATTGGCGGCGAATATCAGGTATCTGTCGGAGATGACGGACAGAGTCAGCCTCGGCGAGTTGGACGTTACGATTGAAGTTCGGTCCAAGGATGAGCTTGCCGTTCTGGCCGAGTCAATTTCCAGGCTCCAGCAAAGCGTAAAGCTCTCCATTCAGCGACTGAGGAAATAGCAGGAGGTACGCCTCTGCCGAATGCGCGAACAGTCCGCAAGGACTGACAGCAATTTGTGAAACCGTGTCACGAATTCTGTGTGTAAGATGGCAGAAACTCTTTCGCGACGCCGCCGCCCGCCGGGGATTTCTCCGTAATCCTTGGCGGCCGGCGCGATGAATTGATGAAGCGACATGCGCGGTTCCGGTACCTCACGTTCAGGCAGCATTGGCGACGCCAGATTGGTTATGTTCTGTTGGCCCTGCCGATGACTACAGCTGCGGAACGCAACAACTTCTCCCAAGCGCCAACTCTCGCCTCATGATCGGCGTCTTCGATTCCGGCCTCGGTGGTCTCTCAGTGCTGGCGGCGCTGGTCGACGCCCTGCCGCAAGCGGATTTTGCCTACTACGCCGACACCGCCCATGTGCCCTACGGCAACAAGAGCGAAGAACAGATCCAGTGCCGCGTGCTGGCGATCGGGGAAGAACTGGCAAGTCGCGGCTGCGGCCTGCTGGTGGTAGCCTGCAACACCGCCACCACGGCGGCGGTACAGGCGCTGCGTGCCGCCCACCCCGGCATGGCCGTGGTGGGCGTCGAACCCGGCATCAAGCCGGCGGCGCAGGAGACCAGAAGCGGCCGCATCGCCGTGCTGGCGACGGAGGCCACCGCCAGCAGCCAGCGCCTGAAGCACCTGATCCGCGAACACGCCGGCCATGTCGAGGTCTTCGTCGAGCCCTGCCCGGGCTGGGCCACCCACGTCGAAATGCTGCAACTCGACGATCCGGCGCTCGCCGCTGATGTCCGCGCCCGGGTCGAGCCGCTGCTGGATCGGGGTGTCGACCGCATCGTGCTCGGCTGCACGCACTACAGCTTTCTCGCGCCGCTGCTGCAGGACGTCGTCCGCACCCGCGCCGAACTGATCGATGTCGCCGCCGCGGTGGCGCGCCAAACGCAGCGTCTGGCCGGGCGCCTGGCCCACGGCTCCGGCCGGCTGCAACTGCATGCCTCGGCGCATCCGGAACGCCTGCGCGCGGCCCTGCCGCGCCTGCACCTGAGGCACATCGCCGCGCGGATCGGCTGATCATGCGCATCGCCGTCGTGTCCGACATTCACGGCAACCTGGCTGCGCTGCAGGCGGTGATCGAGGACTTCGGCCGGCGCGGCGTCGACACGGTGGTCAATCTCGGCGACAGCCTGTCGGGGCCTCTGCTGCCGCGAGAGACCGCGCAATTCCTGATGGCGCAGGACTGGGTGCATCTGGGCGGCAACCACGAACGGCAGGTGCTGAACCTGGACCCGCAAGCTTGCGATCCCTCGGACGCGTTTGCGCGCGGGCAACTCGGCGCCGCCGAGCTGGCATGGATCGCTGCGTTCAAACCGGTTCACCGCTACAGTGAGGACATATTCCTCTGCCATGGCACCCCGGGCCATGATGCGGAATATTTTCTGGAGTCGGTGGAACCGGGCCGGCTGCGGGCGGCCACGCAGGAAGAGGTCGCGCAGCGCCTCGGCGCAATCGATGCCGCCGTGATCGCCTGCGGCCACACCCATGTGCCGCGGATCATGCGCTCATGCCGCGGGCAACTGCTGGTGAACCCCGGCAGCGTCGGCCAGCCGGCCTGGGACGACGACCAGCCGGTCTGCCACGCGGTGGAAAACGGCGCTCCGGATGCCCGCTACGCCATCATCGAAAGACAGGATGCACGCTGGAGCGCGCAACTGATCGCGGTGCCCTACGATCACGCAGCCATGGCCGCGCTGGCCCTGCGGCACGGACGCCCGGACTGGGACCACATCCTGCGAACCGGCTACGTGCCCGGACCTACCGCCGCTGCGCGGTGATGACGCCGGGTACTTCGCGCAAGGCCGACAAGGCCTTCTGCAATGCCGCGGTGCCCGACAGTTCGACGGTGAAGCTCATGTGCGCGACACCCGCCCGCGACTGGGTCTTGACCGCCGTGACGTTGATCTTTTCGCGCGAAAGGATGTCGGATATGTCGCGCAGCAGCCCCTGCCTGTCGCCCGCGTCGACCAGCAGGTCGACCGGATAGACCGCGCCGGACTGCGCCCCCCATTCGGCGCTGATGACCCGCTCCGGATTGCGCGCCGCCATATTGCGGAAGTTGATGCATTCGACGCGGTGGATCGAAATGCCCTTGCCGCGAGTGACGAAGCCGGTGATGGCATCCGGCGGCATCGGCTTGCAGCACTTGCCCACCTGCGTCAGCAGCTTGTCCACGCCGACAACGAGGATGCGGCTGTCGCCGGCCTTGCTCTTGCGCGTCTGGATTTCCGGCTCGGGCGGCAGCTCTTCGGCGCCGCCGCGCAAGGCGACGTCGATCGCCCGCATGCCGACTTCGCCGCGCGCGGCCGCGAGGAACAGCGCATCGGCGCTCTTCAGCCCGAGCTTGACCGCCAGTTCTTCAAGATTCGCCTGACTCTGTCCTTCGCGCTGCAACTCCCTGGTCACCAGAGCGCGCCCCTGCGCCAGCATCTCGGCTTCGTCCTGCGCCGCGAACCACTGTTTGGCCTTGGATCGGGCGCGCGACGTGACGAGGTAGCCCTGCGCCGGATTCAGCCAGTCGCGCGACGGACCGCCGCTCTTGATGGTGCTTATCTCGACGCGCTGCCCGTTGGCGAGCGGGGTGTTGAGCGGCACCATGTGGCCGTCGACCTTCGCGCCGCGGCAGCGGTGGCCGATGTCGGTATGCAGCCGATAGGCGAAGTCGAGCGGCGTGGCGCCGCGCGGCAGGTCGATCACCTTGTCCTGCGGCGTCAGCACATAGATCGTGTCGTCCAGCGCAGCGCGCTTGAACTGCTGCACCCATTCGGCGGAATCGGCAATTTCGTCGCGCCACGACAGCAGTTGCCGCAGCCAGGAGATCTTGTCTTCGTAGGCGCCGCGGGCCTTCACCGAGCTGCCGGATTCCTTGTAGCGCCAGTGCGCGGCTACGCCCAGCTCGGCATGCTCGTGCATCTCCCGGGTGCGGATCTGCACTTCGAGCGAGCGGCCGTTCTCGTCTTCCACCGCGGTGTGCAGCGAGCGATAGAAATTGCCCTTGGGATGGGAAATGTAGTCGTCGAATTCGCCGCGGATCGGCTGCCAGAGGTGATGGACGATGCCCAGCGCCGTGTAGCAGTCCTTGATTTCGTCGACGATGATGCGCACCGCGCGCACGTCATAGACTTTTTCGAAATCGATGTCCTTGCCGCGCATCTTGTTCCAGATGCTGAAGATGTGCTTGGGCCGGCCGTAAATCTCGGCGCGAATGCCGGCCGCCGCCATCTCCTTCTGCAGGCGCGTCACGGCCGCGTCGATGAAGCCCTCGCGCTCCGAGCGCTTTTCGTCCAGCATCCGGGCGATGCGCTTGTAGGTTTCCGGTTCCAGATAGCGGAAGGCAAGGTCCTCGAGTTCCCACTTGACGTGCCAGATGCCCAGCCGGTTGCCCAGCGGCGCGTAGATCAGCAGGCTCTCCCGGGCCATTTCGTCGCGCTCGGCGCCGGGCCGCTCGCTGAGGAATCGCAGCGTCTGCACCCGGCTGGCCAGCCGCAGCAGCACGACGCGGATGTCATCGACCATCGCCAGCAGCATCTTGCGCAGAATCTCCGTCTGCGCCCGCATTTCGGTGGCGCCCTCGCCGGCGCCGGCGGCGGCGCGCGTCAGCGGGCGCAGGCTGCCCAGCCGGTGCAGGCCGGTCACCAGTCCGGCCACCGTATCGCCAAAGCCGGCCTTCAGGCGCTCACCGCAATCCTCGACATGATCGCTGGCGGCAAACAGCAGCGCGGCGATGCGTGCGTCGACATCCAGATCGAGCGAAGCCACGATCAGTGCCATGCCCATGGCATGCTGCAGGACGGATTCCCCGGTGCCGAGGACCTGCTCGCCATAGGCCTCGCGCGCCAGGGCCAAGGCCTCGCCTGTACGCGCCGCCGCATCCGCGGGAAGACCGTGACGCAGGCGGGACAGCACGTCCGCTTCGTCGCTCGACGGCTGGAAGGAATGCACAACGGAGACCATGGCCGAATTATCCCATGCGGCGCATTCCGCAACGGATGCCGTCCCGGATTCAGGCGCACTCGGGCATATCGCCGGGATACCGTCCCACGCGCAAGCGCGCTGGGACATAATCCCCCGTCCATGAACAAGCTCCCTCACGTTTCCCCTTATGTCCTGCTGACGGTGGTCAACCTGTTCTGGGCCGGCAACTGGGTCATCAGTCGGGCCTTTCGCGGCGAGCTGCCGCCCGTCGCGCTGTCGTTCTGGCGCTGGGTGGTTGCCCTGCTCTGCCTGCTGCCGCTGGCGCTGCCGCATGTGCGCCGCGACTGGCCCCAACTGCGCGCCGCCTGGCCCTGGCTGCTGCTGTTCGGCACGCTCGGTACCGGCGGCTACAACGTGCTGGTCTATGGCGGCCTGCAGTACACCACGGCGATCAACGGCACGCTGCTGAATTCCTTCATTCCCGTCATGATCGTGCTGATCTCCTGGCTGCTGCAGGGCAAGCGCCTGCACGCCCGCGAGGCGGCCGGCATCCTGATCTCCTTCATCGGCGTGCTCGGCATCGTCGCCCACGGCGAACTGCAGCGCCTGCGCGAACTGACGCTGAATGTCGGCGACCTCTGGATCCTCGCCTCGGTGGTGGCGTGGTCGGTCTATACGCTGCTGCTGTCGCGCCGGCCGGCCGTCCATGCGCTGTCCTTCGTCACCGCCATCAGCGTCACCGGCCTGGTCTTCCTGTGCCCGTTCTATTTGTGGGAACTCGCCCAGGGCCGCCACATCGTGCCGACCCCGGGGGCGCTTGCCGGCATCGTCTACACGGGGGTATTTCCCGCCTTCCTCGGCTACATCCTGTGGAATCGCGGCGTCGCCGAAGTCGGCCCGGCGCGCGCCGGGCTCTTCATGCACCTGGTTCCGGCCTTCGGCATCGTGCTGTCGATGATCTTTCTCGACGAGAAGCCCGCGCTCTATCATGCCACTGGCATCGGCCTGATTTTCGCCGGCATCTGGCTCAACACTCGCCGCGTCAGATGATCCGCAGGCTGTTCGACTGGTGGCGGCAACGGCAGGGCGATCGCCTCGAAATCCCGGCCGTCCTCTGGGACGAGGTCGAAGCCGGCCTGCCTTTTCTCGGTCACCTGACGCCGGCCGAGCGCGCCCGCCTGCGCGAACTGGCACGCCGGTTCATCGCCGAAAAGCAATGGAGCGGCGCGCAGGGACTGCGTCTGACGCCGCGCATCCAATTGGCCATCGCGCTGCAGGCCTGCCTGCCGATCCTCCATCTGGGGCTGTCCTGGTACGACGGCTGGGTGGGCATCGTGGTCTATCCGGGCGACTTCGTCATTCCGCGCCGGATCATCGACGAAGACGGCGTGGTGCATGAATACGACGACGAAGTCATGGGCGAGGCGTGGTACGGCGGCCCGGTGCTGGTTTCGTGGTTCGAGCACCCGGAGGATGCAGACGGCATCAACGTGGTGATCCACGAATTCGCGCACAAGCTCGACATGAAGAGCGGCGACGCCAACGGCCTGCCGCCGATGCACGAGGGCATGTCGCGGCAACGCTGGAGCGAAGCCATGACCAAGGCCTTCGACGACTTCCAGCGCCGCGTCGATAGGGGCGAGGACACGCCGCTCGATCCTTACGGCGCGGAACTGCCGACCGAGTTCTTCGCCGTCGCCAGCGAAGCCTTTTTCGAAGCGCCGGAGCTGCTCAGGAGCGAGTACCCGGAGGTCTATGAACAGTTCCGGCTGTTCTACCGCCAGCATCCCGCCGCAGCATTGTCTGTCGCCTAGCTCAGCTGGTTCTTCAGCGGCAGCGAGCGGACCCGCTTGCCGGTCGCGGCGAAGATCGCGTTGCACACGGCGGGGACCAGCGGCAGGATGGCCGGCTCGCCGTGGCCGCCCCAGAAGCCGCCGGTGGGCACCAGCACGGTCTCGACCTTGGGCATATCGGATATCTGCGGCAGCGGAAAATCGTGGAAATTCGATTCCACGATGCGTCCGTTCCTGATCCGGTTCTCTTGGTTGAGGATGGTGCCGAGGCCATAGATGACGTTGCCCTCGGCCTGCGCGCGACAAGTGTCCGGGTTCACCACGTGGCCCGAATCGATGGCGACGACGATGCGGTGCACCTTGAGCTCGCCCCTGGCACTCACCGACACCTCGGCGACCATGGCGGCATAACTGCCGAAGCCGTCGGAGACCGCGACGCCGCGATGAATGCCCTGCGGCAGCGGCGTTCCCCACCCGGCGGCCTTTGCCGCGGCTTCGAGCACCAGGCGATTCCTGTCGTCCGCCTTCAGCATCGCCCGCCGGTACTCGACCGGGTCCTTGCCTGCCGCGACCGCCAGTTCGTCGATGAAGCACTCGCGGTAGAAGGAATTCTGCTGGCCCGGCGCGCGCCAGAAGCCAACCGGCACATGGCCGTTGCGCATGGCGTAATCGACCTGCTGATTCGGCACCGCATAGGGCATGTCGGTGAATGTGCGCACCGCCGTGAAGTCGATGCCCCCATTGCCCAGCGCCTGCGGCATCAGCACCTTGAGGATCGACGGACAGGCGACCCGCGTGTGCATGGCGATGAGATTGCCCCTGGCATCGAGGCCGGCCTTCATGCGCACCATGCTCGCCGGCCGGTAGAAGCCGTGCTGCATATCCTCATCGCGCGACCACATCATCTTCACCGGCCTGCCCGGCAGCGCCATCGCTATCTTCACGCCCTGGCTGACGAAATCCTGCGGTCCGCCGCGGCGGCCGAATCCTCCGCCGAGCATCATCTTGTGCACTTCCACCTTTTCCGGCGGCAGGCCGGCCGTCGCGGCGGCCGTCTCCAGCGAAGCTTCGCCGTTCTGCGTCGAGGTCCACACCTCGAGGAAGCCCTCGGGCTTCAGCCACGCCGTGCAGGTCTGCGGCTCCATGGTGGCGTGATTGAGGTAGGGCGAGGCGTATTCGGCTTCGATCACCCGCGCCGCGCCCGCCAGCGCCGTGTCGACAGCGCCTACTTTCCGCGCCAGCGGCGCCTTGGGATCAGCGAGGCCCTCGCGCAGCATCGCCGTGATGGTCTCGCTGGAAGCATTACCGTTGGTGCCGGCATCCCATTCGATCCTGAGTTTCCGCAGCGCCTGGTCGGCGCGCCACCAGCTGTCGGCCACGACGGCAACGAAATCGGGCTCGCGCACCACCTTCTTTACGCCGCGCATCTTCTCGGCGGCGCCGGCATCGACGCTCTTCAGCCGACCGCCGAACACCGGGCACTGCGCAATCGAGGCGTGCAGCATGCCCGGCAGCGCCACGTCGACGCCGAACACCGGCTTGCCCATGACCTTGTCCGGTATGTCGAGGCGATGCACCGACTTGCCGGCGATCTTCCAGTCCTTCGGGTCGCGCAGGGGGATATCCTGCGGCGGCCGGAGCTTGGCCGCCTCGGCCGCCACCTCGCCGTAGCGCAGGCGGCGTTTGCTCGGCCCGTGCGTGATCACGCCGCGCTCCACCGTGCACTCGGCCGCCGGCACCTTCCAGCGCGCAGCGGCGGCGTTGATCAGCATCACGCGTGCCGCGGCGCCGGCCTTGCGCACATAGTCCTGCGAGCTGCGCACGCCCTGGCTGCCGCCGGTGGACATCGAACCCCAGATGCGCTTCCTGCGGATGTGCTCGTTCGGCGAAGCGAACTCGGAACTGACCTTGGCCCAGTCGCAGTCGAGCTCCTCGGCCACCAGTTGCGCCAGGGCGGTATAGGTACCCTGGCCCATTTCGGAACGCGCGATACGCACCACCACCCGGTCATCCGGATGGATCACCACCCAGGCATTGACTTCGGTGACCGGCGCCTTCGCGGACAGCGAGGCCCTGGCGATCAGCGGGAAGGAAAACTCGAGCGAGAGCCCGCCGCCCAGCGCGACGGACGCCTTGAGAAATTCGCGACGATTGATTTTCATGGCGTTCACGCCTGGGCCTTCTTCGCCGCTGCGGACGCCGGGCTCGCGGCGACGGCATGGATCGCCTCACGAACCCGGGCGTAGGTTCCGCAGCGGCACAGGTTGGTCATCGCGCGGTCGATGTCGGCGTCGGAGGGCTTGGGCGTCTTCGCCAGCAACGCCGCCGCCGACATGATCATGCCGGTCTGGCAGTAGCCGCACTGCGGCACCTCGTGCTCGATCCAGGCCTCCTGCAGGGGATGCAGGCCATTCGCGGCCAGTCCCTCGATGGTGACCACGGCCTTGCCTTCAGCAGCGGATGCGGGGACGACACAGGAACGCACCGGCGCGCCGTCGACATGCACCGTGCAGGCGCCGCACAAGGCAATGCCGCAGCCGTATTTGGTGCCGGCCAGTCCGAGGTGGTCGCGCAATACCCAGAGCAGGGGCATGTCCGGCTCGACATCGACCTGATGCAGCTTGCCATTCACGTTCAGTTTGAGCATGTGACCTCCCTTGGAGATGTGACGATGCCAACGACGGTGGGCGCTACGAACATCGATCCGGTGCCGCGGGTGCGAAGGCTTCAGCGAGCGCTCCCGGACCGGTGCCGCGACCGGATACTGCGAAAAATTCTACTCCCGGCGCGCACAGCCGCGCCATGCGGACCTTGCCTTTTTCCGGGCCGGCGGAATTGGCTCGGCACGCGGCGCGTCAAATGATCGGCAAGATGTTCTAATGGAAGCGGCAGGGAAGCATTGTCCGGGACGCCGAAACCGCCGCAAGGCGAATATCCGGATGTCGAGGGGGCCTATGCGCGGCGTCTGCCGCAGAGACCGGCCGAGCGCTGATGGGCGACAATGAAAAACTGATGGCGCAGCAATGCAAGCAGAGCAAAAATAGGCTGTGCCAAACTAAAATCACGCATTACCAAAGACATACTTCATGACAGCAAAGCGTTCGCTCCAACTCGGGTGGTGGGTTCTGGTTCTGGTCGCCTTGAGCCTCTTTGGCTGGGTCGGGTGGGATCTGGCCCAGGCGAGCCAACTCGAGCAGGCCGCGGCCGAATGGCGTCAGCGCCGGGCAATCTATGCAATCATGGGACTGGCGTTGCTGGCGGCGCTGTCCGCCATCGCCTGGCAGTGGAAACGTGGTTACCACCGGACCACGGACCTGGCCAGACAACTGACCGAGGCATTCAACGAAAAGTCCCGCGAGAGCCGCGCCCTGCTCGACGCGATTCCGGATCCAGCCTGGCTGGTGGATACCCAGGGGCATTTTCTGGCGATCAACGAAGCCTTGTGCCGGGTCGCCCGCAAGCCGATGGACGCCATCCTCGGCACGACCGCCAGAGAGCTCTGGTCGCCCGAAGTCGCACAGCGGCTGCTTGACAGCCAGGCGGCGGTACTCAAGCAACGCCGCCCGCTGCGCGAGGAGCAATGGTTCGACATCGGCAACGGCCCGCAACCTTTCGAGATTCTGCGCTCCCCGGTTTACGACGAGAATGGCGAACCCAAGGGCATTGCCGGCGTGGCCTGGGACATCTCGGAACGCTACATCGCCGAAGAAAGGCGCCGGCTGATCGCTCACGTCTTCGATCACAGCAACGAGGCGATCCTGATCATGGACGCCGAAGGCAAGATCATTGCCCTCAACAAGTCCTTTTCGGCCATCACCGGCTACGTCATCGAGGATGCCAAAGGCCACCTTCCCACGCTGATCGCCGCCGAACGCCACGACACCAATTTCTTCGAGTCCATCGCCCGCAGCCTTGCCGAGCAAAACGTGTGGCGCGGCGAAGCCTGGCTGCGACGCAAGAGCGGCGAGGATTTCCCGATATGGTGCAATGTCAGCCTGATCAGCGACGAACAGGGCAAGACCATCAACCTGATCGCCTTCATCACGGATCTCTCCGAGCGCAAGGCGGCCGAGGCGCGCATTGAATCGCTGGCCAACATCGACCAGAAGACGCTGCTGCCCAATCGCCAGGGCTTCTCCCGCGAACTCGACGACTGGCTGTCCACCGGCGCCGGGGGCGCCGTATTGGTCTTCGATCTCGATCAGCTGGGGCGCATCAACGATGCGTTCGGCCATCTGGCCGGCGATGAATTGCTGGCGACGATCTGTACTCGCCTGCGCGCCGTGTTGCGGGACGACGACCTGCTTGGCCGCCTCGAGGGCGGCCAGTTCGCCGTCCTGCTCAAGCAGGCTCCCGAGCGGTCCGCGGTGGAAACCATGACCGGACGTCTGATCGATGCAATCGCCCAGCCGGTGACCATCCATGGCAGCGATGTCGTCACCAAGTCTTGCGTCGGAATCTGCCTGATCCCCGAAGACGGCGCGGAAAGCACCGTTCTGCTGCGAAATGCCGGGACCGCCATGCACAACGCCAGGGCCAACGGCAAGAACGTCCATCGTTTCTTTGCGGCGGACATGAGCACGGGCGTGGCGGAGCGGCTGCGCCTGGAAAGCGATTTGCGCTGGGCGCTGCAGCGCAAGGAACTCGTGCTCCACTATCAGCCGCAAGTCGATATCGCCAGCGGCCGCATCATCGGCTTCGAGAGCCTGCTGCGCTGGCGCCATCCCGAGCTGGGCCTGCTGATGCCCGACAGCTTCATTCCTCTCGCCGAAGAAAGCCGCCTGATACTGCCGATCGGCACCTGGGTTCTGGAAGAGGCCTGCCGGCAAAACCGCGCCTGGCAGGACGAAGGCTTGCCGGCCATGATGATGGCCGTCAATCTCTCCGCCGTGCAGTTCAACGAGCATGACGTGGTGGCCATCGTGGCCAGAACGCTCGCCGCCTCGGGGCTCGATCCACGCTGGCTGGAGCTAGAGATCACCGAGGGCGTGATCATGCAGGAGCCGGAACGGGTCGTCCGTATCCTGCAGGAATTGCGCGATCTCGGCGTCAGGCTGTCGATCGACGATTTCGGCACCGGCTATTCCAGCCTGTCCTACCTCAAACGCTTCCCGATCGACAAGATCAAGATCGACAAGTCCTTTGTCCGTGATCTCGACCGCAGCTCCGGCGACGCCGCGATCGTGCGCATGGTCATCGCCATTGCGAGGGAACTCGAACACAAGGTGATCGCCGAAGGCGTCGAAACCGCGGAGCAACTCGAATTCCTGCGCCAGCACAACTGCATCGAATACCAGGGCTATCTGTGCAGCCAGGCGGTGCCGTCCGGCGACGTGCGGGGCCTGCTCGGCCTCGATTCCTGACGGCGCGTTATTGCGCCCGGCGCTGCGAAAAAAAACGGAGCCCACGGGCTCCGTTTTCATTTCAAATTCGGGTGGGGTGGCTGATGGGACTCGAACCCACGACAACTGGAATCACAATCCAGGACTCTACCAACTGAGCTACAGCCACCACCGGAACTGCGCGCCGCCCGGAAAGAAAATCCCCGAGTCGGCAAGGGGGCGAATTATGGAAGATGGCGACAAAAGAAGCAAGCAATCGCCGCTCCCAAGCTTGTCACTGGAGATGAACTCGCGTAAGATATTTGCAGAACGTTGTTCCACTATGCAGTTCTTCGAGCTTTCCCGGCCGCGCAGCGGCAAAACGCAAAGGACCCGACATCCATGGATCTCAATTTCACTGCCGCGGAGCAGTCGTTCAGGGAAGAGGTGCGCAACTTCCTGCGCGCAAAACTGCCCGCTGACATCAGCCGCAAGGTGCTCGGCGGCAAGCGTCTGGAAAAGGACGATTTCGTCCGCTGGCAGCAGATACTGCACGCGCAGGGATGGGGCGCGACAGGCTGGCCGGTGGCCTTCGGCGGCACCGGCTGGAATGCGGTGCAGCAGCATATTTTCGACGAGGAATGCGCCGACGCCGGGGCGCCGCTGCAACTGCCCTTCGGTCTCAAGATGGTGGCGCCGGTGATCATGGCCTTCGGCAATCCGGCGCAGCAGCAGCGCTTCCTGCCACGCATCATCGACGGCAGCGACTGGTGGTGCCAGGGCTATTCCGAACCCGGTTCCGGTTCCGATCTGGCCTCGCTCAAGACCCGTGCCGTCCGGGTCAACTCACCTGAGGGCGACCATTACGTAGTGACGGGACAGAAGACCTGGAATACGCTCGGCCAGTACGCCGACTGGATTTTCTGCCTCGTCCGTACCAGCACCGAAGGCCGCCAGCAGGAAGGCATTTCCTTCCTGCTGATCGACATGAAGAGCCCCGGTATCGAAGTGCGCCCGATCATCATGCTGGACGGCGAACACGAGATCAACGAAGTCTGGTTCGAGGACGTCCGCGTTCCCGTGCAGAACCTGATCGGCGAAGAAAACAAGGGCTGGACCTATGCCAAGTTCCTGCTCGGTCACGAGCGTACCGGGATCGCCGGGGTCGGCCGTTCCAAGCGCGAACTGAAGAAGCTGAAGGACATCGCAAAAAAGGAAACCGCCAACGGCCGGCCGCTGATCGAAGATCAGCGCTTTCGCGACCGCATCGCGCAGGTCGAGCTCGAACTCATGGCGCTGGAAATCACCAATCTGCGCGTAATCTCCGCCGAAGGCGAGAAGAAGCGCGCGCCCGGACCCGAGGCCTCCATCCTCAAGATCAAGGGTTCCGAAATCCAGCAGATGCTGACCGAGTTGCAGATGCAGACGCTGGGCCACTACGCCCTGCCCTGGATCGATGATGCGCTGGATGCGGACTGGGCTGGCGACGCGATGATGGAAGCCTACGCCGACCATGCCGCGCCGCTCTCCGGCCGCTACTTCAACGTGCGCAAGACCACCATCTACGGCGGCTCCAACGAAATCCAGAAAAACATCATTTCGCAGATGATTCTCGGTCTGTAAGGAAAACACCCCATGGACTTCAACTACACCGAAGAACAGCTCGCGCTGCAGGACACCCTGCGCCGCTTTTACGCCCGCGATTACGCCTTCGAACAGCGCCGCGCGCTGGCGAAATCCGCCGAAGGCTTCTCGCGTCCCGCATGGAAAACCTTCGCCGATTTCGGCATCCTCGCCCTGCCCTTCCATGAAGATTTCGGAGGACTGAACGGCAACGCCGTCGACACCATGCTGGTCATGGAAATGCTCGGCCGCGGGCTCGCCCTCGAACCCTACGTCCCGACCGTCGCGCTCTGCGGCGGGCTGATCCGCGACGCCGGCAACACGGCGCAGAAGGAAGCGCTGCTGCCCGCCATCGCCGGCGGCGAACTGATGCTGGCCCTGGCGCACTTCGAGCCCGGCGCCCGCTACGAAGTCGATCGCGTCGCCACCACCGCGACCGCCTCCGGCTCCGGCTGGCAGCTCGACGGCACCAAGGCCGTGGTGCTGGGCGCGCCGTCGGCCGACAAGCTGATCGTTTCAGCGCGCGATGGCAAGGGCCTGTCACTGTTCCTGATCGACGCCAAGGCTCCCGGCGTCACGCTGCGCGCCTATCCGACGCAGGATGGCGCCCGCGCCGCCGACATCAGGCTGAGCAAGGTCGCGGTCGGCGCCGACGCGCTGATCGGCACCGCCGGCGGTGCGCTGCCGGTCATCGAACGCGCCATCGACTACGCCAATGCCGCCCTCTGCGCCGAGGCTGTCGGCATCATGTCGGCGCTCAATGAAGTCACGCTCGAATACCTGAAGACACGCAAGCAATTCGGCGTGCCGATCGGCAAGTTCCAGGCGCTGCAGCACCGCATGGCCGACATGGTGATCGCCACCGAGCAGGCCCGCTCGATGGCCACGCTCGCCGCAGTGCGCGTCGACTCGACCGATGCCGTCGAGCGCAGCCGCTCGGTCGCCGCCGCCAAAGCCTACGTCACGCAGTCGGCACGTCTGGTCGGCCAGCAGGCAGTGCAACTGCATGGCGGCATGGGCGTGGTCGATGAACTCAACGTCGCCCATTACTTCAAGCGCCTGACCATGATCGGGCTGACTTTCGGCGACGCGGACTACCACCTGGGCAAGTTCAGCGACACCCTGCTGGCCGCCTGAACATGGCCGGAATCATCAATCGCCGCGATCTGGAATTCCAGCTCTTCGAAGTCCTCGATACCGAGTCCCTGACATCCCGCCCGCGCTACGCCGAGCACAGCAAGGAAACCTTCCTCGCCGTGCTCGACACGGCCGAGGCCATGGCGACCGAGAAGTTCGCGCCGCACAACCACAAGGCCGACGAGAACGAGCCGACCTTCGACGGCAGCAGTGTGCGCATGATTCCCGAGGTCAAGGAGGCACTGAAGCACTTCTGCGAAGCTGGCTTCATTGCGGCCGCACACGACTTCGAACGCGGCGGCATGCAGTTGCCGGTGGTCATGACGCAGGCGGCCTTCTCGCTGTTCAAGAGCGCCAACGTCGGTACCGCCGCCTATCCCTTCCTCACCATCGGCAACGCCAACGTCATTCACCGCTTCGGCACCGAGGCGCAGCACAGAAAGTACCTGGAACCGCTGCTCGCCGGCCGCTTCTTCGGCACCATGGCGCTGACCGAGCCGCAAGCCGGGTCGAGCCTGTCCGACATCACGACCGCGGCGACACCCAATACCGACGGCACGTATTCGATCAGCGGCAACAAGATCTTCATTTCCGCCGGCGATCACGAACTGTCCGAGAACATCGTGCACCTGGTGCTGGCCAAGATCCCCGGCGGGCCGCCGGGAGTCAAGGGCATCTCGCTGTTCATCGTGCCCAAGTTCCGCGTCGATGAAGACGGTACGCCCGGCGCGAAGAACGACGTGACGCTGACCGGCCTGATCCACAAAATGGGCTATCGCGGCACCACCTCGACCATGCTGGCCTTCGGCGAGAAGGGGCAGTGCATCGGCGAACTGGTGGGCGAGGCGCACAAGGGCCTGTCCTACATGTTCCACATGATGAACGAGGCGCGCATCGGCGTCGGCATGGGCGCCGTGATGCTCGGCTACCGCGGCTACCTCGCTTCGCTGGCCTACGCAAGGGAGCGTCCACAGGGCCGGGCGCCGACCAACAAGAGTCCCGCCGAGCCGCAGGTGCCGATCATCGGGCATGCCGACGTCAAGCGCATGCTGCTGGCGCAGAAAGCCTATGTCGAAGCCGGCTACGCGCTGTGCCTGTATTGCGCCAGACTGGTCGACGAGCAAAGAGTCGGCGCCGACGACACGGCGAAGCAGGAGGCAGGCTTGCTGCTCGACCTGCTGACGCCGATCGCCAAGTCATGGCCATCGCAGTGGTGCCTCGAAGCCAACAGCCTCGCCATCCAGATCCACGGCGGCTACGGCTACACCCGCGAATATCCGGTCGAGCAGTTCTACCGCGACAATCGCCTCAATCCGATCCACGAAGGCACGCACGGTATTCAGGCGCTGGACCTGCTGGGGCGCAAGGCGGTGATGAACGACGGCGCGGCGATGAAGCTGTTCATGCGCGATGCGCAGCAGACCATCGCCGCGGCGAAAGCCGACACGGCCCTCGCCGGCCATGCCGCGGAGCTGGACGCCGCGCTGGGCGAGATTGCGACCACGCTGCAGGCGCTCGGCCCCGTGCTGGCGGGCAATCCGACGCTCGCGCTGGCCAACGCCGTGCTCTTCCTCGAAGCCTTCGGGCATACGGTCATCGCCTGGATCTGGCTGCGCCAGGCGCTGGCGGCACGACACGGACTGCAGCAGGGCGTGGCTGGCGACGCGGCGTTTTATCGTGGCAAACTGACGGCCTGTCGCTGGTTCTATCGCTGGGAACTGCCCAAGACGACGCAGTGGCACGAACTGCTGCGCAGCCTCGACGACACCACACTGACCATGCCCGCCGAAAGCTTCTAAAAAACCATGAACCACCCCAACATCCTTGTCACCGACAGCGACGGCATCGTCAGCATCGAGATCAGCCGCCGCGACAAGAAGAACGCCATCACCGGCGACATGTATCGCGCCATGAGCGATGCCCTGTGCCATGCCCGCGAGCAGCACCACGTCAGGGTGGTGCTGATCCGGGGACAGAGCGACCTGTTCACCGCCGGCAACGATCTCGGCGACTTCCTCCATCGCAAGGCGAACGACCCGAGCGCGGCGATTCCCTTCCTGCACCTTCTGTCCGCCTTCGAAAAGCCGCTGGTGGCCGCCGTCGCCGGCAATGCAGTGGGCATCGGCACCACGCTGCTGCTGCACTGCGACCTGGTCTATGCGGCGGAAAATGCGAAATTCCAGTTGCCCTTCGTCAATCTCGCCCTGTGTCCCGAGGCCGGTTCGAGCCTGCTGCTGCCGCGCCTTGCCGGCCACCAGCGCGCGGCCGAACTGCTGCTGCTCGGCGAACCCTTCGATGCCGCAACGGCGCGCGAGGCTGGATTCGTCAATCGCGTGGTCGCCGCCGATCAGTTGATGGAGACGGCGATGGCCGCCGCCAGGAAGCTCGCCGCGCTGCCAAGCCAGTCGCTGGCCGTCACCAAGGCGTTGATGAAGCGCCCGCCCGATCGCAGCGCCATCGAGACCATCGACGAAGAAGCGATCTTCTTCGCCGACCTCGTCGCGGCGCCCGCGGCCAAGGAAATTTTCAGTGCCTTCCTCGAAAAGCGCCCTGCCGATCCGGCAAAGATTCACGGAGCCTGAGCATGAGCCTCAACATCCCGGTCGGCTTCAAGCCGCTCAAGCGCGGCGGCGGCTACCTCAGCAGCCTCGGCCCCTGGTACTACCGCATCGACGAAACGAAGGGCGACAAAGGCCAGCTGGTGCTCGCCATCCGCGTCGAGGATCGCCACACCAACATCCGCCACATCGCCCACGGCGGCTTCCTCGTCACCATCGTCGACACGGCGCTGGGCATCGTCGTCTCCAGCTCGCGCGAGCCGGCGCAGCCCATCGTCACGGTGAGCCTCACCACCAATTTCGTCGCCTCAGCCGCCCCCGGCGACTGGGTCGAAGCCCACGTCGACATCGACCGCATGGGCGGCCGCCTCGCCTATGCCAGTTGCCGCTTGCTGGTCGGCGAGCGCTGCATCATGACCGGCAGCGGCGTGTTTGCGCTGATGAAGCCGGTTGTCCCCAAAGAGCAAACCGACGGCTAGCGCCGGCGGTATCGCCGCCTCCCCCAACCAAAAACAAGGCTCCCATGTCCGCCAGAGACCCCCTGATTCCCGCCGAACCCGATTTCGCCGCAACCATCCGCCGCGGCACCCTGGGCATGCCGATCGCGCGCTTTTTCGGCGTCGAGTTCAGCGACATCCGCCCGGGCCATCTCGAAGCGGTGCTGCCCTACCGCGATGAACTGAGCTACCGCCCGGGCCACTTCCAGGGCACGGCCGTTTCCGCCGTCGCCTATTTTGCCGCCACCTCGGCGCTCTCCACCCTGCTGGCCGCGAACCGCATCGGACTGACGCTGGACCAGAACGTAAAATTCCTCGCGCCCGCCGTCGGCGAAAAGCTGGTGGCGCGCGGCCGCGTCATCAGCGCCGGCTACTCGGTCGGCGTCGGCGCTGCCGATGTCTTTGCGGTGAAGGACGGCACGGAGAGGCTCTGCGCAACGGCGCAGGTGACGGTGCGCAACGTCGACCGCAGCAAGCTTGAGGCTTGAGCATGCAGAAAATCCATGTCCTGCTGAAGAAGGAAGAACTCGACGCGCAGCGCCTCGAAGGCAAGGTGGTGGTGGTGCTCGACATCCTGTTCGCCACTTCGTCGATCGTCACCGCGCTGGCCCATGGCGCCACGGAAGTCGTCCCCACCCTCGACGGTCGCGCGGCGCAGGAGGCGGCCAGGGCCTATCCGGAAGGATCCTACGTGCTGTCCGGCGAACTCAACGCCGACACGCTGCCGGGCTTCGTCCATCCGACGCCGAAGGCGCTGCTGGCCGAGGGCGTCAGTGGCCGCCGCCTGATCTACTGCACCACCAACGGCACCGTGGCGCTGGCCAAGTCGAAAGACGCCGCCCATGTCTATGCCGCCGCGCTGCTCAACGGCCGCGCCGTGGTCGAGCACATCGTCGCGCAACACGCGGACAGCACCATCCTGATCGTCTGCTCCGGCTCGGCCGACAACTTCAACCTCGAAGACTTCTACGGCGCCGGCTACCTCGTTTCGCTGTTCCGTCACCGCTTATTGGCCAACCCGGCCGACGTCGACTTTTCCGATGCCGCGCTGGCCGCCGAACTGCTGCACGACCATTGCGACGGCCTCGACGCGCTGCGCCGCGCCCGCGTCGGCCGCATGATGCTGGCGCGCCGGCTCGATGCCGAGGTGGCCTTTGCCGCGCAGGAAAGCTGTTACGACGTGGTGCCGCTGCTGCAGGACGGCGCCCTGCGTCCCGTCTGACCCGTCCCGAGGCAAGCCATGAGCAAGACATACAAGTACTACTGGGAAGATTTCCCCGTCGGCAAGATCAGCGAATTCGGCGGCATCACCGTCACTGCCGAAGAGATCATCGACTTCGCGAAGAAGTTCGATCCGCAGCCCTTCCATCTCTCCGAAGAAGGCGGCAGGAACAGCCTGTTCGGCGGGCTGTGCGCGAGCGGCTGGCATACCTGCGCGCTGGCCATGCGCATGATGTGCGACGAATATCTGCTGGAAACCGCCAGCCTCGGCTCGCCCGGACTCGAAAACATCCGCTGGCTGAAACCGGTGCGTCCGGGCGACACGTTGCGCGTGCGCTCGGTAGTGATCGAGGCGCGACCGATGGAAAGCAAGCCCCACGTCGGACTGGTCCTCGTGCGCTGGGAAGTGCTCAACCAGAACAATGAGGAAGTCGCGCAAATGGAAGGCTACGGCATGTACCGTCGCCGCAATCCGGGACAGCCCAAAGACGCCGACGCATGAGTCCCGCCGAACTGATCGAACAGCCCTTCGGCACCTATGGCGAGTTGATTCGTGCCCAGGCTCGCCGTCGCCCAAATCATCCCGCGCTGATCCAGGACCGGCGCAGCGTCTCCTTCGCCACGCTGGACGCGATGATGGATCGCGTCGCGGCCACGCTGCAGCGAGACGGCATCCGGGCCACCGAAGCCGTGGCGATCTGCGCCCGGACGTCGCTCGAATATGCGGCGGTATTTCTCGGCGCACTGCGCGCTGGCGTGGCCGTGGCCCCGCTGGCGCCCTCCTCGACGGCGCAAAGCCTGGTCGACATGGCCGCCAATGCCGAAGCGCGGCTGATGTTCGTCGACGCCGTCACGGCGCAGCAGTTGGCCGCCGTCCGCTCCGACATCGCGGCGCGCTTCATCACCCTCGACGATGACGCCGCCGGCGAACCGTTCTCGCGCTGGCTGGCGCCTGCGGGCGCCGTGCCGAAACGGGTGGACATCCGCCCCGAGTGGCCGTTCAACATCATCTACTCCTCGGGCACCACCGGCACGCCCAAGGGCATCGTGCAGCCCCATGGCATGCGCTGGTCGCACGTCCAGCGCGCGCGGCCGCAGGGCTACGGCCCGGATGCAGTGACCCTGATCGCCACCCCGCTCTATTCCAACACCACGCTGGTCAGCGTCTTTCCCACCATCACGCTGGGCGGCACGGTCATCCTGATGGCGAAGTTCGATGCCGCGAAATACCTGGCCCTCGCCGAGAAACATCACGCCACCCACACCATGCTGGTGCCAGTGCAATACCAGCGCCTGATGAGCCATCCCGACTTCGACCGCTACGACCTCTCCAGATTCCGCATGAAGCTGTGCACCAGCGCGCCGTTCTCCGCTGCGCTGAAGGCCGACATCCTCAGGCGCTGGCCGGGCGGCCTGGTCGAGTACTACGGCATGACCGAGGGCGGCGGCACCTGTATCCTCGCCGCGCACGAGCATCCCGACAAGCTGGCCACCGTCGGCGCGCCGGCCGAAGGCCACGACATCCGCCTGATCGACGAGGCCGGCCACGAAGTCGCGCGTGGCGAAATCGGCGCGATTGGTGAAATCGTGGGCCATTCGCCGGCCATGATGCTCGGCTACCACCGCCAGCCGGACAAGACGCGCGAAGCGGAATGGTTCGCGCCCGACGGCAAGCGCTTCATCCGCACCGGCGACGTCGGCCGCTTCGACGCCGACGGCTTCCTGACGCTGATGGACCGCAAGAAGGACATGGTCATTTCCGGCGGCTTCAACGTCTATCCGAGCGACCTCGAAGCCGTATTGATCCGGCATCCGGCCGTGAGCGAAGTCGCCGTGGTCGGCGTCGCTTCGGAGCGCTGGGGCGAGACGCCGGTGGCCTTCGTGGTCCCGAGAGTAGACGCCGGCGGCACGGCGCAATGCACGGCGGAACAACTGCGCGAATGGGCCAACGAGCGCCTCGGCAAGACCCAGCGCCTCGCCGCCGTCGATATCGTGGACGCCCTGCCGCGCAGCGCGATCGGCAAGGTCCTCAAACGCGAACTGCGCGACAATTTCCATCCCGCCGCACCCCTCTGATCCTCTCCGAAAGGGCCACCATGGAATTCACCACCCTCGAAGTCACGCTCGATGCCGGCGTCGCCACCATCGCCCTCAACCGGCCCGACAAGGCCAATGCCATGAGCGAGCCGATGTGGTACGAAATCGAGCAGGCCATGGAGTGGCTTGACAGTACGCCCGAAGCCCGCGTCGGCGTATTGGTCGGGCGCGGCAAGTACTTCACCTCGGGCATCGACCTCTCGCTGCTGATGGGCCTCGGTTCCAAGATCGAGGACGACTGCGACGGCCGCCGCCGCGAAAAGCTGCGCCGCCTGATCCTCAGGCTGCAAGACACCCTGACATCCATCGAGCGTTGCCGCAAGCCGGTGCTGGCCGCCGTCCATGGCGCCTGCATCGGCGGCGGCATGGACCTGATCACCGCCTGCGACATGCGCTACTGCTCGGCCAACGCCTGGTTCTCGGTCAAGGAAATCGATGTCGGCATGACGGCCGATGTCGGCACCCTGCAGCGCCTGCCACGCCTGGTCGGCGAAGGCATGGCGCGCGAACTCGCCTATACCGGGCGCCGCGTCGAAGGCGCCGAGGCGCAGCAGATGCATCTGGTCAACCGCTGCTTCGAATCGCCCGAGGCGCTGCAGGCCGGCGTCATGGAAATCGCGCGGGCCATCGCCGCCAAGTCGCCGCTGTCGATCCGCGGCTGCAAGGAGATGATCACCTACGGCCGCGACCACTCAGTGGCCGACGGCCTCAACTACATCGCCACCTGGAACGCCGCGATGCTGATGTCGAAGGATCTGTTCGAGGCCGGCGCGGCGAACATGCAGAAGCGCGATCCGGTGTTCAAAGACTGAGCCGCATGGAGCACTTCTTCGCACCGGTCAACGGCATCAAGCTGCACTGCGCGGCCGAAGGCGCGGCCGATGCGCCGCTGATGCTGTTCATTCACGGCTTTCCCGAGTTCTGGTACGCGTGGAAAAGCCAGTTGGAGGAATTCGGCAAGGACCACCGCGCCGTGGCCTTCGACCTACGCGGCCACAACCTCTCCGACAAGCCCGAAGGCGTCGACGCCTACCGCGTCAAGCCGTTGCTGGAAGACCTGCGACAACTGATCGAGCATCTGCAGGCGGGCAAGACAGACACGTCCTGCATCCTCGTCGCCCACGACTGGGGCGGCGCCATCGCCTGGACCTTCGCCGCCGCCTACCCGCAATACGTGAAGAAACTGGTCATCATCAACGCCCCGCACACCGTGCCGTTCGCCCGCGCCCTGGCGCACGACCCGGTGCAGCAGGAAGCCAGCCACTATATGCTGCTGCTGCGCCATCCCAAGGCCGAACGCGTGCTTCAGGAAAACAACTACGAGCGCCTGCTGAAGATGTTCAGCCGCACGGCGGACGGCCGTTGCGCCCTGAGCGACGAGGAAATCCCGCTGTATCGCGCCGCCTGGTCGCAGCCCGGCGCGCTGAGCTGTGCACTGAATTTCTACCGCGCCTCGCCGCTGTATCCGCCGACGGCGGACGACCCCGGCGGCGCCGCGCTCAAGCTCGATCCGGCGACGCTCACGGTGCGCGTGCCGACGCTGGTGATCTGGGGCGAAGCCGATGCCGCACTGGGCGCCGTGCTGCTCGACGGACTCGAAGAACTCGTGCCCGACCTGCGCATCGAGCGCATTCCGGAAGGCAGCCACTGGGTGATCCACGAACAGCCGCAACGGGTCGGCACGGCGATCCGCAAATTCCTGGCGGATACCTGACGGCGGCTAATTCGCTGCCCGACGGGCGGCCTGCTCTTGCGACAACCGTTCCGCGAGCAGGCGGCGCTCCGCTTCGGGCAACTCGTCGGCAAGGTGCTGCAGCCGCACGGTCGCCAGGCGCCCCGCCAGATCGGGCTCGGCGGCGTCGAGCTGATGCGTCATCGCGCGGTCGACGACCACGATATGGTGCAGGAACCAATCCACGAGGTATGCGATCAGGGGCCTGGTGACATCGCGTCGCCCCTTCTCGAAATCGATGGTCAGTTCCCTGAGCACGCTGCGAAAGTGGGCATGTGCGGCAAAATGCCGGGCGATCAGGTCGGGCGAGCAGCCGCCGCCGCCCATGAGCCGTTCTTCGAGGCCGAAATGGTCCCGCACGTAATCGCTGAGCTGCGCCAGCAGGCGGCGTGTCCTTTCCGGGCCGGGATCACCGTGAGTGCGGGCATCGAGCGCGTTGATCATCGAGACAAGAACGCGATGCTGCTCGTCGATCTCGTCGATGCCGAGCGCGAAATCACTGGTCCACTCAATGACGTTCAATTCCGATCTCCCCCATGACTGCTTGCAGCTCGGTGCCGGCTGCTTCAGTCGTCGCGATCCGGCATTGTATAACCACTATGTCTAAAGCGGTATTGACCCCGCCACGCTCCGGATTTCTGCACAGCAGCCGCGGCGGCACATCGCCCCGACGGACGAGCGCGGCGGCACGGTTCAATCGGCAAACAGCACCGCCGGCTCGATGCGCACCGGGAAATTCACCGAGTTGGCGATGAAGCACAGGCGGTGCGCCTCCTCGTGCAGCGCCTTCGCCCGTGCCGCATCGCTTGCCGCGGCCAGCGTCGCCACCGGTCTCAGCACCGCCGCCGTGAAGCGGCCGCCGCCGGCATCTTCGACCATGGTCCCCGACGCATCGTCGCGATAGGCCAGCACGACGATCTTCGCCTCTGCGCACAGATGCAGATACCACAGCATGTGGCAGGACGACAGCGAGGCGACCAGCAGGTCCTCCGGATTCCAGCGCGATGCGTCGCCGCGAAAAGCCGGATCGGACGACCCCGGGAGGTCCGGCCGGCCGGCCGCCGAAATCACGTGGTCGCGCGAATAGGCGCGATAGTCGGCCGTGCCCTTGCCGAGGTTGCCGCTCCATTCGGTGCGGATCGCATAGCCGTGCTGTTTGTCGTGGGACATCGCATTGCCTCCAGTGTGCGGGTATCGATCGGCGGCCGCGCCTATGGCCTGCCGGAGTCGCGGCGACGCCGCAACAGCAGCCATCCATACGCCGCAAGATTGACGGCGACGACCAGGGTGCCGAGGACAAACCCGGTCCGCTGATCCAGCCCGGAAGGATAAATGATCGGCAGCAGATAGTGCTCGACGAAGCCGCCCGGGTAGCCCGCATCCCCCGCCGCCGCCCGGAGCCGCTGCTCGAGCGGCGTCAGCGGGCAGATGCCGTGGCGAAACTCGATCGCCGCTCCCCACACCGCGGCGGGGACGTGCAGCCACGCGATCCGTGCCCAGCGCAGGGACAGGAAAGCGCCCAGGCCGACGAAAAGAATGAAGCCGAGATGCACAATGACGATGAGGTCGGCAGCGAGGCGCTCGATCATGGAAGCTCAGACAACCGGAGGTCGGCCTCTATTGTCGCTCCTGCAACCGCCATGCGGCGGGAGGCGCTGGCGTAGAATCTCCCGAGGCCATCGGGACGTGGCCGCCGGAATACCCATTTCGACACGGTCCTCGACCAACACGAGCTGAAATCATGAAAAAATCCTTGCTTCTGCTGATGCTGCTGGTATCGCACGGCGTGCTGGCCCAGGGCCGCCTGCCGGCGTGTTCGGGTCCCTACGGCCCGCAGTGGACCCGCTGCTCCGGCGTATTTGTCGCCCCCGAGGGCGACAGGTACTCCGGCGACTTCCTGAACGGCGCCTTCCACGGGCAGGGCAGTTACGCATCGGCCAACGGCGACAGATACGTCGGCGAGTTTCGCGACGGCGCGCCGAACGGCCAGGGCACCCTCACCGCCTCGAACGGCGACCGCTACGTCGGCCAGGTCATGGGCGGCCAGTTCCATGGGCGCGGCACCCTGACCTCCGCCAACGGCGACAAGTACGTCGGCGAGTTCAAATACCACAAGCGCGACGGCAAGGGCACCTTCACGGCAGCCAACAAGGATCAGTACGTCGGCGACTTCCAGGACGACCAGTATCACGGACAGGGCACCCTGACCCTTGCCAACGGGGACAAGTACGTCGGCGAGTTCAAATACCACAAGCGCGACGGCACCGGCACCTACACCTGGCCCGACGGCGACGTGTACGTCGGCGAGTTCAGGAACGACAAGCGCAGCGGCCAGGGCACGTTCACCTCCAAGTCCACCGGCGTGAAGTACGTCGGCGAGTTCCGGGACGGCCTGCGCCATGGCCAGGGCACCCTCACCTTTCCCAACGGCAGCAAGCACGTCGGCGAGTTCCGGGACGACAAGCGCAACGGCCGGGGCACCCAGACCTCCCCCGACGGCATAAAGTACGTCGGCGATTTCAAGAACGACAAGTATCACGGGCAAGGCACCCTGACCTCCCCCGACGGCAGGGAATTCGTCGGCGAATTCAGGGATGGCAGGCGCAACGGGCCGGGCACCGAATACGGTGCCGACGGCACGGCCCTGAGGACCGGCATCTGGAACGAATGAACCGGGTCGCCGGGCAGCCTGCACCCATGGAGTGAATCGACCCGGTGCGGATGCATGACGTTTGGCAGTCGCGGGGCCGCTTCGTGCCCTTAGCCGTCCTCCGCAGTTTGGAAAGCGGTCATTCGGGAGCTCTGGATTTAGGTCTCATCCGTAATGCGCCTTGCGGTGGCAGTTTGGACATAGCGCTATGGCATTCTCAACCGTGTCGTGGCCTCCATCCGCCAGCGGTTTGCGGTGGTGGACCTCAAGAAAAGGGCTGTTGTCGCTTCGACGTTTGAAGGGCGCGAGCTCCTTGCAACCCTCACAGATCCCATTCGCTCGTGCAAGCACCTCCGCAACCACGTCTGCGTTGCGGCGAAAGACAGTGGCGGTCACAGTCTGGGTAGTCGGAACTGGATTGGTAGCTGCGAGCCGGGCCTTGCGTTCAACGGCTGAGTCGTTTTGCGACTTCGCAACAGAAGCCTCGAAGGCCGCATTGATGACTTGGGCTGACAAAGTGCCGGGCAGAGAGCTCTGAAAATTAGTTGCCACCGACCGAAGTCTGTTGAGGTGCGTTCCACCAAGGGACTCGTAGTAAGCAATGTGCTGCCAGGTTGCGGAGAGCGCGCGATCTGCAGCATCGCGGCCACGCGTTGCGAGGATCCTGGGTAGAAAGTACTGAAGTGCCTCTGCACTGAGCGAGCGTTTGAAAACTTCACCTTGAAGCATGCGCCGATACTGAGCAAAAAAGTCTTTGGCCGAACTCTCATTGAGTCCGGTGTTCAAGTTCAGTTGCTTTGCGGCGACGGCCGCCGAAACTTTGCCGTCGAAGACGTCGGCTGCACGATCAAACGCAGTCTTGATGTGGGTCAGAGTAATCGTGGCCATGTTGTCTGGAGCCTACCTTTTATGCATTAGTTTATCCGTGTGGCAAGGTCTGCAAGTTCACCGCAATCTTCGGAACAGGATACGGACCGAGTAAACACAGTCAAATTGATTCTAACGCCCGCTATGGAGAGGTTTTCTGAGCGGCAGGTTGTGGCCGAACTCCGCCAATCTACATAAAGCCACGAAAGACCGACGCCATGCCCAATACTCGGAGGTATCGGCCCGGGCGCACGCGGGCGGAATGGAAACCGGTTCCGCCGTCGAGCCCGGACCGCGATGCTTCCCGGCTCCCGGCGCCGTCCCGCCAGCGTCTACTCTCCCGGACGGCTAAAGCCCGGCGCACAGTTCGTCGGCGGATTTCAGCTTGGCGAACAGGCCGTTGAGGGCAGCGAGGAAGGCCGTCTGCACGTTCTCCGCGGGAACCGTCGCGCCACCGAAGGACAGCGGCCGGGTGGCGCAGGCGTCGTGCGCCAGCAGGCATTCGAAGCCGAGGTCGGCGGCCGCGCGCACGGTCGAGTCGACGCACATCTGGGTCATCATGCCGGCCACGACGAGGCGGGTGATCTGCCTGTCCCGCAGATGCTGCAGCAGGGATGTCTCGCGGAAGCTGTTCGGGAAGTTTTTCTGGATGATGGTTTCAGCTTTCCGCGGCGACACGCAGGGGTGGATTTCGACACCCTGCGTGCCGGGCACGAAGAACGGGGCGCCCGGCCGGGTGGACAAATGCTGGACATGAATGACGGGCAGGGCCTTCTTGCGGAAGGCATCGAGCAACTTGCCCGCCTGCGCCCCGGCTTCGACGCTGCCCGTCAGTTCCATGGCGCCGCCCGGAAAATAGTCATTCTGAATGTCGATGATCAGCAGTGCGGTACTCATTGAAAACCTCCGATCGAACTGAGAATCGGCTCGCGACGCATCGACGAGCCGGGTAACGTGTATCCGTCAGGCGCAGCGCCCGACGTTCAGCGCTGAACTGAAATGACGACCAGCGCGGCGACATACAGCGCCGTCGCCAGCGAGATGCCGCGATACGGAATGCTGAACCAGAACACCCGGGCGAGGAAGACATAGCCGGCAAGCGCGGCCAACCCCACCAGAAGCAGGAACGGCGACTGGAACAGCAGGCTGCCATGCGCCAGCGCGAGGTAGCCGTAGACCAGGCCGAAGAGAATCGCGCCGCTGCTGTGACTCGCATTGAAGCCGATCCATGCCTTCCACATCGTCGTCTGACGCGTGACCACCGGCGAGACTTTCTTCATTTCCGCTTGCAGCGCAGCGTCCCGCGGATGCAGCTTCGGCCCGTGAAACGTAATCACCAGATGGGCCAGGCCGAGCAGCAGAATGATGGCTGCGCTCGCGGCAAGGAGCCAGGATGCCAGGGCGATCATGCGGTTACTCCGGTTCGGCGAATGGTTGCGGAATTCATGCGGGCTGCCTGTTGCATGGCGCGAAGCCCGGCGCGGCCTAGCCGCGCATTCCCAGCGAAGACTCCAGTTGCCGCACCAGCGCGATCAGCCGCGGCCGCACTTCGCCCAGCAGGAATTCCTTCGACAGCGAAAACGCCGCGCCGCCGCAGTTGATCGCCATCGGCGGCAGGCCGCCGCCGGGACGCAGCGGCACGGCGATGGCATTGACGTCGGTCTGCCATTCGCCGAAGGAGCTGACGGCGCCGGTTTCGCGATATTCCTGCAGCGCGCGTTCGATGCCGGCGCGGATCGTCGGCCAGGCCACTTCGTCGAGTTCCCGCACGCGCTCCATGATGTCCTCGCGTTCGCGCTCGGGGATCATCGCCAGGTAGGCGCGGCCCATCGCCGTGGTGGCGATCGGAATGCGCGAACCGACGTCGAGCGAAAGCGTCAGCGCCGCCGAGCTGCGGGCGTTGCCGACGTAGATCATCGACAGCCGGTCGCGACTGCCGAGCGACACCATGGCCTTGGAGAAATCGGCGAGTTCCTGCATCAACGGCCGCGACAGATCGCGCACATCCAGCCGGGCCAGCATCGCGCTGCCCAGCGCCAGCGTCGAGGTGCCGAGGCGGTACTTGCCGGTCTCCTCGACGAACACCAGGTAGCCGAGCTTGGTCAGCGTGTAGGTCAGGCGCGAGACGGTGGACTTGGGCAGCTTGCAGCGCTTGGCGATGTCGAGATTGCCGAGCATCTTCTCGCCGGAGCTGAAGCAGGAAAGCACCGACAGTCCGCGCGCCAGTGCGGTGACGAAATGACGATCCTCCTTGCCGGCGGCCTTTTCCGCGACTGCGGCCGAGACGGCGGCGGCCCTGTTCTGTTTGCTCATGTCAGTCCTTTATCGCGCAGAGCGCGTCACGGGCGGCCCGGTATTCCCTGCCGAGGCGCGCCACCACTTCATTTACGGTAAGGATTTCGTCGATCGAGCCGACGCCCTGGCCGACGCCCCAGATGTCGCGCCAGGCCTTGGTCCGGTCGGAGCCGAAGCTCATGCTGGTCTTGTCGCGCAGCGGCAGATCGTCGGGGTCCAGCCCCTGCGCCACGATGCTCGGCCGCAGGTAGTTGCCATGAACGCCGGTGAAGTAAGGCGTGTAGACCACGTCCGCGGCGGCGCTGTCGAGGATCATCTGTTTGTAGCCGTCGACCGCGTTGGCTTCCGGGGTCGGAATGAAGCGCGTGCCGACATACGCCAGATCGGCGCCCATGGCCTGCGCCGCAAGAATCTGTTCGCCGCGCGTGATCGATCCCGACAGCGCGATCGGCCCGTCCCAGAAGCGCCGCACTTCCGACACCAGCGCAAAGGGGCTCAACGTGCCGGCATGGCCGCCGGCGCCGGCCGCGACCAGGATCAGGCCATCGACACCGGCTTCGAGGGCCTTCTGCGCATGGCGCACATTGATCACGTCGTGAAACACGATGCCGCCGTAGCCATGCACTTCCTTGACCACGTCGCCCGGCGCACGCAGGCTGGTGATGATCATCGGCGCCTTGTGCTTGACGCACAGTGCGATGTCGTGATCGAGCCGGTCGTTGGAGTGATGCACGATCTGGTTCACCGCGAAGGGACCGATTTTGCGGCCCGGTTCGGCGCGGCGCGCGGCGTCGATCTCGGTCGTCATCATGGCCAGCCATTCGTCGAGCAGCTCCTTCGGCCGCGCGTTCAGCGCCGGAAAGGAGCCGACGATACCGGCCTTGCATTGCGCCAGCACCAGTTGCGGCTGGGAAACGATGAACATCGGCGCGCCGATCACCGGCAGCGCGAGATTGTCTTGCAGGACTTTGGGCAGGGGCATGGATTCTCCTAAACGGATAGTGGGCGCTGTGTCCGGCCGGTCATCATCCAGGCGGGGATCAGGGCAAGGCAATAGACGAAGGCGATCAGGAAGAAGCCCTCCTGCATGGGCTGCAGGCCGTGCACGGCATCCAGATGCCTTTCGCGGCCTTCGAGGAACAGCGCCAGCAGCGTGACGCCGAGCGCGCCGCCGAGCTGGCGAAAGAAATTGATCGACGCCGAACCGGCCGCCTCGGTGCCGTGCGGCAGCAGCCGCAAGGCGCCGGCATTCAGCCCCGGAATGATCAGGCCGAGGCCGACGCGGCCGATCGCCACCCACAGCGCGAGCAGCCAGAAACCCGTGACGGCGGAGGACAATCCCATCAGGATGGCCGAGAGCGAAAAGAAGGCCAGCCCCGCCATCGCCACGCGGTTCGACGGAAAGCGGTCCGCCAGGCGCCCGGCCTGCAGCAGCACCACGGCCAGCACGATGCCGCCCGGCACCAGCATCATGCCGGCCTCGTAGGCCGAGAAGCCGGCGCCGATCTGGGCGAAGATCGGCGCGAGGTAAGTCGAGCCGTAGATGCCGATGCCATAGGCCAGCGCCACCAGCACCGCCGCGCCGAAACCTGCCTCGCGGAAGATGCTGAAATCCAGCAGCGGATGCAGCGTGCAGCGCTCCCAGACGACGAAGGCCACCGCCAGCGCGATGCCGAGTGCAACGGCCGCGCTGCCGGGCGCGGGGGCACGGATCAGCGCAGCGAGGCCGCCGAGCAGCGCACACAATGCAGCCGTCACCAGCACGAGGCCGATCGCGTCGAAGGGGCGCTTGTGCGCGCCGGGCTGCGGCCGCCCGGCGATGACGAAACGCGGCGCCAGCGCAACGGCCGCCAGGCACAGCGGCACGGTGACGAGGAACACCGCGCGCCAGCCGTAGTGATCGACCAGCAGGCCGCCCAGCACCGGCCCCACGGCAGGCGACAGCACGATGCCGAGGCCGTAGGCGCCCATCGCCCGGCCGCGTTCGTGCACCGGAAAAACGTCGATGATGACCAGCATCGCCAGCGGCTGGATCAGGCCCGCGATGCTGCCCTGGCCGATGCGGCACAGCGCCAGCAGCTCGAAGTTGTCGGACAGCGCGGCCAGCACCGAGAACATCACCAGCAGCAGCAGCGCGCCGACGAAGGTGCGGCGGATGCCGAAGCGCTGCATGGCCCAGGTGGCGAGCAGCATCGAGGCCGTGGTGGCGGCGAGAAAGCCGGTGGACAGCAGTTGCACCTGATCGTGGCCGAGATGAAAGACGCGGATGATTTCGGGCAGCGCGACATTGACCACCGTGGCTTCCATGATCGCCGAGACGGTGCCGAGCATCACGGTAACCACCGCCCACCAGCGATAGCCCGTACCGTGGCGCTCGAACATCGCCGCCACTTCGGCCTGGCGCTGGTCGGTGGCGTGGCTCATCGCCGGCCGACCGCGGCGGCAGCGGCCATCTCGCGCAACTGGTTCTTCAGTATCTTTCCCGTCGCCGTGGCCGGCAGATGCTCGAGCAGTTCGATCTGCGACGGAATCTTGTAGGGCGAGAGACGCTCGTGCAGCCAGGCGACCAGCGCCTGCGGCGCGAGGCTGCGCCCCGGCACCAGTTCGACATAGGCCACCACCTCCTCGTTGCCGGGCACATTGCGCCCGACCACGGCGCAATGCACGACATCGGGATGGCTGTTGATCGCCTGCTCGACCTCGATCGGATAGACGTTGAAGCCGGAGCGGATGATCAGTTCCTTGGAGCGACCGACGATGAACAGCGCGCCGCCCACGCCGCCGTCCTTTTCCTGCCGCGCCAGATCGCCGGTATTGAGCCAGCCTTCCGCATCGACCGCCTCGCGGGTCATTCCCGACGCCTTGTAGTAGCCCTTCATGACGCCGGGACCGCGCACATGCAGTTCGCCGACCTCGCCCGGCGCAACCTGCGCGCCGTCCTTGACGATGCGGATCTCGATGCCGGGGATCGGCGGACCGACGGAGCAATCCTTGCGCGGCGCATCGAGCCGCGTCTGGGCGATCGACGGCGATGCCTCAGTCATGCCGTAGCCGTTGTGCAGGGTGATTCCGAACGCCGCCTCGAAATCGTCCTTGAAATTCTGGTCGAGCGGCGCGCCGCCGCCCTGGGCGATGCGCAGCGCCGGCGCGCGCAGGCGATGGCCGGGACGCCGGCCCCATTCCAGCAGCTTGGCGTACATCGCCGGCACGCCATGCAGGATGGTGACGCCGCCCGTCTCCAGCGCGGCGGCCACCGCGGCCGGATCGAAACGCGGCGCCAGCATCAGGCTCGCCCCCGCGTGCAGCGCCGACAGGGCCATCGTGGCCAGACCGTAGATATGCGACAGCGGCAGCACTGCGTACACCCTGTCGGCCGGCGTCTGGCGCCGCATGCAGCGCCCGTTCTCGGCAATGAACAAAAGGTTGCGATGGGTCAGCATGACGGCCTTGGGCGCGCCCGAGGTGCCCGAGGTGTAGATCAACGCGGCGACCTGCTCGCCGTCCGCGATAGTCGGCTCTGGCGCCACGGCGATGTTGGCGCTGGTGAGGTGGAAGCGGCCGACGCCCGGCCAGTCGACTTCGGCCGCGCCGAGGCGCTGCGCATGGGCTTCGGCCTCGGGCGAAACCGCGCTGGTGAACGCCGCGAGGCGCGCGCCCGAATGCTCGATGAAGGTATCGATCTCGCGTTGCGACAAACGCGCATTGACCGGCACCAGCCAGGCATCGAGGCGGCTGCAGGCCAGCGCCAGCACGATCACGGAAATGCTGTTCTCGGCCACCAGCAGCAGCCGGTCGCCGGCGCGCAGGCCCTGTTCGGCAAGCCGACTGGCCGCCCCGGCGACTGCCGCATCGAGTTGGCCGAAGCTCATTGCGGTCTCGCCCTGCAAGAGCGCGGGCGCGTTGGATTGCCCGCTCACCCAGGGGTCGATGATCTGATGGATGCGCCGCGGCAATTCGCCGCGCGGGACAAACGCGGGGCCGGACGGCAGGGCGGAAGATGCAGTCATGCGCTGAGAATCGGAATATCGAAACCGGGAGGATGTTCCGAATGGTGGCACAACGCGAATCCATGCGTCAAGCATCGCCAGGGGTCGCCAAGTCCCGGTGAAACCCCATGTGGCGCCGCAATATCGGCCGCTTATTGACATTTGTCCGAAGTCCTAGAAGAATCCGCACTGCGCCATTTTTACAGAACAGTGTTCTGCATAGCAGTCCTACCGAGCCTACCAGCGCCAGGACAATCACACCATGAACAACCCACTTCTCGACCGCGGACAGCAGGTTCTCCGGCAACAGCCGTTCAGCATGCTGCTGGGCGCCGAACTCACGGTATTCGAGCCCGGATGCGCCGAATTGCGCCTGCCCGTCCGCAATGAACTGAAGCAGCAGCACGGCTTCGTGCATGGCGGCGCCGTCAGCTACCTGGCCGACAACGCGCTGACCTATGCCGGCGGCAGCGTCGTGCCGGGCCACGGCGTGGTCACCTCCGAATTCAAGATCAACTATCTGCGCCCGGCGATCGGCGATGCACTGGTCGCCCGCGCCAGCGTGCTCTACGCCGGCAAGACGCAGATCGTCTGCCGCTGCGACGTTTTCGCCGTTACCGGCGCCGAGGAAAAACTCTGCGCCACGGCGCAAGGCACCATCGCGCCGCTCGGCGCGCCCTCCCCATCCGGGAACTGATCATGGATCTGCAATTCAGTCCCGAAGAAAACGCCTTCCGCGAGGAAGTGCGCCGCTTCGTCGCCGAGCAGCTGCCCGCGCCCATCCGCGACAAGGTGATGAACGGCGTGCACCTGAATCGCGACGAGCACGTGCAATGGCAGCGCATCCTGCACCAGCGCGGCTGGGGCGGCCCGGGATGGCCGAAGGAGTTCGGCGGCCCCGGCTGGATGCCGGCCGAGCAGTACATATTCGAAGAGGAATGCGCGGCGGGCGGCGCGCCGCGACTGATTTCCTTCGGCCTCAAGATGATCGCGCCGGTGCTGATGGCTTTCGGATCGCCGGAGCAGCAACAACGCTACCTGCCGAAGATCCTGGCGGCCGAGGAATGGTGGTGCCAGGGCTATTCCGAGCCCGGCGCCGGCTCCGACCTCGCTTCGGTCAAGACCCGCGCGGTGAAAGAAGGCGACCACTACATCGTGAATGGCCAGAAGACCTGGACCACGCTCGGGCAATACGCCGACTGGATTTTCTGTCTGGTCCGCACCGATCCGGAGGCCAAGAAACAAAGCGGCATTTCCTTCCTGCTGATCGACATGAAGTCGCCCGGCGTCACGGTGCGCCCGATCATCACGCTGGACGGCGCGCACGAGGTCAATGAAGTCTGGCTCGAAGACGTCAGGGTGCCCGTCGAAAACCTGATCGGCGAAGAGAACAAGGGCTGGACCTATGCCAAATTCCTGCTCGGCCACGAGCGCACCAACATCGCCGGCATCGGCATCGCCAAGCGCGAGCTGGCGCGCCTGAAGCGCATCGCCGAAGCCGAGGGCCGGCTCGATGATCCGCTGTTCGCGGCGCGCGTGGCGCAGGTCGAGATCGACCTCATCGCGCTGGAGATCACCAACCTGCGCGTGCTGTCCGCCGAACGGACGAAGAAGGCGCCGGGGCCGGAAGCCTCTATCCTCAAGATCAAGGGCACCGAAATCCAGCAGGCCATCGCCGAGCTGATGATGCAGGCCGTCGGGCCATACGCCCTGCCCTTCAGGCAGGAAGATGTCGGCCCCGATTACGCGGCCAATCTTGCCACCGGCTACTGCAACCAGCGCAAGCTGTCGATCTTCGGCGGCTCCAACGAAATCCAGAAGAACATCATCTCGCAGATGATTCTGGGCCTGTGAGGCCATGGCAATGAATGTGTCCCGCTTTGTCGCAGCACTCCGCCCACACTTTCCGTCATTCCGGCGAAGGCCGGAATCCAGGCGCCTCCCGCGTGCCGCCGCTGGATTCCGGGTCGCGCTGCGCTTGCCCGGAATGACGAGCTGAACTTCGCAAGTAATGACGGGACTCTGACATGAACTTCGACTTCAACGAAGAACAAATGGCGTTGCAGGACACGGTGCGCCGTTTCATCGCAAAGGACTACACATTCGAGAAGCGCCGCGCCATTCGCGATTCCGTGGCCGGCTGGAGCCGCGAAATCTGGCAGTCCCTGGCCGATCTCGGCGTGCTGGCGCTCAACATCGACGAAGAGCACGGCGGCCTCGGCTATGGCCCGCAGGAAGCCGGGCTGGTGATGGACGCCTTCGGTGCCGGACTGCTGCTGGAACCGTATCTGGCCGGCGCGGTGATCGCCCCGGCGCTGATTCGACGTACCACCAGCGCCGTCCCCGGGGATACCGCTGCGCATAACTTTCAGGAGGAATGGCTGCCGAAGATCGCCGCCGGCAAAGCCATCGTGGTGCTGGCGCACGCCGATGCACGCGGCACAGCCGTCACCGAGGCCAACGGCAAACTCTCCGGCCGCAAAGCCGTCGTCGCGCACGGCGGCTGCGCCGACCTGCTGCTGGTGTCGGCGCGCACCGCGGACGGCGGCACGGGACTCTTCGCCGTCACGCCCGGCGCGGAAGGCGTCGCACTGCACGACTACCCGACGCTCGATGGCCAGCGAGCAGCCGACATCATTTTTGACAAGGCTCCCGCACAAAGAGTCGACGCTGGCGATACGGCGAACGCCACGCAGCACGCAATCGAAGCCGCCCTCGACATCGGCCTCGCCGCGCTCTGCGCCGAAGCCGTAGGCATCATGGAAGCCACTATCGCCGCCACCACCGACTACCTCAAGACGCGCCAGCAGTTCGGCCAGCCCATCGGCCGCTTCCAGGCGTTGCAGCACCGCATGGCCGACATGCTGCTGCACCTCGAACAGGCGCGCTCGATGAGCTATCTCGCCGCCATGCATTGCACCAGCGAGGACACGACCGCACGCCAGCGCAGCCTCTCGGCCGCCAAGGTGACCATCGGCCAGGCCTGCCGCTTCATCGCGCAGAATGCGGTGCAGTTGCACGGCGGCATGGGCATGACGGACGAGTTGATGCTGAGCCACTGGTTCAAGCGCCTCACCGCCATTGAAATGTCATTCGGCGACACCGACATGCATCTGCAGCGCTTCGCCCGACTGAGCCGCGCCGCATGACCGCTCCTGCGCACCCCTTCGACGCCGCCATCGCGCTGAGGGCGGAAACGCCGAACCGCTGGCACGGCCGCACCAGCGACGACTACTGGAACATGGTCAGCCCCTATGGCGGCGTTACCGCGGGCGCCATGATGCAGGCGATGCTCGACCACCCCGAACGCAGCGGCACGCCGCTGGCCTTCACGCTGAGTTTCCTCGCACCGATCCAGGCCGGCGACTATGTGATCGAGACCGAACTGGTGCGCGCCAACCGCAACAGCCAGCACTGGGCCATCCGCCTGTTGCAGGCCGGCCGCGTGCTGGCCCAGGCGATCGCCATCTGCGCCCAGCGCCGCGAAACCTGGAGCCTGGTCGAAGCCGCGCCGCCCGAGGTGCCGCCGGCCGACCAGTGCGAGCCGGCGCCGAATCGCGGCACCAGCGAATTTCTCCGGCGCTATGAATTCCGCATCGTGCGCGGCAAGCCCTTCGCCGAAAACTCCGACAGCGTCTCCCATGTGTGGGTCGCCGACAATCCGCCGCGACCGCTCGACTTCGCGTCACTGACCGCGCTGTGCGATTCCTTCCTGCCGCGCATCTTCCTGCGCCGCGCGGAATTCGTGCCGATCGGCACCGTGTCGATCAACATCTATTTCCATGCCGGCGAAGAGGTGCTGATCCGCCAGGGCGCCGCGCCGCTGCTGGCGGTCGCCCAGGCCCAGGCCTTCAGCGACGGCCACTTCGACCACCACGGCCACGTCTGGAGTACGAACGGCGAACTGCTGGCCACGACGCAGCAACTAGTCTGGTACAAGGAATAAAAACCGCAAACTCAAGGAGCATCGTCATGACCCAGCAAGCCCGTGCCGTCATTTGCCGCGAAGTCGGTAAGCCCGTCGTCGTCGAAACCGTCAGCGTTGACGCGCCGCAACGCGGCGAAGTGATGATCAAGCTCGCCGCCTGCGGCGTCTGCCACAGCGATCTGTCCGCGACCAACGGCACCATTCCCTTCCCGCCGCCGCTGGTGCTCGGCCATGAAGGCGCCGGCGAGATCGTCGCCATCGGCGAGGGCGTCGCCGGCTTTGCCTTGGGCGAGCATGTCGTCAGTTCCTTCGTCAGCATGTGCGGCAAGTGCCGCTGGTGCCAGACCGGCCGCCCGCAGCTTTGCGACCAGGCCGCCAAGGCCACCCATACCCTGCCCGACGGCACAACCCGCTTCAAGGATGCCGCCGGCAATCCGCTCAACATCTTTTCCGGCTGCGGCGTGATGGCCGAATTCGCCACGCTGCACATCGACAATGTGGTGAAGATCGACGCCGCGGTGCCGCTCGACAAGGCCGCGCTGATCGGCTGCGGTGTGATGACCGGCGTCGGCGCCGCAGTCAATACGGCGAAGGTCGAGGCCGGCTCGGTCACCGTGGTCTTCGGCTGCGGCGGGGTCGGCCTCAACGCGATCCAGGGCTGTCGCATCAGTGGCGCCGCGATCATCGTCGCCGTCGATACCTCGGATGCCAAACTCGAAATGGCAAAACAGTTCGGCGCAACTCACACGGTCAACCCGAAGCAGGAAGAAAACCTCGGCAAGGCGCTGAGGAAACTCACCGGCGGCGGCGCCGACTATGCCTTCGAATGCGTCGGCTTCGGCGAAGTGGCGGCGCAGGCCTACGGCTGCCTGGGCAAGGGCGGCAAGGCCGTGGTGGTCGGCGTCGCCCCGCTCAAGGACATGACGACGATACGCACCGCCTCGCTGACCTTCGAAGAAAAGACGCTGACCGGCAGCTATTTCGGCTCGGCCCGGCCGCGCCAGGATTTTCCGCGCCTGATCAGCCTCTACCGTTCCGGCCGCCTGATGCTCGACCAACTCATCACCAAGACCTACGGCATCGAGGAAGCACCGCAGGCCTTCGCCGATCTGGCCGAAGGACGCAATGCGCGGGGCGTGATACTGTTCTGACCCCAGGTTTACACATCCGGAGTCCGCCCTTGAGTCGCCGCAAATTGCATACGCTGCATCGCCCCGCAAAAAAGCACAACGGGCACCCGCCGCTGGTCTTCGTGCATGGCGGTTATGTGCACTCCGGCTGCTGGGACGTGAATTTCCTGCCGCACTTCAGCAAGCTGGGCTACCACTGCCACGCCATCGACCTCTCGGGTCACGGCG
>JAOTRV010000024.1 GCA_030247575.1 Sulfuritalea sp.
ACTTCGTCCCGCGCTGCTTCACGCTCGCGTTACGCCGCAGGCAGTGCGGGACACCCCCGGCGTTTCAACCTCGAATGGCTTGGGTCGAACGGTCGGGAACAGGGCGGGACGTAACAGCGAGGAACCAGGCTTCGTCCCAGATCGTGTCGAAGGGGTAGAGCGGTTCCGGGTAGTGCAGGCCGTCGTAGAACCAGAACGACTCCTTTTCGTACTTGTTGCGCTCGGGATCGTCGGTGACGAACTGATACTGGTACGGGTACATCCTCTCCCAGCCTTCGGTACCCGGAATCGTGGCGGCTTTTACATCGTGCGGCACTGGAAACTTCATTGAATGTCTCCTTCTGTAGTTTTTGTAAATTTCGGATTGATCGGTTCCGGTCATCCGGCCGGAGCAAGGAAGAGTTAGCAAGGCGCGGGCCACCCCGCTTGATGCGTTGCAGCATCGCGGGTCTCGGGACGACGTCACATCGCCCGGCGTGCTTCGCGGGCAAGGAATGCAGCTGCAGCAAAAAATGACGGACGAAGGAGCGCGCCGAACCGTTGCGAGCGAGAGCGTCGAAATCGGCACTTGCTCATTTGATAAAAAAATCGCGCCGATGGCGCCCGCGTTTGATCTTTAGGTGAAACTGCGGGATCATTTGCCGCATAAATGGCAGATCGAATGTTTGACTTCGATCAATACAGCCAGCGCCGCCTGCGATTAAAAACGCGCGGTTCAAGGAGGAGAAAGTGAGAATCCGGCAATGACCAAGCTACGCGCCGTCCCGCGTTCGACCAGCGAGGATCTGCGGGCGCGGGTGCATTTCTGTGCCGAGACCGGGCAGATCTGGCTGCACGAGCACCGCATGCTGCTGGTGCATGCCGAGGCGCAGGCCACCTTGCGCAAGGAATTGATCGACACCCTCGGCATGGATCGCGCCAAGGGTCTGCTGACGCGGATGGGCTACGCGTCGGGCGTGCGCGACGCCGAGCTGGCGCGCACCCGCGCCGAGGACTCGACCGACCTCGAAGCCTTCATGACCGGCCCCCAGCTTCATACGCTCGAAGGCATCGTGCGGGTGACGCCGATCCAGATCGAATTGAACCGGCATGCCGGAACCTTCTATGCCGAGATTCTCTGGGAACATTCCTGGGAAGGACAATGGCATCGCCACCATTACGGCATCCACAGCGAGCCGGTGTGCTGGACGCAGATTGGTTATGCCTGCGGCTACACCTCGGCCTTCATGGGCCGCACCATCCTCTACAAGGAAGTCGAATGTACCGGCATGGGGCACAACAACTGCCGCATCATCGGCAAGCCGGCCGAGGAATGGGACGATGCGGCGGAGCAGATGCGCTTCTTCAACAGCGAATCGATCGCCGACCAGCTGATCGACCTGCAGACGCAGGTGGTCCAGCTGCGTTCCTCGATCGGCGACCGCGACCAGTCGCCGGAGCAGGTCGCCGGGGTGTCGCCGGGTTTTCGTGCCGCCCATGAGCTGCTGCAGCGCGCGGCGGAAAGCCACATCACCGTCCTGCTGACGGGTGAGACCGGCGTCGGCAAGGAGGTCTTCGCCCGCAGCCTGCACGATATGGGCGCGCGCTCCGGCAAGCCCTTCATCGCCGTCAATTGCGCCGCGATCCCGGCGGAACTGGTCGAGTCGGAACTGTTCGGCGTGGAGAAGGGCGCCTACACCGGCGCGCTGGTATCGCGTCCGGGGCGCTTCGAGCGCGCCGACGGCGGCACCCTGTTCCTCGACGAGATCGGCGACCTGCCGTTGTCGGCCCAGGCCAAGCTGCTGCGCGTGCTGCAGGAAGGCGAGATCGAACGCCTGGGCGACCAGAAGACGCGCAAGGTCAATGTGCGCCTGGTCGCCGCGACCAACGTCGGCCTGCAGCAGATGGTCAAGGAAGGCCGCTTCCGCTCCGACCTCTATTACCGCCTCAACGCCTACCAGATCGTCATTCCGCCGCTGCGCGAGCGCAAGCAGGACATCCCGGTGCTGGCCAAGCATTTCCTCGCCAAGTACTGCGCGATCCACGGCAAGAAACTGCGCGGCTTCACCGACAAGGCCAAGCGCGCGCTGCTCGGCCACCCCTGGCCCGGAAACATCCGCGAACTGCAGAACACCGTCGAGCGCGGCGTCATCCTCGCCCCGAGCGGCACGCGCATCGAAGTCGGCCATCTGTTCCTGTCGAGCAGCGAGGTGCAGACGCAGGAGTTCGTCCTCGACAGCGCCGGCGGCCTCGACATCAATCGCTGGGAGACCGGCAAGGACCTGCGCGAGGCGGTGTTCAACGGCACCCTGACGCTCGACGAGGTCGAGGCCATGCTGCTCGAAGCCGCGGTCGACAACGCGCGCGGCAATCTCTCCTCGGCGGCGCGCATGCTCGGCCTGACCCGGGCGCAGATCGCTTATCGCCTCAAGCGGCTGCAGGAAGCCAGGGACAGCGCGGGCAATCTTCCGCCCGCTGCCTTCGACGAGATGCATCCCGGCGCCCATTGATGCGGGGAGCCTTGCCGCAGCAGGTGGCGGACTACCTCGCCGCCCGCCATGTCATGACGCTTGCCACGCAGGGACCGGACGGGCCCTGGGCATCCGCCGTGTTCTTTGCCCACGAGGGCGGCTCGCTGATTTTCCTGTCGTCGCCGGCCACGCGCCATTGCCGCAATCTGGCGCTCGATGCCCGCTGCGCGGCGACGATCCAGGAAGACTACAGCGACTGGGCGCAGATCAAGGGCATCCAGCTCGAAGGCCGCGTCGTCGAACTGCAGGGCGACGAGGAAAAGCGCGCCCAGGCGCTCTACGGCGAGAAGTTTCCCATCGCCGGTCCGCTGGCGAAAGTGCCGCCGGCCATCGTCAAGGCACTGGCCAAGGTGCGTTGGTACCGGCTGGTCCCCGAACGCCTCCATTTCATAGACAACAGCAAGGGCTTCGGCCACCGCGACGAGATCGACCTCGATCGCGGCTGATTTTCCTGCGCGCGGCGGACTTTGCCGTACCGCCGGCGTCTACTCTTCCCGCGGTGCAGGCCGCCGCCGTTACTGCACGTCCGGCACGCGCACCACCAGTCCGTCGAGCGCCGGGCCCAGCTTGAGCTGACAGGAAAGGCGGCTGTTCGGTGTACGCAGCGCGGCGGTGCCGGTCAGCATGGTTTCTTCGTCGGCGGCCGGGGGCGGCAGGAGGTAGGCGCTTTCGACGTAGACATGGCAGGTTGCGCAGGAGCAGAAGCCGCCGCAGGCGCCCTCGATGCCGCGCACGCCGTTGAAGGTGGCGACCTGCATGACGTTGGCCTCATCTTCGGCATCGATGCTCTGGCGTGTGCCGTCCTTGAGGATGAAGGTGATGGTGATCATGATCGGGACATCTCGTCGACAGGGTATTCGTTGAGCGTCAGCCAGTACCGCCCGATCAGGCCCAGCGCCTCGGTGAATTTGTCGAAATCGACCGGCTTCCTGACGTAGCCGTTGGCCCCGGCGGCGTAAGCCGCGCGGATGTCGCGCTGCTCGCGCGAGGTGGTCAGCACGACGACGGGCAGCAGCCGCGTGCGATCGTCGGCGCGTATGCGACGCACGACCTCGAGGCCGTCGACGCGCGGCAGCTTGAGATCCATCAGGATCAGCGCGGGCTGGACGCCGGCATCACGGCCGGCGTGAGGGCCGGTGGCGAACAGCCAGTCGAGCGCCTGGACGCCATCGCGGGCGGTGACCACCGGCCGGTCGATGTGGTTTCGGCTGAGCGCGCGCAGGGTCAGCGCCTCGTCGTCGGGGTTGTCCTCGACCAGCAGCAACGGGCGCTCGACGTGCACGGGAGAACTCAGGCGCCGCGCTTGCCGGCGGCCGGCAGATCGTCGCGCGCGACGAGGAACACCTTGCCTTCGGCATGCTCGGTGTCGAGCCAGACGGCCGGCAGATCGGGAAAGGCTTCCGTCACCAGATCCTGATTGTGGCCGACTTCGACGGCGAGGACGCCGCCCGGATTGAGGTGTTCGCGCGCTTCGGCGAGGATGCGCCGCACCACGTCGAGGCCGTCGGCGCCGGCCGCCAGCGCCAGCGCCGGTTCGTGGCGGTACTCGGCGGGCAGGGCCGCCATCGCCGCGGCGGTGACGTAGGGCGGGTTGCTGAGGATCAGATCGTAGCGTTTGCCCTTCACGGCCGTGAACAGATCGGACTCGATCGCCTGCACGCGGTCCTCCAGCCGGTAATCGGCGATGTTGCGCCTTGCCACGGCAAGGGCGTCGTCGGAAATGTCGATCGCATCGACGCTGGCATGGGGGAAGGCGTGGGCCATCAGGATCGCGAGGCAGCCCGAACCGGTGCACAGGTCGAGCGCGCTGGCGACGGCTTCGGGGTCTTCGATCCAGGGCGCGAAGCCGTGTTCCAGCAGTTCGGCGAAGTAGGAGCGCGGCACGATGACCCGCTGGTCCACATAGAAGCGGAACGGCCCCAGCCAGGCTTCCTGCACCAGATAGGCGGTCGGCAGGCGGTGCACCACGCGCTGCTGCAGGTTGTTGAGCAGCGTCAGGCGCTCGCTGGTGGTCAGGCGGGCGTCGAGCCAGGGTTCGAGCGTGTCGCGGGGCAGATGCAGGGTGGCGAGGACGAGCCAGACGGCTTCGTCCCAGGCGTTGTCGGTGCCGTGGCCGTACGCCAGTCCGGCCTCGTTGAAGTGGCTGACCGCCCAGCGCAGCCAGTCGCGGACGGTGACGAGCTCGTCGGTGGCGCTGTTGATCACGCTGACATCAACCGGTCGAAGGTGCGCTCGTAGATGCGCGCCAGCGGCGCCAGGTCGGCCACGGCGATGCATTCGTCGACCTTGTGGATGCTGGCATTGACCGGGCCGAATTCCACCAGTTGCGGACAGATGTCGGCGATGAAGCGGCCGTCGGAGGTGCCGCCGGTGGTCGACAGTTCGGTGGCGATGCCGGCTTCGTCCGCGGTCGCCGCGGTCAGCGCGTCGCACAGGGCGCCGCGCGGCGTCAGAAACGGTTTCGCGCCGAGTGTCCAGCGGATGTCGTATTCGAGTCCGTGGCGGTCGAGCAGGGCATGTACGCGCGACTGCAGATTTTCCACCGTGCTGGCGGTCGAGAAACGGAAGTTGAACATGATCTCGAAGGTGCCGGGCACGACGTTGCCGGCGCCGGTTCCGGCGTGGGCATTGGAAATCTGGAAACTGGTGGGCGGGAAATATTCGTTGCCGGCATCCCAGGTCGTGGCTGCCAGTTCGGCCAGGGCCGGCGCCGCCAGATGCACCGGATTCTTCACCAGATGCGGATAGGCGACATGGCCTTGCACGCCCTTGATGCTCAGGTTCGCCGAGAGCGAACCGCGGCGGCCGTTCTTCATGGTGTCGCCGAGACGGCTCACGCAGGTCGGTTCGCCGACGATGCAAAAGTCGATGGTTTCACCGCGCGCCTTGAGCGCTTCCACGACGCGCACCGTGCCATCCACGGCATCGCCCTCCTCGTCGGAGGTCAGCAGCAGGGCCAGAGAGTCGACGCTGGCGGGACGGCGATTGACGAGCCGTTCCATGGCGACGACGCAAGCGGCGATCGAGCTCTTCATGTCGGCCGCGCCGCGGCCGTAGAGATAGCCGTCGCGCACGGTCGGCTCGAAGGGCGGCGAGGTCCATTGCTCCAGCGGACCGGTCGGCACGACGTCGGTGTGGCCGGCGAAGCAGATCACGCGGCCGGCGGGTTTGCCGCCAGGATCGCGTCGCGCCCAGAGATTCGAGACGCCGCCGGCATCGATGCGTTCGAGGCGAAAACCCAGCGGCGTCAGCCAGGAGCCGATCAGTTCGAGGCAGCCCGCATCTTCGGGAGTGACCGAGGGGCGGGCGATCAGCGCCCTGGCTTTTTCGAGAACCGCCATCAGCTGCCCATGTCCAGCTTGAATTCGCTGAAGGAACCCGGGGCGACGGACTTGGTGAAGTCCGGCGCGGCGGACTTGTCCGCGGGCGCGGCGCCGGCCGGCGCCGGCGCCGCGGCGTTGTTGATCACCTGCTGCAGGTTGTTGGCCGAATCGGCGTTGGCGAGCGCCTCTTCGAGCGTGATGACGCCGGTGCTGTAGAGCGTGAACAGGCACTGTTCGAAGGTCTGGCTGCCCGGCACCATGCTCTTCTCCATGGCGTCCTTGATTTCGCCGAGGTCGCCCTTTTCGATCAGCTCGGCGATGTAGCGCGAGTTGAGCAGCACTTCCACGGCCGGGGCGCGGCCGCCGTCGGGCTTCTTCACCAGGCGCTGCGAGATGACGCATTTCAGCGTGACACCGAGGTCGGCGAGCAGGGCCGGACGGTTTTCCAGCGGATAGAAGCTGATGATCCGGCTCATCGCGTGGTAGCTGTTGTTGGCATGCAGCGTGGCCATGCACAGGTGGCCGGACTGGGCATAGGCGATCGCCTGGCTCATGGTGTCCTTGTCGCGGATCTCGCCGATGAAGATCACGTCCGGCGCCTGGCGCAGCGCGTTCTTGAGGGCGATGTGGAAGGCCTTGGTGTCGGAACCCACTTCGCGCTGATTGACGATGGATTTCTTGTTCTGGAAGATGAACTCGACCGGATCTTCCAGCGTCAGGATGTGGCCCGCCTTGCGCGCGTTGCGGTAGTCGAGCATCGAGGTCAGCGTGGTCGACTTGCCGGAACCGGTGGCGCCGACCATGAGGATCAGGCCGCGCTTTTCCATGATCACTTCCGTCAGCACGGGCGGCAGGCTGAGCGTCTCGAAATCCGGGATGTCGCTCGGGATGTAGCGCACCACCATGGCCGGCGAGCCCTTCTGGCGGAAGCAGGACAGGCGGAAGTTGCCGATGCCGGGCATGTTGTAGGCGCCGTTGAACTCCAGTTCCTCGATAAACTCGTTCATCTGCTTTTCGGTGAGGATCTCGCCGAAAAGCGTCATGATGGTCGGGCCGTCCATGATGGTCTGATTCACCGGCATGGCGTTGCCGTTGATCTTGATGTTGATCGGCGACCCCACGGAGAGGAACAGGTCGGAAGCCTTTTTCTCCGACATCAGTTGGAACAGCCTCTGCATCGTTCCCATATATTTCTCCCGCCTCTGATGTTGCGCTGTCAGTCGCGCAGCAGTTCGTTGATGCCGGTCTTGGCCCGCGTCTGCGCATCCACCCGCTTGACGATGACGGCGCAGTACAGGCTGTACTTGCCGTCGGCCGAGGGCAGGTTGCCGCTGACCACCACCGAGCCTTCCGGAATGCGGCCGTACATCACTTCGCCGCTGGCGCGATCGTAGATCTTGGTGCTCTGGCCGATATACACGCCCATCGAAATCACGCAGTTGTCTTCGACGATGACGCCTTCGACCACTTCCGAACGGGCGCCGATGAAGCAGTTGTCGCCGATGATGGTCGGGTTGGCCTGCAGGGGCTCCAGCACGCCGCCGATGCCGACGCCGCCGGAAAGATGCACGTTCTTGCCGATCTGCGCGCAGGAGCCGACGGTGGCCCAGGCGTCGACCATGGTGCCCTCATCGACGTAGGCACCGATGTTCACGAAGCTTGGCATCAGCACCACGTTCTTGCCGATGAAGCTGCCGCGCCGCGCCACGGCGCCGGGCACGACGCGAAAGCCGCCGGTGTTGAAGCGGTGCGTGTCGTAGCTGGCGAACTTGGTCGGCACCTTGTCGAAGTAGCGCATCGGGCCGGCTTCCGACATCACGTTGTCCTCGAGGCGGAAGGACAGCAGGACGGCCTTCTTGATCCACTGATGCGTGGTCCACTGGCCGTCGACCTTTTCCGCGACGCGCAAGGCGCCGCTGTCGAGTTCGCCCAGGATGTGCGCGACGGCATCGCCGATGCGCGCCGGGGCGGCGCCGGGGCTCAGGCTGGCGCGGTCTTCCCACGCCTGTTCGATGATTTGCTGGAGTTCATGCATGGTGGCTTCTTTCAGAGAGATAGACAGAAATCGTTGATCCGGCGCGCGGCTTCGAGGCATTCCTCGTGCGCCGCGACGAGGGCGATGCGGATGAAATTCGCGCCGGGATTGATGCCGCCGCCTTGGGTGGATGGGCGCGCGAGGTAGCTGCCGGGCAGGACGACCACGTTCTTCTGCCGCAGCAGTTCGCGGGCGAAGTCGGTGTCGGCGATCGGCGTCCTGGCCCAGAGGTAGAAGCCCGCGTCCGGCATCCCGCAATCGAGGTGGCGGGCGAGCAGCGGCGTCATCTCGGCGAATTTCTCGGCGTACATGCGGCGGTTGTCGCGGACGTGCGCCTCGTCGTTCCAGGCGGCGATGCTCGCCGCCTGCACCGCCGGATTCATGGCGCTGCCGTGGTAGGTGCGGTAGAGCAGAAATTTTTTCAGGATGGCCGCGTCGCCGGCGACGAAACCCGAGCGCAGCCCCGGCACGTTGGAGCGCTTGGACAGGCTGGAGAAGGTCACCAGGTTGCGGTAGTTGCCGCGTCCCAGTTGCGCGGCGGCCGTGAGCCCGCCCAGCGGCGGCCGCGCCTCGTCGAAATAGATCTCCGAGTAGCACTCGTCGGAGGCGATGACGAAGCCGTGGCGGTCGGAAAGCTCGAACAGGGTTTTCCACGACGCCAGGCTCATGACCTTGCCGGTCGGGTTCGCCGGCGAACAGACATACACCAGTTGCACGTCGCGCCAGGTGCTTTCCGGAAGCTCGGCCCAGTCCATTTCAAAATGGTTGTGGGGGACGGTGTTCAGATAGACGGGCTGCGCTCCGGCCAGCAGCGCGGCGCCTTCGTAGATCTGGTAGAAGGGGTTGGGGCAGACCACTTTGGCCTTGCCGCCGCTGCGGTCGATGACGGTCTGGGCGAAGGCGAACAGCGCTTCGCGCGAGCCGTTGACCGGAACCACCTCGGTCGCCGCATCGGGTGCGGGCACGCCGTAGCGGCGCGCGATCCAGCCGGCGATGGCCTGGCGCAGGGCGTCGGAGCCCTGCGTGGTCGGGTAGTTGGCGAGCCCGCCGAGGTTGTCCGCCAGAGCGCGCTGGATGAAGGGCGGCGTGGCATGCTGCGGCTCGCCGATCGACAGCTTGATTTCGCCGAGAGTCGACGCCGGCGACACGCCGGCAAACAGGTGGCGCAGCTTTTCGAACGGATAGGGCTGCAGACGGGCGAGATCGGGATTCACGGGGTGCGGGTCGGGCAAGGCAAGGAATCTCATTATACGAGAGGCCTCCCGCTCGTCGATGGCCGCGGATTTCCGGTACATTCGCGTTTCTGCAGCGCCGGAAGAGAGGAGGCACCCGTGGGACAGATGATCGAATTCATGCGGCCGGACGGCAGCGCCTGTCGCGGCTATCTTGCCGGCGCGGGGCCGGGTCGCCCGGGCGTGGTGGTGATCCAGGAATGGTGGGGGCTCAACGACCAGATTTGCGGCGTGGCCGACCGCTTCGCGCGAGCCGGCTACAACGCACTGGCGCCGGACCTGTTCAAGGGCCGCGTCACCCAGGAGCCGGACGAGGCCAACCACCTGATGAACGGCCTCGATTTCCCCGGCGCCACGCATCAGGACATTCGCGGCGCCGTCGATCATTTGCGCGCCATGGGTGAAAGCAGCGGCGGCAAGGTCGCCGCGCTGGGCTTCTGCATGGGCGGTGCGCTGGCCATCGCCGCGGCGGTGCATGTGCCGAAGCTTGCGGCCGCCGTGTGCTTCTACGGCATTCCGCCGAAGGAGTTCGCCGACCCCGCCGACATCCGCATTCCGTTCCAGGGGCATTTCGCCGGCAAGGACGACTGGTGCACGCCGGCTGCCGTCGATGCGCTGGAGGCCGCGATGCGCGCCCGCGGCGCGGCGCCGGACTTTTATCGCTACGAAGCCGGCCATGCCTTCTTCAACGAGCGCCGCGGCGAGGTCTACGACGCGGCCTGCGCCAACCAGGCGTGGAGCCGCACGCTCGCTTTTCTGGCCGGAGCCCTGGCCTGATTCATGCCGACACCTGAACTCACGCCCGCGGACTGGGTGAATATCAGCCTCACCGAGGCCATGCTGGCACGCGGCGGTCCGCCGCTGTACGTTGCCGCCAAGCTCGGCTGCGTCGCCGCGGTGCGGGTGATGTGCGAGGCCGGGACCAATGTCGAAGTGCTCGGGCCGCGCAAGGAACGGCCGCTGCACGCGGCGGCGGCCGGCGGCCACGAGAGCATCTGCGCCACATTGGTCAGCGCCGGCTGCGATGTCGACGCGCAGGACGAGGACGGCAATACGCCGCTGATCACGGCCGTGCTCAACGGCCATGCCGCGCCGGTCGAACTGCTGCTGGCGGTCGGCGCCGACATCGACATCGCCCGGCTCGACGGCATGACGGCCGTGCATGTTGCGCAACTGCCCGGCACGCCGAAAGTGATCTACGAACTGCTTATGCTGGGTCAGGACGAGGCGATTTGAGGTCGATCGGATGCGACCTGTCGCGCCGGTCGCGGCCGACCGGTCCATGAAGCTCTATCTCGCGGGTCCCGACGTGTTCCGGCCGGACGTCGACGCCTGGGCCGCGCAGGTCCGCGCCCTGTGCCGCGACGAGGGCCATGAAGCCCTGATTCCACTGGATGGAGCGCAAGGCTCGGCAGCCGACATCTATCGCAGCAATCTGCGCTTGCTTGCGGAAGCCGACGTGGTGCTGGCCAACCTCAACCCGTTTCGCGGTGCGGAGCCGGATTCGGGAACCTGCGTCGAAATCGGCTATGCCCTGGCGCTCCGCAAGCCGGTGATCGGCTATGCCGATACGCTCATCCCGCTGCGCGACCGCCTGCGGGCGGCCGGCCCCGGCGCGGACGGCTGCTATCGCGATGCGGCCGGCTGGGCCGTGGAAAACTTCGGACTGCCCCTGAACCTCATGCTGTCGGTGCCGCTGCAACTGGAGCAGGGCGGGATCGAGGCTGCCCTGCGCGCGCTCAGCCGCATCGAGCAGCGGCCGCAGACGGCGGACTGAATCCGCGTCAGCGGACGGGCGGCGCTAGCCGGATTTCCGGCGCGATGCGCGTGCTCTGGCCATCGACGATCAGCCACAGTTCGGCCTCCTGCAGGGTGCATTGCATCTGCATGCCGCGCTCGGCCAGGGCGGCCAGTGCCTGCGATTCCTCCGCCGCCAGGTTGATGACCGTGAGATTGTCCTGCCGCTGCAGGGCGGCCTGGTTCTGCTGCCACCACATGTCGGCGACGCGGCCGCCGTAAGTCACCACCACGACCTGCCGGGCCCGCCCGCAGGCGCGGCGGATGCGCCTTTCCTCGGGCAGGCCGACTTCGATCCAGAGTTCGATGGCGCCGGTCAGGTCCTTGCGCCACAGGTCGGGTTCGTCTTCCGACGACAGGCCCTTGCCGAAGCTCAGCGCCGGATCGGCATACAGCGCGAAAGCCAGCACCCGTGTCATCATGCGCTCGTCGGTTTCCGAGGGATGGCGGGCGACGGTCAGCGCGTGGGTCTGGTAGTAATTGCGGTCGAGATCGGCTATCTGCAGCTCGACTTTGAAGATGGTGGACTTGAGGGCCATGGCGCGCGGGGAAAACGGCGCCACATTAGACTACAGATTGACGCCGCATATGGAGCTTGAACGAATTGGACGCGCGTAGAACAGTCGTCATCGGCGTCGCCAGCGGTTACGGCGCCGGCGACCCGGCCTGCCAGGACGGAGCGGAAGTGGTGCGCGCGCTGCGCTTCCTGTCCGACCTCGAAGCAGTCGGTGACGGGCTGCACTGGGACCAGCCGGTGCGCGCCGCGCAGCCGGTTCCCCGCGATCCGGTCGATGCCGTGCAGGGCGTCGCCACTCGGCTGGCCGATCGCGTCGGGCAGCATCTGGCGCGGGGCGATTTTCCGCTGGTGATCGGCGGCGACCATTCCTGCGCGATCGGCACCTGGTCGGGCGTCAAGCGCGCGCTGGGCGCGCCGGCGCGGCTCGGGCTGATCTGGATCGATGCCCACATGGACAGCCACACGATCGCCACCAGCGCGACCCGTAACATTCACGGCATGCCGCTGGCCAGCCTGCTGGGCCATGGCGATCCGCGCCTGACCGGAGTCGGCGGCGCGTCAGCGAAGCTGCTGCCCGGGGATGTCTGCCTGATCGGGGTGCGCAGCTTCGAGTCGGCAGAAGCTGCATTGCTGAAGAAACTCGGCGTGCGCGTCTATTTCATGCACGAGGTGCGACGGCGCGGTTTGCCCGAGGTGTTTGCCGAAGCGCTCGATCTGGTTCGCCGGCGCACCGCGGGATATGGCATCAGCATCGACCTCGACGCGCTCGATCCCGCCGAGGGGCCGGGCGTCGGCACCCCCGTTCCCGGCGGCCTGCTGCGCGCCGATCTGGTCGCCGCCCTGACGCAGGCGCATGGCGACGGCAAGCTGCTGGCGCTGGAAATCGTCGAATACAACCCCTATCTGGATGAGCGCTTCGTCACCGCCCGCGCGATCCACGACTTGTGTCAGTCGCTGATTTCCTGAGGTCCGGTCGCCCCGGCAGGGTGGCTACTTCTTGATCGGCACGGGAATCGAGGAATTTCCGCGTGCGCCGCCGAAGGGCAGGGCCGGGGCGGCCGGCTTGGTCTTGTCCTGCTTGGGTTTCTTCTGTTCGCGATTGCTGCGCATCTGTCCCTTGGCCATTTGAATCTCCTGAAAGTGAAAATATCGGCTGCAAATACGACCATTGCGGCGCCCGGGGGCGCCCTGCCCGAAATCTGCCGGCGTGGTCGCATTTCGACGATTGGCCTCGGTGCATGGTACTCCCTATCGGCGCGGAGCCGATTTGACATTGCCGACATCGAGGCATACAGTGAAACTGCGTTCGACTTGAGGGCAAACTCAGGAGGAACTTAGCGCTGAAAGTCCATCCTTGATCTAGCGTTTCACCGTTCTACCTGGAGTCTTCCGGACTCGAGCCCCGATGGGCAGCGCCGATTTGAGTTTCAGCTTGCGGGCGCATTACAAGTACGGCTAAAGCGTTGCGCGAAGAGCCCATTCCGGCTGGTATGCCGAATGGGCTTTTCGTCGTCTGGCGCCGGCACCGACGGACGATTCAGACGCGCGCCAGCAGCGCCGCGAAGCCGGGATAGCTGTCAGCCGTCAGCACGAACTTGCCGGCGAATTCGCTGCGCGGCTCGCCGCCTTTCAGTGCCGCGACGAAGCCGTGCCGCTCACTGATCCAGCTGCCGCCCAGCAGCGTCACGCCGCGGGCGAACAGCGCATCGGGCAGGCAGCCGGCGCTCGGACCGACCATGGCGAACCACTTCGCATTGCGACAGCAGTCGAGCATGCGGTCGAGCGTGTCGTTGAGCAGCAGGGTGCTGGTCGACACCACCTTGCTGCAGGTCGCGAGTTCATTCGCATCCAGCGTCACGCGGTAGCCGCCGGCCTCGCCGGCCAGCTCCGCCTTCAACTCGACCACGGTGAGCCTTGCGCCGCTGTCGAGAATGCGCCCCAGCAGCGGTTTGAACAGGCCGATCATGCCGATGTGCTCGCCCGGCTGCGGGTTCATCTGGCCGATCGAGTCGGCGCTGTTGCCGGGGCGAAAGCCCGCACGGTCGAACAGGCAGCGCGTCAGCGCGTTGGCGGCGGCGAAGCCGATGGTCTTGCCGAAAGAGTCGACGCCGGCGTAACGGCGCGCCGTCTCCAGCGCATCGGCGCCGGCGAGGCCGAGGCGGTCGGCGCGGTCGCGCAGGCGCGCCAGCGTGTCGTCGAACAGCACATAGGACAGGCCGAGCGATCCGTCCTCCAGTTCGAGCGCACAGAACTCCCCCTTGTCGTCGGTCGCGGACCGTGGCGGCGGCAGGTGCAGGGCGCGCACGCGCGGCAGCGGACTGCGCGCGGCGAAGGCTTCGAGTTGGGCGAGATATTCCGTGGCGAAACTCATCGCTCGCCGTCTCCTTTGCCGGTGACCTCATCCCGATGATGGCCGGGGATCAAGACTGCCGAGGCCGTTTCGCCGCCGACGGTGGCCGCCTGGTTTTCCTTGCTGCGCAGGGCTCCCGGGAAATACAGGGCGGTCAGGCGCTCGGAATGGATCGGCGAATCGACAGTCGAGCCGCCATAGCGGCGCCAGTCGCGCACCGGGTAGATGCTGTCGGCCACTTCGAGCAGGCCCACGGTTTCCCGGTCGGCGATCAGCACGCCCTGCACGCGCAGGCCGAGTTCGCGCTTGACGGCAGCGAGGCGGGCCGCCATTTCCGGCGTGGCACCGAATTCGCCATCGGTGGCAATCAGCAGATCGGCTAGCTGCCAGCGCTCATCTTCGAGCTTGGCGATGACCCGCTCCAGCGGGCCGCAGATGTCGGTGCCGCCATGAAACCCTTTCCCGAGAAAATCCGTGACGCGTTCGATTCCCGTTCTGTCTACGCCCAGCTCCATCTCGACCAGTTCCTCGGGGCCGCCGAAGGCGACGACATGGCAGGCTCGCTGCTGGGCGTGGGCCGCGCGCATGGCTTCCAGCACCACGGCCTTGGCCACCGCTTCGGCGCCGCCCTGCATCGAGCCCGAGGTGTCGACGCAGACCAGGATCGGGCCCAGTTCCAGGCGCTTGCCGGCCTGCGGCCCCGGGCGCGGCTGCGACACCAGCGACTGGTGCAGGCGCACTTCCGTCATGCGATCGTCGTCTTCATAGCTCAGCAGCGTGCGTTCGGCCCGCCGCGCATGCCACACCAGGCGCAGGCGCGGGTGGCCGAGCAGCATGGCCTCGGCCGGCAGCATGCGCGCGATCCGGTCCGAGCGGTGGATGCCGCGCGTCTCGCCCGGCATGTCCGGCACGCGCACGGTACGGGATTCTGCGCGTTGTGCGATGGCTTGCTCCATCACCTCGACGATCGCCTGGCTGGCGGCATCCGGCTCTTCGGAGGGGCGCGAGCGGCCGAGTCCACGGATGATTTTGCTCAGTTCCGGCAGGCCTTCGAGCAGCCGGCGAATGCGCAACACCTCCTGCCACCCGGCGGACTGCAGCAGGCCGCGCATCTGGTCCCAACGACTGTGCGGGCAGTCGTCGGGCACCATGCCGAAGACTTCCACCAGCTCGTCGATCTCGCCGCAGTGCTGCTGCCAATCGCTCTCGAAGGCTTCGATCGCCATGCGCAGGGCTTCGGCTTCGCCGGCGCCGCGATCGCGATAATCGACGATGAAATCGAGATGGAACAGGATGCTCATCAGCGCCGTGTCGGTCAGCTCCTGCTTGCCGCTGCAATAGCGGGCCATGTCGAGGCGGGCGAGGGCATCGCCCAGTGCCCGGGCGATCGGCAACGGCGGCCAGGGCCAGGTTTCCGGCGCCGCCGTGGCACCGGCAAGCAGATCGCGGCGCAGGCCGGCCAGCGCATCCAGGCGCGGTTCCAGGCTGCCCTGCGAATTGGTCAGCCCGCCCAGCCAGAGCGAACGTGCCAGACCGTCGAGCGTCGCCAGTCGGCGCTCACCGCTTTCGAACAGCAGCGATGCGGGCAACGCTGCGCTCACGCCGCGTCGAGCGATTCGTGGGCGACGGGCTCCGGCACCTTGCCGTTGTCCCGCTCCAGCCGCGGCAGGGCGAGGAAGCCGGCCCGCGCTTCACTCGCGCGTGCCGCGAGTTCGTCGATCGCCGCGGCGGTGGCCGCCAGGTTGATTCCGGCGCGCGCCGTCAGGCCCTGGTCGAGCCACAGGCTCTGCTGCGCGTATGCGGCGAGGCTTTCGCGCTGGCCGGCAATTTCCCTCGCATAGCCGGCGATGCGCTCTAGCAGCGAATCGATCTGTCGCACGCGGGCGCCGATGTGCGATTCGCCGTAGCGCCGGCGCCGACTATAGGTCATGCGCGGCGCCGCCGCGCCGCCCTTGGCGTCGCCGATCTCGCCGGCCAGTTCGGTCGCGGAGAATTTCAGGCGGCCCGCTTCGTCGTAATCGAGGTCGTTGGCCTTGAGTTCGGCGTCGAGCTGGGCGACGAAGGCATCGACCACGCGCGTCAGGCGCGCCGGCGAGAAGGCCTCGCGCACCCCCAGCCGCGCCGCCAGCCAGTCGGCCACGGCGGCCTGCCGAGGTGCATCGGGCGCGGTCAGCCAGGGCAACAGCAGCAGGTCCCACAGCGCTACAGTGGATCGCCCCTCGCTTGCCGCGGCCACGCGCAGCAGCCAGACGATCTTGACCCAGCGGCGGTCCGAGACAGGAATCTGAACGGCGGCGAAGTGCTGGCGCAATTCGGCCAATACCGCGACGAAGTCTTCAGGCACCTCGACCGCCGCTGCGTCCTCGGCCAGGCGGGCGAGGTCCTCGTCGTCGAGCGCCAGTTCGGGGGCGGGCGGCGTCCATTCGCGGCCGCGACCGGCTTCCAGCAGCGCGCCGAAGCTTTCGCCGCTGACGGGCGCCACGGGCAGGCGCACGAGGAAGCGGTCGAAAAATGCCTCGGCGATTTCGTCCTCGGGCACCGCATTGGTGGCGCCGACGGCGCTGATCAGCGGGCAGCGCTGACGCCCGGCGCCGTTGTCGAATTCGCGTTCGTTGAGCAGGGTGAGCAGGGCGTTGAGGATCGCGCTGTTGGCCTTGAACACCTCGTCGATGAAGGCAATCGAGGCGTCCGGCAGGAAGCCGTCGGTATGCCGCTCGTAGCGATCTTCTTCGAGGGCCCTGATCGACAGCGGGCCGAAGAGCTCTTCGGGTACCGAGAAGCGCGTCAGCAGGCGCTCGAAGTAGCGCGCATCGCGAAACACCGTGTGCAGCCGCCGCGCCAGCTCGCTCTTGGCCGTGCCCGGCGGGCCGATGAACAGCGTGTGCTCGCCGGCCAGCGCCGCCAGCAAACACAGCCGGACGCTCTGGCGGCGTTCCACCAGCCCCAGCTCCAGCGCATCGATGATGGCCCGCAGGCGGACCGCGCGATTGGTCGGCATGAGATGCGATTGTAGGCAAGGGTGGGGGATTTCCGGACAGTTTTTTGCGGCCCCGGCGGGAAATGTCCCCGCAATGGTGGCCGGCGGGCGTTTTGCTTCGGCGATAATCCGGTCTGCCCCGCCCTTTATTTGATGCCGGAACACATGATGCACCGCCCCTGCCCGCCCGACGGGAAAGCCTGTCCGCCGCGCCGATGAGCTTCTTCTCCGCTGTGTTTACGCGGGCCCTCGCCTCCCGCAACTACCGGCTCTACGTCGCCGGCCAACTGATCTCGCTGGCCGGCACCTGGATGCAGCAGATCGCCATGATCTGGCTCGCCTGGCGCCTGTCCAATTCGGCGGCGGTGCTCGGCATGGTCGGCTTCGCCAGCCAGATTCCGATCCTGCTGCTCGGTCCTTTCGCCGGGGTGCTGACCGACCGTTTCGACCGGCGTCGCATCCTGCTCACGACCCAGGTGCTGGCCATGCTGCAGGCCGTGGTGTTGACTGCGCTGACCTGGCAGGGCCTGGCTTCGACGGAGTGGCTGATCGGTCTGGCTTTCGTCCTCGGCACCATCAATGCGCTCGATCTGCCGGCGCGCCAGGCGTTCTCGGCGCAGCTCGTGGAAAAGCGCGAGGACCTGCCGAACGCGATCGCCCTCAACTCGATGCTGATGAATTCGGCCCGCTTCGTCGGTCCGGCGCTGGCCGGCTTCGCCGTCGCCACCATCGGCGAGGCCTGGTGCTTTGCGATCAATGCGGCGTCGTATTTCGCGGTGCTGCTCGCGCTGCTGGCGATCGACGCAAAGCCGCACCGGGCCGATCGCACACCGGCCTGGCGAGCCTTTCGCGAAGGCGTCGGCTACGTCATGGGCCATCGCGAGATTCGACCGCGCCTGCTGATGGTCGCGGCCGTCAGCTTTCTGGTCACCCCGTATGCGGTGCTGATGCCGCTCTTCGCCAGCGAAATCTTTCGCGGCGATGCGCGCACCTACGGCCTGCTGATCGCCAGCGCCGGGGTGGGCTCGCTGCTGGCCGGCCTCTACCTGGCGAGCCGCCCGGATACCGAACGGCTGCCGCGCCGCGTGGCCGGCGCCGTGCTGCTGGCCGGCGCGGCCTTGTCCGCGTTCGCCGTCAATCACTGGCTGGCGCCGGCCTTCCCCATCGTCATGGTGCTGGGCTTCGCCGTGATCACCATCATCGCGGGCAACAACACGCTGATCCAGATGCTGGTCGAGGATGCCTACCGAGGGCGCGTGATGGCCATCTTCTCCATGGCCTTCCTCGGCATCGCGCCGCTGGGAAGCTTCACCGTCGGCCATCTCGCGCATTTGTTCGGCGTACAACCGGTGCTGTTCGCCTGCGGCATCGGCACGCTCGCGGTCGGGTTTGCCGCTCGGCGTCATGCAGCGACACAGCCGTCTTCCGACCGTGAGATTTGACATGGCTTTCGGCAGGGAATTCGGTGATGCTGGCGGCTGTTCGTCACCCTTAGAGAGAAACATGAAAAAATGTCTTGCATTGATGGTCGCAACCACGTTCCTGGCCGGCTCCGCCATTGCCTCGGACGCAGTGTCGAAAACCGGTTCCGAAGCGGCGAAGAAGGCGGCTGCCACCCGCTATGCCGAGGACAAGAAGCTCTGTGCCGAGGAATCTTCTTCCAGCACCCGCATGCAATGCCTGCGCGACGCCAAGGCCGAATACGATGCGGCGCTGGCCAAGGCCGGCAAGGACCAGACCCGCGGCGCGACCGGCAGCGACAAGGCCTGCACCGGCTGCGGCAAGGTGCTGTCGGTGAAGGTGGTGGAGAAGGAAGGCGAGAGCAGCCCCGTGGGCGTGGTCGCCGGCGGAGTCGCGGGTGCCTTGCTCGGAAACCAGATAGGGTCGGGCACCGGTCGGAGTGTCGCGACCGTCGCAGGCGCGGCGGGCGGCGCTTATGCCGGCCACAAGATCGAACAGAAGATAAAGTCCGTCAAGAAGTGGCAGGTTGCGGTGCACTTCGACAACGGAGAGGAAAAAACCTTCAGCTTCGACAAGGATCCGGGCCTTACCGCCGGTACTGCGGTGAAGGCCAGCAACGGCAGCATCGTCCGGCGCTGATGCCGGACAGGTAACGCCGGGGACTCGGGCTTGCTTCTGTCGCCGGGAGGGCGGCCGGCTGATCCTATCCCGCGGTCAGCAGTCGCTCGGAATTCAGCCTGGCCTTGATGCGGGCCTGGTTTTCGGATTTGTTCATGGTGGTGACGGTCTTGCCGAACGCGTCACGCTGGCTGCTGCTCTTCTTGGTGGCTTCGATGGACTTGATGCAGCGCCACCGCTTGCCGCCCTTGGTCTCGATCTGGCGCATTTCAGCCTTGGGATGGTGCCGGGTGCAGTGATAGCAGTAAATGGTCTCGGTAGAGGACATGGCAGTGCTCGAAGGATTGGGGTTTGAAAAATTGGCAAAGTCCGGGAACTCGCTCTCTGGCGTTCAGGACTTCTTCACGAACTCCGATTTCAGGGACATCGCGCCGATGCCGTCGATCTTGCAGTCGATGTCGTGATCGCCTTCGACCAGGCGGATGTTCTTGACCTTGGTGCCGACCTTGACCACCGAGGAGGAACCCTTGATCTTCAGGTCCTTGATCACGGTCACGGTGTCGCCGTCCTGCAGCACGTTGCCGTTGGAATCGCGGACGACGCGCTTTTCATCGGTGCTGGCCGCCGCCTGTTTGGGCCATTCGTGGGCGCATTCCGGGCAGACGTACATTTCGCCGTCCTCATAGGTGAATTCCGAACCGCATTGCGGGCACTTGGGGAGGCTGCTCATGATTTTTTCCTTTTTCCATGCCAGAGCTGCGATAAAAGCAAAAGCCAATCCCGAAGGATTGGCTATGTGCTTGTTTTTCTGGCTCCTCGACCTGGGCTCGAACCAGGGACCTACGGATTAACAGTCCGGCGCTCTACCGACTGAGCTATCGAGGAATATTCAAGAGGCGCGGATTATAGCCGCACCCCTCTGGGCTCGCAATAGCTTTGTTACTTTTTCAGCACCGTGGCGATGGCCTTTGCGACGTAGTCGATGTTGCGCGTGTTGAGCGCGGCAACGCAGATGCGGCCGGTGCTGACGGCGTAGATGCCGAATTCGGCGCGCAGCCTTTCCACCTGCTCGGCGGTGAGACCGGTGTAGCTGAACATGCCGCGCTGGACCTTGATGAAGTCGAAGCCCGTGGCGCCGGCGGCCGTGAGCTTGTCGACCAGGCTGTTGCGCATGGCGCGGATGCGGTCACGCATGCCGGCCAGTTCGTCTTCCCATTGCTGGCGCAGTTCGGGGCTGGAGAGCACGGCGGCCACCACGGCGCCGCCGTGGGTGGGCGGGTTGGAATAGTTGGTGCGGATCACGCGCTTGACTTGCGAAAGCACGCGGGCCGATTCGTCCTTGCCGGCGGTGACGATGGTCAGCGCACCGACGCGCTCGCCGTAGAGCGAGAAGGACTTGCTGAAGCTGCTGGAAACCACGAACTGCAGGCCGGAGGCGGCGAACAGGTCGAGCGCGATGGCATCGGGCTTGATGCCGTCGGCGAAGCCCTGGTAGGCCATGTCGATGAAGGCGACCAGGTCGCGCGCTTTCACCGCGGCGACCACTTCGGCCCACTGGGCGGCGCTGAGATCGGCGCCGGTGGGGTTATGGCAGCAGGCGTGCAGGACGACGATCGACTTGGCCGGCATCGCCGCCAGCGCGGCCTTCATGCCGGCAAAATCGACGCCGCGCGTCACCGGGTCGTAGTAGGCATAGTTCTCGACCTTGAAGCCGGCGGATTCGAACAGTGCGCGGTGGTTCTCCCAGCTCGGGTCGCTGATGTATACGCCGGAACCGGGCAACAGGCGCTTCAGGTAATCGGCGCCGACCTTCAGCGCGCCGGTGCCGCCGAGGCATTCGCAGGTAATGGCGCGGCCGGCGGCGAGCAGCTCGGAGTCCTTGCCGAACAGCAGGTTCTGCACCGCATTGTTGTAGGCGGCGATGCCCTCGATGGGCTGGTAGCCACGGGGCGGCTGGGTTTCCATGCGGGCCTTCTCGGCGGTCTTGACCGCAGCCAGCAGGGGAATCTTGCCGTCGTCGCCGAAATAGACGCCGACGCCGAGGTTCACCTTGTTCGGGTTGGTGTCGGCGTTGAAGGCTTCGTTGAGGCCGAGGATGGGGTCGCGGGGTGCCATTTCAACGGCGGCGAAGATCGAGCTCATGAGTACTCCGGATGCGGTAAAGGTGGAAAGTCGGCGCTGGCGGGACGGCGATTTGGGTCCCGGCGCGAAGCGCGCAATAATACCGCAACGGCCGACCCGATTCGATCAGGAATTCGTCGGCTTTCCATAAGTAAATAAATGGGTTAGCCAGTGGCCGAAATTCATGAACTGAAGGGCAGGGTGGTCGAGTTTCCGGGCAGTCCGTGGCGTTTGCACCAGCCCTTCCTGCCGGCAGGCGACCAGCCCGAGGCGATCCGCCTGCTGACGGAGGGCATCGAGGACGGATTGTCCTTCCAGACCCTGCTCGGCGTGACCGGTTCGGGCAAGACCTACACCATGGCCAACGTCATCGCCCGCCTGGGCCGGCCGGCGCTGGTGCTGGCGCCGAACAAGACGCTGGCGGCGCAGTTGTATTCGGAATTCCGCGAGTTCTTTCCGGAGAACGCGGTCGAGTATTTCGTCTCCTACTACGACTACTACCAGCCCGAAGCCTACGTGCCCTCGCGCGACCTGTTCATCGAAAAGGATTCGTCGATCAACGAGCACATCGAGCAGATGCGCCTGTCGGCGACCAAGAGCCTGCTGGAACGGCGCGACGTGGTGATCGTGTGCACGGTGTCGGCGATCTACGGCATCGGCGATCCGGTCGATTACCACAGCATGATCCTGCACCTGCGCACGGGCGAAAAAGTCGGTCAGCGCGAGATCATCCACCGCCTGGCGGAAATGCAGTACGAGCGCAACGAGATGGATTTCAAGCGCGGCGTGTATCGCGTGCGCGGCGACGTGATCGACGTCTTCCCCGCGGAAAACGCCGAGAGCGCGGTGCGCATCACGCTGTTCGACGACGAGCTGGAATCGCTGACGCTGTTCGATCCGCTGACCGGTCACACGCGGCAGAAGCTGGGGCGCTTCACGGTGTTCCCGTCGAGCCATTACGTGACGCCGCGGGCGACGGTGCTCAAGGCGGTCGAGGCGATCAAGGAGGAACTGCGCCAGCGCATCGAATTCTTCCAGACGAATCAGAAACTGGTCGAGTGCCAGCGCATCGAGCAGCGCACCCGCTTCGACCTCGAAATGCTCGACCAGTTGGGTTTCTGCAAGGGCATCGAGAACTACTCGCGGCACCTGTCGGGACGCCAGCCCGGCGAGCCGCCGCCGACGCTCTACGACTACCTGCCGAATGATGCGATCATGTTCGTCGACGAATCGCATGTGACGATTCCGCAGGTCGGCGGCATGTACAAGGGCGACCGCTCGCGCAAGGAAAACCTGGTTGATTACGGCTTCCGCCTGCCCTCGGCGCTGGATAACCGGCCGCTGAAGTTCGAGGAGTTCGAGAAGCTGATGCCGCAGACGGTGTTCGTCTCGGCGACGCCGGCCGACTACGAGGATAAGCACCAGGGCCAGGTGGTGGAGCAGGTAGTGCGGCCGACCGGGCTGGTCGATCCGGTGGTCGAGGTGCGACCGGCCAGTACGCAGGTCGATGACCTGCTCGCCGAATGCAAGAAGCGCATCGCGCTGGGCGAGCGGGTGCTGGTGACGACGCTGACCAAACGGCTGGCGGAGCAGCTCACCGAATATCTCAACGACAACGGCATCAAGGTGCGCTACCTGCATTCCGACATCGACACAGTGGAAAGGGTCGAGATCATCCGCGACCTGCGCCTCGGCGAGTTCGACGTGCTGGTCGGCATCAACCTGCTGCGCGAAGGCCTGGACATTCCCGAGGTGTCTCTGGTGGCGATCCTCGACGCCGACAAGGAAGGCTTCCTGCGTTCGACGCGTTCGCTGATCCAGACCATGGGCCGCGCCGCAAGGCACCTGAACGGCAAGGCGATTCTGTATGCCGACCGGATCACCGATTCGATGCAGCGGGCGATGGGCGAAACTGCGCGGCGGCGGGCGAAGCAGCTGGCGCACAACGAGGCCATGGGCATCACGCCGACCGGCGTCAGGAAGCGCATCAAGGACATCATCGATGGCGTATATGATGCGGAAATTGCGGTGCGCGATCTCAAGGCGGCGCAGGAAGCCGCGCGCTACGAGGTGATGAGCGAAAAGGACTTGTCGCGCGAGATAAGGCGTCTGGAGAAGGCCATGCAGGAGCATGCGAAGAACCTGGAGTTCGAGGAGGCGGCCGCGGCCCGTGACGAGTTGTTCCGCGTCCAGCGCCTGGCGTTCGGCGGCGAGGCGCACGACGCGCCGGGGGATGCGGCATGACGCCGCACAAGGTGCTGTTCGTCTGCACGGGAAACATCTGCCGTTCGCCCACCGCGGAAGGCGTGGCGCGCGAGCTGGCGGCGAAGCATGGCGTGGATCATCTGTTCGAATTCGATTCGGCGGGTACCCATGGCTACCACGTCGGGGATCCGCCCGATCCGCGCACGGTCGCGGCAGCCGCGCGACGCGGCTACGATCTGGCGCACCTGCGCGCGCGGCGCGTGACGGATTTCGATTTCATCCGCTTCGACCGGGTGCTGGCAATGGGGCGCGACCATCTGGAGTCGCTGCGGCGTGCCTGCCCGCGGGTTCATCACGGAAAGTTGGGGCTCTTTCTCGATTTCAGCGAGCGCTTCGATGAAGACGAGGTTCCCGATCCCTACTACGGCGGGCCGCATGGATTCGAACATGTGCTCGATCTGGTCGAGGACGCGGCGAGCCAGCTCATCCTGAGGCTGAGCGGTCAGCGCATGGATACGGCCCCGGGCGTTCCGTCGGGAGGCTGAAAGTGCAACGGGCGCCATGCTTTCGCATGGCGCCCGTTGCGGTACCCGTGTCGAGCGGGTATCAGTCGTGCTTGGTTTCCACCATTTGCAGCGGCTCGCTGGCGATCACGGGCGCGGGCTTCGGCTTGCGGCCCAGCGGTTGCGCTGGCGCAAACGTGTCCGCGGGCGGCGCTGCATGGCTGGTTTCTATCATCACGAGGCCGACCTGCTGCAACGACTCCTTGACATCGACCACGGCAGGCTTCGATGCCGGCGGGACGATGATCGGCTCGACGGCCGGCTTGGGCGCGGGCGCGGCTTCGGCGACAGGCAACGGCGCCGGTTCTGCCGCGGCGACGAGCGGCGCGACGGGCTCCGCCACCAAGGCGGCAGCCTCCGGTGCCTGCACTTCGACCACAGGGGCGGCCGGCGTTTCGTGAATCGGCGCTGCAACGGGTTCCGGCGGGGCTGCGGGCGCGGGGCGTGCTTCGGCCACGGGAGCCGCTACCGGTTCGGCGACTGCTGCCGCGGTTGCGGCAATGCCTTGCTCGGCCAAGGGCGCTGCCTCGATGGCTTCAACTGCTGCGGTTTCGCCAGCCGTGGCGGCGCTGCCTTCTTCGCCGCGACCGCGACCGCGACCGCGGCCGCGACTTCTGCGTCCGCTGCGGGCCTCACCTTCCTGGCCCGGAACACCTTCATTGCCGGGAGTAGACGCTGGCGCTACGGCGCCTTGCGCAAGGTTGGCATCGCCGCGCGGTGCGCGCGGCTCTCTCGGCTCGCGGGGTTCCTTGGGCTCGCGCGGCGGACGCGGTTCACGTGCCTCCCTCGGCTCGCGGGGTTCCTTGGGCTCGCGCGGCGGACGCGGTTCACGTGCCTCCCTCGGCTCGCGGGGCTCCTTCTGCTCGCGCGGTTCGTTGCGGCCCTCGCGCGGGCGACGGTTGCCGCCTTCGCCCTGGGTTTCGTCGCGCTTGCCCTGCGGCCGCGGGGCCTGTTCGCCTCTTTCCTTGCGTTCGCCGCCTTCGCGGGTGTCGCGGCCTTCGCGGCGACCGTTGCGATCGCGTCCGCCGCGGCCGCCTTCGCGTCCGCCCTCGCGGTTGCGGTCGCGTCCGCCCTCGCGGCGCTGGGGCTTGTCGGTCCTGGCGGCGCTGGCGGCAGGTGCTTCTGCCTGCTTTTCGCCCGCGAAGAAAGCGGCGATCCTGGCGAACAAGCCGGGCTTGGGCGCCGCGGCGGCCTGGGCCGCGACCGGCGCGGGTTTCGCCTCGACGATCGGCGCCGGCTGGTCGGGCGTGATGCCCTTCACGGCGGCTTCGATCCGCACCGGCTTCGCTTCGTTTTGCGCCGAAGGCGGCTGGTAGGATTCCTCGACGGGCTTTTCGGCCATCTGGTAGCTGGCCAGCGCGATGCCTTCGGCATTGAGCTGGTCATGACGCAAGCGAATGATCTCGTGCGCCGGCGTTTCGAGATGGCGGTTGGGCACGATCACCAGATTGACGCGGTGGCGCATCTCGATGCGGGAGATATCGACGCGCTTTTCATTGAGCAGGAAGGTGCCGACGTCCACCGGGACCTGGCAGTGCAGCGCGCCGGTGTTTTCCTTCATGGCTTCCTCTTCGAGGATGCGCAGGATGTGCAGCGCGGCGGATTCGGTGCTGCGGATGTGGCCGGTGCCGGTGCAGCGCGGGCAGGTGATGTAGCTGGTCTCGGCGAGTGCCGGGCGCAGGCGCTGGCGCGAGAGCTCGAGCAGGCCGAAGCGGCTGATCTTGCCGGTCTGGACGCGGGCGCGGTCATGGTGCAGGGCGTCGCGCAGGCGATTCTCGACTTCGCGCTGGTTCTTGGCCGACTCCATGTCGATGAAGTCGATCACGATCAGGCCGCCGAGGTCGCGCAGGCGCAACTGGCGGGCGATTTCGTCGGCGGCTTCGCAGTTGGTGCGCAGCGCCGTTTCCTCGATGTCGCTGCCCTTGGTGGCACGGCCCGAGTTGACGTCGACCGAGACCAGGGCCTCGGTATGGTCGATGACGATGGCGCCGCCGGAAGGCAGCGTGACCTGGCGCGAGTAGGCCGATTCGATCTGGTGTTCGATCTGGAATCGCGAGAACAACGGCACGTCATCGTGGTAGCGCTTGACGCGATTCACGGTGCCCGGCATCACGTGCGCCATGAACTGCTGCGCCTGCTCGAAGATGTCGTCCGTGTCGATCAGGATCTCACCGATCTCGGAGTGGAAGTAGTCGCGGATGGCGCGGATGACCAGGCTGGATTCCTGGTAGATCAGGAAGGCGCCGCTCTGCGCCTTCGCTGCGCCGTCGATGGCGTTCCACAGTTGCAGCAGGTAGTTGAGGTCCCACTGCAGTTCTTCCAGCGAGCGGCCGATGCCGGCGGTGCGGGCGATCAGGCTGGTGCCGGCGGGAACGATCAGCTGATCCATGATCTCGCGCAGTTCCTGGCGATCTTCGCCTTCGACGCGACGCGAAACGCCGCCGCCGCGCGGATTGTTGGGCATCAGCACCAGGTAGCGGCCGGCCAGCGAGACGTAGGTGGTCAGCGCCGCGCCCTTGTTGCCGCGCTCGTCCTTTTCGACCTGGACGATGAGTTCCTGGCCGTTGCTGAGCACGTCCTGGATGCGCGCCTTGCCGGCGTCGACGCCGGGCTTGAAATAGGTACGCGAGATTTCCTTGAACGGCAGAAAGCCGTGGCGCTCGGCGCCATAGTCCACGAAGGCGGCTTCGAGGCTGGGCTCGATGCGGGTGATGACTGCCTTGTAGATGTTGCTCTTGCGTTGTTCCTTGTTGGCTGATTCGATGTCGAGGTCAATCAGTTTCTGACCATCTACGATCGCGACGCGGAGTTCCTCAGCCTGCGTCGCATTGAAAAGCATGCGTTTCATGTGTGCTCCCGCGCGCAATCACTGGCAGGCGGGCACGACAAGTCGCACACTGCGGGCGTCAGGACGCGGGCGGTGTGCCTCGGGTTTGCAGTTGGTTCGGCAGATTCATGGTGCCTTTGGTTTTTCGTGGCAAACGGGGTTGATGACTTGTCTTCGGTAAGGCGGCCGCTGATTCAGATCAGCGTCCGGCAATCTGTGCCCAATTCTGTGCGTGTAATGCGCGCAATCAAGTAGTATCGCTCTTTCGGGCGAGCGAAACACCCTGTGGTCGGCTGGTCGCGCTACCGGTCGGAGTCGTGAGTTCCGGCGGTTGTCTTCTGCTGCTTTCGCGCCCTTGTCGCCTCCATGCATTCGATCGCTGACAAGCGACACTGCAATGGCGGCAACAACACCCCGGGATCCGTGCCACCGACGCCACTTCGGGCCGCCGGGCACACCGTCACGGGACGGCTAACCAAGCGATCAGTATATTGCAAATGAAGGACTTAAGCAAAGATTCGGTTACGTGGCTTGAGGTCGGCGAGGAGTCGGAGGGCCAGCGTCTCGACAATTTCCTGCTGCGCATCGCCAAGGGCGTGCCGAAGAGCCACATTTATCGCGTCGTACGCAGCGGCGAGGTGCGGGTCAATAAGGGCAGGGTGCCGGCCGAGTACCGGCTTCAGGTCGGCGACCGGGTCCGCGTGCCGCCCATGCGAACCGCTGAAAAATCATCGCAAGCCGCTGTTCCGGCAAGGGATTTCGAGATCGCCTGGGAAGACGAGGCGATCATCGTGATCGACAAGCCCGCCGGGGTGGCGGTGCATGGCGGCAGCGGAGTCTCGTTCGGGGTCATCGAACAGTTGCGCCGGGCGCGGCCGCAGGCGAAGTTCCTCGAACTCGCGCACCGGCTCGATCGGGACACGTCCGGCTTGCTGGTAGTAGCCAAAAAGCGCATGGCGCTGACCAGGCTGCATGACCAGTTTCGTGACGGCGCGATCGCCAAGCGCTACCTGGCCCTGGTCAAGGGCCGCTGGCGCAACGAGTTGCAGCATGTGCGCCTGCCCCTGCACAAGTACCTGACCGCGGAAGGCGAACGGCGGGTCAGCGTCGATCCGGAGGGCAAGGCCTCGCATTCCATCGTGCGGCTGGTGGCGCGCTGGGAAAACTTCAGCCTGGTCGAGGTCGAACTGAAGACCGGACGGACCCACCAGATTCGCGTGCACCTCGCCCATTTGGGCTTTCCGATCGCCGGCGACGACAAGTACGGCGATTTTTCCCTCAACAAGGCCTTGCAGAAGGCGGGGCTCGGCCGCATGTTCCTCCATGCGGCGAAACTCGCGCTCCCGCATCCGCTGTCGGGGGCGCCTGTAGCCCTCGAATCGCCGCTGCCGGCAGAATTGCGCGCCTTTACCGACAAGCTCGATAGAAACGAAAACAGGGATCATGGGCAAACGTTTTGATTTGATCGTCTTCGACTGGGACGGCACGCTGATGGATTCCACCAGCGCCATTGTCGACAGCATCAAGGCGGCGGCGCGCGACCTCGGCATTCCGGAACCGTCCGACGAACGCGCACACCACATCATCGGCCTCGGCCTGATCGACGCCTTGCGCCACGCCTTGCCGGATTTGCCCGCGGAGCGTTACCAGGATGTCGCGCTGCGCTACCGGCAGCACTACATGGCGCGGGATCAGGACTTGCTGCTGTTTGATGGCGCCGAGGCGCTGATCGACGAGCTGGCGGCGGCCGGCCACTATCTGGCCGTGGCGACCGGCAAGACCCGCAAGGGGCTGAACCGGGCCTTCGAGGTCAGCGGGCTGGGCTCGCGCTTCCATGCCTCGCGCTGCGCCGACGAATGCCATTCCAAGCCCCATCCGCAGATGCTCGAGGAACTGATGGCGGAGTTCGGCGTGGAGCCGGAGGCAACCCTGATGATCGGCGACACCACCCACGATCTGCTGATGGCGAGGAACGCCGGCGTGGCGGCGCTGGGTGTTGCCTACGGTGCGCATCCGCGCGCGACCCTGGAGGCGGAAGACCCTCTTTACTGCGCGGCCGATGTGGCGCAACTCGCGGCGTGGCTGCGGCAACAGGCTTGAACCGGCGCCCGATCTGCGCCAGCGAGGAACTGGTCGAGGGCGGACGCGGCGTGCGCTTCACGGTCGATCGCCACGGCGTCAGCGAGCCGGCTTTCGTCGTGCGGTATCGCGGGCAGGTTCATGCCTGGCTGAACCGATGCGGGCATATTCCGGTCGAACTGGACTGGCAGCCCGGGGAGTTCTTCGATCATTCGGGCTTATACTTGATTTGCGCCACGCACGGGGCGCTTTACGGGCCGGAATCGGGGCGCTGCCTCGGCGGGCGCTGCAACGGCAAGGGGCTCGACCCGGTCGCCGTGATCGAGCGTGACGGCCATGTCTTATTGAACGAGGAAGGCAGGAAAAGTGTCGGATAGCAACAATGAAATGCAGTGGGAACGCAAGGTTCTGGAGAAGCTTGCGCTGGAAGCCGTCGCCGAGCAGCGGCGGGCCCGCCGCTGGGGCATCTTTTTCAAGCTGCTGGGGTTTGCCTATCTGGCAGTGATCCTCGGTCTGGCAACGGACTGGGGGCAGACGGACAAGCTTGCCGAGGGATCGAAATTTACCGCGCTGGTGAATCTCAACGGGGTCATCAAGGCCAAGGGCGATGCCAACGCCGAGCAAGTGATCAGCGGCCTGCAGGCGGCGTTCGAGGACAAGCACACGGCGGGGGTGATCCTGCGCATCAACAGCCCGGGCGGCAGCCCGGTTCAGTCCGGGATCATCAACGACGAAATCCGGCGCCTGCGTGCTGCACATCCGGCGATTCCGATTCACGTCGTCGTCGAAGATGTCTGCGCTTCGGGCGGCTATTACGTGGCGGTGGCGGCGGACAAGATATTTGTGGACAAGGCCAGCATCGTCGGCTCCATCGGCGTGCTGATGGATGGCTTCGGCTTTACCGGCACCATGGAGAAGCTGGGCGTCGAGCGCCGGCTGCTGACGGCCGGCGAGAGCAAGGGTTTTCTCGATCCCTTTTCGCCGCAGAACGAGCATCACAAGGATCACGCCAGGCAGATGCTGAACGAGGTTCACCAGCAATTCATCGACGTCGTGCGCAAGGGTCGCGGCAAGCGGCTCAAGGAAACGCCCGAGATGTTTTCCGGCCTGATGTGGAGCGGTGCGAAGAGCATCGAGCTGGGTCTGGCCGACGGCTACGGCACGGTCGATAGCGTCGCGCGGGATGTGTTCAAGGCGAGCGACGTGCGGGATTTCAGCGTCAGGCAGAACTTCGCCGAGAAATTCGCCAAGCAGCTCGGCGTGGGCATGGCCGATAGCATGGCCAACGTGCTGACGGGACTTACGCTACGTTGATCGCGCCGACAGCCATGTCGGCGACCAGCAGTTCCTGGGCGCAGATGCGGCTACGTCGCGTCGGCTTGATGCGGTATTCGCCGCTGCCGTTCATTTCCCAGGCTTGGCAGTTGTCGGCGAGGTAGGGCTTGAGCCCTTCCTTGAGCACCCGCCGCTTGAGCTTCGGTTCCAGCACGGGGAAGCTGATTTCGATGCGGCGGAAGAAATTGCGTTCCATCCAGTCGGCGCTCGACAGGTAGATGTTCTGCTTGCCGTTGGCATGAAAATAGAAAATGCGGTGATGCTCGAGGAAGCGTCCGATCACCGAACGCACCCGGATGTTTTCCGAGAGGCCCTTCACCCCGGGGCGCAGCGAGCAGACGCCGCGCACGATCAGGTCGATGGTGACGCCGGCCGCGCTGGCTTCGTAGAGGGCGGTGATGATCTCCGGTTCGAGCAGGGAGTTCATCTTGGCGATGATGCGCGCCGGCTTGCCGGCCCGGGCGGCTTCGATCTCGCCGCGAATCGCCGCCAGCATCTTCGAGTGGAGTGCAAACGGGGCCTGCCACAAGTGTTTCAGCGCGCTGGCCTTGCCGAGGCCGGTCAGCTGCTTGAACACTTCATTGACGTCGTCGCCGATTTCCGGATTGGCGGTCAACAGGCCGAAATCGGTATAGAAACGCGTGGTGCGCGGATGGTAGTTGCCGGTGCCGAGGTGGATGTAGCGGCGATAGCCGGCGTCTTCGCGCCGCAATACCATGAGCATTTTGGCGTGGGTCTTGTAGCCGACCACGCCATACACCACATGCGCCCCGACTTCTTCGAGGCGTGAAGCGATGGACAAATTGGCTTCCTCGTCGAAGCGCGCCATCAGCTCCACCACCACGGTGACTTCCTTGCCCTTCTCCGCGGCACGCAGCAGATGTTCCATCAGCACCGATTCGGCGCCCGTGCGATAGACGGTCATCTTTATCGCCACTACCTGAGGGTCGTCCGCCGCCTGCTGCAGCAGCTGGATCACCGGGGTAAACGACTGGAACGGGTGATGCATCAGGATGTCCTGCTTGCGGATGCTCTCGAAGATGTCGTAGCGCTTGGTCAGCACCTTCGGCAGGCCCGGCTGGAAAGGCGCATACATCAGGTCGGGACGATCCACCTGATCGGGCACCGACATCAATCGCACCAGGTTGACGATACCCGGCACGCGGTAGAGGTCGCTGCGCTCCAGACCGAACTGCTGCAACAGGAAGTCGGTCATGACTTCGGAACAGTTGTCGGCGACTTCGAGCCGCACGGCATCGCCGAAGTGGCGCTGCGGCAGCTCGCCCTGCAGGGCGATGCGCAGGTTCTTGACTTCCTCGTCATCGACGAACAAATCCGAGTTGCGCGTGACGCGGAACTGGTAGCAACCGAGAACGTTCATGCCGGTAAACAGCTCATCCACATGTTCGTGGAGCACCGACGACAGAAACACGAAGCCGTAGTCGACGCCGCTCAGCGCCTTCGGCAATTGAATTACCCGCGGCAGGGCGCGCGGCGCCTGAACGATGGCGGCGCCCGAGTTGCGGCCGAAGGCATCCGTCCCTTCCAGCTCGACCGCAAAGTTGAGGCTCTTGTTCAGCACGCGCGGGAAGGGATGGGAAGGATCGAGTCCGATCGGCGTCAGTACCGGCATGACTTCCCTGAGAAAGAACTCGCGTATCCAGGCGCGCTGCTTTTCGGTCCATAGGCTGCGCCGGAAGAAGGCGATGCCTTCCTTGTCGAGCGCCGGGAGGATCACGTCGTTGAGCAGTGCGTACTGCTCGGCGATCAGCTGATGCGCCTGGTCCGTGACGCGGCGGAAGACGTCGAGCGGCAGCATGCCGTCGGCGTCCGCGGCATGGCTGCCGAGCTTGAGCTGCTCCTTGAGGCCGGCGACCCGGATTTCGAAGAACTCGTCCAGGTTGGAGGAGACGATGCACAGAAAGCGCAGGCGCTCCAGCAAGGGCACGCGGCTGTCGGCAGCCTGGGCGAGCACGCGCCGGTTGAAGGCGAGCAGGGACAGTTCGCGATTGAGGAATTGATCGGGCGGGAAGCGACGCGACAAGGTCAGCATGAAGGCTTTCGGAGGATTCGCAACGGATAATTATGTGTCAATTCTGTTGCCGAATCATGACACGGATCAAAGCCGGGGCAGGAGGTAGAATCCTGCGATGGCCTACGAACTGATTGCCGCGGTGGATCTCGGCTCCAACAGCTTTCGCCTGCAGGTGGGGCGGATCGTGGCCAACCAGATCTACCCCCTCGACGGGCTCAAGGAATCGGTAAGGCTGGCTGTCGGCCTGATGCCCGACAAGCGCCTCGACACCGCGTCGCAGCAGAGAGGCGTGGAAGCGCTGTCGCGCTTTGGCGAGCGTCTGCGCAACTTCGACCAGGGGGCTGTGCGCGCAGTGGCGACCAACACCTTGCGCGTGGCGAAAAATGCCTCGCAGTTTCTCGACAAGGCCGAGGCCGCGCTGGGTTTTCCCATCGAAGTGATCGCCGGGCGCGAAGAGGCGCGTCTGATCTATCTCGGGGTCGCCCACACCCTGGCGAATCCGCAGACGCGGCAACTGGTCGTCGATATCGGCGGCGGGTCCACCGAGTTCATCATCGGCCAGAACATCGATCCGATCCAGCTCGAATCGCTCTACATGGGCTGCGTCAGCTTCAGCCTGCGTTTCTTTCCGGAAGGACGCGTCGACAAGCGCTCGTTCAAGGAGGCCGAGCTCGCGGCACGGCGCGAACTGCAGACCATCGTCCATGCCTATCGCGAAACGGGATGGGACGAGGCGATCGGCTCGTCGGGTACGGCCAAGGCGATCGTCGATCTGCTGGAACTGAACGGCTTTTCCGACCACGGGCTGACCCGCGACGGACTGGAGAAACTGCGCAACGAACTGATACATGCGGGCGAGGCCTCGCGCCTGCGTCTGCAGGGACTGCGCGCCGACCGGATTCCAGTGCTGCCCGGGGGGCTCGCGATCATGTCCGCTGTGTTCAAGGAGTTCGGCCTCGAGCGCATGGCCTTCTCGGAAGGCGCCCTGCGGCTCGGCGTGCTCTACGACCAGCTGGGCCGGTATCACCATGACGACCTGCGCGAGGCGACCGTGAATCGTTTCATGCAGCGCTACGAAGTGGATCGCAAGCAGGCGGGGCGCGTCGCCCACACGGCACTCGGCCTGCTCAATCAGATGGTCCCGGAAAGCCGGGAGGCCGGGCATCCGGATGCGCAATTCCTGGTCTGGGCCGCGCGCCTGCACGAGATCGGAATTTCCGTGGCGCATTCGAGCTATCACAAACACAGTGCCTACATCCTGGCCAATGCGGACATGCCGGGGTTTTCCCGGCGCGACCAGGCCCGCCTGTCGCGCCTGGTGCTCGCGCATCGCGGCAAGCTGGAGCGCGCCCAGCCCCTGCGCGGGGAAACTCCGGAATGGACGCTGGTTTTCTGCCTGCGTACCGCGGTCCTCCTGCATCGGGCGCGGGACGACCAGCCCTTGCCGCCGCGTACCGCCGGATTCACCCGCAACGGCTTCCAGATGCGGCTGGGCGCCGATGATCTGGACGCCCTGCCTCTGACCGCCGCGGCGCTGGATGACGAAGCGCAGCAATGGTCCGGCATCGGCAGCGAGCTGCGGATTCATCGCGACGCCTGATGTCGCGATGCATGACATGGCTATAGTCGAATTTCTCCCATGCTGCCGGCGCAAGTGCCTGCCTGATGTCGGTCGCGCAGATTGAAGTCGTCGCCCGCGAGGGCGGGCGAGTCGTCAGGCTTTCCGGGCGCTGGACGGTGGCGACCACCTCGCAGCAGGTCGCTGCCCTGGCGGACGAGCTGGGTCGCGCGGCGGAGGCCGCCGCCGGCTGGGACTGCCTCGATATGGAGGCGATAGACAGCGCCGGCGCCATATTGCTCTGGCGCGCCTGGGGCCGGGTCCTGCCGGCCCATTTGTCGATCAAACCCGAACATTGGCGGGTCTTCGAGCGGATCGATGCGGCCGATCACGTGCCGCGAGCGGCGCAGGTGCCGGTGTCGCCCTTGCACGGCGTGATGGTGATCGGATCGGCGGCGATCGGCGTCGGCCGCCATCTGATCGATTTTGTCGTCCTGATCGGCCAGTTCGGGATGAACCTCGGGCATGTCCTGCGCAACCCGGCCGATCTGCCCAGCCGGGAGATTTCCGCCAATCTTTACAAGAGCGGCGTGCGTGCGATGCCGGTCACCGCGCTGGTCGGCTTCCTCATCGGTGTCGTGCTTTCCTACCTGTCGGCGCTGCAGCTCAAGCAGTTCGGGGCGGACATTTTCATCGTGAACATCATCGGCCTCGGCATCGTGCGGGAGCTCGGGCCGGTGCTGGTGGCGATTCTGGTGGCGGGACGATCCGGTTCGGCGATGACGGCGCAGCTGGGCGTCATGCGCGTCACCGAAGAAATCGACGCGCTGGCGACGATGGGCGTGCCGCGCGGGCTGCGGCTGGTTTTTCCCAAGGTGGTGGCGCTGACCATCGCCTTGCCGCTGCTGGTCTTGTGGAGCACGGCGATCGCGCTGATCGGCGGCATGGTGTCGGCCCAGTTGCAGCTCGACATTTCCTACGGCTTCTTCTTCCAGACCCTGCCGCGCGTCGTGCCGGCGGCCAATTTGTGGATCGGGCTCGTCAAGGGCGCGGTCTTCGGCGCCTTCATCGCCCTGGTCGCCTGTCACTTCGGCCTCAGAGTGCGGCCCAACACCGAGAGCCTGTCCGCCAACACGACGGCATCGGTGGTCTCGGCGATCACCGTGGTCATCATCCTCGATGCGATGTTCGCCATCGCGACGCGCGGCATCGGGCTGCCGGCCGTATGAGAATCCTGCCATGACGACTCCGGTCATCCGCATCCGCGATCTCGCCACCCGTTTCGGCGAGGCATGTATCCATCAGGGGCTCGATCTCGACATTCGGCGCGGCGAGCTGGTTTCGCTGGTGGGCGGCTCCGGCAGCGGCAAGACCACGCTGCTGCGCATGATCATCGGCCTGCTGATGCCGGACAAGGGCAGCATAGAGATCTTCGGCGAGCCGCTCTTCGGCGGCGGAGTGGCGCGCGAGCGCGCCTTGCGGCAGCGCTTCGGCGTGCTGTTTCAGCATGGGGCCCTGTTTTCGGCATTCAACGTGTTCGAAAACATCGCCTTTCCCTTGCGCGAACTGAAGCGCTATGACGACGGCACCATTCACGATCTGGTGATGCTCAAGCTGTCGATGGTCGAGTTGAGGCCGCATCATGGCAAGCTGATGCCGGCCGAGCTTTCCGGCGGCATGGTCAAGCGTGTCGCGCTGGCGCGCGCGCTCGCGCTCGAACCGGAACTGCTGCTGCTCGACGAGCCGACCGCCGGACTCGATCCGGACCGCTCCGACAGCTTCGTGCGCCTGATTCGCATGCTCGGCGAAGAACTCGGCCTCACCGTGATGCTGGTCACCCATGATCTCGATACCCTGGCGGCACTGTCCACGCGAGTCGCCGTGCTTGCCGAGCAGCGCATCCTGGCCTACGGCACGACCGACGAAATCATCCAGATCGACCATCCCTTCATTCGCAACTTCTTCCTCTCCGAGCGCAGCGTGCGGGCCCTGCAGAATCATGGGCTCGCGACCGCGCCGAACTGAAAGCGCCGAACCATGGAAAACAAGTCCCACGCACTGGCTGCCGGCATCTTCACGATCCTGTTCGCCATTGCCGCGGCCGTAGCCATCTGGTGGCTGGGGCAGAGCGACGAGTCGACCACGACCTACCTTCTGGAAACGCGGGGCAGCGTGACCGGGCTCAACGTCCAGGCCCAGGTCCGCTACCGCGGCATCCGCGCCGGCAAGGTCTCGGCCATCGAGCCGGATGCGGCGGATCCGCGGACGATCCTGGTGCGCATCACGGTCGACAACCGCTTCAAGCTGACCCGGGGCAGCACGGCCAAACTCGGCTATCAGGGCGTCACCGGCCTGGCCTACGTGCAGATCGAGGACGACGGCAGCTCGACCGAGCCGCTGCTCGCCAAGGACGGCGAGCCGGCGCGCATCGCCCTGCGCCCGACGCTGTTCGACACGCTGGGCGAGAAGGCCAGCGACATCATCGACAAGATCGGCGCGGTCTCGCTGCGGCTGGGCAAGCTGCTGGACGAGAAGAACGTCAACAACCTCTCGCGCACGCTGGAGAACGTGGCGACGGCCTCCGATGGCCTGCGCGAGATGCCGGTCATCCTGGCCTCGATGCGCGAGGCGCTGTCGGAGAGCAATTTGCGCAACTTGCGCCAGATCCTGGCGCATGTCGAAAAGACGGCAGGGCAGGGCGCCCCCCTGGCCGCCGAAATGCGCGAACTGGTGCAGTCGATGAGCGTCCTCTCGCGCCGCTTCGATCAGCTGACGGGCAGTGCCGGCTACGAGCTGACGACGGGCATGCTGCCGCGCGCCAATGCCCTGATGCGCGAACTGGCGACCAATTCGCGGCAGCTTTCACGCGTTCTCGACGGGCTGGAGAACAACCCGCAGATGCTGATTTTCGGACGCGGGGCAGCCGCACCGGGTCCCGGCGAGGCCGGCTTTTCTGCACCGATCAAACAGGGAGGGGAACGATGAGCACATGGCCCATTGCAATACTTGCAGGCATGCTGGTGGCCGCGTGCGGCGGCAATGTGCGGGCGCCCGAAGCGGCCCGCTACGACCTCGGGAATCCGGCCGGGAAGGCCGCGGAAGCGCGGCCGGGGACGCGTATCCCGATCGCCGCGGTGGATGTGCAGGCCGCGTCGTGGCTCGCCGGGCCGGCCATGCATTTCCGTCTCGCCTATGTCGAGCCCCTGCGCCGCCAAAGCTACGCGGAAAGCCGCTGGGCCGCGCCGCCGGCCGAGCTGGTCGAGGGCTTCCTGAAGCGCCGCATCGTCTTCGGCCAGCCCGATTTCAACGGCGCCGGCTGCCGGCTGCAGGTGGTGATGGACGAACTGGAGCAACGTTTCGATGATCCGCAGGCGAGCCGGCTGGTGCTCGAAGTGCGTGCCCTGCTGACGCCCTCGCGGGGCGCCGAGATGCTTTCCCGGCGGACGTTCGCGATCCACAAGCCGGTGCCGACCGCGGATGCGCGCGGTGGCGTCGCCGCCGCGCGCGACGCGGTGGTGACGCTGGGCGACGATCTCGGGCGCTGGCTCGACGAAGTCGTGCGCGAGAAGCCTGCTATCGTTGAGCGTTGCCGCACTTATTGACGCAAATCTGGAGGGGACCCCATGAGCAATCCTTACGCCACCGGACTGGACAAGAATCCGGCCAATTACGTAGCGCTGACGCCGCTCACCTTCATCGAGCGGTCGGCTTACATCTATCCCGAGCGCGTGGCGACGATCCACGGCGGACGCCGCTATACATGGCGCCAGGAATACGAGCGCAGCCGGCGCCTCGCTTCCGCGCTGGCGATGCGGGGAGTAGTCGCCGGCGACACGGTGGCCGCCATGCTCAACAACACGCCGGAGATGTTCGAGTGCCATTTCGGCGTGCCGATGTGCGGCGCGGTGCTCAACACGCTCAACACGCGCCTCGACCCCGAGTCGATCGCCTTCATGCTCAACCATGGCGAAGCCAAGGCGCTGATCACCGACCGCGAGTACTCGCCGATGGTGAAGAAGGCCCTGGCGCAGCTGGGGCGCGAGATCCTCGTCATCGATGTCGACGATCCGGAATACGCCGGCCCCGGCGAGCGTGCCGGCAGTATCGACTATGAAGCGCTGCTGGCAAGCGGCCGTCCCGACTACGAATGGAAGACGCCGGCGGACGAGTGGGAGGCGATCTCGCTCAACTACACCTCGGGCACCACCGGCAATCCCAAGGGCGTGGTGTATCACCACCGCGGCGCCTACCTCAACGCGCTGTCCAACATCGTGTCCTGGGGCATGCCGCCGCAATCGGTGTATCTGTGGACGCTGCCGATGTTCCACTGCAACGGCTGGTGCTTCCCGTGGACCGTGGCGGCCAATTCCGGCACCAATGTCTGCCTGCGCCGCGTCGATCCCAAGCTGATCCTCGACGCCATCCGCGAACACAGGGTCAGCCATTACTGCGGCGCGCCGATCGTGCATTCGATGCTGATCAGCGCGCCGGCAGAGTGGCGCGAGGGCATCGAGCACAAGGTGTCGGCGCTGGTCGCTGCAGCGCCGCCGCCGGCGGCGGTGATCGAAGGCATGGGCCAGATCGGCTTCAACATCACCCACGTCTATGGCCTGACCGAAACCTACGGCCCGGCCGCGGTCTGCGCAAAGCACGACGAATGGCTTTCCCTGCCGCTGGACGAGCAGGTGCGCCTCAACGGCCGCCAGGGCGTGCGCTACCACTGCCAGGAAGGCGTCACCGTGATGGACCCGGAGACCATGCAGCCGGTACCCTGGGACGACCAGACCATGGGCGAGATCATGTTCCGCGGCAGCATCGTGATGAAGGGCTACCTGAAGAATCCACAGGCGACCGCAGAGGCCTTTCATGGCGGCTGGTACCACACCGGCGACCTCGCAGTGATGCAGCCCGACGGCTACATCAAGATCAAGGACCGCAGCAAGGACGTGATCATTTCCGGCGGCGAGAACATCTCCTCGATCGAAGTCGAGGACACGTTGTATCGCCATCCGGCCGTGATGGGCGCGGCGGTGGTGGCGACGCCCGATGCGAAATGGGGCGAAGTGCCCTGCGCCTTCATCGAGTTGCGCGAAGGCGCCGACGTGACGGCCGAGGAGCTGACCGAGTTCTGCCGCCAGCGCATGGCGCGCTTCAAGGTGCCCAAATACTTCATTTTCGAAGCCCTGCCGAAAACCTCGACGGGCAAGATACAGAAGTTCGTGCTGCGCCAGAAGGCGAAGTCGACGCTGTCCTTCGAGTAGGGGCGGACAGTCATGGCCTGGATGCCACGCATCGCCGCGGCGCTGCTGATATTGCTGGTCGCCGTCGCCGGTGCCGTGGTGGTCTGGTGGCAGCGGGTGATGCCGGCGACCGAGGGCCGGCTCGAGGTCGTCGGGCTGGCCGGCGAAGTCAGCATCGAACGCGACGCGGCCGGGATTCCGACGGTGCGCGGCGCGAGCCGCGATGCAGTTCTGTTCGGCCTCGGCTTCGTTCATGCGCAGGACCGCCTGTGGCAGATCGACAACCACCGTCGCATCGGCGCCGGGCGGCTTGCGGAGGCATTCGGGCCGGCAGCGGTGGACAACGACAAGTTTCTGCGCGCGCTCGGCGTGCGCCGCGCGGCGGCCGCGCAATGGGCGCAGATGCAAGGCGACGCGCGCGCCGCCGTGCTGGCCTACACCGCGGGCATCAACGCCTTCATCGCCGGCCACCTGCGCGCGCGGCCGCCGGAGTTCGTGATTCTCGGCCTGCAGCCCGAACCGTGGACGCCGGAAGACACGCTGGCCTGGGGCATCATGATGGCCTGGGATCTCGGCGCCAACTGGACCAACGAACTGCTGCGGATGCGGCTCGCCAAGACGCTCCCCGTCGCGCGCATCAATGAGCTGCTGCCGCCCTATCCGGGCGAAAAGCCGCTGGCGGTGCGCGACTACGCGGCGCTGTACCGCGAATTGAAACTCAGCCCGGACTTGGGCAAGCAGGCGCTGCTCGATGCGCCCGAATCCGGCATCGAAGGCGTCGGCTCGAACAACTGGGTGGTCGCCGGTACGCATACGGTTTCCGGCAAGCCGCTGCTGGCGAACGACCCGCATCTCAAGCTGACGGCGCCGGCGCTCTGGTATTTCGCGCGCCTCGAAGCGCCGGGCTTCAAGGTGGCGGGGGCGACCATGCCCGGCTTTCCCTTCGTGGTGTTGGGCCAGAACGAGCGCATCGCCTGGGGCGCCACCAACACCAACCCGGATGTGCAGGACGTCTATCTGGAGCAGATCAAGGCGGACGATGCTTCCCGCTACCGCACGCCGGATGGCTGGGCGGCTTTTCAATCCTTCGACGAAACCATCCGCGTCAAGGGCCAGGCCGATGTCAAGTTGACGGTGCGCGCCACCCGCCACGGGCCGGTGATTTCCGACTCCGGGGCTGCCGTCGTCGCCGGCCTGACCGGGGCCGCGAGCGGGCCGGCCTACGCGCTGGCCTTGCGCTGGACGGCGCTCGACGCCGACGCCGGCGGCATCGAGGCCGGGCTGGCGGTCAATCGCGCCGCATCGGTGGCGGAGTTCATCGCTGCGGTGGAAAGGCATGTGGCGCCGATGCAGAACATGGTGGTGGCCGATGTCGATGGCCACATCGGCTTCATCGCCGCCGGCCGCGTGCCGCTGCGCCGTGCCGACAACGACCTGCGCGGCGTCGCGCCGGCGCCCGGCTGGGACCGGCGCTACGACTGGGCCGGCTTTCTCGATGCGGGCAAGACGCCGCGCGAGATCGATCCGCCGCGCGGCTGGATCGCCACCGCCAATCACCGTATCACCAGCGTCGACTATCCGCATTACCTCACCAGCGAATGGGCGCTGCCCTATCGCCAGCAGCGCATCGAGGCCATGCTCGGCGCGCAGCCGAAGCACGACAAGGAAAGCCTGCGCCGGATCCAGGCGGACGTCCTGTCGCTCGCCGCGCGGCGCCTGCTGCCCCATCTGCGCAAGGCCGCGCCGACGCATGCGCTGGGCGCCGCGGCGATGCAGAAGCTTTCGGCCTTCGAGGGCGAAATGCGCGCCGGCGAGGCGGCACCGCTGATCTTCGCCGCCTGGGCGCGGGAAATGACGAGAGCCGTGTTCGCCGATGAAATGGGCGGCGATGAAGCTTATCTGCGCCAAGTCGGACGCAGCGACTTTCGCGCCGGACTCGAAGGCGTGCTCGAACGCAACGACGTCTGGTGGTGCGACGACAAGGCTACGCCGGCGCTCGAAACCTGCGGGCAGCTGGCCAGCCGGTCGCTCGATCGCGCGCTCGGCGAACTGCAGCAGCGACTGGGCGCGGACATCGCGCGCTGGCAGTGGGGTACGCTGCATCAGGCCCGGTCGGAGCACCGGCCTTTCTCGAAAGTGCCGCAACTCGCGCCCTGGTTCGAACTGCGCGCCGCTACCGGCGGCGACAACTACACGGTCAATGTCGCCCGCTATCATCTCAAGGGCGACGAACCCTATCTCAACGAGCACGCCGCCAGCCTGCGCGCGATCTACGATCTCGGCGATGCCGCAAAGTCCGGCGTGATGCATTCCAGCGGGCAGTCCGGGCTCGTTCTGGCGCCGCAGTATCGCGACCTCGCCGCTCCATGGGCGGCCCTGCACGATCTGTCGCTTTGGGGCAAGGGCGAGCGCAAATTGATACTTCAAGGCCGCTCTGCGGCAAAATGAGCCCATCGAACACCGCGAGGAGACAGCACCATGAATGCACCCGAAACCACATTGCCCATCCTGTTGCGCGAAGACAGGGATGGCGTCACGACCCTGACCCTCAACCGTCCGGCGCAGTTCAATTCGCTGTCGGAGGAATTGCTGGCCGAACTGCAAACGGCGCTGAACGCCATTGCCGCGGACACGTCGGTGCGCGCCGTGGTGATCGCCGGCGCCGGCAAGGCCTTCTGCTCCGGCCACGACCTCAAGCAGATGCGCGCCAATCACAGCAAAGCCTACATGCAGAAGCTGTTCAAACAGTGCGGCAAGCTCATGATGACCATCGTCGAAATGCCCCAGCCGGTGATCGCGCGCATCCACGGCATCGCCACGGCAGCGGGCTGCCAGCTGGTCGCCATGTGCGATCTGGCCGTCGCGGCGGAAGGGGCGCGGTTCGCGGTCTCCGGCATCAATGTCGGCCTCTTCTGCTCCACGCCGTCGGTTGCGCTCGGCCGCGCCATGGGCCGCAAGCAGGCCATGGAAATGCTGCTGACCGGCGATTTCATCGACGCCGCCGAGGCGCAGCGGCGCGGCCTGGTCAATCGCGTGGTGCCGCTGGATCAACTCGATGCCGAGGTGAAGAAACTCACCGATTCGATCTGCGCCAAGTCCTCGGTGGCGGTCGGCATGGGCAAGCAGATGTTCTACAAGCAGCTCGAAATGGGGCTCGACGGCGCCTACCAATTGGCCGTCGAAACCATGGCCTGCAACATGATGGCGGCCGATGCGGCCGAAGGCATCGATGCCTTCATGCAGAAGCGCAAGCCGGAGTGGAAGGGCTGCTGAAGAGTCGGCGCTGACGCTACGGCGTCTGAACCCGTGGAGCCGGATTCCGCGACCGATCAGTCGGCGCAACTGCTGTCCCTCATAGATCGGCTGGTGGCCGAGGTGCGCCCGGGTGGGCGGGCGCGGGTCGGGCTCGACAGCGCGCTGGACAAGGACCTCGGACTCGACAGTCTGGCGCGGGTGGAACTGCTGGCGCGCGTCGAGCAGGCGTTCGCGTTGCGCCTGAACGACGAGGTGCTGGGCTCGGCCGAAACCCCGCGCGATCTGCTCAAGGCCCTCGCCGTGAGTGCGCCCGCGGCGGAAGGTGTCGGCTCCGCGACCCCCTGGCAGGCGCCGGCGGCGGTCGAGCAGGGCAGCCCCGACGACGCCACGACGCTGGGCGACGTATTGCAGTGGCATGCGCACCGGCATCCGCAGCGGCCGCATGTGCTGTTTCAGCGCAGCGCGACGGAAACCGACACGCTCGACTACGGGACCCTGCTGGCAACGGCGCGGCAGGTCGCCGCCGGTCTGCGCGAGGCCGGCATCGTTCCCGGGCAGTGCGTGGCCCTGATGCTGCCGACGGGTCTGGAATTCTTTCACGGCTTCTACGGCATCCTGCTCGCGGGCGCCGTGCCGGTGCCGATCTACCCGCCGACGCGGCCGGGGCAGATCGAGGACCATCTGCGCAGGCAGGCCGGCATTTTGCAGAACTGCGAAGCGGCGGCCCTCATCACTTTCGATGCGGCGCGCATGGTGGCGCGCATTCTTTCCGGGCTGGTGCCCAGCCTGCGCGAGGTGACGACACCCCATGAATTGCGCGAGTCAGGCAAGTCGGCGGCACGCGCCGCGGACCACCATGCCGGCGCCCATGACATCGCGCTGCTGCAATACACCTCCGGCTCCACCGGCAATCCGAAGGGCGTGACGCTCGATCACGGCAACCTGCTGGCCAACATCCGCGCCTGGGGCCGTGCGGTGCAGTTGACACCAGCGGATGTGGTGGTCAGCTGGCTGCCGCTGTATCACGACATGGGCCTGATCGGCGCTTGGCTGGGCAGCCTTTACCACGCCTGCCCGCTGGTGCTGATGTCACCGCTGGATTTTCTGGCGCGCCCCGAGCGCTGGCTGTGGGCCATCCACCAGCACCGGGGCACGGTGACTGCGGCGCCCAACTTCGCTTTCGAGCTCTGCCTGCGGCACCTCGACCCGATCCGGCTGCAAGGCCTCGACCTGAGTTCCTGGCGGTACGCGGCCAACGGCGCCGAGCCCGTGGGGGCCGAGACCCTGGCGCGCTTTGCCGCGGCATTCCATCCCTATGGCTTTCGCGCCGCAGCGCTGGCGCCGGTCTATGGCCTGGCCGAATGTTCGGTCGGCCTCGCCGTGTCGCCGCCCGGGCGCGGGCCGCTGATCGACCGCGTGCAGCGCGAACCTCTCGCTGCCGGCGAAGCCGTGCCGGCCGCGGCTGACGATGTCCATGCGCTGGCGATGGTGGCCTGCGGCCGGCCGCTGCCGGGCCACGAGGTGCGCATCGTCGATGACGCCGGCGCCGAACTGCCGCTGCGCCGCGTCGGCCGTCTCGAATTCCGCGGCCCGTCGGCAACGCGTGGCTATTACCGCAACGCGGAGGCCAGCGCGAAGCTGATCCGGGACGGCTGGCTCGATTCGGGCGATCTCGCCTACCTCGCCGAGAGTGACATCGTCATCACCGGGCGCATCAAGGACACGATCATCCGCGGCGGGCGCAATCTCTATCCCTACGAACTGGAAGAGGCGGTCGGCGCGATTCCCGGCGTGCGTCGCGGCTGCGTCGCGGTGTTCGGCGTGGCGGTGGCGGGGCAGGGCACCGAGAAGCTGGTGGTGGTGGCCGAAAGCCGCGAGACCGGCGCCGCGGCGCGGCAGGATCTAATCCGGCGCATCAATGGCCTGACGGTCGATCTGCTCGGCACGCCGCCCGACGACGTGGTACTGGCGCCGCCCCATGCGGTGCTGAAGACTTCCAGCGGCAAGATCCGCCGCGCGGCGACGCGGGACGTCTATTGCGACGAAGGATTCGGCGCCGGCGGCCGTGCGCTCTGGCTGCAAGTCGTGCGGCTGAGCCTGGCCGGCTTCCGGCAGGCTTGCGTGGCCGCCTTGCGTCGCGGCGGCGAACTGCTCTACGGCGGCTATGCCTGGTGCGTCTATGGGCTGCTGTTGTTGCCTGCCGTGGCGGGCATTCTGTTGCTGCCCGGCATCGAGCGGCGCTGGCGCTTCGTCGGCGCGATAGCGCGGACCTGCGTGCGCCTGTGCGGCATCCGCCTGCAGGTCGCAGGCCTCGAACATGTGCATCCGGGGTCGGGGGTGTTCGTCGCCAACCACGCCAGCTATGTCGACAGCATCGTGCTGGCGGCGGCGCTGCCTATGCCCGTCACCTTCGTCGCCAAGCAGGAACTGGCCGCGCATACGTTCGCCGGTCCGCTGCTGCGCCATCTCGGCGCGGTCTTCGTCGAGCGCTTCGATGCGCGGCAGGGCGTCGATGACGTCCGGCGGCTGGCGCAGCACGACCCGACGCGGCCGCTGTTCTTTTTCGCCGAAGGCACGTTCACGCGGGAGCCGGGTCTGCGGCCTTTCCGCCTCGGGGCCTTCCAGATCGCCGTGCAGAACGGGCTCACGGTGACGCCGGTGGCACTGGCCGGAACGCGCGAAATCCTGCGCGACGAGTCTTCGCTGCCGCGGCGCGGGACGGTTCGCGTCACGGTCTGCGCGCCCGTCGCCGTGGCAGGCGAGGGCTGGCAGGCCGCCTTGCGGCTGCGCGATGCCGCGCGGCGGGAAATCCTCACGCACTGCGGCGAACCCGATCTGGAAGGCGGTGTTCCATGACCAGAAGGATTCTTGCCGACGGCGTCAGGGGGCGCGAGGTGTGGGCTTGGGCGATGTACGACTTCGCCAACTCGGCCTACACGACAACGGTGGTGACCGCCATCTTCAACGCCTACTTCGTCGCCGTGGTGGCCGCCGGCGCAACATGGGCGACGCTGGCCTGGACCACGACGCAGGCGATCGCCAGTCTCGCCATCATGCTGACCGCCGCCGGCGTCGGCGCTTACGCCGATCGCCACGGCGCCAAGAAGAAGCTGCTGGCCGTGACCACGGTCGGCTGCGTGGCGGCCACGGCCGCGCTGTTCTGGGTGGGCCCCGGCGATGTCCTGTTGGCCATGACCCTGGTGGCCATCGCCAGTTTCTTTTTCGGCAGCGGCGAAAACATCATCGCCGCATTTCTGCCGGAACTCGCGGGCGAGGAAGATCTGGGCAAGGTGTCCGGCTGGGGCTGGAGCTGGGGTTATCTGGGCGGCATGGCCTGCCTGGGCCTGTGCCTGGCCTGGATCGTCGCCGCCAAGGGCCGCGGCGAAGGAGCGGACAGCTTCGTGCCGGCCACCATGCTGATCACCGCCGCCTTTTTCGCCGTGGCGTCAGCGCCGACTTTCCTGCTGCTGCGCGAACGGGTGCAGGCGAGCCCGGTGGTAAAGGTCGCTGCGGAATTTTCCGTGCTGGCGCAACGGTTGTTGACCACCGCGCGCGAGGCGAAGGCATTTCCCGACATGGCGCGTTTCATGGTCTGCCTGCTGTTCTATCAATCCGGCGTCATCGCGGCCATTTCGCTGGCTGCCATCTACGCACAGGAGGCGATCGGGTTCACGGCCGAAGACAACATCAAGCTGTTCTTCGTGGTCAATGGCACGGCCGCCATCGGCGCCTTCGCCTTCGGCTACCTGCAGGATCGGCTCGGCCATGTGCGCACCATCGCCCTGACCCTGGTCGGCTGGCTCCTGATGACCGTGATTGCCCTGGGCTCGGACAGCCGCGGGCAGTTCTGGGTGGCGGCCAATATTGCAGGGCTGTGCCTGGGTTCAAGCCAGTCGGCATCGCGCGCGCTGGTCGGCCTGTTCGCGCCGCGGCAACGGCGGGCTGAGTTTTTCGGGCTGTGGGGTCTCGCGATGAAGCTGGCCGCCATCGCCGGCCCGATGACCTACGGCATCACGACCTGGCTGTCCGGCGGCAATCACCGGCTGGCGCTGGGTGTTACGGGGCTGTATTTCGTCGCCGGCCTGTTTCTGCTGCTCGGCATCGACGAAAGGCGCGGACGCGACGCGGCGCAGCGCGGCTGAACGGGCTGTCTTGTCAGCGGCAGGCGGCGGCCACTCGGCGCATTTTTTCCAGCACAAGCAAAGCGGCTTCCATGCTGGTGACGGCCACCCTGGCCTCGTGACCGCTGCCCAGGCTTCCGGCGCCATAGAAGATTCTTACCTCGGTTTGCGTCGTCTCGACATACTGGACGATGCCGAGATTGATCCAGCGCCGCTTGCCGGCTTCATCGACCGGCACCTCGAACAGGCAGAACGCGGTCGATCCCGGTATGACGGGCTGGGCGCTCGTCGTGCCCACCCCGGACAACGCCAACGCCGCAGCGCCGAACAGGGCAATGGTGGCACGTCGGATCATGGCAGTTTCCCTCCGTGGTGAGGTTCCAGTGTAGCGCAACGCGTATGCCGTCAAAGCAGCTCGAAGCGCAGCTTTCTGAACATTTCTCATCTCAATCACTTGCGCAAACCGGAACCCCACCGCATAATCATTTGCAACAGAGAAGAGGCGCTGATCGTCGGCGTTCCGACTATTCAAAAAGAGCTTGATGGCAGAAGACTGCATTCTTGAAACCACTGGTCTCGTCAAGGAGTTTCGTGGCTTCGTCGCGGTAAATGGCGTGGACCTCAAGGTCAGGCGTGGTCATATTCACGCGCTGATCGGCCCCAACGGGGCCGGCAAGACCACATGCTTCAATCTGCTGACCAAGTTCCTCGAGCCCACGCGCGGACAGATCCGCTTCAATGGCATCGACATCACCGGTGAAGCGCCGCAGACCATCGCCCGCCGCGGCATTGTCCGTTCCTTCCAGATTTCCGCCGTGTTTCCCCATCTCACCGTGCTGGAAAACGTCCGGATCGCCCTCCAGCGCAAGCTCGGCACCAGCTTTCATTTCTGGAAGTCCGACCGCAGCCTGAACCTGCTCAACGACCGCGCCATGGAATTGCTGACCGCGGTCGACCTCGCCGGCTATGCCGACATGGTGACCGTGGAAATGCCCTACGGACGCAAGCGGGCGCTGGAAATCGCCACCACGCTGGCGCTCGATCCCGAACTCATGCTGCTCGACGAGCCCACGCAAGGCATGGGCCATGAAGATGTGCACCGCGTGATGGAACTGATCAAGCAGGTTTCGGCCAACCGCACCATCCTCATGGTCGAACACAACATGAAGGTGGTCGCCGGAATTTCGGATACGCTGACCGTGCTGGCGCGGGGATCGGTGCTGGCCGAAGGGCCCTATGCCGAGGTCGCGGCCAATCCTCTGGTGATCGAAGCCTACATGGGTACCGAGGCGGACGAACTGGCTTCGCCGGAGGGGCACTGATGAGCGCGACAGAGTTTCTCCGCGTCTCCGATCTGCACGCCTTCTATGGCGAATCGCATGTGCTGCACGGCATGGATTTCGCCGTGCGGCGCGGCGAGTACATTTCGCTCCTGGGCCGCAACGGGGCCGGGCGCACCACCACGCTGCGCGCCATCCTCGGCCTGACCGGCCGGCGCACGGGCTCGATCATGCTCAACGGCCGCGAAGTCATCGGCATGCCTTCGCACCGGATCGCCCAGCTCGGTGTCGGCTACTGTCCGGAGGAACGCGGCATCTACGCCAGCCTCAGCTGCGAGGAGAACCTGCTGCTGCCGCCGCAGGTCGGCAGCGGCGGCATGAGTCTCGATGACATCTACGCGATGTTTCCCAACCTGAAGGAGCGACGCTACAGTCAGGGCACGCGGCTGTCCGGCGGTGAGCAGCAGATGCTGGCGATGGCGCGCATCCTGCGCACCGGCGCCAAGCTGCTGCTGCTCGACGAAATTTCGGAGGGACTGGCGCCGGTGATCGTGCAAAAGCTGGGCGAGGTCATCCGCATGCTCAAGCAGCACGACTACACGATCATTCTGGTGGAGCAGAACTTCCGCTTCGCCGCGCCGCTGGCCGACCGTATGTTCATCGTCGAACACGGGCAGGTCGTGGCCGAGATCGCACAACACGAAATCAATGAAAAGCAGGATCTGCTGCAGGAGTACCTCGGGGTCTGAGCTCTCGGACCTCGTCAATCGTTACCAAGGAGGAGACACCATGATGAAACGCAAACTGCTGGCCCTGACCCTTTCCGCGCTGATCGTTCCGGCGGCCGGATCCGCCCTTGCCCAGGCCAAGGGCAAGATTTCCGGCGACGTGGTCAAGATCGCCGTGCTGACCGACATGTCCGGCGTGTACTCCGACCTCGGCGGCAAGGGCTCGGTGGTCGCCGCCGAGATGGCCATCGAGGATTTCAAGGCGCAAGCCAAGCCGAAATTCAAGATCGAGCTGGTTTCCGCCGACCACCAGAACAAGGCTGATATCGGCTCGAACAAGGTGCGCGAGTGGTACGACACCCAGGGCGTCGACATGGTCACCGACGCGCTGAACTCGGCCGTGGCGCTCGCCGTGGCGAAGGTCACGACCGAAAAGAACAAGATCATGATCAACGCCGGCGCCGCATCCACGCGCCTGACCAACGAGGATTGCGCGCCGGGCAACGTGGTGCACTACGTCTATGACACCTACGCCCTGGCCAACGGTCCCGGCAAGGCGGTCACCAAGCAGGGCAAGGACACCTGGTTCTTCCTGACCGCCGACTACGCCTTCGGCGCCTCGCTGGAGAAGGACACCACCGACGCCGTCAAGGCAAATGGCGGCAAGGTGGTCGGCTCGGTGCGGCATCCGCTCAACGCCTCCGACTTTTCCTCCTTCCTGCTGCAGGCGCAGGCCTCCAAGGCCAAGGTGGTCGGCCTGGCGAATGCCGGCGGCGACACCATCAACTCGATCAAGGCGGCCAACGAATTCGGCCTGACCAAGAACCAGACCATCGTCGGCCTTCTGACGACCATCATCGACATCCACGCGCTGGGCCTGCCGACCACGCAGGGCATGATGTTCACGGAAGGCTACTACTGGAACCTGAACCCCGAGACGCGCGAATGGAGCCGCAAGTTCTTCAGCAGGCACAAGAAGATGCCGTCGATGCTGCACGCCGGAACCTACTCGGCGGTCACCACCTACCTCAAGGCCGTGCAGGCAACCGGCACGGACGACACGGCGACGGTGATGAAGCAGATGCGCGCCACGCCGATCAACGACATCTTCGCCAAGGGCGGCAAGATCCGCGAGGACGGCCGCATGGTGCATGACATGTACCTGGTCGAAGTCAAGAAGCCGGCCGAGTCGAAGGAGCCGTGGGACTACTACCACGTGAAGCAGGTGATCCCGGGCGACCAGGCCTTCCAGCCGATGGCGCTTTCGCGCTGCCCGGCCGTCAAGAAGTAGTTCGCAGCCGGCAGTTCTGAGGATGTTCGCATGACGGAGATTTTCGGCGTACCGATCCAGGCCCTGTTCGGCCAGCTCATGCTCGGGCTGGTCAACGGGTCCTTCTATGCCGTTCTGAGTCTGGGTCTCGCCGTGATCTTCGGCATGCTGAACATCATCAACTTCGCCCATGGCGCGCTGTACATGGCCGGCGCCATGCTGACCTGGGTCGGCCTCGAATATCTCGGCATCGGCTACTGGTGGATGCTGCTGCTGGGGCCGATTTGCGTCGGCCTGATCGGCATCGCCATCGAGCGGCTGATGCTGCAATGGCTGTACAAGCTCGACCATCTCTACGGCCTGCTGCTGACCTTCGGCCTGGCCCTGATGATCGAGGGCCTGTTCCGCGATCTTTACGGCGTCGCGGGGCAGCCGTACTCGATTCCCGAGGAGCTCTCGGGCGCCTTCAATCTCGGTTTCATGTTCCTTCCCAAATATCGTGCGTGGGTCATCGTCGCCTCGCTGACGGTCTGCCTGTTCACCTGGTATGTGATCGAGAAGACGCGGCTCGGCGCCTATCTGCGCGCCGCCACGGAGAATCCCAAATTGACGCAGGCCTTCGGCATCAACGTGCCGCTGATGGTCATGCTGACCTACGGCTTCGGCGTCGCGCTCGCGGGATTCGCCGGCGTGCTGGCCGCACCGGCGACGCAGATCAGCCCGCTGATGGGGTCCAATCTCATCATCGTGGTGTTCGCCGTGGTGGTGATCGGCGGCATGGGATCGATTCTCGGTTCGGTGTTGACCGGCCTCGGCCTCGGCATCATCGAGGGCATGATCAAGGTGTTCTGGCCCGAGGCCAGCGCGACCGTGGTGTTCATGATCATGGCGGTGGTTCTCATGTTTCGCCCGGCCGGTCTGTTCGGGAGGGAAAAATGAACCGCCGCGTCACCGTCGCCTACCTGATCGGCCTCGGCCTGCTGCTGATCGCTCCGACCTTTCTCTATCCGATACTGGTGATGAAGGTGCTGTGCTTCGCGCTGTTCGCCTGCGCATTCAATCTACTGCTGGGCTACACGGGTCTGCTGTCCTTCGGCCATGCGGTGTTTCTCGGCTCCGCGGCCTATGTCACGGGACATGCCCTGAAGGTATGGGAACTGCCGACGCTGCTCGGCCTGCTGGCCGGCACCGGCGCCGCGACGCTGCTGGGCTGGGCGATCGGCAGCCTGGCGATTCGCCGCCAGGGCATCTACTTCGCCATGGTGACGCTGGCCCTGGCGCAGATGGTGTTCTTCTTTTTCCTCCAGGCGCCCTTCACCGGCGGCGAGGACGGCTTGCAGGGCGTGCCGCGCGGTACCCTGTTCGGCCTCGATCTGGCCGAGGACATCAACCTTTACTACCTCGTCGTGGCGATCTTCGCCGGCTCCTTCTGGCTGATCCAGCGCGCCATCCATTCGCCCTTCGGGCAGATTCTCAAGGCCATCCGCGAAAACGAGCCGCGGGCGATTTCACTCGGCTACGACGTGGCGAAATACAAGCTGCTGGCCTTCGTGCTCTCGGCCGGACTGGCCGGGCTGGCCGGCGCGACCAAGACGCTGGTATTCAAGTTCGCCACGCTGAGCGACGCCCACTGGCACACCTCGGGCGAAGTAGTGCTGATGACGCTGCTCGGCGGCATGGGCACGGTGTTCGGCCCGGTGGTCGGGGCCACGGTGATCGTCACGCTGCAGAACGAACTTGCCGACAAGGTCGGTTCGCTGGTCACGGTGATCATGGGCGCGATCTTCGTGATCTGCGTGCTGGCCTTCCGCCGGGGCATCGTCGGCGAATCGCTGGCGCTCTACAAGCGCATGATCGGCCAGAAGCTCTAACAGGAGTCGGCGCCGGCGACGCTCCGTGTTCCTGGGATTCCCGCTGCGCGGGCAGGCAACGGCGATCCTGCTCAGTTCCTGCGCAGCAGCGCGATCAGCATTGCGATGGTCATCGACGTGAAGGCGATCAGCGACCACTCGGCGATCGACAGGCCGAGGAATTTCCAGCCGGCCTCGGAGCAGAGGCCGCTGGCCTCGAACATCAGCGGCCACTGGCTGCCGGCCCAATTCACGAAGGCCTCCCACCACGGCTGGTCGGCGGTGCAGCTCACTCCCTTGGCGAAGCGCTGCAGCCAGGTCTGGTAGGCCGCGATCCAGACGCCGGTCAGCGTCGTGGCGGCCATGACCAGCGCCGCCGCGCGTCGCGGTATGGTCGCTCCGGCCAGCAGCCACGCCGCGACAGCCTCGCACGCCAGCAGCAGGTAGAGCATGCGCTGCAGGATGCACAGCGGGCAGGCGGCGAGATTCATGGTCTGCGCCAGATACACGCCCCCTGCGACCAGGCCGAGCGCGACAAGGCCGGTTGCGGCGAACAGGCCGCGCGGCGTGAATAGCAGGCGCAGCCAGGACATGGGCTATTTGCCCGAGCGTTCCTTGCGCGCCTTGGCGATGACGCTGTCGGTGATCCGCAACAGGTCTTCGAAGTCGCGGGCCGCCTCGTTGTTGACCAGAAACTTGCCATCGACCACCAGTGCCGGGACGCCGGCGATGCGGGCGGCGGTGGCTTCCTGGTCGCCGCGCTGCACCTTGCTCTGCATCGAGAAGGAGGCCAGCGCGTCGCCGAATTTCTTCGCGTCCGCGCCCTTGCCCGCTGCCCAGGCGGTCACCGCTTCGTCGGTCCGGAAAGCCACGCGTTGCTCATGGATGGCGATGAAAACGGCGGTATCGAGCTTTGCCAGATCGCCGGTGGCCTCCAGCGCGTAGTAGATCCGGGCGAGGCGCGCCCACTCCGGACGATTGAAACTGACCGGGACGCGGCGGAAGCTCACGTCCTTCGGCAGCTTGGCCGCCCATTGGCTGACAAGCGGGTGAAAATCGCTGCAATGCGGACAGCCGTAGGAGAAGAATTCAAGGACCTCGATCTTTCCCTTGGCGCTCGGCAGCGGGGGATTGACCGGTTTGAACTCGCGGCCGGCCTGCGGTTCCGCGGCGAAGCCCGGGCCGGAAACGGCGAACGAGGCTGCCAGGGCGGCAAACAGCAGGGCGATGAATCGCTTCATGAATATCTCCATTGGAAAATGACTTCGAGTGGAATTGTAAGACAGCGTTCCCCATACAATGGTCGAAATGCGAAAAATGTGACGGAGCCGGGCTGCCATGGATCGATTGACCGCTATGCAGACGTTCGTGCGGGTGGCCGAGGCCGGCAGCTTTACGGCCGTGGCCGACCAGATGAACGTGGCGCGTTCGGCCGTGACGCGGCAGATCGCCGCGCTGGAAGCCCATCTCGGGGTCAAGCTGATCGCCCGCAGCACGCGCCGGCTGTCGCTGACCTCGGCCGGGGCGACCTATCTCGAACAGTGCCGCGACATCCTCGACCGCATCGACGAGGCCGAGGGCGACCTGGCCGGCGAGCGGCAAACCCTGCAAGGCACGATACGCGCCAGCGTGCCGCTGAGCTTCGGCCTGCTGCACCTGACACCGCTGATCCTGGAATTCTCCCGGGCCCATCCCGACATCCACGTCGACCTCGATTTCAACGACCGGCGCGTGAATCTGATTGAAGAAGGCATGGATTTCGCGCTGCGCATCACCGACCGCCTGCCCGAAACCACGGTGGCGCGGCGCCTGACACGCTGCCGCTCGGTCGTGGTGGCCGCTCCGGAGTACCTGAGGCGCCATGGCGTGCCCGGGCACCCGGACGAGCTGACGCAGCATGCCTGCCTCACGTATTCGCTGACCTCGCGGTCGAGTTGGGCCTTCGTCGTCGACGGGGCGCCGCACGCCGTGGAAATCAACGGGCCGCTCACCGCCAACAACGGCAGCGTCCTCCAGGATGCCGCGCTACAGGGCATGGGCATCGCCTACCAGCCGACCTTCATCGCCGCCGATCCCATCCGCCGCGGGGAACTGGTGCCGATTCTGAAGGGGTTCCCGCTCCCGGTGCTGGACATGTGCGCCGTGTTTCCGGGCAACCGCTTCGTGCCGCAGCGCGTGCGCGCCTTCGTCGATTTTCTTGCGGACCGCCTCGGCCCGGAACCCTACTGGGATCAGGGTCTCGATCTGGAGTGACATCATCATGGACATGCCGAAAAACATCTTCAAGCAAAGGCTTCGCGAAGGGCAGTGGCAGGTCGGCCTCTTCGCCGGCCTGGCCCATCCCGTCAGCATGGAGATCCTTGCCGGGACCGGCTTCGACTGGCTGGTGATCGACGCCGAACATACGCCGAACAATCCGGCCACCGTGCTGATGCAATTGCAGGCGGCGGCGCCCTATCCGGTGCAACTGCTGGTGCGGCCGATGGGTCGCGACGCCACGCTGATCAAGCAGTATCTCGACGCCGGCGCGCAGACCCTGCTGGTGCCGCTGGTCGATGACGCCGCGCAGGCGCGGGAGCTGGTGCGCGCCGTGCGCTATCCGCCGGAAGGCATTCGCGGCGTGGCCGCCTCGCTGTCGCGCGCCGCGCGCTGGACCGGCATCAAGGACTATGTCCGCCAGGCCAACGCGGAAGTCTGTCTGGTGGTCCAGGTCGAAACGCGGGCAGGCCTGGCGAATCTCGACGCCATCCTGGCCGTGGAGGGCGTCGATGGCGTTTTCATCGGGCCGGCCGATCTCGCCGCATCGCTGGGGCATCTCGGCGATGCCGCGCATCCCGAGGTCAGGTCCGCGATCGAGCATGCGCTTTCCCGCATTGTCGCGTCCGGCAAGGCAGCCGGCGTCTTCGTTACCGAGCCGGGCCTGGCTCGCCACTACCGCGGCCTCGGCGCGAGCTTCATCGCCGTCGGCGGCGACACCACGGTGTTGCGAAATGCGGCGGTCAAGCTGGCGGCTTCGTTTCGCGACGAGATGACGCAATCCGGCGCGGGCTCCTGATTTTCGCAACCGGCCGCCCAAGAGTCGGCGCTGGCGGTACGGCGAGCGAAACAGTATTTGCTCTGCCGCGAATGATGCGGCGCTGGAGATCGGGAGGAGGGTTCAGGCGGCCTGGGCCAATGCCATGCGAATCTCGACGGCATCGAAGGGAACGGTCACCGTGTCGTCATCGGTGCGTTCGATGAGCCCCAACTCGACGAGGCGGGCAACATCGGTATGGACATTCGAGTAATTGCGCCCGGCTATCTTTGCCAAGGCATACACGCTCGCCGGGCCCATGCCGCGCAGCGTGTTGAGGAGATCCAGACGGGCCGGCGTCAACTCGGCAAACAGCATCCGCGCCGACTCGAAGGAGAGGCGGTAGTCCGGCGCCCGGCCACGTTCATTCTGCGCGATCTGTTCCCGCGCGGCCTTGAATACGGTGCCCTTGCTGCTCACTTCAATAATGGCTTTCATTGCTCTTCCCTCCAGTTCGTCACGTCGCGTTCGAAGTCGGCCAGCAGCGCGTCGAGATCCGAGAACTCATAGTTCGTCTCGATACCGCCGACGTGCCGATGATCGCCCTTGCCGCGTTCGTTGTCGTAGCGCACGAAGCACTCGCCGGACGCGCCAAAGAACAGCCGGTACTTGTAAGGGTGGGCGCATGGCGGCAAGGGCTCGGTCAGTTCCCAAACCACGATCTCGACGATCGATCCGTCGTCGCGAACTTCCTTCGCCTGGGCGATCAGCGTCGCTTTCATATATTGCATGATAGCAATATATTGCCTCTGTGCAATAGTAAATTGACGGCCTGATCGACGGGGTGCCCTCTTTGCACTGCAATGCGGCAGAATCCGGCTCTGTCCCGAAAACCAGAATAGAGAGCACCCGATGAAGAACCCCGAACTCCTGCGCAACACTTGCCTGATCAATGGCGAATGGCTGGCGGCCAGCGGCGCCAGTCTTGAAGTCCGCAACCCGGCGAACGGTGAACTGGTTGGTTCGGTACCCAGCTTCGGCGCCGCCGAGACGCGTCGCGCGATCGATGCGGCGCAGGCGGCCTTCCATCCGTGGCGGGCGAAGACGGCGGCCGAGCGGGCGAAAATCCTGCGCCGCTGGTTCGAACTGATGATGGCGAACCAGGAAGACCTCGCGCAGCTGATGACGCTGGAACAGGGCAAGCCGCTGGCGGAGGCGCGCGGCGAGATCGCCTATGCCGCCTCTTTCATCGAGTGGTTCGCCGAGGAGGCGCGGCGCGTGTATGGCGAAGTGATTCCCTCGCCGCTGGCCGACCGCCGCCTGATCGTGCTGAAGCAGCCGGTCGGCGTTTGTGCGGCGATCACGCCATGGAATTTTCCGGCGGCGATGATCACGCGCAAGGTGGCGCCGGCCCTAGCCGCCGGCTGCACCATGGTGGTCAAGCCGGCCGAGCAGACGCCGCTTTCCGCGCTGGCACTGGCCTGGCTCGGGCAGCAGGCGGGTATTCCGCCCGGCGTGCTCAACATCGTGACCGGCGAACCCGTCGCCATCGGCGGCGAACTCACCTCGAATCCGAAAGTGCTGAAGCTGTCCTTCACCGGCTCGACCGAGGTCGGGCGGCTGCTGATGGCGCAGTGCGCGCCGACGATCAAGAAGATGTCGCTGGAGCTCGGCGGCAATGCGCCCTTCATCGTCTTCGACGACGCCGATCTCGATGCCGCGGTGGCCGGCGCAATGCTCTCCAAGTATCGCAATGCGGGGCAGACTTGCGTTTGCGCCAATCGCTTCCTGGTGCAGGAGGGCGTGCAGGAAGCTTTCGCGCAGAAGCTCGCCGCCGCCGTGGCCGGGCTCAAGGTCGGCAACGGGCTGGAGGAGGGCGTCACGCAAGGCCCGCTGATCGACGGCGCGGGGCTGGCCAAGGTCGAGGAACTGCTGACCGACGCCGTGGCGAAGGGCGCAAAGGTGCTTTGCGGCGGCAAGCGCCATGCACGCGGCGGCACTTTCTTCGAGCCGACCGTGGTGTCCGGCGCGACGCCGGCGATGCGCCTGGCGCGCGAAGAAATCTTCGGCCCGGTGGCGCCGATTTTCAGTTTCAAGGACGAGGCGGAGGCCGTGCGCCTGGCCAACGACACCGAGTTCGGCCTCGCCGCCTATTTCTATTCTCGCGACATCGCGCGCGCCTGGCGCGTCGGCGAGGCGCTCGATTACGGCATGGTCGGCATCAACTCGGGAATGATTTCGAACGAGGTCGCACCCTTCGGCGGCGTCAAGCAGTCGGGCCTGGGGCGCGAAGGTTCGAAGCACGGCATCGAGGAATATCTGGAGATCAAGTACCTGGCCATGGCCGGCCTGTGATTCGCCGGTGAGCGCGCAGTGACCAGGCGATGAAGCTACCCGCCTCGATGCGGGCGCTGGATCATCGCCCGTTCCGGATGTACTTTTTCGGGCAGGGCGTTTCCATCCTCGGTTCGTGGATACAGCAGGTCGCGCTGGCCTGGCTGGTGTATCGCCTGACCGGATCGGCCGCGCTGTTGGGGCTCGCGTCTTTCGCCGCGCTGGCGCCGATCCTGGTGGTGGGGCCGCTGGCCGGCGCGTGGATCGATCGCCACGACCGGCGCCGGCTGCTGATGCAGGTGGAGGTGCTGCTCTTCATTCAGGCCGGTGCGCTGGCGGCGCTGACCTGGTTCGGGCTGATCGGGCCGACGCTGATCATCCTCATGTCGCTGTCCCTCGGCGTGCTCAACGCCTTCGAGACGCCGCTGCGCCAGTCGCTGATTCCGGCCATGGTCGGCGGGCGCGACGACCTGCCGAATGCGCTGGCGCTGAATGCGATGCTGTTCAACCTCGGCCGCTTCGTCGGCCCGCCGGTCGCGGGGCTGATGCTGGGCTTCGTGTCCGAGGCGGTATGCTTCCTGCTCAATGCGTTTTCGTATCTGGCGCTGCTGTGGGGCGTGGCCGCCATGCGCCTGGCGGCGAATGCCACATCCGGCGGCAGCGTCGGCCACGTCTTCAAGGAGGGCGTGCGTTATGCCCTCGACACCTGGCCGATCCGCACGCTGCTGATCGTGCTGGCGCTGCTCAATTTCACCGCCTCGGCCTATGCCGTGCTGCTGCCGGTGTTCGCCAAGGAGGTGTTCCATGGCGATGCACGCACGCTGGGCCTGCTGTGGGGCGCCGCCGGCTGCGGTGCGTTTGCGGCCACGCTGGCGCTGGCGACGCGCAGTTCGGTGCGCGGCAGCCTGAATCTGGCGGTGTTCTGCGTGCTGCTGGCGGGCTTGGCACTGGTCGTGTTTCCGCTCACGGCAAATCTGGCGATCGCCCTGCCGGCGCTGGCGGCGCTGGGCTTCGGCATATCGGGGGCCAATGTCGGCATCAACACGGTAATGCAGATCATCGCCCCCGACCGCCTGCGCGGTCGCGTGGTGTCGTTCTTTTCCAGCATCCGCTTCGGCCTCGATGCGGTCGGCGGCCTGCTCGCCGGCAGCGTCGCGGCGCTGGCGGGCGCTCCCGCCACGCTGCTCGGCGAATCTGCGATACTGCTCGCGCTTTGCGTCTGGCTGCTGCTGCGGGCCGGGCGCCTGCGCCAATCGCTGACTCGTCAAACATGATCTCGCCGGAAATCCTGCTCGCCTTTCTTGCCGCCTCCGCGCTGGTCACCATCGCGCCGGGGCCGGACAACCTGATGGTGCTGTCGGTCGGCATCAGCCGCGGCCGCGCCGCCGGCATCGGCTTCGGCCTCGGCTGCGCGCTGGGCTGCTTCACGCATACGCTGTGGGCGACGCTGGGCATCGGCGCCGTGGTGCTGGCCTCGGAGGCCACCTTCACCACGCTGAAAATGGCGGGCGCCGCCTATCTGGTCTATATCGGCCTGATGGCCTGGCGGCATGCCGGAAAGATGGCGCTGGTGCAGATCGATGCGGGCGCCGCGGAACCGATCGGCGTGCACTTGCGCCGCGGCTTCATCGCAAATGTCATCAATCCCAAGGTGGCGCTGTTCTTCATCGCCTTCCTGCCGCAGTTCGTCGATCCGGCGCGCGGCGCGGTGTGGCTGCAGATGCTGCTGCTGGGCGTCTTGTTCGCGGCGCAGACGGTGGTGATTTTCGGCAGCCTCGGCTGGTTCGCCGGCAGCATCGGCACGCGCCTGCAGCGCCAGCCCCGGCTTGCGGTCTGGCTCGACCGCTGCGCCGCGGCGATTTTCATCGGCCTGGCGCTGCATTTGGCGACGGCACGCTGAGCGTTGCCGTGCCGCCGGCGTCGACTCTCGGGCGCGGCTTCAGCCGCGCGTGTTCGACTGCGCCGGAAACTCTGCCAGTTCGATCTTCGCGGCGGGCTGCCAGCCCTTCTTGCGGTGTTCCGCGACCACGTTGGTGAAGATGCCGCCGCGCACATAGAAGCGCGCGGTCAGGCGCATGAAGCGCGGCCGGGTGGCCTTGACCAGGTCGTCGAGGATGCGGTTGGTGACATCCTCGTGGAAATGCCCCTCGTCGCGGAAGCTCCAGATGTAGAGCTTGAGGCTTTTCAGCTCGACGCAGACCTTGTCGGCGATGTAATCGAGCGTCAGCACGGCGAAATCCGGCTGCCCGGTCTTGGGACAGAGGCAGGTGAATTCGGGGATTTCCATGTGGATCTGGTAATCCCGGTGCGGCGCGGGGTTGGGGAAGGTTTCCAGCGCCTTGGCGCGGGTCGGAACGGCGGGTTTCGGCATGCTGTGTGCCTGCGGGTAAAGGGTCGGGACAGATTATAATGGCGCGGCTCCAGAGCTACACCTTTGACACCATCTTTCCGGTTCATCCCAAGTGCGTCTAAACAAGCTGAAACTTTCGGGCTTCAAGTCTTTTGTTGAGCCCACTACCGTGCTGTTTCCCGGCCAACTGGCGGGCGTGGTCGGCCCCAACGGCTGCGGCAAGTCGAACATCATCGACGCCGTGCGCTGGGTGCTGGGCGAATCCAAGGCCTCGGAACTGCGCGGCGAGTCGATCCAGGACGTGATCTTCAAGGGCTCGGGCAACCGCAAGGAAGTCAGCCGCGCCAGCGTCGAGCTGTTCTTCGACAACGCCGAGGGACGCGCCGCGGGCCAGTGGAGCCAGTACGCCGAAATCACGGTCAAGCGCCTGCTCGACCGCGAAGGCAATTCGAGCTACTACATCAACAATCTGCACGTGCGCCGCCGCGACGTGATCGATCTCTTCCTCGGCACCGGCCTCGGTCCGCGCGCCTACGCCATCATCGGCCAAGGCATGATCTCGCGCATCGTCGAGGCCAAGCCCGAGGAGCTACGCTTCTTCCTCGAAGAAGCGGCCGGCGTCACCAAGTACAAGGAGCGCCGCAAGGAGACCGAGCACCGCCTCGAAGACGCGCGCGAGAACATCGCCCGCGTCGATGACATCCGCAACGAGCTGGAAATCCAGGTCAGCCACCTGCAGGGGCAGGCGACGGTGGCGCAGCAGTATCGCGATCTGCACCAGCAGATGTCGCACAAGCAGACGCTGCTCTGGCTGAAGAAGCGCAACGACGCGAGGCACGACAGCCAGCGCCTGGCGCGGCTGGTGGAGGAAGCCGTCAATCGCGTCGAGGGCGAAACCGCGCAGCTGCGCGAGATCGAAGCGCGCGTCGAGCATGCGCGCGAAAGCCACTACTCGGCCTCGGACGCCTTGCATGCGGCGCAGGCCGAGATGTTCGCGGCCAATACCGAAGTCAGCCGCCTCGAATCCGAAATCGGCCATTTGCGCGACTCGCGCTCGCGCCTCGAAGCGCGCCTCGCCCAGTTGGGCGCCGAGCAGGCTCACTGGCAGGCGCAGCAAAGCCAGTTGGCCGAGGACGAAGCGCGCTGGAACCTGCTGCTGGAGAATTCGCGCACCCGCTCCGCGACCGCGGTGGCTCGCCACGAGGAAGCCGCGGCGCGGCTGCCCGAGGCCGAGGATGCGGTGCAGTCCGCAGGCAGCGAGGTTACCGAGGCACGGCGCAGCCTGAGCGAAGCCGAGCAGGCCTTGCGCCTGGCCGAAGCCGACAAGGGACACGCCCAGCGCGCACTGGAAAACCTCGCACAGCGCCGCAGCCGGCTGGAGCAGGACCGGCAGGCGCTCGGCGCGCCCGATCCGGCATTGCTCGCCGCATCGCAGGAAAGCGAGCAGCGCGCCGAGGAGACGCTGGCGCAGGCGCAGGAGCGCCTGACGGCGCTGCAATCGACCATACCGACGGCCGAGGCGCAGTTGCGCACGGCGCGCGAAGCCCTGCAGGCCGCCCACCGCAGCCTGACCGAGACCCGCGCGCGGCACGATGCGCTGGCGCATCTGCAGGCCAGGGTGGCGCAAAGCGGCGAGATCGGCGACTGGCTCAAGGCGCGCCACCTGGCCGACGCCAAGCCGCTGTGGCAGGCGATCCAGGTCGAGGCCGGCTGGGAAACCGCGGTCGAGGCCGTGCTGCGCGAACGCTTCTCGGCGCTGACGGCCGATGCCGACACCGTACGCGCGGCGCTGACATCACCGCCGCCCGCAATTCTTGCGCTGGCGCTGGCGCGGGAACCCGGCGCCGCCGTGCCGGCCGCTGCGGAGAGTCTGCGCAGCAAGGTGCGCTGCGACGATCCGCGCTGGTCGGGCGTGCTCGATGAATGGCTGGCCGGCGTTGCCGTCGCCGACGACCTCTCGACCGAATTACCGCTGGCGTCGGGCCGGCGTGTTTCGCGCGCCGGCCATCTGCTGACCCCCGCCGGACTCACGCTGTATGTGCCGGACGCCAAGACCCACGGCGTCATCGAGCGCCAGCGCGAGATCGACGAACTGGCCGGCCTTCTTGCCGTGCGGGCCGAGGCCGAAGAGGCGGCGCGCGAAGCGCAGCGCGCGGCCGAACAGCACCTGACGGACAGCCAGACCCGGCTCGCGGCCGGACGGCGCGCCATGCAGGAAGCGCAGCAGGCCTTCCATGCGGCGCAAGTCGAGGCGCTCAAGCTGGCCCAGGCCCAGGCCCGCTTCGAGGAACGCTCGGCGCAGATCGATCGCGACCTGGCCGAACTGCAGCGTCAGGAGGAAATCGAACAGGCCCGCCGCGAACGTGCCGAGGCCGAAGGCGAATTGCAGCGCGAGCGCCTGGCCGAAGTGCGCGACCGGCTGGAGCAGGCCCTCGAAATCCATCGGCTGAAGGACGCGGCGCTGCGCGAAGCCCGGGCGCTCGAAATCCAGCTCGGGCGCGAAGCCCAGGAGGCCGGTTTCTCCGAGCGCGAATGCCTGTCGAAACTTGACGACAACGCCCGCGCCGCGGCGACGGCGGCCAGCCAGCTGCAGCGCGTCGAAGGCGAGACCCGCGCCGCGCGCACCGAAGTCGCCGGCATCAGCGACACAGTGCTGCAGGAACAATTGCATGCCGCGCTGGATGCGAAGCAAGGCAAGGAGTCGTCGCTGGCGGAACGGCGCAATGTGCTGGAAACGGCCGCCGGCGAGCTGCGCAGCCTCGACGAGCAGCGCATGAAGCTGGAGCAGGGCCTCGTCCCGCTGCGCGACAAGATCAACGACCTGCGGCTCAAGGCGCAGGCGGCCCAGATCAACGAAGAGCAATACCGCGAACGGCTGGCCGAAGTGCACATCGTCAGCGAGGAAGACGAAGCGCCCTACGCCGAGGAGCTGGCCGCCGGCGGCGCGGAGCGGCTCAAGGACAACGTGCTGCAGGCCGACATTGCACGGCTCACGGCCGAGATCGAAACCCTCGGACCGGTCAATCTCGCGGCGCTGGAAGAGCTGGCCACGGCCTCCGAGCGCAAGGGCTTCCTCGACGCGCAATCGACCGACCTGGCCGAGGCGATCGGCACGCTGGAAGACGCCATCCGCCGCATCGACCGCGAAACGCGCGAGCAGTTGCAGGAGACCTACGACACGGTCAACACGCATTTCGGCACCTTGTTCCCGCAACTCTTCGGCGGCGGCGAGGCGCGGCTGATCCTGACCGGCGACGAGATTCTCGATGCCGGCATCCAGATCATGGCGCAGCCGCCGGGCAAGAAGAACACCACGATCCATCTGCTCTCCGGCGGCGAAAAGGCGCTGACGGCGATCGCCCTGGTGTTCGCGCTGTTCCAGTTGAATCCGGCGCCGTTCTGCATGCTCGACGAAGTCGATGCGCCGCTCGACGATTCGAACACGGTGCGTTTCTGCGAGATGGTCAAGCGCATGTCGGTGCAAACCCAGTTCGTCTTCATTTCGCACAACAAGATCGCCATGGAAATGGCCCAGCAACTGATCGGAGTGACCATGCAGGAACAGGGCGTGTCGCGCATCGTCGAAGTCGACATGGAAGAGGCGCTGCGCCTCGCCGACGATCAGAAGGCGGCGTGAGCATGGCGATCAGCGAACTGCAAATCGCCCTGATCGGCGCCGGCGCGGCGGGAGTGGCCCTGGTCTGGGGCTACAACGTCTGGCAGGACCGCCAGCACCGCAAGACAGCCGACCGGATTTTCAAGGGCGGGCAGGGTGATGCGCTGACCGGGGAGGAAGCCGCTGCGGTCGCTGCACCGGTCGAATTTCCGGCCGATGCCGGCGAGCGGCAGGAACCGCATTTCGGCGATGCCGCCGATGAGTTGCCGCAGGCCGGTGCCGAGACGGAAGGCGTCGAGCCGGGCGCCGGCGCGGCAGTGGCGGAATCCGTGCCGCTGCCGCTTCACGAATGCGCCGACCCCGTGGCGGATTGCGTACTGCGCCTGACGGCCGCCGAGTCGTTGCCGGCGCCGGCCGTCCAGGCCATGCAGGCTGCATGGGCGGCGGAGCTGAGCAAGCCCCTGCACTGGCTGGTCAGGAATGAGGACGATGGCGTCTGGCGTCAGGTCGGCGCCCACGATACCGGGCGCTACCGCGAATGGGCGGCCGCGCTGCAGCTGGTCGACCGGCGCGGGGCGGTGTCGGACAGCGAACTGGCGCGTTTCTTCGACGGCGTGCAGCACGTCGCACAGCAGGCCGCGGCGACCGTGGAACTGCCCTCGCGCGGCGAGATCGTGATGCGCGCCGCCTCGCTCGATGAATTCTGCGCCGCGGTGGACATCCAGTTCGTGCTGCATGTGGTGGAAGCCGCCGGAGGCGTCTTCGCCGGCACCAAGCTGCGCGGCGTGGCCGAAGCGGCCGGTCTGGTTCTCGAAGGCGATGGCGTATTCCGCGCCCGCGACGCGGCCGGCGGCGAACTGTTTACCGTGGCCAATCTCGGCGCCGAGCGTTTCGAGGCCGAGACGATCAGGTCGCTGGCGACCCACGGCCTGACCCTGAGCATGGATGTGCCGCGCGTGAACGACGGGACGCTGGCCTTCGACCGCATGCTGGCGGTGGCGCGGCAACTCACGACCACCTTGGGCGGGCTGCTGGTCGATGCGCAGCGCGCCCCCCTGTCCGACGCCATGATCGACGCGATCCGTGCCAAGACGGCCGAACTGCAGCAGCGCATGCGCGACGGCGGCATCGAGCCCGGCAGCATCAGGGCGCTGCGGCTGTTTTCCTGATGCACCTGCAGCAGGCAGCGGCGAGGGCCGAAAGCCTGCGCCGCGAAATCGAGAAACACAACCACGCCTACTATGTGCTCGATGCGCCGACCATTCCCGACGCCGAGTACGACAAGCTGTTCCGCGAACTGCAGGCGCTGGAGGCCGAACATCCGCAACTGATCAGCTTCGATTCGCCGACGCAGCGCGTCGGCGGCAAGCCGCTGCCCGGATTTGCTCCGGTGCGCCATTCCGTGCCGATGCTGTCGATCCGCACCGAAACCGATACCGAGCCGTCGGGCGCGCGCGCCTTCGATGCCAGGGTGCGCCGCGAGCTGGGCCTGACCGACGCCGATCCTGCCGTCGACTACGCCGCCGAACTCAAGTTCGACGGCCTCGCCATCAATCTGCGCTACGAACACGGCGTTCTGGTGCAGGCGGCCACGCGCGGCGACGGCGAGACCGGCGAGGACGTAACGCAGAACATCCGCACCGTGCATCGCATTCCCTTGCGCCTGGTTGGCTGCGCGCCGCCGGTGCTGGAAGTGCGCGGCGAGGTGTTCATGAGCCGGCCCGATTTCGAGCGCTACAACGAGAAGCAGCGAGCATTGGGCAAGGCGACGCTGGTCAATCCGCGCAACGGTGCGGCAGGCAGCATCCGCCAGCTCGATCCGGCGATGGCCGCCGAGCGGCCTCTTTCGTTCTATGCCTACGGTCTGGGCGAGGTTCGCGGCTGGGAATTGTCCGCGACCCACGGCGGCGTGCTCGATGCCCTGGCAGCCTGCGGCCTGCCGGTTTGCGAGCATCGCGCGGTGGTGCAGGGCGCGGACGGACTGATCGGTTTCCATGCGCGCATACGCGACATGCGCGACGCGCTGCCATTCGACATCGACGGCGTCGTGTACAAGGTGAATTCGCTGGCGCTGCAGCAGCGTCTTGGCTTCGTCACGCGTGAGCCGCGCTGGGCCGTGGCGCACAAGTATCCGGCCGAGGAGGCGCTGACCACGGTCGAGGCGATCGAGCTGCAGGTCGGCCGCACCGGGGCCATCACGCCGGTAGCAAGGCTGGCGCCGGTCTTCGTCGGCGGCGTGACGGTAACCAACGCCACACTGCACAACGAAGGCGAGGCGCGGCGCAAGGATGTGCGCATCGGCGACACGGTGATCGTGCGGCGCGCCGGGGACGTGATTCCCGAGGTGGTGTCGGTGGTTCTCGACCAGCGGCCGATGAAGGATTTGTTTGGCGGCGAGCCCCTGCATCCTCCCTTCGCGCTGCCGAAGACCTGTCCGGTCTGCAACTCGGCGATCGAGCGGCCCGAGAACGAGGCGATCGCCCGCTGCAGCGGCGGCCTGTTCTGCCCCGCGCAGCGCAAGCGGGCGCTGCTGCATTTCGCCGGGCGGCGCGCGATGGACATCGAGGGACTCGGCGACAAGCTGATGGAGCAACTGGTCGACAATGCCATCGTCAAGACGCCGGCCGACCTCTACAAGCTGGGTCTCCTGGCGATGGCCAACCTCGAGCGCATGGCCGAAAAATCCGCAACGAATATCCTTGCCGCCATCGAAAAGAGCAAGGCGACGACGCTGGCGCGCTTCATCTTTGCGCTCGGCATCCGCAATGTGGGCGAGGCGACGGCCAAGGATCTCGCCCGCCATTTCGGCAATCTCGACGCCGTCATGGCGGCCGACGTCGACGCCTTGCAGCAAGTGCCCGATGTCGGCCCCGTCGTCGCGGCATCGATTGCCCGTTTTTTTGCCGAGCCGCACAACGTCGAGGTGATCGAGCAACTGCGCGCGGCTGGCGTGCATTGGGCGGAAGGCGAGTCGGCGGCAGTCGTGAATTCGCCGATCGCCGGCAAGACCTTCGTCCTCACCGGCACGCTGCCGACACTGACGCGCGACGAAGCCAGGGACATGATCGAGGCACTGGGCGGCAAGGTCGCCGGCTCGGTATCGAAGAAGACCGATTACGTGGTGGCCGGCGCCGAAGCCGGCTCCAAGCTCGACAAGGCACAGGCCTTGGGCGTTACCATTCTGGACGAGAGTCAATTCAGGGAGTTGGTGAAGACATGAAGAAAGTGACGAAAGCCGTGTTCCCGGTCGCCGGCATGGGCACCCGCTTCCTGCCGGCGACCAAGGCCAGCCCCAAGGAAATGATGCCGATCGTGGACAAGCCGCTGATCCAGTATGCGGTGGAGGAGGCGGTGGCGGCCGGGATCACCGACATGATTTTCGTCACCGGCCGTTCCAAGCGCGCCATCGAGGATCACTTCGACAAGGCCTACGAACTGGAAAGCGAACTCGAACATCGCGGCAAGACTGAGTTGCTGGAGTTCGTCCGCAACATGATCCCGAAGAACATCAACTGCATCTACATCCGCCAGCCGGAGGCTTTGGGCCTGGGCCATGCGGTGCTCTGCGCCTATCCGGCGGTGGGCGACGAGCCCTTCGCCGTGCTGCTGGCCGACGACCTGATCGACGCCATTTCACCCGTGCCGCCGGTCATGAAGCAGATGACGGATGTCTATGACTACTACCGCAGTTCGGTGATCGGCGTGCAGCAGGTGCCGCGCGAGGACACCCGCAGCTACGGCATCGTCGAGACCAAGCCGATGACGGAATCGCTGGAGCAGATCCTGCGCATCGTCGAGAAGCCGAAGCCCGAGGACGCTCCATCGACGCTGGCCGTGGTCGGTCGCTACATCCTGACGCCGCGCATCTTTCATCACCTGGCGCACATCGGCAAGGGTTCCGGCGGCGAGATCCAGCTCACCGACGGCATCGCCGCGCTGCTGGCCGAGGAACAGGTGCTGGCCTATCGCTACAAGGGCACGCGCTACGACTGCGGTTCCAAGCTGGGCTATCTCGCGGCGACCGTGGCCTTCGGCCTGCGCCATCCCGAAGTCGGCGAGGACTTTGCCGCGATGCTCAAGGCGATGTCCGGTGGATACCATCCCCGGCACTCTGCCGGGGATATAAAGTGAATCCGCAGGAAGCCAGAAGGACTTTCGAGGAGGCAGATCTGGTCTGTTCGGCCGAAGAGTCGGCGCTGGCGGTACGGCGCGTCGCGGCAGAAATCACGGCCCGCCTCACCGACGCGAATCCGCTGGTGCTGGCGGTGATGGGCGGCGCGGTGGTATTCACTGGACAGCTCCTGCCGCAACTGGCCTTCCCGCTCGACTTCGATTACCTGCATGTCACGCGCTACGGCGACGTCACCACCGGCGGGCAACTGGCATGGATCGTCGAGCCGCGCGCGGATGTCGCCGGTCGCGTCGTGCTGGTGGTCGACGATATCCTCGACGAGGGCGTGACGCTGGCGGCGATCACCCAGCGCCTGCGGGAACAGGGCGCGAGCGAGGTGCTGAGCGCCGTGTTCGCCGACAAGAATCTCGGCCGTAGCAAGCCGATTGCAGCGGACTTCGTCGGCGTGCATCTGCCGAATCGCTACGTCTTCGGTTTCGGCATGGACGTCAAGGGCGCGTGGCGCAACCTGCCTGCCGTCTATGCCGTGAAGGGCCTTTGAGAGAGGAAGCGGGCATGAGCGTGCGTGTGGTTCGGCTGGGCTCGCCACGGCTTCCGGATGAAGGCCCGCGGCTCGGCACCGTGCGCCGTCCGCCGCGCGGCGTGCCGAAAGCCGAGTTCGCCAGCGGCAACTGGTACGACCTCTGGTACCCGCTGCTGGCGCCGAGCGCGGCGACCGTCAAGCTCGGCCAGCAGGCGGAAACCCCGGCGCAGTGGGCCAGTTTCGCGCGGAAATACCTGGCGGAGATGAGCGCGCCCGATGCCTCGCGCACCATCGATCTGCTGGCGCTGCTGTCGCATCACGCCAATTTTTCGGTGGGCTGCTATTGCGAGGACGAGTCGCATTGCCATCGCTCGGTGCTGCGCAGCCTGCTCGAAGAGCGCGGAGCCAGGCTGGGCTGATGTCGTCCGGAAGCGACGATTGCCCGCAACCGGCGCAATCTTCGGCGTTGACAAGCTTGCAACATCGGCAAAAATAGTGGAACAATACGATTTTCCAAACCGAAGGGGAATTCGATGAACAAGAGCGAACTGATTGACGCAGTGGCCGAGCGTGCCGAGCTTTCCAAGGCAGCCGTCAACAAGGCCATCGATGCACTGACCGAAGTCATCACCACCGTGATTTCCAAAGGCAATCCCGTTGCCCTGATCGGCTTCGGCACTTTCAAGTCCGTGATGCGTTCCGCGCGCACCGGCAAGAATCCGAAGACGGGCGCTCCCCTGAAGATCGCCGCCAAGGCGGTGCCGAAGTTTTCCGCAGGCGCCGGCCTGAAGGCCGCGGTTGCCGGCAAGAAGCCCGCCGCGAAGAAGGCTCCCGCCAAGAAGGCCCCGGCAGCGAAGAAGCCCGCCGCCAAGCCGGCTGCCAAGAAGCCCGCCGCCAAGAAGAAGTAAGCAGGCGCGCTTCAATGACAAGGGCAACCCGCGGGTTGCCCTTGGTTTTTGTGACGCCGTGCGGGTCTGTGGTCTGCCGCTCCATCGGGCGGCACCGCACCGATAAACCATTTATGTTTCGTTCGAATCGCCATGACGCCATCGAAAGAGGAGTTGGAAGCCAAGGCCCGGCATTTTGCCAATTCGGTGTTCCTGATCGGCTCGGGCCTCCTGATGCTGGCTGCAAGCCTGTTGCAGCCGCTGTTTACGGCCTGGCTGGGCGGGGCCGTCGGCGAAAACGCGAGCTTCGTCCTGGCCACGGTGCTGATTCTCGTGCTGGCGTCGAACAGGCCCGCCCTGGCGCTCCATGCCGCCGGGCGGCAATGCCGCAAGTACGGCCATGTCGTCGGCGAAGGTTCGCCGACCTGCAGCCGGTGTCTGCAGCGGATTTCCGCGGATTGAGGAAAATGCGGCGGGTGGCCGGCGACAGCCGGCTCGCGCATGCCGCCGAGCCAGCCGTCTAGTCCAGCACGTGCGAAACCAGGCCGTCGGCCAGCTTGGGTTCGAACCAGGTCGATTTCGGCGGCATCACGTTGTTGCTGTCGGCCACTGCCATCAGCTGATCCATGCGCGTCGGATGCAGCGCGAATGCCACCGCCATCTCGCCGGAATCGACGCGCTTTTCCAGTTCGCCCAGGCCGCGGATGCCGCCGACGAAATCGATGCGCTTGTCGCGGCGCAGGTCGGCGATGCCCAGCAGCGGTCCCAGCAGATGATTCGACAGCAGCGAGACGTCGAGGCTTTCCACCGGGTCGTCGGGAATCAGCTCGGGCTTGATGACGAGCTTGCGCCAGCGACCGGCCAGATACATGCCGAACTCGCCGGGGCGCGCCGGATGCACGCGCCCGGCGCTCTCTTCGACCGTGAAGGCGGCGCCGAGGCGTGCCACCAGCGTCGACTCTTCGAGGCCGTGCAGATCCTTGACCACGCGGTTGTAGTCGAGGATCTTCATCTGGTGATGCGGAAAAATCACCGACAGGAAGGAGTCGGCCGACATCTGCCGGCCCTGCTGATGGCGGGCCGCGGCCACGCGCGAAGCGGCGGCCGAGCGGTGGTGGCCGTCGGCGATGTACAGCGCCGGCATGGCGTCGAAGGTCTGCGTGATCGCGGCGATCTTCGCCGCATCCTGCAACACCCAGATCTGGTGGCGGATGCCGTCATCGGCGGTGACGTCGGCGGCCGGCGCGCCCTGGGCGATGGCATCGATCAGGATGTCCGCCGTGGCCGATGCGGGATAGGCGAGCAGCACCGGGCCGGTCTGCGCGTTGAGCGCCTCGATCTGGCGCACGCGGTCGTCTTCCTTGTCCGGCCGCGTGAATTCGTGCTTGCGGATGCGGTTGCTGTCGTAGTCGGCGACGTTCGCCGCCGCCACCAGGCCGGTCTGCACGTGGTCGCCGCCATTGGCGCCCATGCCGGGCATGGTCAGGCGGTAGGCGTAGTAACAGGAGGCGTCGTCGCGCACCAGCACGCCGGCGGCCAGCATCTTCTGCAGGTTCTCGGCGGCTTTCGCGTAGACCTCCGGCGCGTAGGGATCGATCTCGCGCGGCAAATCGATTTCCGGCTTGGAGATGTGCAGGAAGGACCAGGGCTTGCCCGTCGCGCGCTGGCGCGCTTCGTCGCTGGACAGCACGTCGTAGGGCGGGGCGGCAATGGCGCCCGCCTGGCCGGCGGCGGGGCGTAGGCCGCGGAAAGCTTGAATCAGGCTCATGAGGACTCTCAGGCGGAATTGGGATTGACGATCGAGCCGCGCAGCGCAACAGCGGCATCGCGGATCATTTTTTCGGTGGTCGGCCAGTCGACGCAGGCATCGGTGACCGAGCAGCCGTACTTGAGCTGCGCCAGGTCCCCGGGGATCGGCTGATTGCCGGCTTCGATGAAGCTCTCGATCATGAGGCCGACGATCGAACGATGGCCGGCCTTGCGCTGGGCGCAAATCTGGTTGATGCAGTCCTGCATGACCAGCGGTTGCAGCTCGGGCTTCTTGTAGCTGTTGGCATGAGAGCAATCGACCACGATGTTTTGCGGCAGCCCGGCCTTGGCCAGCGCGGACTCGGCCAGCGCGACGCTGACCGTGTCGTAGTTCGGGCGGCCGCCGCCGCCGCGCAGCACCAGGTGGCCGTAGCGGTTGCCGGCGGTGCGCACCACGCTGGAGCGGCCCTGCACGT
>JAOTRV010000025.1 GCA_030247575.1 Sulfuritalea sp.
TCTTGTTGATCCCGTCCATGGTCCAGATCGTGGTCGAACCGTCGGTGTGTTCCCAGCGCAGGTCTGCCTTCCCGTCACCGTTGTAATCGCCCTTGCCATCGACCATATTCCACCCGGCGAACGGACCGAAGAGTTGGCTACCGGCCATCTTGTTGATTCCGTCCATGGTCCAGATCGCTATCGACCCATCGGTATTCTTCCACAACAAATCGGTCTTGCCGTCACCGTTGTAGTCACTTTGCTGGTTGACAACACTGAATCCGGCAAAAGGCCCGAAGACCATGCTGCCCTCAATCTTGTTGATCCCGTCCATGGTCCAGATCGTGGTCGAACCGTCGGTGTGTTCCCAGCGCAGGTCTGCCTTCCCGTCACCGTTGTAATCGCCCTTGCCATCGACCATATTCCACCCGGCGAACGGACCATATATCTGGCTACCGGCGGTCTTGTTAATTCCGTCCATGGTCCAAATCGCTACCGACCCATCTGTGTGACTCCAGAGCAAATCACTCTTCCCGTCACCCGAGAAATCACGCTCCACGGCCTTGCCAAGGTTTGTGAACCCATCCGAAAACTGCAGCTTCTCGATCCCGTACAGCGTATCCACGCCGTCATCACCGTTCGCCACATTGTTGTCGGTTACGGTGTAGTAGCCAACTCCCTTGAAGACGGTATATTCGCTCTTGAGACCCGAGTACTGCGCCGTATCCATCCCCGCGCCGCCGTCGATGGTGTCGTTGCCGCCCTGCGCCCAGATGGCATTGTTGCCGGCGTCGCCCATCAGGTTGTCGGCGAAATGCGAACCGCGAATGTTCTCGATGCCGGTTAGGCTATCCGTACCGCCCCAGCTGTCGAAGCCCTGGGCGGCGGCCAGATTCACCGTGACCGCGCTGAGCGAGCTGCCGTAGTTGACCGTGTCGTTGCCCGCCCCGCCGACGATGCTGTCGTTGCCGGCCATGCCTTCGAGGGTCTGGTCGCCGATGCCGCCGATCAGGGTGTCGGCGCCGTCCGAGCCGCGCACGGCTTCGATGTTGCTGAAGCTGTCGGTGGCCATCGCCGTGCCGTTGAAGCCGCCGTCGGTCGCCGTGCCCTGCCCTGCCACGACGTCGCTGAAGGTGACGGTCACGCCCGCGGTCGAACCGTCGTATCGCAGGGTGTCGATGCCGCCGCCGCCGTCGATGGTGTCGGCGCCGCCGCGACCTTCGAAAAGATTGTTGCCGCTGTTGCCGGTCATCGTGTCGCCGGCCATCGAACCGCGGACGTATTCGATGTTGAACAGGGTGTCGGTGCTGCCGGTGCCGTCTTGCGCCCAGCCGGCCGCCGCGCCTTCGCCGAGGACGACGGTGGCGGCGCCGCCGCTATAGACGACGCGGTCGTTACCCATGCCGCCGTCGATGGTGTCGGCGCCCATGCCGCCTTCGAAGCTCTCGAAGTAGGCCGTGGGTATGATCTGCGAGCTGGTGCTGCCGCCGATGAGGTTGTCGGCGCCATTGCTGCCGATCACGCCGTCGATGTTGATCAGGGTGTCGGTGCCACCGAAGCCGTCCAGCGCCGTTCCCATGCCCAGATTCACCGTTACGCCGACGCCGGCGTTGACGTACGAGTTCAGGTAGGTGGCTTGCGCGAAGTGGGTCGGCGCGTTGGTGCCGCCGTTGATGGTGTCGTCGCCGCCCATGCCTTCGAAGGTCTCGGCCAGGTAGCTGCTCAGGTAGGTGTTGATGTTGGCCGCATTGCCGGTCAGCGTGTCGGCGAAGTGCGAACCCTGCACGCTCTCGATGTTGCTGAAGGTGTCGGTGCCGCCCCACTGGTCGATGGCAGTGCCGGAGCCGAGGGCTCCACCCATGGTCACCGTGACGCCAACGCCGACCGGGCCCATGGTGTAGACCACGCGGTCATAGCCCGCGCCGCCGTCGATGCTGTCGTTGCCGGCCACGCCCATGAAGTTATTGCCGGCGCCATCGCCGATCAGGGTGTCGCCGAAATCGGAGCCGTAGACTTCATCGATGTTGCTGAAGGTGTCGGTGCCGCCGAGGCCGTCAAACGCCGTGCCGCCGCCGGTGCCACCGCTGAAGGTGACGGTGATGCCGCTGGTGGATTGGCTGTAGCGGATCTGGTCATAGCCCAGGGAGCCGCCGTTGATGGTGTCGTTGCCGCCCATGCCCTCGATCGAATTGTTCGCGCTGCTGCCGGTCAGGCTGTCGCCGAAATTCGAGCCGCGAATCTGTTCGATGTTGAGCAGGGTGTCGTTGCCGTCGGCGCCGGTGGCCGTGCCGAGGAAACCGTTGCCACCGTTCTGGTCGCTGTCGAGGTTGACGGTGACGCTGCCACCGGCGTGCTGGTAGCTGACGCGGTCGCCGCCGCCGTAGGTGCCGGTGCCGCCGTCGATGATGTCGTCGCCGAGGCCGCCTTCGAAGTGTTCGAAGAGGCCGATGGAGAGTATCTGCGAGCTGGTGCTGCCGCCGGTGAGGACGTCGTTATGGGCGCTGCCGATGACGCCGTCGATGTTGACGAGCGAGTCGGTGCCGCCCATGCCGTCGAAGGCCGTTCCGGTGCCGAGGTTGACGTTGACCCCTGCGGTGGAGTGCATATACGAGGCCAGGACGCTGACGCTCGGCGCGGCATTGCTGCCCTGGATGCCGTCGTTGCCGCCCAGGCCTTCGAATACCGTAGGCATGTCGTTGAGCGTGTATTGGTTCTGCGCCGTGCCGCCGGTCAGCGTGTCGTTGCCCATGGTGGCGACGACGATCTCGACGCTGCTGATGCTGTCGGTTTCGCTGCCGCGCGTTACGGTGCCTGCATCGAGGCTGACATACACGGGCTGACCGCCGTTGCTGTAGTCGACCGCATCGTAGCCGTTCCCGCCGCTGATGTAGTTGTTGCCCTGGCCGCCGTCGAGGGTATCGTTGCCGCCGCCGCCGACAACGGTGTCGTTACCGTATCCGCCGTTGAGGTGGTTGGCGAGGTCGTCGCCGTAAATCTGATCGGAGACATCCGAGCCTTCGACGTTCTCGATGCCGGACACGGTGAAGCTGGAGTTGTATTCGCCAACGGTGCCCGAGGTGATATTGCCGGTACCGGCGCCCAGATCCACGACATACTGGGTGATCGGCGTGCCGAAGCCCACGTCGGCATCCAGGCCGAGGGTATCGATGCCGTTGCCACCGACGAAGCTGTCGGTGCCGGAAGAGCCCGCAGACGTCTGCTTCTCGATGGTGATCAGCATGTCGTTGCCGTCGCCGCCGTCGAGCGTCTGGCTGCCGCCGGCGCTGACCAGGAGGTCGTTGCCGCTGCCGCCGGTGAGCGTGGCAATGCTGGTGTCGTCATCGGTGCCGACGAGATTGTCGCCCACCAGCAGCAGGCCGTTCTGGAAAGTGATGTGGCCGCTGGTGATCCTGAACATGTTGTTCGGATCGGCCGCCGGCGTGAACAACAGATATACCGTCTTGACCGGGTTGTGGGTGACCTGATCCATTTGCGTCAGCATCAGGCCACGACCGGCATTCGGGTCAGGGCTTTCGATATCGCTGATGTCGAAATCCCGCGGGCCGAGGCCGGCGGCATAGAAAGTGTCGCTGGAAGGATCGAAGCTGACCGCCTGGTTGGGAGTCATCGACGCAAAGTTGAACACGGCGCCGGTAACGGGGAGGTTGACCGATTGCGCGTCGCCGCTGAAGTACAGTGACTCGACGTTGCTCAGCATGTCGGTGGTGCCGAGGCCGTCATCCACGCTGTAGTTGCTGCCGCCCAGCGAGGTCACGGTGTAGTCGGTGCTGTTGCCGCTGTAGTAGCCGACATCGGTGCCGGCGCCGCCGTCCAGCGTATCGCTGCCGAGACCGCCGGTGATCGAGTCGTTGCCGCTCAAGGCGGTGATGACGTTGTCGCCGTCGTCGCCGGTGAGGTTGTCGCCGAATTGCGAGCCCTGGATGTTCTCGATGGAGGAAAGCTGGTCGGTGCCGCCCCAGTGGTCGACCACGCTGCCCGCGCCGCCCGACAGGGTTACCGTGACGTTGCTGAGCGAGCTGGCGTAGTTGACCGTGTCGTTGCCGGCGCCGCCATCGATGCTGTCGTTGCCGGCCATGCCTTCGAACATCTGGTCGCCGATGCCGCCGGTGAGGGTGTCGTTGTAGTCGGAACCGCGCACGGCTTCGATGTTGTCGAAGCTGTCGGTGGCGGCACCGACCCCGGCGTAGCTGAAGCCGCCGTCGATGGCGGTGCCGCTGCCGGCCGTGTCGTTGCTGAAGGTGACCGTCACCGCCGCGCTCGAACCATCGAAGCGGATGGTGTCGAAGCCTTCGCCGCCGTGGATGATGTCGGCCCCGCCGCGGCCTTCGAAGGCGTTGTTGCCGCTGTCACCGGTGAGCACGTCGCCGGACATCGAGGCACGGATCGCCTCGATGCTGGTCAGGCTGTCGGTGCCACCCATGCCGTCAAAGGCGGTACCGGTGGCCAGGTTCACATCGACCGCGCCGCCGCTGTATACCACCCGGTCGGTGCCGCTGCCGCCGTTGATGATGTCGTTGCCGCCGCCGCCTTCGAACTGTTCGAAGTAACCGGTGGCTACGATCTGCGAGCTGGTGCTGCCGCCGGTGAGGGTGTCGGCGCCGTTGCTGCCGATGACGCCGTCGATGTTGTAGAGCGTGTCGGTGCCGCCGAAGCCGTCGAATGCCGTGCCGGTGCCCAGATTCACGTTCACGCCGACGCCGGCGTTGACGTACGAGTTCGCATAGCTGGCTTGGGCGAAGTGGGTCGGCGCATCGGTCCCGCCATCGATGATGTCGTTGCCGCCCAGGCCTTCGAAGGTCTCGGCCTGATACGTCCGCAGATAGGTGTTGATGTTGGCGGCATTGCCGGTCAGGGTGTCGTCGAAGTAGGAACCCTGGATGCTTTCGATGCTGGTCAGGATGTCGGTGCCGCCCCACTGGTCGATCGCCGTGCCGGAGCCCAGGGCGCCACTCATGGTGACCGTGACGCCGGTGTCGACCGGGCCGAATGCGTAGCTGACGCGGTCGTAGCCGCCGGCGCTGCCGGCGACGCCGCCGCTGATCTGATCATGGCCCTTCATGGCCATGAAGGAATCGTTGCCCGAGCCGCCCGTCAGCGTGTCGTTGAAATCAGAGGCGACGATTTCCTCGATGCCGATCAGAGTATCGGTGCCGACCGATGCGTCGCCGGTCACCGTCCCGGCGCCGCCGCCGGTGAAGGTGGCGACGATGGCGTCGGTGGCTTGCTGGTAGCGCGCCTGGTCGTAGCTGCCGGGAAACTGGCTGCCGCCATTGATGGTGTCGTCGCCGGCCATGCCTTCGAGGCCGTTGTTGCCAGCGTTGCCGGTGATCGAGTCGGCAAATGCCGAGCCGCGCACCTGCTCGATGTGGTAGAGCGTGTCGGTAGTGGGGCCCATCGGGCCGCCGTACTCGACCGCCGTGCCCGCCGCATCGCCATCGGCGAGGGTGACGGTGACGGCACCCGGATTGCGCTCGTAGCTGACCCGGTCCGAGCCCGTGCCGCCATCGATGGTGTCGCTGCCCATGCCACCCTCGAATATCTCGAACTGCAGGAAGGGCAGATAGATGGCGCTGCTGCTGCCGCCGGTGAGAACGTCGTTCATGGCGCTGCCGATGACGCCGTCGATGTTGAGCAGCGTGTCGGTGTTGCCGAAGCCGTCATTGGTGGCGATGTTGCTTCCCAGATTGACGTTGACCGGGCCTTGCGCGGCGGCGTAGCTGACCAAGGTCATGGCCGAAGGTGCAGCGGTGCCGCCGTTGATGATATCGGCTCCGCCGAGGCCCTCGAAGATGTCCGGGCTGTAGTCGCGGGTGAGGTCGTTGAAGCGATCGGCGGCCCCGGTCAGGGTATCGCTGCCCCAGGTGCCGACGACGCGCTCGATGCCGGCGATTGTCTGGGTGTCGGCACCCACCAACACAACCCCGGTGCCGAGGTCGAGGTTGATGCCGCCGCCCTGGGCGTCGATGCGGGAATAATCGAGGCGGTCGTTGCCTGCGCCGCCGTCGATCCAGTCGTTGCCCTGCCCGCCTTCGAAGCTGTCGTTGCCGTCGCCGCCGACCAGGGTATCGACGCCGCCCCAGCCGCCGGTGATGAAGTTTCCGCCGGCGTCGCCGGTGATGAAGTCATTGACGTCGGAACCCTGGACATGCTCGATGGAATCCAGGGTGAATGTCGAGGCGTAGGTGCCGGCGATCGATCCATTGCCGGCGGAAAGATCGACGGTGTACTGGGTAATGGTCCCGCCCTGCATGGCTTCGAGGACCAGGGTGTCGGAACCGTTGCCGCCGATGAAATGGTCGGTGCCGGATGACCCCGCGGAGGATTGTTTCTCGACCGTGATCAGTTGGTCGTTGCCGTCACCGCCGTCGAGCGTCTGGCTGCCGCCGACGCTGACCAGCACGTCGTTGCCCGTGGCGCCGGTGAGGGTGAGGGTAGTGGAGTCGTCAGCCGTGACGGAAACCGAATCGTCGCCCAGCATCAGTTGGCCGAGCCCGAAGGTGATGTGCTCGCTATTGACCTTGAACATGTTGCTCGGGTCATTCATCCCCGGCGTGAACAGCAGATACACCGTCTTGATCGGCAGATCGGTCATCGGATCGCGCGACTGCAGTTGCAGGCCCTGGCCCTGGTAGGGGCCGGATTCGATGTCGCTCCAGTCGAGGTCCTGCGGGCCGTAGCCCGGCGCCGTGAACATGTCGGCATTCGGGTCGAACACGACGGCCTGGCCGTTCGTCATCGCGTTGAAGTCGTAGGTCGTCGGCACGATGGTCTGGGTCGCATCGGCGAAGACCAGCCGCTCGACGTTGCTCAGCATGTCCGTGTTGCCCACGCCGTCGCCGACCGACCAGTTGCCGCCGCCGAGGTCGGTGACGGTGTAGGTACCCTGGTTGCCGCTATACACGGCATCGTCGCGGCCGGAGCCGCCGTCGAGGGTGTCGCTGCCGCCACCGCCATTGAGCACGTCGTTACCCGCGCTGCCATGCAGGACGTTGCCGGCGTCGTTGCCGGTGATGAGGTCGTTGTAGACCGAGCCGCGCACGTTCTCGATATTGCTCAGCGTGTCGGTGGTGCCCCAGCCGTCGATGGCCGAGCCGGTGCCGTTGGTCAGCGTGACGGTGACGCCCATGCCGTTGCCATCGGCGTCGTAATCGCCGTGGTAGTCGGCCGTGTCGCCTTCGCTGCCATTGGCGCCGCCGTCGATGATGTCCGCGCCCTTGCGGCCGCCCAGCCTGTCGTCGGACGCGCCGCCGGTGATCGTGTCGCCGTGGTCGGAACCGACCACGCCGTTGATGTCGACCAGGGTGTCGGTGCCGCCCAGGCCGTCGGACGCCGTGCCGTTGAGCAGATCGACGTTCGCGCCGCTGGTCGAGTCGCGATAGGCGGCAATGTTGAGGCCCGTGCCACCGGTGATGGTGTCGCTGCCGCCCGAGCCGTTGAACACCTCGACATAGTCGAACAGCGGGTTGCCGCCGGTCAATGAGTCGCCGACGTTACCGCCCCACACGGCGTTGATGCCGATCAGTGTGTCGGCACCCTGCCCGCTCGCAGTTCCAGCTGCAAGGTTGACGGTGATTGCAGCGGTGGCGCCGGCATAGCGCGCCCAGTTGTATTCGAGGTCGCCGGCATCCATGCCGGTCGTGCCGGTGTCGACCCAGCCGCCGTCGATGGTGTCGGCGCCGCCGTTGCCCTGGAACCACTCGTACTTGTCGCCGTTGAACCAGCGGGCGTCGCTGCCGCCAGTGATGGTGTCGGCAGCGCTGCCGCCCATCACGCCGTCGATGTTGATCAGTATCGCCGAGCCGCCGGTACCGGCGCCCAGATTGATCGAGACCGGTGTCGTCGAAGCGCTGAAGGAGGCCCAGTCGAAATCGACATCGGGCCCGGAGACGCCGCCGTCGAGTGTGTCGGCGCCGCCGCCGCCGCCCAGCAGATCGGATCCGCGGCCGCCGTTGATGTAATTGGCGTTGGCATCACCGATGATGAAGTCGTTGTAGTTCGAACCCTGCACGTTCTCGATTCCGCTCAGGGAATCGGTGTTGCTCCAGCCGTCGATGGCCGAACTGGCCGGCACGGTGAAGCCGACACCCGACCAGGAACTCGTCGCCCCCGCACCGAGATGAACCGCGACGCCGAGCCCGTCGCCGTTGAAGTTAACGTCGCTGGAGTAATCCGCCGTGTCGGTGCCGTTGCCGCCGACCAGCGAGTCGACGCCGTTGCCGCCGCTCAGGCTGTCGTTGCCGTCGCCGCCGATGAGGGTGTCGTTGCCGTCGCCGCCGCCCAGGCGGTTGGCGAGGCTGTCACCGGTGATGCTGTCGGCGCCGTCGGAACCCATGACGTTTTCAATGCCGGAGACGGTGAAGCTGGACGAATTCGCGCCCGCCGAGATCGCCTGTGCGTTGAGGCCGGTATTGCCCAGATCGACGGTGTAGCCGACGAGGCCGGCGACCTGCCCGAGCTGGAGTGTGTCGTTGCCGTCGCCGCCGTTGATCACGTCGCTGCCCGACGGGCCGAAGTTGCCGCCCTGGCCGCCGACCGTCACCAGGACGTCGTCGCCCGGGCCGCCATTCATCGTGGTGTCGGCACCGAAGCTGATCATCAGGTCGCCGGTGTTGGTGAAGATCGGCGTGAAGCTGCCGCTGTCGTCACCCGTGATGCCGATGCTGTTGTCGCCGACCACGAGGAAGGAGCCGCTCTCGAAGCTGATCATGCCGGCCCAGATCTTGTAGAAATTGGTCTGATCGGGATCGGTGGTGAACTTCAGCGTGATGGTCTTCACCGGCTGGCCGAACTGGTCCATCTGCTCGAGCGTGATGCCGCGTCCGTCGACCGACGGCGAAGGCCGGAAATGGGTGGCGAGAAGCGAAGGATCATCGATCCTCAGGGTGTCGGTCGCCGGATCGAATACGGTAGTGGAGCCGTTGGCCAGCTCGCTGTAATTGAATGACATGGGCCCTCCCACAGGCATGGTGAGCGCCACGAGCACCTGTGCTGCGACGCTATTGTGATCAAAGACCGCATAGCTTATCGCATTGTTTGTGACCGTGCCAACCTGTGTCCAGTTGTCGGGATCGCTGAAGGCTACCGTGTCTCCGGTATTGCCGTCGACGACCAGCTGGTGCCGGGCCACGATGCTGCCGAGGCCGGTCCAGCCGTTGCCGTCGTTGAAGCTGTTCATGCCCGCCATGTCGACCACGTCGGCGGCGCTGAGGGTCAGGCTGTTGTTGCCGCTGCCGGTCAGGTCGATGCGTTCCACGGATTCGATGCGCGAGGCGCTGGACGGCATCGCACCGCCCTGATTGGCGATGGCGGTCAGATTCACCGTGACGCCAGCGTCTACTATTGCCAGCGTGTCGATGCCGCTGCCGCCATCGACGCGGGCGAGATTGCCCGATGCGCCGTCCACGCCGGCACCCAACTGGGCGACATTGCTTGCGTCGAGTTGGAACACATCGTTGCCGGCACCACCGTGCAAGACGTCGGCGCCGCCGTTGCCGAGCAGAATGTCGTCGCCGGCACCAGCCACCAGGGTTTCGCCGCCGGTGCCGCCGGTCAGCGTGTCGCTGCCCGCGGTGCCGAGCTGGTCGACAGCAGTATTGACGAAGGCGCCGGAGGTGGAGCCGAAGATCACGTAGCTGCGGCCGGCGTCGTTGCCGCCGGCATCGTTGCCGTAGGCGCCGACGATCAGGTCGGCCAGGCCGTCGCCATTGACGTCGCCGGCCGCGGCCACACTGCGCCCGCTGTAGTCCCAATTGGTCTCGCCGGTGATGGCGAAGCCGCCGCTGCCGGCTGCGACCGCGGAAAGCTCGATCGCCGCAGTACCGGTCTGGCCGAAGACCACGTAGCTGCGCCCGGCAGAGTAGCCGCCCGCATCGTTGTAGGAGGCGCCGATGATCAGGTCGGCCAGGCCGTCGCCGTTGATGTCGCCGGCGGCGGCGACGCTGACCCCGTTGTAATCCTCGTCGACCTCGCCGTAGATGATGAAGCCGCCGTAGCCCTCCGCTACGGCGGAGAGATCGATCGGGGTGGTGTCGGGAGTGCCGAAGACCACGTAAGACTTGCCCGAGTAACCATAGTCGTTGGGAGCGCCGATCACCAGATCGCCGAAGCCGTCGCCGTTGATGTCACCGGCGCTGGCGACGCTGAAGCCGGAGTAATCGTCGGAATACTGACCGTTGATGACGAAGCCGCCGTTGCCGGACGCCACATCCGAGAGCAGGATATTGCCGGGGTTGTCGGTACGGCCGAAGACCACGTAGCTGCGGCCGGCATCGTAATCGGTGTAATCGTTGCGGTAGGCCCCGACGATCAGGTCGGCCAGGCCATCGCCATTGACGTCGCCGGCACCGGCGACGCTGAAGCCGCTCTTGTCACCCGAGCCTTCGCCGCCGTCGCCGCCGGTGATGACAAAGCCGCCGCTGCCCGCTGCCACGCCCGAGAGGTCGACCGGGGAGGTGTCGGTCGTGCCAAAGACCACATAGCTGCGGCCATTGTTGTTGCCACTGTAATCGTTGTACGGCGCGCCGACGATCAGGTCGGCCAGACCGTCGCCATTGACATCGCCGGCTGCGGCCACGCTGAAGCCACTGTAGTCGCCCGAACCCTCGCCGCCATCACCGCCGGTGATGACGAAGCCGCCGCTGCCGGCGGCCACGTTGGCAAGACTGACCTCGTCGCCGGCGGCCTGGCCAAAGACCACGTAGCTGCGGCCGTTGTCGTAGTCACTGTAATCGTTGCGCGGCACCCCGACGATCAGGTCGGCCAGGCCATCGCCGTTGACATCCCCGGCACCTGCGACGCTGAAACCACTCCGGTCGCCCCCTTCACCCCCATCGATGTTGGAGATGGCGAATCCGCCGTTGCCGGCGGCCACCGCCGTAAGGTCGATCGCCACAGTGTCGGTCTGGCCGAAGACCACGAAGCTGCGACCGTTAAAAGCTCCGTTGGCAAAATCGAACGGAGCACCGACGATCAGGTCGTCGAGGCCGTCGCCATTGACATCCCCCGCGCTGGCGACGCTGTAGCCGCTGCCCTGTGGCGGGCCGCCTTCGCCGCCGTCGGTGCCGCCGGAAATGGCGAAACCGCCGATGCCGTTGGCAATATCCACCAGGTCGATCCGCGGCGGATTGACCGGCACCCCGGTTGCCACCAGCAACTGGGCGGCGGCGCTGTTGTGGTTGTAGATGACGTAGTCGGTCAAGTTGAAGGTAGCTGTGCCGGTCTGGGTCCAGCTGGCCGGATCGAGCAGCTTGACGTAGTCACCGTTGCCGCCGTCGACCATCACCTGGTGCCTGGCGACCTGGGCGTCCAGCCCGGTCCAGCCGTTGCCGGAATTGAAGCTGTTCATGCCGGCCATGTCGATGACATCGCTCACGCCCAGCGTCAGGGTGTTGCCATTCGCAGCGAGGTCGACGCGCTCGACGGATTCGATGCGCGAGGCGCTGGACGGCGATGCGCCGCCCTGGTTGGCGATGGTAGTCAGATTCAGCTTGATTCCGGAGCCGTCGAGGGCCAGCGTGTCGATGCCGCCGTCGCCGTCGATGCGGGCGAGATTGCCGGAATAGTAATCGTGGCCGGAGGCCAGATAGTACAGATTGTCGCCGTTCAGGCGGAATGTGTCATTGCCCGCCCCGCCAAGAAGAACATCGGCGCCGCCGTAGCCAAAGATGACATCGTCACCGTCGCCCGCCACCACGGTGGAAGCGCTGTAATAACCACCGTTGAGAGTGTCATTGCCACTGGTGCCCATCACGTCGACGGCGGTCTGGGCGAAGGCGCCGGAGGTGGAACCGAAGATGACGTAGCTGCGGCCGGTATCGCCGTTGTTGCCTAGTGCGCCGACAATCAGGTCAGCCAGGCCGTCGCCATTGATGTCGCCTGCGCTGGCGACGCTGAATCCGCTTTGGTCATTCGCGCTCTCGCCGTTGATGGCGAAACCGCCGCTGCCGGCGGCCACGGCCGAGAGATTGATCGCCGTGGCGCCGGTCTGGCCGAAGACCACATAGCTGCGCCCCGCGTCGGTAGCGCCGGCGTCGTTGTTGTTGGCGCCGACGATCAGGTCGGCGAGACCGTCGCCATTGACGTCACCCGCACCGGCCACGCCGCGGCCGCTGAAGTCACCCGCGCTCTCACCGTTGATGGCGAAGCCGTCGCTGCCGAGCGTCGATAGATTGATCGCGGTGGTAGCGGTCGTGCCGAAGACGACATAGCTGCGCCCGGCATAGCTGCCGCCGGCGTCGTTGGCGTAGGCACCGACGACCAGGTCGGCAAGCCCATCGCCGTTGACGTCCCCGACCGCGGCAACGCTTCTGCCGCTGCGATCGCCGTCGGTTTCGCCGGTGATGGCGAAGCCATTGCTGCCGAGGGTGGAAAGATTTATGGTCGCATTGCCGGTCTGGCCGAAGACCACGTAGCTGCGCCCGGCATTGTAGCCACCAGCGTCGTTGGCAGAGGCACCAACGATCAGGTCGGCGAGACCATCGCCATTGACGTCGCCGGCACTGGCCACACTGCGTCCGCTGCCGTCATTCGCACTCTCGCCGGTGATGGCGAAGCCGCTGCTGCCGAGTGCCGAGAGATTGATCGCGCCGCCGCCAGACTGGCCGAAGACCACGTAGCTGCTGCCCGCGCCGTTGCCCGGCGCCCCGACGATCAGATCAGCGAGACCGTCGCCATTGACGTCGCCCGCACCGGCGACGCTATAGCCGCTTTGATCACCCGTGCTTGCGCCGGTGATGGCGAAGCCGCCGTTGCCGGCAGCCACATCCGAGAGAATGATTTCTGCCGAGGCGGTCGTACCGAAGACCACGTAACTGCGCCCGGCGTTGCTGCCGTTGCCGTAGCCACCGACGATCAGGTCGGCGAGCCCGTCGCCATTGACGTCGCCGGCCGCGGCAACGCTTCTGCCGCTGAGATCAAATGAGGATTCGCCGGTGATGGCGAAGCCGCTGCTGCCGAGGGTGGCAAGATTTATGGTCGCATTGCCGGTCTGGCCGAAGACCACGTAGCTGCGCCCGGCATAGTTGCCACCCGTGCCGTTGTAGTACGCACCAACGATCAGGTCGCCAAGGCCATCGCCATTGACATCGCCGGCGCTGGCGACACTGATACCGCTACGGTCACCCGCACACTCGCCATTGATGGCGAAGCCGCCGTTGCCGGCGGCAATGTCGCTCAGATCGATGTACGGAATCAGGTCCACGTCAACCATCACCTGCGCCGCGGCCGTGTTGTGGTTGAACACGGCGTAGCTGGTTCCGTTGTTGCTGACGATCCCGCTCTTGGCCCAGCTGGCGGCATCGCTGAAGTTCACGGTGTCGCCGGCGTTGCCGTCGACGACCACTTGATGCTTCGCGACGGTGGTGCCGAGGCCGGTCCAGAGGTTAACGGAATTGAAGCTGTTCATGCCGGCCATGTCGACGACATCGGCCGCGCCGATCGTCAGGCTGTTGTTGCCGCTGCCCGTCAGGTCGATGCGTTCGACGGACTCGATGCGCGACGCACTGGACGGCGTTGCGCCGCCCTGGTCGGCGATGGCGCCCAGATTCACCGTGACGCCAGCGCCGACTATGGCCAGCGTGTCGATGCCGCTGCCGCCATCGACGCGGGCGAGATTGCCGCCGGTAACGCCAGCCCCGAGTTGCGTGAGATTGTCCGCGTTGAGCGCGAACATGTCGTTGCCGGCGCCGCCCAACAGCACGTCGGCGCCGCCGTTGCCGGTGAGCGTGTCGTTGCCCGCCCCGGCCACCAGGGTTTGGCTGCCGGCATCGCCGTTGAGGGCGTCGATGCCCGCCGTGCCAAGCTGGTCGACCGCGGTCTGCGCAAAGGCGCCGGAGGTCGAACCGAAGATGACGTAGCTGCGGCCGGCATTGGCGCCAGTGGTGGGGTCGCTGTTGCGCGCGCCGACGATCAGATCGGCCAAGCCGTCGCCGTTGACGTCACCGGCGGCGGCCACGCTGTTGCCGCTGAAGTCACCGGCACACTGGCCGTTGATGGCGAAGCCGCCGCTGCCGGCGGCCACCGCCGAAAGATTGACCGTCGTGGTACCGGTCTGGCCGAAAACCACGTAGCTGCGCCCAGCAAAGGCGCTGTTGCCGTAGGCCCCGACGATGATATCTGACAGGCCGTCGCCGTTGACGTCGCCAGCGGCGGCAACACTTCTACCACTGAAATCACCCGCACACTGGCCGTTGATGACGAAGCCGCCGCTGCCTGCGGCGACTGCCGAGAGAGCGATGGCGCTGCCGCCGGTCTGGCCGAAGACCACGTAGCTGCGGCCGGCATTCGCACCACCCACGTCGTTGTAACTCGCCCCGACGACGAGGTCCGCCAGGCCGTCGCCATTGACGTCGCCAATGCCGGAGACACTCCAGCCGCTCCTGTCATACGCCGACTCACCCATGATGGCAAAGCCGCCACTGCCGGTGGCGACCGCCGAGAGATCGACCGCCGCGCCGCCGGTCTGGCCGAAGACAACGTAACTGCGTCCGGCGGATATCCCGTTGGCGTCATTGCCCATCGCGCCGACGATCAGGTCGGCGAGGCCGTCGCCATTGATATCTCCGGCACCGGCAACACTGCGACCGCTGAAGTCAGATGCGCCCTGGCCGTTGATGACAAAGCCGCCAGTACCGTTGGCTATCGCCGACAGATCGATTTCGGTGGTGCCGGTCTGGCCGAAGACCACGTAGCTGCGCCCGGCGGCGGCGCCGGCGGCGGGATCGCTGGCGTACGCGCCAACGATCAGGTCGGCCAGGCCATCGCCATTAACGTCACCGGCGGCGGCGATGCTGTCGCCACTCTGGTCAGCTGCGCTCTGGCCGTTGATGACAAAGCCGCCGCTCCCGGTGGCCACCGCGGAAAGATTGACGGCCGTGCCTCCGGTCTGGCCGAAGACCACATAACTGCGCCCGGCGAAAGCTCCAGCTGCGGGGTTGCTGTTGCGCGCGCCGACGATCAGGTCCGCCAAGCCGTCGCCGTTGAAATCGCCGGCGCCCGCCACGCTGAAGCCGCTGAAGTCACCGGCACACTGGCCGTTGATGGCGAAGCCGCCCGTGCCGTTGATTATTGCCGAAAGATCAATTTCGGTGGTACCGGTCTGGCCGAAAACCACATAGCTGCGCCCGGCAAAGGCGCCGCCGCCGTAGGCCCCGACGACGAGATCCCCAAGGCCGTCGCCGTTGACATCGCCGGCGCTCGCCACGCTGGCGCCGCTTCTGTCGTTGCTGATCTCGCCGTTGATGACGAAGCCGCCGCTGCCGGCAGCAACATCGCTCAGGTCGATCCAGGGCAGCAGGACATCGGGCACCAGCACCTGGGCCGCGACGCTGTTGTGATTGAAGACGGAATAAGTGATCGCGTTGTTGGTAACCGTGCCGGCCTGGGTCCAGTTGCCGGCATCGGCGAAATACACTGCATCGCCGGCATTGCCGTCGACCACGAGCTGGTGCCTGCTCACCGTGGTGCCGAGCCCGCTCCAGCCATTGCCGTTGTTGAAGCTGTTCATGCCGGCCATGTCGACGACATCGGCGGCCGTGATCACCAGGCTGTTACTGCCGCTGCCGGTGAGGTCGACACGTTCGATGGATTCGATGCGCGAGGCGGAGGACGCCGTGGCGCCGCCCTGGTTGGCGATGGCCCCGAGATTCACCGTGACGCCAGCGCCGACTGTTGCCAGCGTATCGATGCCGCTGCCGCCATCGACGCGGGCCAGGTTGCCGCCGGTGACGCCCGTGCTGAGATTGGCGACGTTGCCCGCATCGAGCCGGAACACGTCGTTGCCGGCACCGCCGTGCAGCACGTCGGCGCCGCCGTTGCCGATCAGCGTGTCGTTGCCGGCACCGGCCACCAGCGTTTCGCCGTTGGCACCGCCGGTGAGTGTGTCGCTGCCCGTGGTGCCGAGCTGGTCGACCGCCGTCTGGGCGAAGATACCGTTGGTCCCACCGAAGATGACGTAGCTGTGGCCCGCGCCATCCTTGTCGGAAGCTATGAGGTCGGCCAGGCCATCGCCGTTGACATCGCCGGCGGCGGCGACGCTATAGCCGCTTGCGCCGTAGGTTGTGCCGCCAGTGATGGCGAAGCCGCCGTTGCCGGCGGCGACCGCCGAGAGATTGACGGCTGTGCCGCCGGTCTGGCCGAAGACCACGTAAGTGCGCCCGGCTTCGTTGCCGCCGGCATCGTTGCGATAAACGCCGACGATCAGATCGGACAGGCCGTCGCCATTGACGTCGCCGGCGGCAGCGATATTCCTCGCAACACCATCCTGCGCGGTCTCGCCGGTGATGGCGAAGCCGCCACTGCCGGTGGCCACCGCCGAGAGGTTGATGGCCGCGGTGTTGGTCGTGCCGAAGACCACATAGGCCCGCCCTGCGTTGCTACCGCCGGCATCGTTGCCCTCCGCCGCAACGATCAGGTCGGCCAGGCCGTCGCCATTGACGTCGCCTGCGGCAGCGACAGCCTTGCCGCTATTGTCATTGACCGCCTGGCCGGTGATGGCGAAGCCGCCGCTACCGAGGGTCGAAAGGTCGATGTTGGTCGGGTTGTCGGACCGGCCGAAGACCACGTAGCTGCGGCCGGTACTCCCGTTGTTGCCTGGCGACCCGACGATCAGGTCGGCGAGGCCGTCGCCATTGACGTCGCCAGCACCGGCCACGCTGAATCCGCTCTGGTCGGTGGTGGTCTGGCCGGTAATGGTAAAGCCGCCGCTGCCCGTCGCGACCGCCGACAGATTGACCGCTCCCATGGCCGTCTGGCCGAAAACCACATAGCTGCGCCCGGCGTAGTTGCCGACCTGATCGTTGAGGCGAGCGCCGACAATCATATCGGCCAGGCCGTCGCCGTTGACGTCGCCGGCGGCAGCGACGCTGAAGCCGGCGTTATCATTCGCGCACTCGCCGTGGATGGCAAAACCGCCGCTGCCGAGGCCCGAGAGAGAGATCGCCGCACCGTCGGCCTTGCCAAAGACCACATAGCTGCGGCCGGCACTGCCGCTACCGTTCTTGCCGGGAGCGCCGACCAACAGGTCGGCGAGGCCGTCGCCATTGATGTCGCCGATTCCCGCGACGCTGTTTCCGCTGTAGTCGTAAGCCGATTCACCGGTGATGGCGAAGCCGCTGCTGCCGAGCGCCGAGAGATTGATCGCGCCGCCGCCAGCCTGGCCGAAGACGACGTAACTGCGCCCGACAGAAGTTCCCCCGGTGTCATGGTCTCTCGCACCGACGATGAGGTCGCCCAGGCCATCGCCGTTGACATCGCCGGCGCTGGCGACGCTGAAGCCGGCGCGGTCGCCGCTGCACTCGCCATTGATGACGAAGCCGCCGCTGCCGGAGGCGAAGTCGGCAATGTCCTTGACCAGGACGCTGGTGGCCACCAGCAATTGCGCGGGCGTGCCGTTATGGTTCCAGATGGCATAGCTGGTGCTGCCGTCGCTGGCGGTGCCGGCCTGGGTCCAGTTGGCAGGGTCCGCAAGGTTTACCTTGTCGCCGGCGTTGCCGGTGACGATGACCTGGTGCTTCGCCACCACTGCGCCGAGCCCGGTCCAGCCGTTGCCGGAGTTGAAGCTGTTCATGCCGGCCATGTCGACGACATCGGCGGCGCCGATCACGACGGTATTGTTGCCGCTGCCGGTGAGGTCGATGCGTTCGATCGACTCGATGCTCGACGCGACACCGGGCGTTGCGGCGCCCTGGTTGGCAATGGCGGTCAGATCCGCCGTGACGCCACCGCCGACTATTGCCAGGGTGTCGATGCCGCCGTCGCCATCGACGCGCGCCATGTTGCCTTGATCGGTACCCCATCCGCTACCGAGATAAATGAAGTTGGGGCCGCCCAGTTCAATGCGGTCGTCGCCGGCGCCGCCGTAGAGCACATCGACGCCACCGCCGCCGATCAGGGTGTCGTTGCCGGCGCCGGCCACGATGTTGTCGTTCCCCGACGTCCCGAGAAGAGTGTTATTGCCACTGTCGCCCATCTGGTCCACGGCGGTCGGCGAGAAGGCGCCGTCGGTGGCGCCGTAGATCACATAGCTGCGGCCGGTATAGCTATTGCTATTTGGTGCGCTGACGACCAGGTCGGCCAGGCCGTCACCATTGAGGTCGCCCGCGGCGGCCACGACGCGACCGCTCTGGCCGGCTGCGTTCTCGCCGGTGATGGCGAAGCCGCCCGTGCCACCGGCTACCGCCGAAAGATCCACATTCACATAGGAGGGGTTACTTTCGGACTTGCCGAAGACCACATAGCTGCGCCCGGCATCGTTGCCGCCTGCGTCGCTGGTAGGCGCGCTGATGATCAGGTCGGCGAGGCCGTCGCCATTGACATCGCCGGCACCGGCGACACTCCAGCCACTCTGGCCGCCGTCGGATTCGCCGTTGATGGCGAAACCGCCGCTGCCGCCGGCGACGGTCGACAGGCTGAGGTTGGCCGGATTGTCGGTACGACCGAAGACCACGTAACTGCGACCAATAGAAATGCCATCGACATCGTAGCCACGGGCGCCGATGATCAGGTCGGCCAGTCCGTCGCCATTGACGTCGCCGGCACCGGCGACGCTGAAGCCGCTCTGGTCGCCGCCAGTTTCGCCGGTAAGGGCGAAGCCGCCGCCTCCGGCGGCCACCGCCGAAAGATTGATCGCCGTATTGGCAGTCTGGCCGAAGACCACGTAGCTACGGCCGGCATAATTGCCCCCGCCGGCGTCGTTGCCGCGCGCGCCGACGATCAGGTCGGCCAGGCCGTCGCCATTGACATCGCCGGCGCCATCCACGCTGAAACCGGAAAAATCGGAGGTGCATTCGCCGTTGATCGTAAAACCGCCGCTGCCGAGGCTGGCGAGATTGATATCGGAGCCGTTGTTGCTGCGGCCGAATACGACATAGGACTGGTTGTCACTGGAGTTGCCGACAATCAGGTCGGCGAGGCCGTCGCCATTGACGTCGCCCGCGTCGGCGACGTCTTTCGACTGAATTGAATAACCTCCGGAAAGGACAAAGCCGCCCGAACCGTTGGCCACCGTCGTGACATAGCCGCCGCTACCGTCGGGCGCCGTCGCAATATTGACGGCATTGCCATCGGTCTTGCCGAAGACCACAAAGCCGTTGCCATACGCCGCGCCGACAAGCAGGTCGGCCAGGCCGTCGCCATTGATGTCGCCGGCACCGGAAACGCTGCTTCCAATGCGGTCGGAATTGTCCGAACTGCGGATCGCGAAGCCGCCGATGCCGGACGCTATGGCAGAGAGATTTATCGGTCCCGGATTGGCGCTGCCACCGAAAACCACGTAGGCGCGGCCTTCGTGACTGTTGTAGTAAAAGCTGCGGGAATCGCTCCACCCCGGTGCGCCGACGATGAGATCGTCGAAGCCGTCACCGTTAACATCGCCGGCGCTGGCGATGACCTTGGAAAAAAGCATATCCGAATCGCCGGAGCATTCGCCGTTGATTACAAAACCGCCAGAACCGACAGCGATATCGGAGAGAAGTATGTCAGCCATGGCGAAGCTCCTTCGTGTTCAGGTTTCGACGTTAATTTATCAATTGCGGATACGTGCGATTTGACAATTACGCAAAGTACTTGTCAATACGATGCTTGAAATTTAACGCATCCGCGATGCTGCGACGCCGCAACCGTGGCTGCGGAACGATTCTCCAAGGTTGCCGTGACAGTTTCGTGACCCGCGCCCGGCCAGCCGACAGTCGCGATACGGGGCGGCCGCGCCCTATTCCTCGATGCTGAGCACCCGCCGGATCTCGTCGGTCTTGAAGCCCAGCGCCATGGGGCGGCGGATGCCGGGCAAGGTGACGACGTCGTAGAGCTCCTCGACCATGCCTTCGAAGCGCACCCAGTGCACGATGTCGCCGCTGCGCAGGTCGATGACCTGGATGCCGCAGCGCGGTTCGGCGCCCTTGGCCTTCAGGTTATCGTCCAGCGGCAGGCCGCTGAAGGTCTTGTTGTGCCGCGGCCGCGACAGGCCGACCAGGGCATAGTCGCCGTGGAAGGCGAGGCCGCGCATGTAGCCGGAGCAGAATGTCACCGGCTCAAACTTGCCGGCCTTGGCATCGACGTAGCCGAAATCGCCGGTGCCGGAATTGAGCAGCCACAATTTGCCCTGGTGCCAGCGCGGCGAATGCGGCATGGACAGGCCGCCGACCACGGTCTCGCTGCTGGCGACATCGATCACCATGCCGCCACCGACACGATGCTCGCGCCAGCCGTCGACCACGTCGGAGGCGCCGACGGCGGTGACGTAAGCAGGACGGCCGTCTTTCATGGCGAGGCCGTTCAGGTGGCAGCGATCCTCGGCCGCCAGTTTGCTGATGAACGGCGGCCGCCACAGGGGCTTGAAGCTGTGCGTATCGCTGACGGTGGCGAGGCAACCGAACAGGGTATTGACGAAGACCAGCTTGCCATCGGCATCGACCGCCATGTCGTGGATGTCGAGGTCGCCCGTGGTGTAGCCCACCTGCGGCAGATACAGGGCGTCATAGCCATCCTGGGTTTCGCCCTTGGCGAACAGGTTCTCGAAGCGCCAGACCTGGTACAGACTGCTCATCCACAGCCCGTTGGGTGTAGCGCAGAGGCCCATGCAGCGGTTGAAGCTGCGCTCGAAGGCGGAAAGTTCGGCGTTGCCCCGCAAGCCCAGGAAGAACAGCTTGCCGATCTGGTAGGTGGTAAGCGCAATCGAGAGCTTCTGCTCCGCCAGCCAGGCGAGGAACTGGCGCGAGGTGGTGATTTCGAGGTCCCGCGGCGGGGTATCCGCAGCTGCGGCGGCGGCCGGTGCGGCGGTGCTTTCTTTGGTTTTGCTGGCGTTCTTGGCCATGTGTATTCCGTTCAGGTCGATGAAGTTGGGTGAGCGGGATTTTGGCGCGTCGCGTGGTCCACGGCAAGTAATCTTTCCCCGCGTCCCGAACAATGGCTATCCCACATGCGTCGCAGCAGGTTTTCGAAATGCCGTGTGTAGGAAGCGATGTCACACAGCGGCGAGGCGAGCAATGCGGCGCGCAGTTCAGCGCGCCTGGAACGCAGACTGTCCACCGAGCCGGCCAGCGCGACGGCCCGTGCGACGTAGCCGTCCTCGTCCGCGGCAACCCACTCGGGCCGGCCGAGGGTTTGCAGGAAGCTGGCCCCCATGCGCGAGACGAAATTGCCGCCCGCCAGGGTGATCACGGGCACCCCCATCCACAGGGCCTGCAGGGTGGTGGTGCCGCCGTTGTAGGGCGTGGGGTCGAGCGCGATGTCGGCATCGCCATACTCCTGCATCATGTCGGCGAGGCCGGTGGGCCCGCGAAACTCGATGCGATCCCTGGCGATACCCTGGCCGGCGAACAAGTCGGCGAAACGCCGGCGCACGGCCTCGTCGCGGAAGGACGGCGCCTTGAGCAGCAGCCGTGAGTCGGGCAGCGCCTTGAGCACCCGCGCCCAGAGGGCGATGCTGCGCGGCGAGAGCTTCATGGCGTTGTTGAACGAGGTGAATACCACCGGCGCATCGGCAGGGCGGGCGACCGGCAGGGGGTAGTCGTCGACCGGCGCCCAGCAGAATACGCTGCCCGGCAATTGGGCAATGCCTTCACTGAACAGATCCGCGTGCGCGGCCGGCGTGACAACGGCGTCGCCGATGATCCAGTCGAGGGTCGGCAGACCCGTCGAATGCGGATAGCCCAGGAAAGTCGCCTGCACCGGCGCCGCGCGCTTGGCGAAGACGCCCAGGCGGTGGGTGGATGTGTGGCCGGCCAGATCGACCAGGATGTCGATGCCGTCGGCGACGATGGCCGCCTGCAAGGCATCGTCGTCGCGCGCCCCGGCTTCCAGCCAGCGGTCGGCGCTTTCGCGTGCGCGCCGGGTGTACTGGTCGTGCATGGTGCCGGTGTGGTAGACGAAGATCTCGAACGCAGCGTGGTCGTGGCGCAGCAGCACCGGCAGCATGAAGAGATTCACCGGGTGCTGGCGGTGGAAATCGCCGCTGACATAGCCGATGCGCAAGCGGCGGGAAGTGGTCCGTTCGTTGGCAAACTCGGTTCGCGGCGAATGGGCAGCGGCGATCGGCGCACACAGCCGCCGGTGCAGGGCAGCGACCTCGGACGCGGAGAGCTCGTCGTGGTAGAGCGAGGCCATGGCGATGCTGGACGCCAGGCGCGACTGCGGATCGCCCGCCGCGTATTCGGCCTGCACCGCGGCCAGATGGGCATGGGCGTCTCCCATGCGGCCCGGCAAGGCGGCAAGCATGAGCGTCGCATCCTGATTTCCCGGCTCCAGCTTCAGTATCCGCCGGCAAACCTCCTGCGCCTGGCTCAGTTCATAGACCTCCCAATGCACCTTGGCCAGCAGCGCCAGCGCCGGTATGCTGTCCGGGCGCAGATCGAGGAGCTTGCGCAAAATGCCGATGGCCTCGGGCCAGTAGTTGTTGGCATAAACCCGCGCCGCGAGAGTCTGGAGGAAGTCCGGATTGGAGGATAGCGAGGCGCGGGTGAAGGCGCTTTCGGCCGCGGCGACGTTACCGACGCGCAGCAGCGCTTCGCCGAGATACATCATCGAACCATGCCGCAACGGTCGCAGGTCGACCAGTTGCGACAGCGCCGCAACGGCACCGGCCGCATCGCCGGCATTGAGGCGCCAGACACCGAGCCAGTGCAGGGACTCGCCGGGAATGATCTCCAGTTGGCGGGCGCGTTCCAGGGCTTTCCGGACATCGGGCCGCATCGTCTTCGCGTTCCGTTGCGGCGGGGCGGAATCCGCCATGTCGCGCAGCCGGGCCAGATAGAGCCAGGTCAGCCAGTCGCCGGGGTCTTCCTGGAGCGCGCCGACGAAGTCTTCGATGATCCGCGCCGCGCCGTCGAGGCTTGCCTGGCCGAGGAGGCTGTCGTCGCCTGTCGTGCCGTGGTCCCGACGCAGGCCCGAACCGCCGCTGCCGCCTCCCGGGCGGGAAGCCAAGCGTGCGGCTTGGCGTTCCGCATACGCCGCCTGCCAGGGAAGCTTGCGGTCGGCATAGCATTGAGCCAGATCCAGCCAGGTTTGCACTTGTGCGGGGGAATCGCGCAGAGCGCGCCACAGTTTTCCGGAAGCAGTTTGCATGCGGGCATTATTGCATCAGTCGTCCGATGACGGCTGCGGTGGCGCACACGGCGCGTTTTGGCTGGCCCGGGCCGGCATGACCAGAAGGCGATCCGTTCCGGTGCGCCGGAATCGCCGTACCGCCAGCGTCGACTCTTGACTCGCGGCGCAGCGGCTTGCGAGTTCATGCCTCCCGAGATCGGGTGAACCCTCTATACTGCCGGGCGAACCATTTTCCCCGCGAGACTCATGACCACCCCACCCCGCTTCCTGCTGCTGACACCGATCAAGCGCTGGCTTGCGTTCGCCTGGTTTCTGAGCTTCTTCATCAACTTCTTCATCCTCGCCACGCCGATCTACATGATGCAGGTGTTCGACCGGGTGCTGGTCAGCGGCAACTTGCATACGCTGGGCATGCTGACGCTGATCACGGTGGTAATGATCGGGGCACAGACTTTCTTCGACCAGATTCGCTCGAAGCTGCTGTCCCGCGCCGGGTACCTGCTGGAGCAGGACCTCGCGCCGAAGGTGCTGGACCGCGTGCATGATTTCCAGTTGCAGGCGCAGCAGGGACGCGGCGCCGAACTGGTGCGCGATGTGTCCACGCTGCGCAACTATTTGTCCAGCCCGCACCTGATCTCGATTTTCGATTCGCCTTGGGCGCCGTTGTTCACCGCGCTGATCTTCGCCTTTTCGTGGGTGCTGGGAGTGGTAACGCTGATCGGAATCGCCGTGCTGATGGTGCTGGCGCTGATCGACGAACGGGTCACCTACCCGCTGTTCACCAACGCCAACGCGGCCGGAGCGAAAGTGCAGCAGATGGCGGTGACCTCGGTGCGCAATGCCGAAATCGTCCACGCGCTGGGGATGAAGCCGACCATGCTGCGGCTCTGGCAGAACCTCGCGGATACGGCAATGGGCCAGTTGAAGAACGCGCAGGATCATTCGCATGCGCTGGTGTCGGCAACCAAGGCGACGCGGACGCTGATCCAGGTGGCGATGCTGGGCACGGGCGCCTGGCTGGTGGTTGCCTACAATCTTTCGCCGGGCATCATGATCGCCGGCACGATCATCGTGGCGCGGGCGATCGGCCCCGTCGAGATGGCGATTTCCGGCTGGAAGGGCTTCGTCGAAGCGCGCAACGCCTACGAGCGCCTGGAGAACCTGCTGATCAAGAACGCCCCCCCCGCGGGCCGGGAGCAGGACGTGGCCCTGCCGGCCATTGCCGGCGGCATCGAAGTCGAGCACGTGAGTTTCGGCTTCGGACCGAACGCAATGCTGTTTGCCGATGTGTCGATCGGACTGCAGGCGGGGCAGGCTCTGGGGCTGGTGGGACCGAGCGGCTCGGGCAAATCGACGCTGGCGCGCATCATGCTGGGACTGGTGCCGCCGGTGCAGGGCAAGGTCCGCCTCGACGGCTACGACGTGCGTCACTACGAGCGCAGCGCGCTGGGGCGGCAACTGGGCTACCTGCCGCAGGATGTGGAGTTGTTCGCCGGCACGCTGGCGCAAAACATCGCCCGCATGCAGGATCCGTCCGAACATTCGGAGGAGATCACCCGCGTCACCGAACTGGTCGGCCTGACGCCCCTGGTGGCGCGGCTTCCGGGGGGCTTCCAGGCCGTGCTGACCGAGGGCGGCCTCAACCTTTCCGGCGGGCAGCGGCAAATGGTCGGTCTGGCGCGTGCGCTGTTCGGCTCGCCGAAACTGGTGGTGCTCGACGAGCCGGATGCCAGCCTGGACCAGGCGGGGAAGGAACGTCTGCTCAAGCTGCTGGCCGAAATTCGCGAGAAGCGTCTGGCGACCCTGATCGTGATCTCGCATACGCCGGCGCTGGTCGATCGCATGGATCGCCTGCTGCTGCTGCAGGACGGCACGGCGAAGCAACTGGCCCGCCAGCCGCGTGGTCCGGAATCGAACGTGAGAGCCCTGCCCGCCTGACCGCGTGCCCCGGACCGCCATGACATCGCCCACTTCCGCAACCGATACCGTCGACAATTTCTCGCGCCCGCAAACCGAGCTCGAGCTCAAGCACATGGTGCGCCTCACCAGCATCGCGCTGGCGGTGACTTTCGGCATCGGTGGCCTGTGGTCGGCGCTGGCGACGCTATCCGGCGCCGTAATCGCGCCGGGCGTGATCAAGGTCGAGGCCAACACGAAACTGGTGCAGCATCTCGAAGGCGGCGTCGTGCGCCGCATCCTGGTCAGGGATGGCCAGCATGTCGCGGCGGGGCAGCCGGTGGTCGAACTCGAGGACACCGAGGCCAGCTCGTCGCTGTCGATCGTGAACGACCAGCTCGACGCCGAACTGGCCAAGCTGGCCCGCCTGCAGGCGGAAATCGACAACGCGCCGAAGATCCGCTTCCCGGAAACCCTCCTCGCGCGCAAGGGCGACCCGAACCTGCAGCGCATCCTGCAGCGCGAGGAGGACCATTTCAAAGCGCGTAGCGCGCTGATGCGCGAGCAAGTCGCACGCCTGACCGAACAGCGGGAGCAGACCCAGGCCGAGATCGCCAGCCTGAGCCGGCAACTGGCAGCGGCCGACGCGTCGCTGGGTTATCTGCGCGAGCAGGAACAATCCTATGCCGGCCTGGTCGAGAAGAAATTCGTGGCGCCGGTGCGCATGCTGGATGCGCGCCGTTCGGTATCGGAAAAGGAAGAGAAGAAGTTCGAGTACGAGTCGCTGAACGCGCAGGCCCGGCAGAAGCTGGCCGACATCCAGTTGCGCCTGAGCCAGATCACCACCAACCGCTACGCCGAGAACTCGCGCGACATGGTCGAGACGCAGACGCGCATCCTCAACCTGCAGGAGCGCCAGTTGCCGTTCAAGGACAGCCTGAAGAAGCGTATCCTGCTCGCCCCGGCCGACGGCATCGTGAATGCCACGCGCGTGCACACCGAGGGCGGTGTGGTCGGCCCGCGCGAAACCATCCTCGAAATCACGCCTGAAAAATCCGCGCTGATCGCCGAGGCGCGGATCAGCCCGGGCGACGTCGACGAGGTGCGCGTCGGGCAACCCGTGGAGGTCGAATTCAGCGGCATGAACCGCCGCGTGACGCCGCTGATCCACGGCAAGGTGTCGATGGTGTCGTCCGACCTGATCACCGATCCGGCCAATGCGCAGACAAAGTACTTCACGGTTCATGTCGAGCTGAAGCCGGAGGCACCGCTGAATTTCGAGATGCGGCCGGGCCTGCCGATCGCTGCCTACATCACCACCCGCGAACGCACGCCGCTGGAGCTGTGGCTCGACCCGCTGATCGGCGGCATCCGGCGGGCGCTGCGGGAGAGCTGATCGCCGGGGAGAAAGCTAGCCGGCAAGCTCCTGCAGCAATTCCACCTGCCGCGGCAGGCAACGACTCTGCAGATCGAAGTTCTCCACCACCGTTTTCCTGGCTGCGGCACGGATCTGCTGCAGTTGATCCCGCCGCTCGACGGCCTCGGCCAGCTTTTCGGCGAGCGCCTGATGATCGAAGAAATCCACCAGCCAGCCGTTCTCGCCATGGCGGATGACTTCCTCGACCGGCGCCGTCCTCGAGCCGACTACCATGCATCCGGCGGACAGCGCCTCCAGCAGCGACCAGGAGAGAACGAAGGGATAGGTCAGGTAGACGTGCGCCGTCGATATCTGCAGCAGGCGCAGGTAGTCGGCGTAGGGCAGGCGGCCCAGAAAATGCACCCGGCCCGGGTCGATGCGGCTACCGACTTCGTCGAGCATCTTGCTGCGCCACGTCCTGCCGTCGGCGGGCCTGGTGCCGTAGCTGACGTGGTCGCCGCCGACGATCAGCACGCGGGCCTTCGGCCGCAGCTCGAGCAGCGCGGGCAGCGCGCGCATGAAAATATGGAAACCCCGGTAGGGCTCGAGGTTGCGCGCGACATAGGTGATGATTTCGTCGTCCGCGCCGAGCGTGATGCCGGCGTTGGCCAGGGATATCCGCGCGAAGGGATTCGACGCTACATGACGCGTATCGATGCCGTCATGCACGACCTGGATACGATCCTGGATCAGCCGGGGAAAACGGCTTTGCTGCCAGCGTGTCGGAGCGATCAGGAGATCGGCATTTTCCATGCTCATCCATTGCGTCGTGTTCTTGACCCTGAGACGGAACCGGTCATCAGCGACCGCCGGAAATTCGGGATCGAAGCCCACGTCGGCGCCGGTCGCATGGTAGTAATACTCGGCGTAGAGCACCAGCCGGGCCTCGGGAAACACGTCGCGAAGAAACAACGCTTCGCCCCACCCCGGATGCGCGACGATCAGTTCGGGCCGGAAACCGCTTGCCTTCAGCTGTCCGACGCAGTTGGCAGTCGTCAGTCCGCGGCGTACCGCTGCATCGTAGCCCTGCAGGTAGGGATGGCTTGCCTTGCCCGAGGGTTGCGGAGCCGGATACGGACACAACCGGATTCCGGGATGCAAGAGCGCACCGGCGATTGCTCGTTTCAGATTGTCGTTTTCACCGACCGCGATAACCTGATGCGCAGGATTCGCCGCAAAATGCGCGGCAACATGACGGAATTGCGCCGGAAAGTTCTGGTGCAGGAATAGAAGCTTCATCTCCGCCTGTCAGGCGACTCGAAGCGACCCGACTGCGACCGGGCAGCGCTCGTGGCCGCTCCGGTCAAAGACGGCCATCGGCCTCGGCTTTGCCCAGCAGGGATTTCACGTCGTAGAGCACATGCTCCGCCTTGCCCAGGGCATGAATGCCGGCAGCGCCCAGCTGCAGAAATTCCGGGTGGGCCACGGCAAGGACGATGGCGTCGTAGGTTCCCTGCTGCGGCTTGTCCTTGAGCGGTGTGACCCGGTATTCATGCTCGGCTTCGGCGACGTCGATCCACGGGTCGTAGATGTCGACCCTGGCGTGATAGCCGGTGAGTTCGCGCACGATGTCGATGACCTTGGTATTGCGCAAGTCCGGGCAGCCTTCCTTGAAGGTCAGGCCGAGAATGAGGATTCTTGAATCGACCACCTGCATCTTGCGCTTCGTCATGAGCTTGATGACTTCGTCGGCAACATAGCCCGCCATGCTGTCATTGATGCGCCGGCCGGCGAGGATGACTTCGGGGTGGTAGCCGATCTCCTGCGCCTTGTGCGTCAGGTAGTAGGGATCGACCCCGATGCAGTGGCCGCCGACCAGGCCGGGACGAAACGGCAGGAAGTTCCATTTGCTGCCCGCCGCTTCGAGGACTTCGAGGGTATCGATGCCGAGGCGATGGAAAATCAGGGAGAGTTCGTTCATCAGGGCGATGTTCAGATCGCGCTGGGTGTTCTCGATCACCTTGGCGGCTTCGGCAACCTTGATCGAGCTGGCCTTGTGGGTGCCGGCGGTGATGATGCTGCGATACAGCGCATCGACGAAGTCGGTGATCTCCGGCGTCGAGCCGGAAGTGACTTTCCTGATGGTGGGCAGGCGGTGCTGCTTGTCGCCCGGGTTGATGCGTTCGGGGCTGTAGCCGGCAAAAAAGTCGCGGTTGAACGTGAGGCCGGAATGCTTCTCCAGCAGCGGAACGCAGACTTCTTCCGTGGCGCCGGGGTAGACGGTGGATTCGTAGATGACGACGGCGCCCCTGGGCATGACCTTGCCGACGGTTTCCGATGCCTTGATCAGCGGCGTCAGGTCCGGCCGCTGCGCGTTATCGACCGGAGTCGGCACCGTGACGATGAAGACGTTGCAATTTCGCAACTGCTCCGGATCGGCCGTGAAACTCAGGTGCTTCGCTTCGGTCAGTTCGGCCGGCTCGACTTCGCGGGTATTGTCGTGGCCGCCCCGGAGCTCGTCTATACGGCCCTGCTTGATGTCGAAGCCGGTGACCGGCATTATCTTGCCGAATTCGACGGCAAGCGGCAGGCCCACGTAGCCGAGGCCGATGATGGCGATGCGGGTGTCTTGGGATGGATTCATGCGCAATATTCTACAAGGATAGGCGCAGACTTGGCCGACTGGAGTCAGCACATGAGGCCACCAACTGGCCAACGGGACACCCGGCGCCGCGGACCGAAACCAAGGTTTGTCGCAAGGTATTCCCGTCCCCCGGCCAGCTGGCTTGCCTCGACACTCCGCCGGGTCGGTTTCCGGGAACGGGAAGACGGGCGGAATGACAACATTTGGTGGTGCGGCGGAACTTTGTCACAACTTGATTCCCCAAAGACCGCATTTTTTGGTAAAAAGCTATCTGCGTACGCAATTGCGTGGGTTCGTTGGGCGGCTACTTGACGCCGGTTCCGAAATACTTCGTGGGTGAATTTATGGATACCATCATGGACTGTCTGAAATCCGGTTACCGGTCATTTGTTTTTGCCCTGCTGGCACTGTTTGCGCTGGTGGGTGCGTCTTCGGTCTGGGCCCAGGCGGGCTATGTGCATGAAATGTCGGGCACCGTCACGGCGACCAAACAGGGCAGCGCCCCGACGCCGGTCCGCGCCGGCGATGTCTTTCAGGCTGGCACCACCTTCGATACCGGCAAGGACGGCAAGGTAATCCTGAAGTTCCAGGACGGCCAGTTGGCCGCCCTGCAGCCTAACTCGGCGTTCCGCGTCGATCAATACAACTACAACCCGAAGAGCGTCGAAACCAGTTCGGCGGCGTTCGCCTTTCTTAAGGGCGGTCTGCGTTTCGTTTCCGGCTTGATCGGAGCCAACAACCCCAGGGGCATGAGGCTGGCGGCGGGTACGGCGACCATCGGCATCCGCGGTACCGACATTTCGCTGCTGGTTGAAAACAACCAGGTGGCGGCCGCTTCGGTGGTGCAAGGCGCGTTGACCATCGCCAGCACCCTCGGTACGGTGAACGTCAATCAAGGCCAGTTCGGCACCTCGACCTCCATTGCCGTAAGCCCGATCGCCAACGCTCCCGCTGCGGTGCAGGCCTTCCTCAACGTCGCAGCGGCCATCAACATGCCGAACAACTTCCCGGTGGTAACGCAGGCGGCGGCGGCGGCATCGAAGGCGGTGGACGATGCCAAGGTTGCGGCTGACAAGGCGGCAGCAGCTGCAGCAGCAGCGAAAGCGGCAGCAGCCAGCGCGACTGCCACAGTGGCGCAAAAGGCGGCGGCAGCGGCCGAGGCGGCCAGGGCGGCGGCGGCGGCGGCGACCGAGCAGGCGGTGGCCACCAAAGCACAACAGACGGCATTGGCCGCAACCCAGCAGGCGATCGCTGCGCTCGTGACAACGGCAGCCAAGCCCGCCGCACTGCCCATAACGGCATCCCCAACGGCGGTTGCTGCCACGGCCAAGGCGCAACTGCAAGCCGTTGCGGCCACGGCTGTGCTTAGCTTCACGGGTGTTACGAACATGGTGAACGCCTCCTTGGCGGCGACGACCGCCACCGTTGCGGCCGCCGATGCGGCGGCGGCGCGCGCCAATACGGCGGCGACACAAGCGCAGACGGCTGCCACCCAGGCCGCCACGGCGACCAATCCGCAAGCGGCAGCCATTGCAGCGGCAGCGGCGCAGGCGGCGGCCAACGCAGCGAGCGCGCAGGCGATCGCTGCGGCAGCACAGACCGCGGTGACCATCGTGGCCACCACCACGGCGGCCACTGGCCCGGGCAGCCTGCAGGCGGCAGCGGCAGCGGCCACCACCGCCAATACGGCGGCGACCACGGCGGCAACGGCAGCGACCACGGCAGCGACGGCAGCAACTACGGCGACCGCGGCAGGCGCAACGGCGGCGCAAATCGCAGCCGCAACGACTACGGTCAATACTGCCGTAACGACAACGACGACAGCAACCGCCGATGCCGGCAACGCTGCAGTTGCAGTGGTTGTTGCACCCGCACCCGCACCCGAACCGGCTCCGGTCGTTGTGCCTGTCATCCCGCCGCCGCTCCCGAACTGCGGCCCCAGCGGTTGCTGACGGAGTAGCGGCAAGAAAAGCCCGGCGCATTGCCGCCGGGCTTTTTTTCGTCCGCAGGAATCGTCCAATGATTGAAGCAGATGCGGCCGAAGGCCGGACGTGGGCATGATGCGCAGGCTGTCGGTCCTGCTGATTGCCGCCCTCTGCGCGCTTTTCTTGCTCGCCGCGCGGCAGACGCTATCGGACTTTTACACCCACACTGCCGCGCTTGAAATCGAGGCATGGTCACGTCCCGGGTTCAGGCGGGACGCGAAGGCGCTGCCGCAGGTCATCGAGCGGCTGGGGCGAGCCCTGTCGATCGCGCCGGAAAATGCATGGGCCCTCGAATTCATGGGCGCGATGCAATTCGAGACGGTTCGCGGCGCCACCGACCCGCAGGTGGCTGTGACGGCAGTGCGCGACAGCCATGCCAGTTTCCGCAGGACTCTGCGGCAGCGGCCGACGTCCTCCCATACCTGGGGCAATCTGGCGCTGGCGAAGCAATCCCTGGGCGAGATCGACAGCGAATTCTATGCCGCCCTGGAGCAGTCGGCACGTTATGGGCCGTGGGAGTCTCCGGTCCTCATGATAGGCCTGCAGCTCGGGCTGGGCGCCTGGGATCGGGCCAGCCCGGCGCAGCGCGAGGGCATTCTGCAGATGCGCGATCGGGCCGTGCAGCGGGATGTCGGGTCTGTCAATCGCATCGCTCGGGACTATAACCGCCCAGATCTTGCCTGCGATCCAAAGGCGCCGACATCGGCCGATGGCAGGCCTTGCCCACGGCCCCCGTCATGAGCACCCGCCGCAAACGGCATGCCCCCACAGTGGCGTTTGCCGCCTACCTGCTGCTGATCCTGTGGCTGCCGCTGCCATTCGGCAGCAATCGACCGGTGGCATGGGGCGTGGCTGAATTGTGGGTGTTTGCGCTGTCCATCGCATGGCTGGGCCAATATTTCCGTGGCAAGATCGATCCGGGCCCGATACTGAGGGGAGCTTGGCCGGTCCTGCTGTGCCTCTCCCTTTGGCTTACCTATGTCTGGCTGCAACGGCTGCCGCTGCCCATTGCCTGGCTGGCGGCAATCTCGCCGGAAACGGCACGTGCCCACGCCCTTGCCGCGCACCCGGATACGCCTGCTTTCGCCCCCCTGATGCTGGACCTGCACGGCGGACTGCACGCGACACTCAAGAGCACCGCCTACGTGCTGTTTTTCTTCCTGACACTGGCGCTGCTGGAGACCCGGCAGCGCATCCGGATCGCAGCCTATACCCTGGTGATCTCCGGCCTCGTACAGGCAGTCTATGGGGGCGTCTCCGCACTGGAAATGGCGGGGGAACCGGCACGCGGCACATTTGTCAACCGCAACCACTTCGCCGGCTATCTGGAGATGTGCCTTGCCGTCGGCCTGGGCATGCTGATTGCAAACCTCACCGGAAGGAAGGCGCACAACCTCCGGCAGTTCCTGCGCGATGCGGCCGAACTGATGCTCGGTCCGCGCATGCGCCTGCGCCTCGCCCTGGTGTGCATGGTGATCGGCTTGGTGCTTTCGCGATCGCGCATGGGCAACACGGCGTTCTTTTCCAGCCTGCTGGTGGCGGGAGTGATCGGCTTGGCCTTTTCCCGGCGCGCAACCCGGTCGATGGTGATCCTGATCACGAGTCTGATCGTGATCGACATCGTGATCATCGGTTCCTATTTCGGTGCCAGCCAGGTCGTGGAGCGGATCGAGAAGACCACGCTCGCAACCGAGGATCGCGACGACGTCGCCGGACATACACTGGAAATGTGGAAGGCGTTCCCGGTATTCGGCTCCGGGTTGGGCTCCTACCATGTGGTGTTTCCGCGGTTCTCGGGTCCGGACGTGCCCTTCGCCTTCACCTTGACCCATGCGCACAACGACTACTTGCAGTTCCTCGCCGAAACCGGGGTCGTCGGCATTCTGCTGCTTGGGGCGATCGTCGGCCTTTCGCTGTTCGCCGCGCTGCGAGCCCAGTACCTACGCGGTGATCCGCTGGCCCGCGGACTCGCATTCGGCGCCGTGATGGGCATTAGTGCCATGCTGATTCACAGCACCACCGATTTCAACCTGCAGATACCCTCGAACGCCATGACCTTCATGTTCATCCTGGCGCTGGGCTGGATCGCGCTGAATTTCGAGCGCCGGAACCACTCTTCAAGCCGAAACCTGCGCGACGATGACGATGGCGCGGGATAGGCGTCCCTGTACTTGCCCTGACCGAAGTCTCCGGCTGAACGCCGACGGCTGCCGATGGCCGGCGCTCAGTTGGCTGTCAATCCGCGGTTGCAGATCAGGTCGGTCCGCATGGCTGGAACGAACTTCCATTGCCCGGTGTCGGCCAACCACGCCTCCCGCAAATCCGGCCGGCCGCCTCCCGAGGCGCTCGTGATCGCCACTGTTCCGTCGAAGTTCTCGTCTTCGCCTCTGCATCCCATCAGGCGTTCGCCTGGCCTTAGTTCCGGACAGAAGTGATTGCGGGTGACCGGACCGGTCCCTTCCGGCAGGTCACGAACCTGATTCAGAGTGACTATGGTCTTGCCGGCGCAGTTCCAGATCTCGATCGTGCCCGGGAAATAAGGCGCATTGCCGATCACGAAACCGTGCGCCAGCGAACAGCCGCCCGGGATGGGAAGCGCACAGGGAGATGGCGAGGACACGATGATCAGTGCCAACGCGAAGATCACGATAAACATGGCTGAATTCTACAATGCGGTCGTCCGGTAATCCGGACAATCCCTAACCCACGAGCGGGCCCAGGACAAGGGGCACGCGCCAAAGAACCGCCCCGCTCAATTCACCTCCAGGCCGGCAATCCTGGCGGGCCGGTGGCGTACCAGGTTCCATGACTCGTCGTCACCGACAATGGCCGCCGCCGCAATGCGACCTGGTTCCAGCTCGGGCCGGCGCGCTTCGAGGTTGTGGGCATCGGATGCGAGCACGGTTACCCAGCCCTTGTCCAGCAGATCAACGGCCCGGGCGCGAGCGCCCTCGCCGAAGGCGCCAGCGACGGCGCCGGCAGTTACCTGCAGCAGGCAACCGAGCCGGATGAAGGGCAGCAGCTTTTCGACACTGCGCATGATTTCCTTGTTGCGTTCGGGATGGGCGATCATCGGACGGATGCCTTGCTTCAGCAGCCAAACCACGAGCTTGTCCGCGCCGACAGGGACGTGGCCATGGGGAAACTCGAGCAGCATGACACGTTCGCCCTGCCACTGGCCAAGCCAGGGAATCTGTTCTTCGCCCACCCAGGACAGGATCTCATGATCCAGTCTGACCTCGGCCGCGCACCGTATCTGCAGGGCGATGCCCTCGACATCGAGGATGCGTTGGAATTCTGCCGCTGCTGCGCGAATATTCGCTGCGCTGTTGTTGTAGCGCCCGACATGCATGTGCGGGGTGACGACCGAACTGCGTATGCCGGCGGAAACGGCGTGGCGCGCAAGCTGCAATGCCGTTGCCAGATCTTCGGGGCCGTCGTCGATCCCCGGCAGCAGGTGGCAGTGAAGGTCGATCACGCCCGCTTGGAAGAATACCCGCTGCTGTAGCTATATCGCTTGCCATAGCCGTAGGCACTGTATTTTCCGTACCCGTAATAGCGATCGGCCTTTTCCCTGTCGATCTGGTTGATGACGATGCCGAGAATATGGGCCTTTGCATCGCGCAAGCGCTCGAGGCCGCCCAGCACCACCTGATAGGGAGTGGAATCCGCCTTCACGACATACATCACCGAATGGGCGAACTGCGACAGGATCAGCGGATCGCTGACCAGTTGGAGCGGCGGGCTGTCGATGATGATGACATCGAAGCTTTCCTCGAGCCACTTCATCGCCTCGGCAAACCGGATGGAGGAAAGCAGTTCCAGTGGATTCGGCGGAACGACGCCGCTGGGAATGATGTGAATTCCCAGTTCCTTGTTGAAGTGCAGGCATTCCGACGTCGGGTCGGAACCCGAGACCAGATTGGACAGGCCCTTGCTGGTCGTATCGACGCCGAGAACCTTCGCCACCGTCGGACGACGCATGTCCGCATCGATCAGGCAGACCTTGCGTACCTGCCCCAAGGCGAGCGCGATGTTCGTCGCCACCGAGGTCTTGCCTTCACCCGGAATCGAAGACGTCACCAGCAGCACCTTGTGCGGAGCATCGATCGAGGACAGCATCACGCCGGTTCGAATCGAGCGTATCGCTTCCGAAAATCCCGGGTCCTTGTCCTTGATGAAGGCGATCTGCAGATCCCCCGTCTCAACTTTCCCCTTGATGCGTGGCAATTGACCCAGCAGCGACTCGCGCAACTTGGTGTCCACGTCTTCAGCGGATTTGATGGTGTTGTCGAGATATTCCAGCAGCAAAGCCAGCATGACGCCCAGGATCAACCCAACCACCGCGGCGATGCCGATGATCCTGAGCTTTTTCGGACTGTAGGCGGCATTGCTGACCACAGCCGGGTCGACCACACGGGCGATCGGCGACTGCAGGTCGCCGGCGACATTGGTCTCCTTCATCCGGGTAGTGAACATCTCGTACAGACTCTTGTTGGACGCCACTTCGCGTTCGAGAATGCCGAGTTCGTATTCCTTGCGGTTCATGCCCAGAATATCGCCCTTGCTTTGTGACAGAGCACGTTCCACCGCAGACTCCTGAGCGCGGGCAAGTTCATATTCCTTGGTGATACTGGTGGTGATGGTGTCAACCTGCCGATGGGTGTTTTCGCGTGCCGCACGAAGCTCGGCATCTGCGGTCTGGCGCTTGGGATGGTCCGGACCGTATTTCTTTGCCGCATCCGCCAACCGGGCCTCTGCAGCGGATTCGACGCTCTTGAGTTGAATGTAGATCGGGCTCTTTTGGATCGCCGGTATCGACTCGAGGTCGACCTTGGATTTCTGCGCACTTTGCACCTGCTGATACGCGGCCTCGGCCTCCGCCCTTTTCTGCCTTGCGGATACGAGCCCTTCCGAAAGCTGCTCGAGCTGCCTGGATGCTCCGCTCTGAGCCACGCCTTTTGCGTCGATGATCCGCTCGCGCTCACGAAACTGCTGCAAGGCCCGCTCCGATTCTTCCAGCTTCTTGCGCAATCCGGTCAGCCGTTCGGTCAGCCACGAACCGGCCTTCTGCGTCATCGCCAGGCGCGCATCCATGTCCGCCTCGATGAAGCCGTCGGCTACCCAGTTTGCAGCATTGGCGGCAAACTCCTTGTCATGGCTCTCGTAGCTGATCTTGATCAACTGGCTGTTTCGGACCAGTTCGATGGTCAATTCCTTCTTGAATCTGGCGATGACCGCTGCCTGGAGTTTCTCGGGAGTGAACTTGGACGGATCGTCGCCACCCAGCCATGAAGCCGGCAGCAGTTTTCTGAACGAAAAGCCGCTATCCTGCTGCTGCCGCGGGTCCATTACCGGATGATCGACGAGTTTCATCTTGGCCACGACGCGACGGGCCAGTTCTTCGGACTTGAGGATTTCGGCCTGGGTCTGGTAGTACTCGCGGTTGCTGCTCATCGAGCTGTAGACTTCCTCGATGCTGACCACCTTGCTTTTGTTGGACTCCAGCATCAGTGTCGCGGTCGACCGATAGGTCGGCTGGATAACGAAAACGATCAGCGTGGTCAGCAGTGAGATCGCTATCGCCAGCCCCAGAGCACTCCACTTGTGCTTCGAAATGCTTCGCCGCCAAAATCGCAGCTGCTCGGCAAGGCGGTCGGCATCGTGCTCGGGCCGATCAACCGGCACATAGACGGGCTGCACGGGAGTGGCAACAACCGGAAGAACGGGCGCTGCGGGATGATTCATGATCAGAAAAAGCTCTCTTCAACAGTGATGATGTCGCCCGGGCTCACGATGGTCGATTGATCGACCTTGACCGGCGTTTGCGTCTTGTCATCCTCGCGAATCACGAAGATCTTTTCTTTCGAAGCGCGTTCCTTGAAGCCGCCGGCCAGCGAAACGGCCTTGCGAATGGTCAAGCCCGGCTGAAACGGATAGGCCCCGGACTTCTCGACCTGGCCATTCATGAAGAAAGGCCGATATTCTTCAATGGTCACCGAGACCACGGGATTGAGCAGGTATTTTCCCCGCAAGCCGTCCGCGATCAAGGTTTCCAGTTCGGCTACGCGCTTCCCGAGTACCTTGATCTCACCAATGATGGGAAAGGAAATGGTTCCGGCATCGCTAAGCCGGATTTTTTCGCGCTTCAGATCATCTTCGCCGAGCACGCGAATGCTGACCACATCGCCGGAACCCAATCGATAAGTAGACAGCAGGCTGTCGGTCCTTGCCGCCCCCTGCGCAAAAGATGCGAATGACATCGCCCAAAGGCCTGCGAGAAGCAGACATTGGTAAAGTCGACTCATTGAAAAATGCCTCTCACGGAAATAGCCGGAACAAAAAAATAGAGGGGGAATTTCCCCCTCTAATTCTATCAAATGACTTACAGAAGAACTAGCGTGCCAGTGTCAGATTGCGGCATTGAGGAAGACACTGAAAATATTCTTCTTGTACCCAGGATCCGTGGCAGCGAAATTGGACGAGGTCTTGTCGGTCCTGTCGTAGCCGACGCCGAGCTTGACGTTGCGCGTCCACTTGTAGTTGAGCTTGAGACCCAAGGCTGAGATCTTGTCCTTCTGCGAACCGCTGACAGGGCGAGCATCGGTCGCCGAGTACTCGTAAGTGGATTCCGTGAAGTTGTAGGAAAGCGCCGTGGAGAACTGGCTGCTCCAGGCATGATTCCAAGTGACGCCATGACGGGTGTCACGCGAAGCGCTCGCGACAGTCGACTCGCTGGGCAACCTGCTCGTGACGAAGTCGAAGTTGGAGTAGGTCAGCGGGCTCCACTTCACCGCTCCTTCCCAACCCGACTGCGAGAAGTCGTTGCGCGTGGCGTCCGAAAAGTCTTTCTTCACGGTGCCGACCTTGAAGATGCCCGTGGTGTTGGCGGTGGCTTCCCAAGTCACGCCCGCCTGATACTTGCGGTCGCTACTGTCGAGCGTGGTCCAAGTGGCAAAGGAGTTCGCCTTATAGTCGTAATTCGTCTGGGCGACCAGCAACACCAGTTGCGTCTTCGGCGCGATGCGCCAGAAGAAGGTACCGCCGAGCTTGGTGTCGTCGCGATCGCGCTTGGTGTTGTCGGGATTCCCCACCGCATCGAAACGGAAGTTGTCGAAGCGCTTGCTGATCCAGCCCGCTTCAACTTCAAACCTGCCCCGCGCCCCTTCGGCGCCGTAGCCGTATAACGCGTTGAGCGAGGTCTGATGATACTCGTCCGGCGCATTGTGTCCGACCCCGGGAACCGATCCACGTGCGTCGTGACCCTGCATGTATTCGGCACCGAGCTTCAGGCCGGCACGGCCCGAGAACTTCCAGGCGGCATTGGCGCTGAGCGCCTGATCGGTGTAGTTGTCTGTGCTGGAATAGCTGTGGCTGCCATTCTCGACCTTGTAGCCGACGTCATATACGTGAGGACCATCCTTGGCTTCGAGCTTGACCTTCGGTGCCACGATGAAAATATTGGAACTGCTGCGATTCCGGGTGTGGTGCTGGGAGTAGATGTTATCGTCGCTCTTGAAACCCAGATCGACTTCGGGATAAACCGTCACCGGCCCCCAAGGCACGCCTGACGGCTTACCGGAATCCTGCGCAATTGCAGGAATGGCAACGCAAAACAGCGACGCCACAGCGGCACTGGTCAGACGGACATCAAGTTGTAGTTGTGAGTTTTTCTTCATTCGGCATCATCCCTGAAGACCACTGATACTGCGATTATTAAAACCGCTGTTATAACAATGAATTGCTTCAACTTCATGACGCAATTCCTTAAGATTCCTATACTTTTTTCCGAGCATACATGACTAGCTCCGAAAAAGAATCGCGAAATAGCATGTATATGACCGGCTTGTCGCGGAAATACCACAAACACTGAACCGCGTTTATTACTGCCAAAAACCTTTTAGTCCCAAATCGGAGAGCTTGACGGAACTGCTCAGCAGGCTATCTACCACGCCCACCGCACGCTTGTGCCCACGCATAGCGGCGCGAGTATACCATTCGAGCGCCTTGCCGGTATCCCTTTCGCCACCATGGCCATCATTCTGCATCTCGGCGAGATTGTACATGGCATCCGCATCGCTTTGCTCGGCCGCCTGTTGAAAAATACTTCGCGCCTTGTCCAACTGCAGGGGGACTCCCGCGCCGTCGCGATACAGCTCACCAAGACGGTTCGCGGCAGCAATATGCCCTGCTTCGTGGGCCTTGGCGAACCATCCAGCGGCCTCCTTCTTGTCGGCATCAACGGGGGACTTCGCAAGCAAGGTAGCCAGTGCGAACTGGGCTTCGCGATGGCCCGCCACCGCTGCCACTCTAAACGAGCTGTGTACTCGCTCCAGATCGGCCTCTTCAGCGCCTAGCCTCAGTTGTCCCAACAGGTAGTGCGCAACAGGATCCTGCGTTTCCGCGGCACGAATCAGCCAGTCACCGGCTGCTTTTTTGTCCATGGATACGCCACGCCCCGCCAGCAGGTGCGTCGCTGCCGCCAGTTGACCGCCGACATGCCCCTGATTGGCAGCCTTGATGAACCACCCAAAGGCAGTCGCGTCATCCCGCTGCCCCCCGATTGGCGCCGCCAGCATCCAGCCCAGGAAATACTGTCCGTCAGCATCTCCCAATCGGGCAGAACGCTCGAACAGTTGCCGGGCGGCTTCGTGCGCCTCCGGTTGCTTGCCTTGCAGCAACAAGCGCCCCAGGGCGGACATGGCATCCGCTTCACCCTGGTCGGCGGCAATGCGATACCAGTGTCTTGCCTGCTCGATGCTCTTTTCTGTCCCGCGACCATCCTCGTGCAGCCACCCCAACAAATTGGCAGCGCGCGCATGACCTGCACTGGCCGAAGACAGCAGCATCGGAACGGCCCGCGCGTAGTCACCCAGGCCTGCATAGGTCATCCCGACCTGCCACTGTGCTTCTGCATCCCCCTGACGGGCCTTTCTCACCTGAGCGATGAAGTTCGCCCGGTCCTCGCTCTGCTCGTATGTCAGGACGCCTGTCGCGGAGCCACTAGCTGCGGCCGGCACTGCTCCAATCCCCAGCAGGACCGCACAGCAAGCAATATGCTGCCAGAGCACTTTCACAGCGGTCTTTCCTCGGTCAATTTGAAGCCGACAACCGACTTCTGGATGGGCTTGCGCTCCGAAGACCTGCCCATCTTCTTGCCCTTCAAGGGGTAGTCTGCGATCTTCTGCGCAAAAGCCTCGATCCGATCAGCCGGCAGCAGAACGGCGGGCTTACCCTTGCCCGAGATATACAAGGACTTGTGCGACGGATTCAACGCCAGAACTTCCGATGCCGGCAGGCCAGCCAGACGCGCTACCGACTGAATATCGAGGGGAACACGAACGTCGATCTCGGCAAAGTAGGGAGTATTCGGAATATCGGCCAATTCGACCCCATGCAGCTCCGGACTCATCACGATATTCCGGATCGCCATGAGCTTTGGCACGTAGTATCTGGTTTCCTCGGGCAGGTTCAGGTTTTCGTAATCTGCCGCAAGGCCCTTCGCCTGATTGCGCTGAACGGCCCTCAAAACCGCCTCCTCGCCCCAGTTATATGCGGCAAGGGCAAGCTGCCAGTCCTTGAAGATGCCATGGAGAAAATCGAGATAATCCAGTGCGGCTTCGGTCGAAGCCAGGATATCGCGCCGGGCGTCGTATTGGTCGGTAAGTTTCAAGTTATAACGTTGGGCCGTCCCGGGAATGAATTGCCACAAGCCCGCGGCTTGGGCAGTCGATAGCGCGCCCGGCTCGAATCCACTTTCGACAAAAGGCAGCAGTGCCAACTCCATAGGCAGGCCTCGCTTTTCGACCGCCTCAACGATATGAAAGAGATAGCGGCGCGCTTTCTGGCTGATGTTGGCAACGAGGTCCTTGCGCTGTCCATACCAGAGTTCCCGCTCGGCAACCAGGGGCCCGCTGAGCGGCGGCAAGGAAAATCCGTTGCGAATCCGGTCCCACACGTTGCGAATCGGGCCAGACTGCTTGTCGGAAAACTCTTCCTCGGCGATATCGAGCAAATAGGCGCGGCGGCGATCGACGACCGGACCACGATGCACTTCCGGTTTAAGCACGGGCCCGATCTCGTCCAGTGCCATGGGAGGGTAGACGAAGCTCTGTCGACGCAAACCACCCTCTTCGCCGGCCCAAGCGGCGTGCGTCGAAACCATGATGAAAGAAACCAGCGCGAGGAATCGTCGGATCATGCAACCACCTGCTGGGAATGCGAAAAATTATACGCCTCTCAGTTCTTGTGGGCGTCAAGTTCCTTTCCGGTCGCAGAGCCTTGCGCCGGAGATGCATCGGGTGCCGGTGGGCTCTGCCGATCGAGCCATTCAAGTACTTGCCTGGCTTGCGAAACGCCATTTCCTTCCGCTTGTACAAGGTAGGCGCGAGCCTTTGCGGGATCCTTCTTCTCACCGACTCCGATGGCCCACAGCCTGCCGGCGTTAAATTGTGCCGAACCGAGGCCCCTCTGCGCCGCGAGTTCGTACCAACGCATAGCTTCATCCAGGTTCTTGGCGACGCCGCGACCCGTCTCGTGAATCTCCCCCAGGTTGTTCTGCGCATCGGTGTCGCCGCGCTCGGCTGCCACCGTGTAGAGACGGACGGCGCGAGGTACATCCACCGGGCCGCCCTGACCCGACATCAGCAAATATGCCAACAGCGTCTGGGCACGCGACCGGCCCAGGCTCGCCGATTGAATCAAATAGTCCCTCGCACAGGTCAAGTCCCTTTCCGATGTGCCGAACTCACCGAGACACCGGCGTCCCATCCATTCCTGCGCCGCCGCATGACCCCGCTGCGCTGCATGCTCCATCTGCGCCCATGCCTTCTCCGGGGCGGCCTCCATCAGGCACTGCGCGGCATGCCAGCCAGATGGCGCCAGCTGATCAGCCGCGGCAATGAACTCTGCGCATGACTTGTCCGCATCTCTTTGCAGCAGCACACCGCGCCCAAGAAGAAAGCCAATGGCCTGCCTGCTCTTCAAGTCGCCTTTCTGGGCCATCTTCCCTATTTGCCCACCCGTGTCATGCAGATCCTTCACCAGTTTTTGGGTGAGACGCTGAGCTTTCTTGCGATCATCCACCGCCTCGGCCTGCAGCAACAGGTCGATGAGGAACACGGCAGCGCGAGCCAGGCGATCCTTGGCCAGGGCATCTACCGGATTGGCATTTGCGATTCTTCGTGCGGCAGCCACTTCGACATCAAGACTGTCCTCATCCGTAGGAACCCTGGATGACTCTAGGACCGCGCCACGACTGTTCTGCTTCAATGCATTCGGTCTGATAGTGGCGGCAGCTTTGATTCTGGAATTGGCTTTGATTTTGGCCTTCGTCTTCTTGGTCTTAGTCTTAGCCTTGTTGTTCGCCTTGGCCCTTGCTGTTGCCTTGGCCTTGGCGACGGCCGCCGTCTGGGCCTTCGCATTGGTCTGGGAGTTGGACTTCGCTTGACCAAGCACGGATACTGGCACCAAAGCCAGCCAAAATATCAGCAGGATGCTAATTGCCTTCCAGGCCCACTTCATGTCAGTCAGGGCGCGGATCAGGCAGACAAGGGCGGGATCAGACGCTTGGCAGTCGCCTGCAAGCGCACGGGGTGCTTTAGAGCAACGACGTAGAGACCCCAAAGCACAAGAAACGCCACAAGCATCGCAGCCTCCGGTACGCCACTCCGCTCAGCCGTTATGCCAATCACGCCATAGATCAATGAACATCCGGCCATGATCGCGACCACCTGATTCACCGAGTACCCCGCCTTCAGCAGTACATGGTGCATGTGCTGCTGATCCGCATGGAAGGGACTCCTTTTCTGGTGCAGGCGCAGCAGCATGACGCTCCCCATATCGAGCAGAGGCACCGCCAGAATCCATACCGCCGTAATCGGGTGAATCAATGACGTCGGAGACCCGGCCAGTTTGACGCAGTACCAGGCGAGCAGCATGCCGATCACCATGCCACCCGTATCCCCCATGAAGACGAGCGCCTTGGAGCGCCCGGGCAGCCTGAAGTTGAGCGACAGAAACCCGAGGATCGCCGCAGCGAGTAACAGCAACTCAAACAAGAGATCCTGGGAGTTTCCTGTCATTGCGAGATAACCCAGGAGCAGAACCGGAACCAGGGAAACGCTGCCGGACAAGCCATCGAGGCCGTCGATCATGTTTATCGCATTCATGACCCCGACGAACGAGATCACCGTCACCATCAGCGACCATTTGCCGAGGTCGATGTCACCCAGTCCTCCCAGATCCCCCAGATGCGTCACCCACACCGATGTGCCGGAAACAATGATGACGGCGCCCAGGGCTTGCGCAACGAACTTCGCGCGATGACTCAATTCGTGTGCGTCGTCTGCCACGCCGATGGCCGTCACCAGCAGCAATGCCGCAAGCAGGCTCCAACTCCCGAAGGGAACGCGGCCGATGGCTGCCTGCAGCACAAGTAGCGTCAATAGCATCGCCAGGCCACCCACCAGTGGCGTGGGGTGATCATGCACCTTGCGGTGTCCCGGATGATCGATCAGACTCCAGCGCGGCGCGAAGAGCATCAGACCTTTGGTCAATCCCGCCGAAACGATCGGAGCCAGAACGACCAAGAGCCACTGCCCCGTTCCTGAAAACTCAAGCATGCTCCCCCTTTCCAAACCACGCCGCCTGTCGCAGGCGGCGTCATCCGCAATTGGGTGCTTTCGAGCGGCCACCCATTCCGGCTATTCTATCTCGTGACTCCGTGGTGCCATCAAAGGAAACCCAAACAACAAAAAGGGCTTCAGTCTTTCGACGGAAACCCTGGATGTCAAATGGTCGGGGTGGAGGGATTCGAACTCTCGACATCTTGCTCCCAAAGCAAGCGCGCTACCGGGCTGCGCCACACCCCGAACCGGGCGATTTTACCGAACCCGATCCGTGGGGGTCAATCGCATTCGGGCAGGCCGTGTCAAAAAACCTCGACTTGCGGTAGCCCGCCGTTTCGTTTATAAAGCCGGTTCTCCGAAAATACGGACTCTCTGCAATGGCTGAAGATCTGCTGCACAAGAAGCAATTCCCGCCCTACACCCCGAAGAAGGGTGAGGACTACATGAGCACGCGACAGCTTGCTCATTTTCGCGACATCCTGGCGTCCCTCAAGGACGAGCTGAGCGAGGATATCGAGCGTACCGTGCATACAATGCAGGACGAGGCGACCGTATTCGCAGATCCAAATGATCGCGCCAGCCAAGAGTCCGACATCGCGCTCGAATTGCGCAACCGCGACCGGGAACGCAAGCTGATCAAGAAAATCGACGAATCGATTGCGCGCATCGAAAGCGGCGAGTACGGGTACTGCGATTCCTGCGGCGTCGAAATCGGCCTGAAGCGGCTTGAAGCACGCCCAACAGCCACGCTGTGCATCGACTGCAAGACACTGGAGGAACACCGCGAAAAACAGGTTGGGAAGTAATTTCAGCCTGTTTTCGGCGCAGGCTAACGTGAGCGCAGCGAACGTTAAGCGTAGCGGCCGAAGCCAAAAGCAGGTCGACAAGTAGGCCGCCTGCGAGCACAAAAGCTCCAGCCAACAAAAAAGGACGCCAAGGCGTCCTTTTTTGTTGGCTGCAAACGAAACCCTATTCAGCCGCGGGAGTCGGCGCCGCTGCTTCTGCAGCAATCGCCTTCATCGACAGGCGCACACGGCCCTTGTCGTCGGTCTCGATGACCTTGACCTTCACTACCTGGCCTTCCTTGAGGTAATCGGCGACGGCATTCACCCGTTCACTGGCGATCTGCGAAATATGCAGCAATCCGTCCTTGCCCGGCAGCAGGCTGACGATGGCGCCAAAATCCAGCAGGCGCAACACGGTGCCTTCGTAGATGCGTCCGACCTCGACCTCGGCAGTGATGTCCTCGATACGTTTCTTGGCCACCTGCGCCGCGTCGGCATTCACCGACGAAATCGTAATCGAGCCATCGTCTTCGATATCGATCACGCAACCGGTTTCTTCGGTCAGCGCACGAATCACCGCGCCGCCCTTGCCGATCACGTCACGAATCTTCTCCGGGTTGATCTTCATGTAGATCATGCGCGGCGCAAATGTGGAAACCTCCTCGCGATGGCCGGACATGGACGTCTTCATTTTTTCCAGGATGTGCAGACGCGCATCCTTGGCCTGAGCCAGCGCAACCTGCATGATTTCCTTCGTGATGCCCTGAATCTTGATGTCCATCTGCAAGGCCGTGATGCCTTCTTCGGTACCCGCCACCTTGAAGTCCATGTCGCCGAGATGATCTTCGTCGCCCAGAATGTCGGTCAGCACCGCAAAGCGGGGGCCGTCCTTGATCAGGCCCATGGCAATGCCCGCCACATGGGACTTGAGCGGCACGCCGGCATCCATCAGAGCCAGCGAACCACCGCACACGGATGCCATCGAAGACGAGCCGTTGGATTCGGTGATTTCAGACACGACACGCATCGAATAACCGAATTCCTCGGGCGACGGCAGCACGGCCAGCAATGCGCGCTTGGCAAGACGGCCGTGACCGATTTCGCGACGCTTCGGCGTGCCGACTCGACCGGTCTCGCCCGTGGCGTAGGGGGGCATGTTGTAGTGGAGCATGAAGCGGTCGCGATACTCGCCCTGCAGCGCGTCGATGATCTGTTCGTCACGGCCGGTGCCCAGCGTGGCGACAACCATCGCCTGCGTCTCGCCGCGCGTGAACAGCGCCGAACCGTGCGTACGCGGAAGAACGCCGTTGCGGATCACGATCGGGCGCACGGTACGCGTATCGCGGCCATCGATGCGCGGTTCGCCGTTGAGAATCTGGCTGCGGACGATCTTGGCTTCCAGTTCAAAGACGGTGTTGCCGACAAGATTCGAATCCGGAGGATTCTCGACACCCTCGGTCAAGGCTGCGATCGTGTTCTTGGTGATTTCACGGGTCTGCACCGTGCGGGCCTGCTTGCTGGTGATGCGATAGGCCTCGCGCAGTTTGGCTTCCGCCAGCTCCGCCACACGAGCAATCAGTTGCTCGTCCTTGGCCGGCGGCTGCCAGTCCCATTCTGGCTTGCCGGCAACTTCGACCAGTTCGTTGATCGCCTTGATCGCGGCCTGCATCTGCTCGTGACCAAACACCACGGCGCCCAGCATGACTTCTTCAGACAACTGCTTGGCCTCCGACTCGACCATCAAGACCGCACCTTCGGTGCCAGCAACCACCAGGTCGAGATCGGCGGTTTCCAGTTGCGTCTTGGTCGGGCACAGAACGTATTTGCCATCGATGTAACCGACACGGGCGGCACCGATCGGACCATTGAACGGAATGCCGGAGATCGCAAGCGCGGCCGAGGCGCCGAGCATGGCGGGAATGTCCGGATCGATTTCCGGATTGCACGACATCACGGTGCAAACAATCTGCACTTCATTGTAAAAGGCGTCGGGAAACAGCGGGCGCAGCGGACGGTCGATGAGCCGACAAGTCAGGATTTCCTTCTCCGACGGACGTCCCTCGCGCTTGAAGAAGCCGCCCGGGATACGACCGGCGGCGTAGGACCGCTCCTGATAATCGACGGTCAGCGGGAAGAAATCCTGCCCCGGCTTGGCGTTTCTCGCGCCCACCACGGTGGCCAGCACTACGGTATCTTCCATGGTCACCATGACGGCGCCGCCGGCCTGACGAGCGATTTCGGCAGTTTCAAGGGTGACCTTATGGTCGCCGTAGGCAAAACTCTTCTTGATCGGATTCAGCACAAAAATTCCTTTCAGCAAAAATAAAAAGCCGGCACAGCCATCATGGCTGTGCCGGCCTGTCTAGCAAGCCCGCGCAGTAGCTGGAGCAAACCGCATCGCGCGCTCGGATTACCCGGATCGGCGCTTGGTCTAAAAAACTACTTGCGCAGACCAAGGCGCTCGATCAACGAACGATAACCGTCGGCATTCTTGCGCTTGAGGTAATCCAGCATCTTGCGGCGCTGGCTGACCATCTTGAGCAGACCGCGACGTGAGTGGTGATCCTTGGTGTGCGCCTTGAAATGATCCGTCAGGTCATTGATGCGCGCGGTAAGAAGCGCCACCTGAACTTCGGGAGAGCCTGTGTCGCCCTGCGCACGCTGGTAGTCGGTGACGATCTTGGCTTTGTCGGTAGTGGAAATTGCCATTGTGGTTTCCTTGCTGATCCTGTGGTATTGGGCTCTTGGAGAACCGTGAATTATAGCGTTTTGAATGCAATCTAATCAAGTGTTGAAGGCCAATTTGTCGCTCAGGCGCTGGAGACAAGCCGCAGGGGCTGCAGCCAGCCGTCCGCGGTCTGCCGGCAAACGCCTATGAAACCGTTGTCGGCATCGTAAACACGCAACCGGGCGCCCTCCGCGGCTAACCATCGAACCGCCTGCCCATGCCGCAGCCGTGTGGAATCGGCAGCGTCCAGCCGGGCTGCGGCCATGCTCGTCAGCAGGGAATCGGGCGGGAGCAGCAAAGCATCGCGGGCGTCGACGGTCAGCGTTTCGAGCGTCTCAAGAGAATGAGCCTGGGCGACGTCGAGCGCACCGATACCGGTCCTGCGCAAGGCGGCAAGGTGCGCTCCACAGCCCAGGTGCTCGCCGATATCGGCAGCCAGCGTTCGCACGTAAGTTCCCTTGCTGCAACGGACCTCGAAAGCAAAGCGCCCGTCGACCAGCCCGGTCCCCGCGTCGAGCAGGCGCAACTCATAAATACGGATGCGACGTGCCGCCCGCTCCACTTCTATCCCGGCGCGGGCATATTCGTAGAGAGGCTTGCCATCCCGCTTCAGCGCCGAATACATCGGCGGCACCTGGTCAATCTCGCCGATAGAGCCGGCCAGTGCGGCTTCCACCTCCGGACGTGTCACTGCCACCGAACGACGCTCCAGAACCTCCCCTTCGGCATCCGCCGTAGCGGTGACGACGCCGAGTTGCACGGTCGCCGCATAACGCTTGTCGGCGTTGAGCAGCTCACCAGAAAACTTGGTTGCCTCGCCGAAACACAAAGGCAGAAGACCGGTCGCCAATGGGTCCAGTGTGCCAGTGTGCCCGGCCTTATCGGCATTGTAGAGCCGGCGCGCCGCTTGCAGGGCGTGGTTGGACGATAACCCGAGAGGCTTGTCCAGCAGCAGGACGCCGTCGAGCCGTCGACGCCTGGATTTGCCGCCTTCGCGTTGCGGCGCGCTCACTCGTCGTGCAGCTTCTTGTCCGATTCCACCGCCTCGTCGATCAGTTTCGAGAGGCGCGCGCCCTCCTGGACAGATGGGTCAAAGACAAAATGCAGTTCGGGGATGTGATGAATGCGGATGCGACGACCCAGTTCGCGGCGCAAGAAACTGGCGGAATGCTTGAGACCTTCGTCGATAAGCTGGTTGGCGGCGGGGTCCGCCAGCGAGGTATAGAAGACCTTGGCATGCGCGTAGTCGGCAGTAACTTCGACAGCGGTCAGCGTGACCAGCGTCAGCTTGGACGCAATGCGCAAGTCCTTCAGATGGAAGCGCAGCAGATCCGCCAGTTCGCGGCGAATCTGCTCTGAAACGCGGTCGGAACGTGCATAGCCGTGGGGCGAGCCGCGTTTTGTCACCATCGCCGTCAGCCCAGCGTGCGGGCGATTTCCTGGACCTCAAACACCTCGAGCTGGTCGCCTTCGTTGATGTCGTTGTAGTTCTTGAGGCTCAAACCGCACTCAAAGCCTTCCTTGACCTCGCGGACGTCATCCTTGAAACGCTTGAGCGAATCCAGTTCGCCGGTATGCACCACCGTATTGTTGCGCAGCAGTCGCACCGAGGCATTGCGCTTGACGACACCGGACAGCACCATGCATCCGGCGACGGCGCCGATTCTCGAAATCCGGAACACCTGACGGATTTCGACCAGGCCGAGAATGACTTCCTTCTTCTCCGGAGCCAGCATGCCCGACAAGGCGGCCTTCACTTCATCTACGGCCGCATAGATGATGTTGTAGTAGCGGATATCGACACCGAGGCTTTCCGCGGCTTTGCGGGCTCCCACATCGGCACGGGTATTGAAACCGATGACCACGGCCTTCGATGCGGCGGCCAGATTGATGTCGGATTCGCTGATGCCACCGACACCGGCGTGAACGATGGTGACCTTGACTTCGCCGGTCGACAGCTTGTTCAAGGATTGCACCAGGGCTTCCTGAGAACCTTGTACGTCTGCCTTGACGATCAGCGGCAGGGTCCTGACTTCGCCTTCAGCCATCTGCTCGAACATGTTCTCCAGTTTCGCGGCCTGCTGCTTGGCCAGCTTGACGTCGCGGAACTTGCCTTGGCGGAACAGCGCGATTTCGCGTGCCTTGCGCTCGTCGAGGAGAACCATGCCCTCGTCGCCGGCTGCCGGCACGTCGGTAAGACCCTGAATCTCGACCGGAATCGAGGGACCTGCCGATTCAATCGCCTTGCCGTTCTCATCGAGCATGGCGCGCACGCGACCGAACACGGCGCCCGCCAGCAGCACGTCGCCGCGGCGCAGCGTTCCCGACAGGACCAGAATCGTCGCCACCGGGCCCTTGCCCTTGTCGAGACGAGCCTCGATCACCAATCCCTTGGCCGGCGCCTCCACCGGTGCCGTGAGCTCAAGCACCTCGGCCTGCAGCAGCACCTGCTCCAGCAGGCTGTCGATGCCCTCTCCGGTCTTGGCCGAGACCCCGACGAAGGGCGAATCACCGCCGTATTCTTCCGGCACCACGCCCTCGGTGACCAGTTCCTGCTTTACCCGTTCCATGTTCGCTTCGGGCTTGTCGATCTTGGTGACTGCGACAATCAGGGGCACGTTGGCCGCCTTGGCATGATGGATGGCTTCCTTGGTCTGCGGCATGACACCGTCATCGGCTGCGACCACCAGAATGACCAGGTCGGTCGCCTTGGCGCCGCGAGCGCGCATCGCCGTAAAAGCCTCGTGACCAGGCGTATCGAGGAAGGTGATCATGCCGCGCGGCGTTTCGACGTGATAGGCGCCGATGTGCTGCGTAATGCCGCCTGCCTCGCCGTGTGCGACACGGCTCTTGCGGATGTAGTCGAGCAGCGACGTCTTGCCGTGGTCGACGTGACCCATCACGGTCACCACCGGAGCCCGCGGCAATTGCACCACGTCCTTGTGTTCGCCTTCGTCAGCAAGGAAAGCATCCGGATCGTCGAGCTTTGCCGCAAGAGCGATATGACCCATTTCCTCGACCACAATCATGGCGGTTTCCTGATCGAGCACCTGGTTGATGGTGACCATCGACCCCATCTTCATCAGGGTCTTGATGACTTCCGTCGCCTTGACGGTCATCTTGTGCGCCAGATCGGCAACGGTGATCGTTTCCGGAACATGAACTTCGCGGACGATGGCCTCGACCGGCTGCTGCACCGGCGCTTCCTCGGCGTGGCCGTGGCGACCATGGCGCCCGCCGCCCTTCGAACCCCGCCAGCCGGAGGTCCCGGCATCGCCACGCGTCTTGATCGCACGCCGCTTGGCGGCGTCATCCTTCCACGCATCCTTCTTGGCCGGCTTGGCCTTGCCGTCTTCCGGCTTCGCGGCCGGCTTGTGAATGGTGCCGGTTACGCCGGCAGCTGCGGCAGCCTCTTTGGCCTTCTTCGCTTCTGCTTCCGCCAACTGCGCCTGCTGCGCAGCGAGGCGCGCCTCGGCTTCGGCGCGAGCCCTTGCCTCACGCTCGGCCTTCTCCTTGAATTCGGCCGCCTGAATCGCGGAGAGCTTGCCCTGACGCTTCGACTCCGCTTCGCGCAACGCGCGCTGCGCCGGGTCGATCACCGACTTCGGTGCGGCCGGCATGGCTGCGGGGGCTTCGGCCCGAACTGCCTCGGCCACCGGAAGGGCTGCCTCCGGTTCCGGAACAGGCGCGGGAGCCGGTGCCGCTGCGACCACTTCAGGAACCGGAGCGGGCTCCGGCGCCGCGACAACAACCGGCTCGACCGCAGCCGCTTCGACTGGCATTTCAGCGGCCGCCTCACCGGCGGCTTCGGCGGCCAATTCGCTGGCATCGCGTTTGACGAATACTCGCTTCTTGCGGACCTCGACCTGAATCGTGCGCGCCTTGCCGGTGGAATCCGAAGCCCTGATCTCGCTGGTCTGCTTGCGGGTCAGGGTGATCTTGGCTTTGGGCGCGGTTTCGCCATGCGCCTTGCGCAGATAGTCAAGCAGGCGCGTCTTGTCCTGTTCGGACAAGGTGTCGTTAGAGGCCTGCTTGCTGACGCCGGCCTTGGCCAACTGCTCCAGCAGGGCCGGCGCCGGCATTTTCAGCTCGGTAGCAAATTGGGAAACTGTCATCAAAGCCATGCGGTACCTCTCATTCTTCTTCGGCGAACCAGTGGGCACGCGCAACAGTGATCAGCGCCGTCGCCCGCTCGGCATCGATGCCAGTCATTTCCATCAACTCGTCGGTCGCCAGGTCCGCCAGCGAATCGCGATCGGTAATGCCGCTCTTTGCCAGCTTCGCTGCCAGGGACTTGTCCATACCCTCCAGCGCCAGCATGTCGTCGGCTACCTTTTCCATCTGCTCTTCATCGACGATAGCTTCGGTAAGCAGCACGTTGCGGGCGCGGTCGCGCAATTCGGTGACCGTCGCTTCGTCGAAGGCGTCGATTTCGAGCATTTCCGCGAGGGGAACGTAGGCAATTTCCTCCAGCGTGGAGAACCCTTCCTCGATCAGGATGTTCGCGACTTCTTCGTCGACATCGAGCTTCTCCATGAACAAGGCACGGATCGAGCTGTGCTCGGTCTCGGACTTCTTCTGCGACTCTTCGATGGTCATCAGGTTGATGGTCCACCCGGTCAGTTCGGATGCCAGGCGCACGTTTTGTCCGCCGCGGCCGATGGCGATGGCGAGATTGTCCTCATCCACGACGACGTCCATGGCGTGCCGCTCCTCGTCGACGACGATGCTCTGCACCTCGGCCGGGGCCAGCGCACCGATGACGAACTGGGCCGGATCGGCCGACCAGAGGATGATGTCCACGCGTTCGCCGGAAAGTTCGTTGGTCACGGCCGTGACACGCGAGCCGCGCATGCCGACGCAGGTGCCGATCGGATCGACGCGCGGATCATTCGACTTGACGGCGATCTTGGCGCGCATGCCGGCATCGCGGGCAGCAGCCTTGATTTCGAGCAGGCCGTCTTCGATCTCGGGCACTTCCAGTTCGAACAGCTTCATGATGAACTCGGGTGCGGTGCGCGACAGGATCAGCTGGGGGCCTCTGGCCTGGCGATCGATTTTCATCAGCCAGGCGCGCACGCGGTCGCCGGGACGCAGATTTTCCTTGGGGATCATCTGGTCGCGCGGCAACAGGGCTTCGATACGCCCGGCCTCGATGATCGCGCTGCCGCGCTCCATGCGCTTCACGGTGCCGCTGACCAGGAACTCCTTGCGATCGAGGAAATCGTTCAGCAGTTGCTCGCGCTCGGCGTCGCGAATCTTCTGCAGGATCACCTGCTTTGCCGCCTGCGCGCCGATACGGCCGAAATCGATCGGCTCGAGCCCTTCCTCGATGAAATCCTCGAGCGCGATGTCGGGAATCTGCTGCTGCGCAGCGGTCAGCCCGATCTGCTGTTCCGGATTCTCGACCATGTCGTCGGGAACCACCAGCCAGCGGCGGAAGGACTCATATTCGCCAGTCTCGCGATCGATGTCCACGCGGACATCGGCTTCGTCGTTGGTGCGTTTCTTTGTCGCGGACGCCAACGCCATTTCCAGCGCGCCAAAAACGATGTCCCGCGGAACATTCTTCTCGCGGGCCAGGGCATCGACCAACAGCAGCAATTCACGGCTCATGTGAGTCCTCCAGCATTAATCAGAACTTCGGCACCAGTCGCGCCCGATCGATATTCCCGAACGGAAACTGATGCAGTGTTTCATTCACGCGCAGGCTGACCATTTCAACTCCGCCCTCTTCCTGCAACCCTTCCAGCACACCGCTGAAATTACGCTGATTGCCGACCGGCACACGCAGCTTTATCTGCACGTCCTGCCCGGCGAATCGACGGTAATCGGCGGCCTTCACCAGCGGACGATCGAGCCCGGGAGACGAGACTTCCAGGCGGTCATAATCGATGTTTTCGACCATGAACACACGACTGAGCTGGTTGCTCACCGCAGCACAATCTTCGACGCTGATGCCGCTCTTTTCCGCCTGCGCACTTTCCGGCCTGTCGATAAAGACGCGCAGCAGCCGAGCGCGCGGACTGGTCTCGAATTCCACCAGTTCGTAGCCCAAACCAGCCACAGTCGTTTCAATCAAATCAAGCAGTTGCATGAAAACTCACAAACGCGTCGCACAAATAGAAAATGGGCCAAAAAGCCCATTCCTTCTCTCTCTCCCGAGAACGGTGCCAACCAAAGCAGAATATTATAACAGAGCCCTTATTTCTCCGCAAAAACAAGTTTCAACCGCGGCTGACCCCGGCGCCATACCGCTGGACGGCGGTCGCTGCAGGAATCGGCGCCAAAACGACGCGACAGAAACCCGAATCACTGCGATTACCCGTCGCCTTCCGCGTCGTCGAACCCGCTTTCGCTCTCGTCATCCATGTCGGGAGCCGCTGCTGCCGGGGCGGCCCTGTGGTCAGGCGGCAGCAGTTTCAGGAGCTCGGCGACCTCTCCGGGCTCCAGATCGCGGCACTGGCCGCGCTTGAGGCGCGGTGAAAGATGCACCGGCCCGTAGCGAACACGCATCAGGCGGCTGACCATCAGGCCTACGGCCTCGAACATGCGCCGCACTTCCCGATTGCGCCCTTCGGACAGCACCACGCGATACCAGCGATTGGCACCCTCGCCGCCGGCTTCCTCGATGAGGCTGAAGCTGGCCAAGCCGTCTTCGAGCTGGACGCCGCTGCGCAAACACTCCAGCATTTCCGGTGTCGCCTCACCCAGAACGCGTACGGCATATTCGCGCTGAATCTCATAGCGCGGATGCATCATGCGATTGGCCAGGCCGCCGTCGTTGGTGAACAGCAGCAGACCACAGGAATTGAAATCCAGCCGGCCGATCGATATCCAGCGTCCGCTCTTCAGGCGCGGCAGCCGGGCAAATACGCTGGGACGTCCGTCCGGATCGTCCCTGGAGACGATCTCGCCCTCGGGCTTGTGATAAACCAGCACACGCGGCAGGCGCAGGCCGAACTTGAGCTGCACCAGCTTGCCGTTGAGGCGGATCTTGTCCTCCGGACCGACGCGCTGACCGACATGCGCCGGCTGCCCATTGACGCTGACGCGGCCGGCAACGATCCATTCCTCGAGCTCGCGCCGCGAACCGTAGCCGGCATCGGCCAACGCCTTGTGCAGCTTGGGCGGGTCGATGAAAACCGCTTCGTTGCGGCGCTCTGCATGGGCCGGCAGCGCCGAGCCGCCGCGCACGCGCGGCGGCTCGCCTTGGGAGCGTGGAGACCCTTGCGGCGGCCGAAACGGACTAGCCTTGCGCGCCGTGCGGGGAGGACTCGTTCGCTTCCCTTTCGGGGAAGTCGAGTTGCCCGGTGGCGAGGTCGACTGGCCGCCGCTCTGGCGGCTGCCCTGATCCTTCGTGCTCGGCGCCCGGCTGTTCGGCCCTCGCCTGGACCGGGGAGGCTTCGGGGATTGCTGATTGTCCAAGGTCCATCACCCTTTCAATTTCAGTCAGCGGCGGCAGTTCAGTAAGACTGCGCAAGCCGAGGTCGTCGAGAAACTTTCGCGTAGTTGCATACAGCGCGGGTCGCCCCGGTGCATCACGATGCCCCACGGCATCGATCCAGCCACGCCCTTCAAGAGTCTTCAGAATGTTCGGCGACACAGCCACGCCGCGGATGTCTTCGATGTCGCCGCGCGTCACCGGCTGGCGATAGGCGATGATCGACAGGGTTTCCATCACCGCGCGCGAATACTTCGGCGGCTTGTCGTTCTTCAGCCGATCGAGATAGGACTGGTACTCGGGACGGGTCTGGAAGCGCCAGCCGGATGCCAGCTGCACCAACTCCACGCCGCGATTCGCCCAGTCGCGGCGCAGGTCGTCGAGCAGCGTGCGCCAGGTATCGTCGTCGAACTCATGGTCGAAAAGCTTCTTCAGCTCGGCCAGCGGCAGGGGCTCGGCAGCCGCCAGCAGCGCGGTTTCCAGCACTCGCTTGTAGTCTTCGGGTTTATGCAGCGGCAGCATCGGGCAGTTTCACGTAAATGGGCGCCATGGCCTCGTTCTGGGTGATTTCGATCAGCGATTCGCGGGCCAGCTCCAGCATCGCCAGAAAACTCACCACCAGCCCCTGGGCGCCCAGCGCCAGATCGAACAACTGGTCGAACACCACGTAGCCTCCGCCTTGCAAGCGACGCAGGATCAGGCTCATGTGTTCGCGCACGGACAGTTCCTCGCGGTGAATCTTGTGGTGCTGATGCACTCTGGCCTGCTTCATCAGCGACAGCCAGGCCACTTGCAGATCATGCAGGCTTACCTCGGGTTGGCGTTCGACGACCTTGTCGGCGATCCACACCGTGATCCATTCGTAGTCGCGCCCCACCTGCGGCATTTCATCGAGCCTGGCCGCCGACGCCTTCATGCGCTCGTATTCGATCAGGCGGCGCACCAGTTCGGCACGCGGATCTTCGGGCTCGCCATTCTCCGCCTTGGGCGGGCGCGGCAGCAGCATGCGCGACTTGATCTCGATCAGCATCGCCGCCATCAGCAGGTATTCGGCGGCGAGTTCCAGGTTGCCCTTGCGCATCGCTTCGACATAGATCAGATACTGTGCCGTGAGCGGCGCCATCGGGATATCGAGGACGTTGATGTTGGCCCGGCGGATCAGGTACAGCAGCAAGTCAAGCGGGCCTTCGAAGGTATCGAGAATGATCTCCAGCGCATCCGGCGGGATGTACAGGTCGCGCGGCATTTCCTCCATGACTTCGCCATAGACGCGCGGCCGGTGCTCCGCCGCCGCGCCGGCTTCAAGAGTCGACGCTGGCGCCACGGCAAAAGGCACGGCGGCCGGATCGGTCATGGCGTTGTCGATCACGGGTAGTCAATCCCTATCGCTTCGCGCACATCGCGCATGGTCTCCTGCGCCAGCTTGCGCGCCTTTTCGCAGCCGTCGGCAATGATATTGCGGACCAGTTGCGGATCTTCCTCGTACATCCGTGCCCGTTCGTGCATCGGCTTCTGCTCGTTAAGCACGCCCTCGATCACCGGCTGCTTGCACTCGATGCAGCCGATTCCCGCCGAGCGGCAGCCGGTCTGCACCCAGCTCTTGACGTCTTCGGTGGAATAGATCACATGAAACTGCCACACCGGGCACCGGTCGGGATCGCCGGGATCGGTGCGCCGCACGCGCGCCGGATCGGTCTGCATGGTGCGAATCTTCCGGCTGACCACATCGGCATCCTCGCGCAGCGTGATCGTGTTGCCGTAAGACTTGGACATTTTCTGGCCGTCCAGCCCGGGCATGCGCGAGGCATGGGTAAGCAGCGCATCGGGTTCGACCAGGATCATCTTGCGCGTGCCTTCGAGCCAGCCGAACAGGCGCTCGCGATCGCCCAGCGAGAGGCTCTGCGCCTCGTTGAGCAATTCGTGCGCCTGCTCCAGCGCCTCGTCTTCTCCTCGCTCCTGATAGCGGGTGCGCAGGTCGTCGTAGAGCCTGGCGCGCTTGCTGCCGAGCTTCTTCACGGCGTCCCGCGCCTTGTCCTCGAAGCCGGGCTCGCGGCCGTACAGATGATTGAAACGACGCGCGATCTCGCGCGTGAATTCGACGTGGGGCACCTGATCGTCGCCCACCGGCACACGATTGGCGCGATAGATCAGGATATCGGCGGCCTGCAGCAGCGGGTAGCCGAGGAAGCCGTAGGTCGTCAGGTCCTTGTGCGAGAGCTTCTCCTGCTGATCCTTGTAGGTCGGCACCCGCTCCAGCCAGCTCAGCGGCGTCATCATCGACAGCAGCAGGTGCAGTTCGGCGTGCTCCGGCACCTTGGATTGAATGAAGATCGTCGCCTGCGACGGATCGACACCCGCCGCCAGCCAGTCGATGACCATCTCCGTGGCATTGTCGGTGATGGTACCCGGCTCGTCGTAGGCGGTGGTCAGCGCATGCCAGTCGGCGACGAAGAAAAGGCAGGGATACTCGTGCTGGAGCTTGATCCAGTTGGCGAGCACGCCGTGATAGTGGCCGAGATGGAGGCGCCCGGTGGGGCGCATGCCGGAAAGAACTTTTTCTGCGTACATTTCAGAAACCAAAAAGGGAGCGAATCAGGCTGTTGAACAGCCACAGGAAGGGTCGCAGGATGGTATCCAGAACCCCGAAAAACAGCAATGCCAGCAGGATCGGAAAGCCCCAGCGTTCCAGCTGTGAAAATTTCCAGGCCGCGCGATGCGGCAGCAGGCTCACCACAATGCGCCCGCCGTCCAGCGGAGGCAGCGGAAGCAGGTTCAGGACCATCAGGACGCCGTTGATGCTGATGCCGACCCGTGCCATTTCCTTCAAGGCTTCCGCATAGACGAATTCAGGGCTGCCGACGGCGAACTTCAACAGCAAGGCCCAGAACAGGGCCATGACCAGATTGGCCCCCGGACCGGCCGCGGCCACCCACAGCATGTCCTGTTTGGGGCGGCGCAGGTTGCCGAAATTCACCGGCACCGGCTTGGCCCAGCCGAACAACAGCCCGCCCGCCGAAACAAGCAGGATCAATGCCGGGACGAGGATGGTTCCGATCGGATCGATATGCCGCAGCGGATTCAGGCTGATGCGCCCCATCTGCCAGGCCGTCGGATCGCCGAAGTGCCGCGCCGCATAGCCGTGCGCCGCCTCGTGCAGCGTGATGGCAAAGATTACCGGCAGGGCGGAAATCGCCAGCGTCTGGATAACATTCATGGGAGGAGGCGATTCTATCAGACCGCTTCATTCCAGCCCGAAAGGCGCCAGCGGTCCCTTCCCGGCCCGGACCAGTTCGGGCTGGGCGCCGGTCAGATTGATGACCGTCGTCATCTCCATGCCGCATTTGCCGGCATCGATCACCAGATCGATCTGCTTTTCCAGGCGCTCGCGTATCTCGTCGGCATCGGCCAGCGGCACCTCGTAACCCGGCAGGATCAGGGTCGAGGTCAGCAGCGGTTCGTTCAGCTCTTCCAGCAGCGCGAGCGCCAGGGGATGGTTGGGAACGCGCAGGCCGATCGTCTTGCGCTTGGGATGCAGCAGGCGGCGCGGCAGTTCACGGGTGCCCTCCAGAATGAAGGTATAGCTGCCCGGTGTGGTGGCCTTCAGCAGGCGATATTGGGCGTTGTCCACGCGCGCATAGGTGGCGATCTCGGACAGGTCGCGGCACATCAGCGTGAAGTGATGGCGTTCGTCGACGCCGCGTATGCTGCGAATCCGATCGAGCAAGGGCGCGTAGCCGGAAACGCCGGCCAGCGAATAGGCGGCGTCGGTCGGCAGTGCGATGAGCCCGCCGCTGCGCGCAATCTCCGCCGCCTGCTTGATCAGGCGCGGCTGCGGATGCTCGGGATGAATATGAAATAGCTGGGCCATGCGCAGTCCGTCGTTCGGGGAAGCGGTCGCCCGCCTAAATCAGCCGGGACCAGACCGGCGTCAGATCCTCGGGCAGATCCGGCAGCTTGCCGAGATCGATCCAGCTCTCGCCGGGTCCGTGAAAATCCGAGCCGCGCGACGCGAGAAAGCCGAACTGCCGCGCGATGTGCGCGAACTCGCGGACTTCGTCATCCTTGTTGGAACCCGACAGCACTTCGATGCCGCTTCCGCCGCAGGCCTTGAAGGCCGCAAACAACTCGTTGCGCTCAGCCTTCGACAGCCGGTAGCGGCCAGGATGGGCGATTACCGCGATGCCGCCGGCGCCGGTGATCCAGCGCAGGGCATCTTCCAGCGTCGCCCAGGCATGCTCGACATAGCCCGGCTTGCCCTTGGCCAGCCAGTAGTCGAACACCGATTTGACGTCCTTGGCATGTCCCTGTTCGACGATGTAGCGGGCGAAATGCGATCGACTGACCAGCGCCGGATTGCCGGCGTAACGGAGCGCGCCTTCATAGGAGCCATGGATGCCGGCCTTGTCGAGTTCCGCCGCCATGCGTCCGGCTCGTTCGTCGCGGCCGCTCCTGACTCGCCGCAGTCCCTCGGTCAGCTCTGCATCCGCGGGATCGATGCCGAGGCCCACGATATGCACGGTCTGGTCGTCGCCCCAGGAAATCGACACCTCGACGCCATCGACGAAGCGCAGCCCGATCTCCGCGGCCGTGGCGCGGGCTTCGGCCAGTCCGCCGAGTTCGTCGTGATCGGTCAGCGCCAGCAATTCGACGCCGTTGCCCTGGGCGCGGCGCACCAGTTCGGCCGGCGCCAGCAGGCCGTCGGAAACCGTCGAGTGACAGTGCAGGTCGGCGTTGAGAGGCTTCATGCGACGAAGAACTCCTCGACAAGACCCGCCACTTCCTGCGGCCGGTCGTGATGCAGATTGTGCCCGCACTCCTGCAGCGTCACTTCCCGCAACTCGCGGAAACAAGCGATCCGCTCGCGGTAGTCGGCGGATTCGACCGAGAACAGCTGCTTGAATATGAACGAGTCGGCGCCGGTCACCCAGAGTACCGGCGCGGTCACCCGGCGCCAGAGTGCCATCGCTTCTTCGATGCGATAAATGATCGGATTCACCCATCGGTGGAAAGGGTCGGCAGCCAGCCGGATGCCACCCGCGCCGTCGTCCTCGCCCAGATGCTGGGCGAGAAACCGAGCCTTCCGGTCGGACAGGCGCGGGTTCTCCTTCTGCAACCGCGCGGCAAAGGCCGGGCGATCAGGGTAGGAGCGGAAGCTCGGCGTATCGCGCAACTGATCGAGCCAGTTGGCGTACCGGTCCGGCGCCTCGTCCGGCGAGAAGCGGCGCATGCCCAAACCTTCCAGATTCACCAGCCCTGCCACGCGCGACGGACGGATGCCCGCATAGATGCATGCCGCGTTGCCGCCGAGACTGTGCGCGACCAAGCGCACCGGCGACTGCGGCGAATAGTGTTCGAGCAGGGCATCGAGATCGGCAATGTAGTCGGGAAACCAGTACACATCGCGATTCCACTCGGACAGGCCGAAGCCGCGCCAGTCCGGCGCCAGCACGCGCCAATCGCGCTGCAGGGCATCGACCACGAATTGCCAGGAGGCCGAAACGTCGCACCAGCCATGCAGCAGCACCAGCAGCGGCGCCGCTTCGTCGCCCCACACGCGCACATGCAGGCGCCGACCGCGCACTTGAACGAATTCGGATTCACAGGCTTTCATGCCAATATTTTACAGCGCCGGCAGCGCGCACTGCGAATCTCCACGGCGGCCCACGGCGCATTGCGCGCCGGAACCTTCGCCGCGGTCAGTCAGGAATGACAGCCGTGGCCTCGATCTCGACACGGGCCGCGTCTTCCATCAATCCCGAAACCTGCACCGCGGTCATGGCCGGAAAATTGCGGCCGATGACCTCGCGATAGGCACGACCCAGCTGCGGATAGGCGGCAAGATATTCGCGCTTGTCGATCACGTACCAGGTCATGCGAACGATGTGCTCGGGTCTGCCGCCGGCCTCGGTCAGCACAGCGACGATGTTCTGCAAAGCCTGCCGCGCCTGCCCGGCGAAGTCGCTGGTATGGAAGCGGCACTGGCCGTCCCAGCCGATCTGGCCGCCGATGACCACCGTGCGGCCGCGCGCCGCAATACCGTTCGAATAGCCACGGGGCGCCGCCCATCCGGGAGGCTGCAGGATCTCGATGTCCGGCCGGGGTTCGACTTCCAACTGGCTGATCTTCATTTCTCCGATTCCTGTCAGGCGTTCAGCGCGAGCTGCCCGGCGCGCTCGAGATTGCGTTCGAGCTGAACCTTGCCGCCCTGATACTGCTTCGGCCACGGCATCTCCTTGTAGCCCTGCTCGGCCGCCGCGTGCAGCGTCCAGGCCGGATCGGCCAGGTGCGGGCGGGCCAGCGCACACAGGTCGGCGCGACCGGCGGCGATGATGGTATTGACATGATCCGCCTCGAAAATGTTGCCGACGGCAATGGTCGGCACATCCAGCTCGTTGCGTATCTGGTCGGAGAACGGCACCTGGAACATGCGGCCATAGACGGGGGCCTCCTCCTTGCTGACCTGGCCCGAGGAGACGTGGATGATGTCGGCGCCGGCTTCCTTGAACAGCCGCGAAACGGCCACCGAGTCGTCCGGCGCGATTCCGCCGGGCACCCAGTCGTGGGCCGAGATGCGCACCGACATCGGCTTGTCCGCCGGCCACACCTCGCGCATGGCGCGGAATACTTCCAGCGGGTAGCGGCAGCGGTTCTCGAGGCTGCCGCCGTATTCGTCGCTCCGCTGATTGGTCAGCGGCGAAATGAAGGATGACATCAGGTAGCCATGGGCGGCATGGAATTCGACCATGTCGAAGTCGACGCTGGCGGCACGGCGAGTGGCGGCGACGAAGTCGGCCTTGACCCTACCCATGTCGGCACGATCCATTTCCTTCGGCACCTGCGAAGTGCCCGGTATGTAGGGCAGCGGCGACGGCGCCAGCAGCGGCCAGCCGCCGCTTTGCAGCGGCATGTCGATGGCGTCCCACGCCAGGCGGGTCGAGCCCTTGCGTCCGGCGTGGCCGACCTGCAGCGAAACCCTGGCGTTGCCGTTGGCGTGGATATAGTCGACGATGCGCTGCCAGGCGTTCGCCTGGGCGTCGTTCCAGATGCCGGTGCATCCGGGCGTGATGCGGGCGTCGGCGGAGACGCAGGTCATCTCTGTGACGATCAGCCCCGCGCCACCCATGCCGCGGCTGCCGTAATGCACCAGGTGGAAATCGCCGGGAATGCCGTCGTCCGCCGAGTACATGCACATCGGCGACACCACCACGCGGTTGGCCAGAGTCATGCCGCGCAACTTGAACGGCGTGAACATCGGCGGCGCCGGCGTCGCACCGGGAGGCGTCGGCACGCCGCACTTTCCGGCGAACCAGCGATCGAGATCTTCGGTGTAGTGCGGATCGCGCAGCTTCTGGTTGGCGTGGCCGACGCGCTGGCTACCGGTGAGCACGGCGAAGGCGAACTGTTCCGGCTCCATGTGCACATAGCGCTCGACCTCCTCGAACCAGGTCATCCGGTTGCGCGCCGCGCTCTGCAGCTTGAGCGCCTCGATTTCGCGCTCGGCCTGATAGCGGGCCAGGCGCGCCGGCACGTCGCCTTCGGCGCTGTTCATGACATTGACCAGAGCCCGGGCGTCTTCCATCGCCAGCTTGGTGCCGGAACCGATGGTGAAGTGCGCTGTATGCGCCGCATCGCCGAGCAGCACGATGTTGTCCTTGAACCAGCGTTCGCAGAGCACGCGGTTGAACTTGATCCACACTGCCGATCCGCGCAGGTGGCTCGCATTGGAAATCAGGCGCGCACCGTCCAGCATGTCGGCGAACAGCTCTTCGCAAAACGCGATCGACTGGCCCGGCTCCATTTTGTCGATGCCGGCCTTGAGCCAGGTCTCTTCCGGGGTTTCGACGATGAAGGTCGCCCATTCCTCGTTGAACTGATAGGCGTGAAGATTGAACCAGCCCCAGGGGGTTTCCTTGAAGGCAAAGGTGAAGGCGTTGAGCTTCTTCTTCGCGCCGAGCCAGATGAAGCGACACTTGCGCACGTCGATGCGCGGATTGAAATGGCTTGCGTATTTGCTTCGCGTGGCCGAGTTCACGCCGTCGGAACCGATGACAAGGTCGTACTCCCTGGCGTAGTCGTCCGGATCCATGGCTTCGGCCCCGAACTGAAGGTCGACGCCGAGTTCCCTGGCGCGGGCCTGGAAGATCTGCAGCAGCTTCAGGCGCCCGATGCCGCAGAAGCCGTGGCCGCCGGACACCATGCGCCGGCCCTTGAAGAACACGTCGACATCGTCCCAGTGATGGAAATTGCGCTCGATTTCCGCGACGACCTGAGGGTCGTCCTGGCGAAAGCCGTCCATGGTCTTGTCGGAAAACACCACACCCCAGCCGAAGGTGCTGTCGGGCTGGTTGCGTTCGATCACGGTGATGTCGCAGGCCGGATTGGCCTTCTTCATCAGAATCGAAAAGTACAAACCGGCGGGGCCTCCGCCCAGACAAACGATACGCATTGCAATCTCCTCCCTCGCCGGCATTATCTGCATTTGTTTTATTTTAGGTTTAAAGCATTTGCCGTGTCAAGCGGACCCGGATTTCAGCTACGGCAGGTCTGGACGGTGGCACCGCGGCGCTGCCGGTCGGAGCCGGATTTTCATCGAATACAATAGCGCCTCAGCGTTCGCCTCGTGCCCGCATCTTCCCGCAACAGTACTGAACCCACATGAAAACCATCTTCGTCACCGGCGGCGCCGGCTTCATCGGCTCGGCGCTGATTCGCCTGCTGATCGCGCAAAGCGACTGGCGCATCGTCAATATCGACAAGCTGACCTACGCCGGCAATCTCGAATCGCTGGCCGAACTCGCCGACCTCGGCGACCCGCGGCGCCACAACTTCAGCCGCACCGACATCTGCGACCGCGCGGCGCTGGACGCCCTGTTCGAGGAACACCGGCCGGCCGGCGTGATCCACCTCGCCGCCGAGTCGCATGTCGACCGTTCGATCCACGGCCCGGGCGATTTCATCGAGACCAACATCGCCGGCACCTACACCCTGCTCGAAGCGGCCCGCGCCTTCTGGTCCGCGCTCGACGCCGGGGCCAAGGCCGCCTTCCGCTTCCATCACGTCTCGACCGACGAGGTCTTCGGCTCGCTGGGTGACTCGGGCCTCTTCGTCGAAACCAGCCCCTACCAGCCGAATTCGCCCTACTCGGCGTCGAAAGCCGCTTCCGACCACCTGGTGCGCGCCTGGCATCACACCTACGGCCTGCCGACCGTGATCACCAACTGCTCCAACAACTACGGCCCCTGCCAGTTTCCCGAAAAGCTGATCCCGCTGATGATCCACAACGCCGTCACCGACAAGCATCTGCCCATCTACGGCAAGGGCGACAACGTACGCGACTGGCTCTACGTCGATGACCACGCCCGGGCCCTGCGCCTGGTCTTCGAACAAGGCATGCCGGGCGAGACCTACAACATCGGCGGCCACAACGAGAAGACCAACCTCGAAGTCGTCGACACCCTGTGCGCCCTGCTCGACGAACTGAAGCCGCGCCACGACGGCCGCAGCTACCGCGAGCAGAAGATTTCGGTGGCCGACCGCCCCGGCCACGACAAACGCTACGCCATCGACGCCGGCAAGATCCAGCGCGAGCTGGGCTGGACGCCGCAGGAAAGCTTCGCGTCGGGGATGCGCAAGACCGTGCTCTGGTATCTGGAGAACCCGGCCTGGGTGGCCCATGTCGTCTCCGGCGAATACCGGCAGTGGATGGATCGCAACTACGGAGATCGCGCATGAGCCGCTCGACCCAAACGAAGAGCACCAAGAGTACCAGGGGCATCATCCTCGCCGGCGGCTCCGGCACCCGGCTGCACCCGGTCACGCTGGCGGTATCCAAGCAGCTCTTGCCGATCTACGACAAGCCGATGATCTATTACCCGCTGACCACGCTGATGCTGGCGGGCATCCGGGAAATCCTGCTGATCTCGACGCCGCTGGACACGCCGCGCTTCGAGCAACTGCTGGGCGACGGCTCGCAATGGGGCATCGAAATCAAGTACGCCGTGCAGCCCAGCCCCGACGGACTGGCGCAGGCCTTCATCATCGGCCGCGACTTTGTCGGCGACCACCCCTCGGCCCTGGTGCTCGGCGACAACCTGTTCTACGGCCATGATTTCGCCCAGCAGCTGCAAAGTGCCGCGACAGTCGACGCCGGCGCCACGGTGTTCGCCTATGCGGTCAGCGATCCCGAACGCTACGGGGTGGTCGAGTTCGATGCGACGGGACGCGCCATCAGCATCGAGGAGAAACCCAAGGCGCCGAAGTCGCGCTATGCCGTCACCGGGCTGTATTTCTACGACAACCAGGTCTGCGACCTCGCGGCAAAGCTCAAGCCCTCGCCGCGCGGCGAACTCGAAATCACCGACCTCAACCGGATCTATCTCGAACGGGGCCAGCTCAAGGTCGAGATCATGGGTCGCGGCATGGCCTGGCTCGACACCGGCACCCATGAATCCCTGTTGGAGGCCGGCCAGTTCATCGAGGTCATCGAAAAGCGCCAGGGCCTCAAGGTGGCCTGCCCCGAAGAAGTGGCCTGGCGGCAGAAATGGATCGACAACGCGCAACTGGCGAAGCTGGCCGAGCCTCTGGCCAAGAGCCGCTATGGCCAATACCTGCAGGATCTGCTCGAACACGAGGTGCGCGGATGAACGTCATTCCCACGGCCATACCGGAGGTCTTGCTGCTGGAGCCGAAGGCATTCGGCGACGAGCGCGGCTTCTTCTATGAAAGCTGGAACAAGCGCAGCTTCGCCGACCTGGGCATCGCCGCCGAGTTCGTCCAGGACAACCACTCGAAGTCGCAGAAGAATGTGGTGCGCGGGCTGCATTACCAGATCGAGCACGCTCAGGGCAAGCTGATCCGGGTGACCGCCGGCGCGGTGTTTGATGTCGCCGTGGATCTGCGGCGCTCCTCGCCGAGCTTCGGCCAATGGGTCAGCTTCAGCCTGTCGGCCGACGACAAGCGCATGGCCTGGATTCCGCCCGGCTTCGCCCATGGCTTCTGCGTCACCTCGGATTCCGCCGAGTTCCTCTACAAGACCACCGACTACTGGAGCCCGACGCACGAACGCACGCTGCTGTGGAACGATCCGCAACTCGCGATTCCCTGGCCGCTGACCGGCGAACCGCTGCTGGCGGCCAAGGATGTGACCGGCCGGCCCTTCGGCGAGGCGGAAACCTTCGCATGAACGGAACGAGGGCATCGCCCAAAATCCTGCTCACCGGCGCTGCCGGGCAGCTCGGCCGCGAGCTGAAGCGCTCGCTGGCCTGCCTCGGTGAACTGGTCGCCTGCGATCGCCATCAGCTCGATCTGGCCAATCCGGACGCGCTGCGCGCTGCCGTGCGCGCCATCGCGCCGACCGTGATCGTCAATGCCGCTGCCTATACCGCGGTAGACCGGGCCGAAGCCGAACCGGATTTGGCGGCAGCCGTCAACGCCGCGGCGCCTGGCATCCTCGCCGAGGAAGCGAAGCGCCTGGGTGCGCTGTTGGTCAGCTACTCGACCGATTACGTGTTCGACGGCGCCAAGCTCGCCCCCTACAGCGAGGACGACCATCCCGCGCCGCTGTCCGCCTACGGGCGCAGCAAGCATGCCGGCGAACGGGCGATCTCCGCCTCGGGCGCCCGCCACCTGATCTTTCGCACCAGCTGGGTCTTCGGCCTGCACGGTGCGAACTTCATGAAGACCATGCTGCGGCTGGCCAGGGAGCGCGACGAATTGCGCGTGGTCGGCGACCAGATCGGCGCGCCGACCTGGACCCGTCATCTGGCCGACGTCACATCCCTCGTCCTCGCCCGCAAGGAAATTCCCGACGGCCTGTACCATCTCGCCGCCGCCGGCGAAACAAACTGGCATGCCTATGCCGAAGCCATTTTTGCCGAGGCGCAGCGGGCCGGCTTGCTGGAAAAATCGCCCGTGGTTCACCGTATCGCCAGCGTCGACTATCCGCTGCCTGCCGTGCGCCCGGCCAATTCCCGGCTCGACTGCTCGCGCTTCCGGAACGACTTCGGCCTGACCCTGCCCGACTGGCGCACGGGGCTGATCGACTGCCTCGCCGACGCACGCTTCTGACTTTTCACAACAAGACGAAACATGGCTGTCACCCCCACTTACGACGAATCCTCCTTCCGCGTCCTCAAGGGACTGGAGCCGGTGCGCGAGCGCCCCGGCATGTACACCCGCACCGACTCACCGGCTCACATCATCCAGGAAGTCATCGACAACTCCGCCGACGAAGCGCTCGGCGGACATGCGAAGAACCTGCACGTGCTGCTGCACCTCGATGGCTCGATCACCGTCACCGACGACGGCCGCGGCATTCCGGTCGGCCTGCATCCTGACGAGAAGATTCCCGTCGTGGTGCTGGCCTTCACCCGTCTCCATGCCGGCGGCAAGTTCGACAAGAGCACCGGCAATTCGGCCTACGCCTTCTCCGGCGGCCTGCACGGCGTCGGCGTCGCCGTCACCAATGCGCTGTCCGCCCGCGTCTCGGTCGAAGTGCGGCGCGAAGGAAAGATCTGGGCCATCGAGTTTTCAGGCGGCGGCGAAAACGTCGGCGCCCTCACGGAAGTCGGCAACTGCGGCCGCCAGAGCGGCACCCGGGTGCGCGTCTGGCCCGATCCGAAATACTTCGATGCGCCAAGGGTTCCGCCGGCCGAACTGGAGCGCCTGCTGCGTTCCAAGGCCGTGCTGCTGCCCGGCGTCAAGGTGCGCCTCGACATCGAGCAGGCCGACGGCAGCATCCAGACCAAGACCTGGAGCTACCCGACCGGCCTCGCCGGTTATCTTGCGGAACTGGCAGGCAACGCCGAGGCGGTCGCCCCGCTCTATGCCGCCGAGAAATACGCCGACGCCGATCATGCCGATTTCGCCGCGGGCGAAGGCGCGGCCTGGGCCATCGGCTGGCACGTCGATGCGGTGGCCTCCGAGTCCTACGTCAACCTGATTCCGACGGTCGCCGGCGGCACGCATGAAGCGGGCCTGCGCGCCGGCGCCTTCGAGGCCGTCAAATCCTTCATCGAGCATCGCGCGCTGCTGCCGCGCGGCGTCAAGCTGCAGCAGGACGACGTCTGCAGCCGCATGGCCTATGTCCTCTCGGCACGCATTCTCGATCCGCAGTTCCAGGGCCAAGTGAAGGAAAAGCTCAACTCGCGCGAAGCCGTGAAGCTGGTCGCCAGCATGGTCCGCGATCCCTTCGAGATCTGGCTCAACCAGCACGTGGAAGCCGGCAAGGCGATCGCCGAACTCTCGATCAAGCAGGCGCTGGCGCGGCAGAAGAATGCGCAGAAAGTCGAAAAGAAGAAGCAGTCCGGCGTCGCCGTGCTGCCGGGCAAGCTCTCCGATTGCGAATCGACCGACATTGCAGAAAACGAACTCTTCCTGGTCGAAGGCGATTCCGCCGGCGGCTCGGCCAAGATGGCGCGCAACAAGGAAACCCAGGCCATCCTGCCGCTGCGCGGCAAGGTGCTGAACTCGTGGGAAGTGGAAGCCGGACGACTCTTCGCCAACAACGAAATCCACGACATTGCGGTGGCGCTCGGCGTCGACCCGCATCGCCCGGAAGACAGCCCCGATCTGTCCGGCCTGCGCTACGGCAAGCTGATCATCATGTCCGATGCCGACGTCGACGGCGCGCACATCCAGACCCTGCTGCTGACGCTGTTCTACCGCCACTTCCCGGCCCTGATCCGTCATGGCCACATCTACGTCGCGCAGCCGCCGCTCTACCGCATCGATGTCCCCGCCTCGGGCAAGAAGCGTCCGGCGCGCCGGCTGTATGCGCTGGACGAAGGCGAACTGGTCGCCATCAAGGACCGCCTGATCAAGGAAGGCATCCGCGAAGACGCCGTCGAGGTCGGCCGCTTCAAGGGCCTCGGCGAAATGAATCCCGACCAGTTGCGCGAAACCGCCATGGCGCCGGCCACCCGCCGCGTGCTGCCGGTCGTCGATCTGCCCGGCGCCGACGAGACCACCCTGAAGCTTTTCAACCTGCTGATGGGCAAGGGCGAGGCATCCTCGCGCCGGGCCTGGATGGAACTGAACGGTCACCTCGTGGAGGCCGACCTGTGATGAGCATGAACAACGATACCCCCGATCTTTTCGACGAACCGGCGTCCGCCGACATCGCCGCTCCGCCTCCTCCCGCCGTACCGCCAGCGCCGACTTTCGAGGATGGCATGGGCGACGGCAGTTCGCTGCCGCTCGCCGCCTACGCCGAGCGCGCCTACCTCGCCTACGCCATGAGCGTCGTGCGGGCGCGCGCCCTGCCGCAGGTGGAAGACGGCCTCAAGCCGGTGCAGCGGCGCATCCTCCACGCCATGAACGAAATGCGCCTGGCCGCCAGCGCCAAGCACGTCAAGAGCGCGCGTGTGGTCGGCGACGTGATCGGCAAGTACCACCCGCACGGCGACACCAGCGTTTATGACGCCATGGTACGCGTGGCGCAGGATTTCACGCTGCGCTATCCGCTGGTGGACGGCCAGGGCAACTTCGGCTCGCGCGACGGCGACGGCGCCGCCGCGATGCGCTACACGGAATGCCGTCTGACGCCTTTCGCCGAGTTGCTGCTCTCCGAAATCGATCGCGGCACGGTGGACTTCACCGCCAACTACGACGGCTCGATGACCGAGCCGCAACTGCTACCGGCGCGCCTGCCGGTGGTGCTGCTCAACGGCGCCTCGGGCATCGCGGTGGGCATGGCGACGGAAATCCCGCCGCACAACCTGCGCGAAGTCGCCGAGGCTGCCCGCCTGCTGATCAGGAAGCCCGAAGCCGTGCTCGAAGAAGTCCTGGCGGTATTGCCGGGGCCGGATTTCCCCGGCGGCGGCCAGCTCATTTCGACTCCGGCCGACATCCGCGACGCCTATGCCAATGGCCGCGGTTCCCTGCGCATGCGTGCGCGCTGGCGCATCGAGGAACTGGCTCGCGGCCAGTGGCGCGTCATCGTGTATGAACTGCCGCACGGCGTGTCGGTGGCGCAGGTGCTGTCCGAGATCGAAGGCCTGACCACCCCGCAGCCGCGCGCCGGCAAGAAGGACGTCAGCCAGGAACAGAAGAACCTCAAGGCCCTGGTGCTGGGCGTGCTCGACAGCGTGCGCGACGAATCCAGCGACCAGCAGGCGGTGCGCATCATGCTCGAACCCAAGAGTTCGCGCATCCCGCAGGACGAGTTCATGGCCGTGCTGCTGGCGCACACCAGCCTCG
>JAOTRV010000026.1 GCA_030247575.1 Sulfuritalea sp.
CGTAAGGAGGTGTCCGACCCAGAGAATGCGCTACACTTATCCACAGCCATGCCTATGACAGGCGGCTTTAGCCCCTGGTCAAAATTCAATGCGCACAGCTGGTCAGTTTTAAACGCGCACCGACACGGTAGCACCATGCCAAGACAACCGAAGCGCCGTGGCCCAAAACAGATTCTCGCCCGCTATGCCACGATAACGGAATGGCGGACATCGCTGTCGGTGCGGGTCGACAGGCAGCGCGGAATGCTCCCGGCCCGAGCGACACTTCATTGCGTCGAATTCCGGGGACGACTCGAGGAGCCCGTGAAGGATGTTTCGGAGCTGTCCGGTACGATTTTCCCGCGCGACGATGTTTCCATGCCGTCGACGGTGGAGCCCAACATCGGGGTGATTCTCGCGATCAAGCCCGCCGTCCATGCCGTGGTCACCTTCACGCCGCAGGAGTTTTCCTGGTTGCTGACATTGGTCGCGGGGAATCAGTTGGGAGCTTGCTACTTGTCGTTCGGTGAACCCGTCCGAGGCAAGGCATTCATCTACTCGCTGTCTTTCGACAAGGCACTCCCGCCGGCAGACGAGCGCTAACGAACTGAGGCCGTTTCGGGCTATATAGCAGTCGCCTTTTGGCTTCGTCGGTCTCGATCAAGCGTCTCTAGATTGTCATGCCGTTGCAAACGGCGGGACCTACCAGCCGCGCAATGACATCTCCTCGATACGGGCTCAGAGGTGCCTACAAGAACCGGGGCGATTCAGGTTAATCGACCAGCTATTTGACCGCGGCCGCGGCTGCGGTCAAATCCGCCATGGCGTTCGTTCGCGACGGCACGTCGGAAGGCTTGAGCGAGGCCAGACGCGTCACCATGAACCAGACGAGTGGCAGTACGCCTCCGAAGAGGAACACGGTACCGCCGATGACGCGCGCCCACGTCAGCGTCTGGAAAAGCTCACCCTGGATAAATAGGTGAGAACGCGCCTGCCATAGTCCGTGCGCGAGCACCTCGTTGAGTTGGGCAATGCCGACCGGGAAGAGGTCGATCACCACCATCAGGAGCAAGCCCAGGTTAAGTGCCCAGAAACTTTGGCGCAGCAGGCGTCCATCCCATCGCTCGGCCGCAATCAGGTAGCGGCTGCAAAAAACGATGGCAGCAATGGCCAGGTTGCCATAGACCCCCATCAGCGCGGCGTGGCCGTGGTTCACCGTGAGGTAGGTGCCATGTTCGTAGTAATTCACAATCGGCAAATTTATGATGAAGCCGAACACACCGGCGCCGAAGAAGTTCCAGAAGTTCACGCCGATCAGGAACAGGAAGGCCTCTGCCTGACCAAAGGTAAAGGCCGGCTGCCCCGCGGCGCGGCCGCCCAGCGCCCGCTGCGGTGCATTCCGGAACTGCCAGGCTTCCAGTGTCAGCAGAATCAGCGGTACCACCTGCAGTGTCGAGAAGATGCTGCCGATGGCCAGAGTCGCCACCGGCTTGGCGTTCCAGTAGAAGTTGTGCGAGATGCCGAGCAGCCCGGAACCGAGGAACAGCAGCGTCGCCAGGTAGACGATGCGGGAGGCGGCCGGATGGCTGACGAATCCCATGAGAACCATGAAGTAGGCGAGCAAGGCCGTCGTGAATACCTCGAAGAAGGCTTCAACCCACATGTGGATCACCGCCCAGCGCCAGAAATCGGCGACGACGAAGTTGGTCTCGGGTCGGGCGACAAAGCCGGAGATGAACAGCACCAGTACGCTGGACACGGCATAGAGCAGCCACTTCGGCAAGGTCCATGCATCGCCTTCGTGCCACACCACCCGCGCCAGGCGAGCGACGACACGCAACCACAGCGCGAAGACCACGAACAATACTCCCTGCCACAGCTTGCCCATCTCGACGAATTCCCAGCCCTGATTGCCAAGCAGATTCCAGTATTCGCCAAGGAGCCCCTTGGAGCCCACCGCAATCCCGACGAGCGTGCCGACAACCCAGACAATGAACATGCCAAACAGGAGGTTCACTTCGCGGTGCAAACCCTTTGGCGTCTCACGCTGGGCAACGGATAGGACGAACACCGAGGCGCCGACCCAGCAAGCGGATATCCACATCAGCGCCAGTTGCAGATGCCATGCACGCACGATGGTGATGGGCAGAATCTCGGCCAGGTCGATTCCCATTCCGCGGGTGAATTGAAGGAAGTCACCGAGTGTGAGCACGCCGGCAATTATCTGCAGCAGAAAAAGCAGCGCGGCGGCTGCGAAGAACTTGTAGGTGGCACGCTGCAAGGGTGTCGGTTGGAAGGCGTCCACGAGCGCCGTGCAGGCCGGACGCGTCGCATCTCCGGCTTGGCGCCAACCGGCCAGACTGCCGTAGCGGCCATGCAGGAACAGCACGACGCCGAGAGCCACGACCAAGCCCAATGCCGCCGCCACACTCCACATCATGATCGGGGCGCTGGGGCGGTTGCCGGCCAATTCGTCGTAGGGCCAGTTATGCGTGTAGCTATAGTCCTGACCTGGACGCGCCGCACCGCAGACCCACCCCCCCCAGAAGAAGAACGCGGAAAGGTCGCGCAGTTCCGCCGCGTCGCTGATGTAGCCAGCGGGATGGAAGGCCTCCGTTCCTTCACCACGAAACATCGCGAGGTAGCGGCGCTCCAGTTCGCGTACCGCGTAGGCCTGTGCTTCACCCAATATTACCCGGTTATCCGCGGTGTAGCGGTTTTCCCTGATCTCCGCCTGGGCACGGGCGAGGGCGGCCGCGACGTCGACGCCGTCGCGCGATGCGTGATGGTCGCGCATCGCGCGCGCCATGGCGTGCAGGGCATCGGCGGTAAAGTCCGGACCGCGGCCGGCGCCGTCACCGAACATGGAGCCGTAATTCATTAGCCCGTACTTGAGGAACACGATCTGGCCGCGGGTGATTGCGGCGGCGGGCACCAGCGTCTCGCCACTTTCGGCAACGAAATCCGGAATCGGCGGTGCGTCCTGGTAGGTTCGAGTGCCGACGAAGATCATGCTGCCCATACCGATTACCAGCACCACCGTCAGCGGCAGCCACCAGTTGCGCCGATCCATCACCAACCGATTCCAGAAGTTGCCTAGCAGACGAAAGCTCATGGTTTTCCTTTCGCGGCGAGATCGCCTGCGGGCGCCACGCAGTCCACGCCAGCGCCACCGGCCAGAGACAGGATCGGCGGCAGCTCAGGCGCGGCGACGATCAGCGGCTGCTCCATGCTCAAGGCTTCGAGAAACGCCACCAGATCGCTCTTCTCTTCGGCCGTCAGATAGAGCGGCTTGAGCAGCGGCGACTTGTTCGGTACCTGACCGCCGCCGGCATCGAAGAAATCCACGACCTCGCGTAGCGTGGCGAACGCACCGTTGTGCATGTACGGTGCGGTGTATTTCAGTTCGCGCAGGCTGGGGGTGCGGAATTTTCCGATATCGGCCGGATCCCGAGTACGGTAATAGCGCCCAAGGTCCTCGTCCAGATTTCGGTGTACTGCACTCGGAACGTCACGCTGCCTGTTTTGCCAGCGCACAGCGATCTGTACTTGTGGATTCGAGTCGAACAGCTGCTGGCGTGGTACGCCGAGCGCGTGGAAGTCTTCATCGGTAGCCAGTGCGCCATGATGGCACTGGATGCACCCGGCCTTTCCCTGAAACAATGCCAGACCGCGACGGGCGGCATCGGACAGGGCGTTTTGGTCACCTGCGAGATAGCCGTCAAACGGCACCTGACGCGGATCGGACACAATGGTGCGCTCAAAGGCGGCAATCGCACGCCACGCATCATCCAGCTGCGGCCACTCGGACCCAAAGACTCGCCGGAAGCGCGCCACATACTCGGGGATCAGACGCAGCCGCATCTCGACCATGGATGCCTTGCCGTTACCTTCGACCGGCGCCTGCATGGCTGAGCGCGCCTGGATCTCGAGACTGTCGAGCGTACCGTCCCACATCAAAAGCTTGAAGTACGCGGCATTCAGCACGGTTGGATTGTTTCGCCACAAGCGATGGCCGGGATAGCCTGGCGCCAGCGCATCGCTATGGCTCCAGCCAAAGTGAGGCAGATGACAGGAGGCACACGCGGTCGATCCATCACCCGAAAGGCGCGCATCAAAGAACAGCATGCGCCCCAGTGCGATTTTTTCGTCGCTCATCGGATTTCCGTCGGGCACCGGCACGAGGGGCAGCGATGCCAACGGTGCACGCTGTGGCTGCGACTCCGACGGGTACCGGGCCCAGCCGCCAACAGCCAGCGCCACCATGACAAAGGCCACGAGCACCCAGCGCTGCCTCATCGCCGGATCCTGTCTACGGGAAGGTACTCATGGGTGGGCGGCTCTGCAACGTCTTGCAGGGGCGGCGACAGGGCCTGCAAGAAGGCCACCAGCGCCCGGCGCTCGTGCGCCGTGAGGCGAAGCGGACGCAACTCGCTTCCGGGACCACCACCACGGTCATGGAAGTCCACCACTTCGTCCAGACTGTCATAGCGACCATTGTGCATATACGGCGCCGTGTGACTTAATCCACGCAGACCGGGCGTGATGAAGCTGCCACGATCACCGCCGTTCTTGTTGATCGCATAGACACCGATATCACCGCGCTCGACCATCGGATTTGCCAAACCGTTCTCGGCATAGTGGCTCAACAAACTGACGGTGCGCAGAGGATCGCGCACCAGGGCCGCATGATCGGGCACACCAAGACGATGCGGTCTGCCATCGGAAAGCAAAGGTCCGTGATGGCAGGCGATGCAGCCAGCCTTGCCCTTGAACAGGCGCATGCCTTCGTCGGCTAGGGAAGGCAGGCTCCCTTCACCGCCCAATGCGGAATCAACCGGACTGCGGCCAAAGTCCAGCGTCGTCAGGTACTCGGCAATCGACTGGAAGACCTGATCGCCGCGCCGCTCGCCCGACTCGCCGAAAGCGCGCCGCCAGAGCATGAACAGATGTGGAATCTGCCGAATGCGTTCTACGATGATTTCGGCGTTGCCGTTCATGAACTGGCCGCTGAGCACCATCTCCCGCACGGCTCCGACAAGGTTGGTACCGCGCCCATCCCACATCAGCCGGGACTTTAGCCGCACCGAGAGCAGGCCAGGGGCATTTCGGAAATACTCGGTGCCGTTGTAGCCCCGCGACAGCGGCTCGCCGTCGGAAAATCCCTGAGACGGAATGTGGCAACTGGCACAACTGCGACTGCCGTCGCCCGACAGGCGAGGCTCGAAAAATAGGTGTCGGCCCAATTCGGCGCGGGCCGGATTCACTGCGGCAGGGGCGGGCAACGGCGTTAGAAGTGGCGGCTGTGCACTGGCAGCCGTCGAGGTGGCCGCAAGGATGCATGCAGTCAGTGCCGCGCGAGAGCCTTTCCGGAGGAAACTCATCGAGGCCCCGTGTATTGCAGGAACGAGGCTTCCTGAATGACTACCGGACAACTTTTTTTCCAGGTGAGTATCTCTCTCAGGAGACGCGCATCTTGCTCCCTGCTGGGCGCCTTGCCGTCGGCGTCCACCACACGGATGAAGAAGACACGCCCCTTTTCGGTGTGGGCGAACTGCCCGATACGGAATGGCGGCTCATAGCGAATCGCCTCGGGCGGCGAATGGCAGCCCATGCAATTGAGCGCATACAGGGTCGCCGCTGTCTGGCCGGCGATCACGGAGGATGACCCCAGCATCAGCGCCAAGGCGATCCCCAGGCTAGTTTGTTCCAGGTGCCGCATGCCGGCCAAGTCCGTAGATAGACATCAGATCGGGTTGCGAGCTAGGTCGATCCCAGTCCATTGCGCCAACCGGCACCTGCCATTCGGCAGGCGCCGGCGCTCCGATTACTTCTTCACACTGATGACCTGGGGTCGGGTGACGGATTTCAGGCCCTCAAGGCCGAACTCCACGCCGTAGCCAGATCCCTTGGCGCCGCCGAAGGGCACCATCGGATGGATCATGCCGTGCTGGTTGATCCACACCGTGCCGGCCTGGATGCGACCGGCAACCTGCTTGGCCTTCTCGATATCGGACGACCATACCGAGGCTCCCAGGCCGGCATCGAGCCGATTGGCGCTGGCGATGGCGTCCTCCACATTGCTGTACTTGATGATGGGCAGCACCGGCCCGAACTGCTCCTCGTCGACCAGGCGGTCACCGTCTTTCAGTCCGGTCACCAGGGTCAGCGGATAGAAGTAGCCGGGGCCGCCCTTGGGTGCGCCGCCACAGACGATGTTCGCCCCTGCCTTCTTGGCGCTTTCCACCAGGGAGACGACCTTGTCGTACTGCATCTTGTTCTGGATCGGTCCCATGACCATGCCTTCGTTCATGCCGTCGCCCATTGGCATGACTTCTGCCAGTTCCTTGAGGGCCTGCACCGTCGGCTCGAACAGATTCTCGTGCACATAGAGCCGCTTCGCACAGGCGCAGGTCTGGCCCATGTTGATGAATGCACCCCAGAACAGCCCCATCGCCATGGCCTTGGGGTCGGCATCCGGCAGCATGATCGCTGCATCGTTTCCTCCCAGTTCCATGGTGGTGGGCACCATGTTGCGCGCCGCTGCCTCGGCGATCTTCGCGCCCGTCGGGCCTGAGCCGGTGAACATGATCTTGTCGATGCCGGGATCCGAGACCAGCCAGGATCCAACCTCGCCCGGACCGCTGACGGTGTTGATAACGCCCTTGGGCAGAACCTCGCCAATCAGGCGCACCAACTCGAGCGTGCCTAGCGTCGTATATTCCGATGGCTTGATGACGACGGTGTTGCCGGCGCGAATCGAAGGGATCATTTGCCAGATCGCGATCAGCAGTGGCCAGTTCCACGGCGCGATAGCGGCGACCACGCCAAATGGCTTGCGGTGCACTTCGTCACGACGGGTATCGTCCTCGAACACCACTTCCACCGGGAGGTCCAGGCTGGCAGGAACTTGCGTCCATACCTCGCAGCCCCATACCTCGAAGCGCGCACCCGGCACTTGATCCGGGCCGAGGCCGCCCAGCGGCTTGCCCTGCTCGCGGGTTACCCATTCGGCCAGATAGGGCGCGTTTTTCTTGATCGTTTCCGCAACCTGCATCATCAGCGCCTTGCGCTCCGCATCGGGGCGTGCTGCCCAGGCAGATTGAGCTGCACGGGCAGCGGCAATCGCCGCTTTCACCTGCTCCGCTGTCGAGATCGGCGCGAGGCCGAGCACCTCGCCAGTTGCAGGATTCAGCGATTCGAAAGTCCGCTCCGAACCGACGGGCTGACCATTGACGAAATTCATGTAGGTCTTCATGACTGATCTCCAAATGTTGGTGTTATAGGTGACGTCGGATGTTCAAGCCATGTCTTTGGCGCAATGGGATACGGCTGGCACTTGCCGGATGACCGGAACGACGCGGCCACCCAAAGGACACGGTTGCAACGACCTTATCAACACTGGAATGCCAGCGTTATCACATTTCGGCAATCTGTTGGAAGTCGAACGAATTGGGCAGGTGCCGGCGCGGCGCGGGTTAACAGCGCCCTCTTGCCCTGCCCTGAAGACCGTCCGCGTCGATGTGCGGGCTAAGTCCGCACCGGACGTACGCGCCGGGCGCACTCGTTTGAAATTGCCCGATCCCGGCGTGAACCCGAAAACCATTTGCTGCACCGCGACACGGAAGAGCCATTGGCAAGGGCGCAGTTTTGCCGATTTTGGATAACGTATCCAGTATCCACAAACCTAGTATCGCCGCTGACATAAAAAGACAAATCGTCCGATTCAACGAACGATATTTCAGACTCGTCGAGGAGTATGACCATGCTGCCAAGGTCATTGGTCGCGTTCGGGCTAGGCATAGTGAGTTTGTGGGCATCCGCCGCTCCGGGCATCAGCCCCGAGTTGCCTGTGGATCGCATCAAGGTGGCCAATCTGCCGGCCGCTACCCCATATCGACTGTATCTCAACGATGCAGCGTTCCCGCACATCATCGACGGCAAGCTGCTGATCATCGATGGTGACAGCCTCAAACTCCAGGGAATGGTGAGTACGGCCTATGTCGCGCATACGGCTCTCTCGCCCGATCGTTCGGAGATCTATGCTGCAACCACGTACTACACGCGATTGAACCGCGGCGAACGCACTGATCAGATCGACGTCTATGACGCGACGACGCTCAAGCTCAAGGCCGAAATCGCGCTTCCCAACAAGCGCGCGCTGGCATTGGCCTACAAAGGCCTGATCCGGACCTCTGCAAATGGGCGCTTCATATTCGTCCAGAACGCCACGCCGTCCACCTCGGTGAGCATTGTTGACCGTGCTGCAGGAAAGTTCGTCGCCGAGGTACCTACACCAGGCTGCTGGGCAATCTATACGCCAGCCACCGTCTCCGACAGGTTTTCCACGCTGTGTGGCGACGGGACGATGCTCACTGTCGTCCTGGATGACAAGGGCAACGTGGCGAGTCGGCAGAAGAGCGCCGCCTTTTTCGATCCCGATGACGATGCGCTGTTCATCTCCGGGGAAAGGATCGGAGACCGGTATTTCTTCGCTTCATTCAAAGGCAATCTGCAGGCGGTCGATATTGCCGGCGATGTTGCCGTGGCCGCCCCCCAATGGTCATTGGTACCAGCCGCGGACGCGAAGGCTCACTGGCGGCCCGGCGGCTATCAAGTGATGGCTATCCATGAGAAGAGCGGCCTTGTGTACATCGGAATGCACAAGAAGGGCGCAGAAGGCAGCCACAAAAATCCTGCCGACGAAATCTGGACCTTCGATCTGGCAAGCAAGAAGCGCATTGCCCGCACAAAGGCGGCGGGAACCACGACCCTTGCGGTAACCCAGGGCGATTCGCCTCGCCTGCTGGCGTTCGATGGCACCAAGGCGATGCTGAATGCGTTCAACGCCACACCGCATGACGGTCGATTGAAGGCTCTGGGCAGCGGTGGTCCGTTTGGCGAGACCCCGACACTCATGGATACGCAGTGATGATGCCGCTGCCCCTGCACGTCGACCCGGCCCTGTCCCATTCCCTGGGCGCTGCCCTTTCTCTGGTATTTCTGTTTGGAGCGTGGCAGAAACTGCACGAGCGGGAGGAATTCGCAGGGATTCTCGAAAACTACCGTTTGCTGCCCGTGGCAATGGTGGGCTGGATGGCCTATCTCCTGCCATTGATCGAGGCAGTTGCCGGATTGCTCTTGCTGTTTCAGGAAACGCGTCTGCCAGGTGCACTGCTGGCATTTGCCTTGCTGTTGCTGGTGACATCCGCGGTGGCGATAAACCTTGTCCGAGGCTATTCCGAGATCGAGTGCGGCTGCGGCGGCTTCAGTGACGGCGTAAGCGGCCAGGTCATCACGTGGGGCCTCGTCCTGCGCAACCTTGCCCTGATCGCGGCGCTGCCGTGGATCGCTGGTCAATCTGTAGTGCGCGAAATGGTCTGGATCGATTACACAACCGTCGCCTGCGCCACCCTCGCCTTGCTTGGTCTCTATGCCTTGGTCAGCCAGCTGCTGGCGACCCAACCCCGCCTTGATGCCTTGAGGAACTCCTGAAATGACTGATGCACTTGTTGTGTCGAACGTTTTGCTTTGGGCGGTAATCCTGGTCCTGCTGGTCATGGTCCTGGGCTTGGCTCGTCAAATCGGAATTCTGTATGAACGCGTGGCGCCCATGGGGGCGCTAATGCTCGATAGCGGTCCGAAAGTCGGCGAACCAGCCCCGGCGTTTGCGCTGGAGGCGATTTCCGGCGGAACAATAGCGGTTGGCGGTGCCGGCAAAACGCGCAGCCAACTCCTGTTCTTTCTTTCGCCGACGTGTCCCGTCTGCAAGAAGCTGTTGCCGATTCTGCGCTCGGTCCAGCATAGCGAGCGCGCCTGGCTGGACGTGCTTCTCGCGAGCGACGGCGATCGCGCCGAGCACCTTGCCTACTACCGGAACGCCAAGCTCGCCGATTTTCAGTATGTGCTCTCCGCCGATCTGGGAATGGCGCTCAAGGTCGGTCGTCTGCCTTATGCCGTTCTGATTGATGAAGACGGCCGGATCCGCGCGAAGGGGCTGGTCAATTCCAGAGAACAACTGGAAAGCCTATTCACGGCCAAGGAGCTTGGTGTCGCATCCGTTCAGGAATTCCTTGATCAGAGGGCGTAATGGCCAACTCTCGACAATTATCCGAAGGAGAGATTAGGTGAAATGGTTCGATAGCTTCTTCGAACAGAAGACCCGCCTGGCGGCACAGGGCATTTCCCGACGCAGCGCGTTGTCGCGCATTGGGCGGGTCGTGATTGGCGCGGCTCTGGTATTGCCGATACTGCCGTTCGACCGTGTTGCCAAGGAAGCCCATGCGGCAAAAAAGCCGGTCGACAAGCGTAACGACGACACCGCCTGCGAATACTGGCGCTACTGCGCCCTCGACGGCTGGCTTTGCACGTGTTGTGGCGGCACCATCTCGACCTGTCCGCCAGGCACTGACGTTTCAAAAGTCACCTGGGTCGGCACTTGCCACAACCCGAATGATGGACGGGATTACCTGATCAGCTACAACGATTGCTGTGGCGCCACCAGTTGCGGCCGTTGCCTCTGCAACTTCAATGAAGGCGAAAGGCCCGGCTACCGAATGGGCGTCCACAACGACGTCAATTGGTGCATGGCCAACAGCAACAACAACTACCACTGCACCGTCGCGGCGGTTGTCGGCACAGCAGAGTCGCCCCAGGGACGATGATCCGGATGTTCCCCTTCATTCGCTTCCTGTTGATCGCCGCGGCCTTGTCGGGTGCGTCCGTCTACGCCCAGAGGGCGAACGCCGCCGGCGCAGATCTGTTCGCCAGGCATTGCGTAGCCTGCCATCAGGCTGATGGGGAAGGCATTCCTGGATTGGCTCCGCCGCTCGTTGGCGCTCTGAAAAAAGTGGCAGAGCTCGACCAGGGCCGGACTTACATCGCTCATGTTCTGATCTCTGGAATGGCCGGCACGATCAAGACCCGTGGCGGCAAATTCACAGGTGCCATGCCATCGCAGGCAGCACTTTCGGATCATGAACTGGCCGCAATAGCGTCATATGTGCTGACCACTTTCAATGCCAGCCCGGTAGTGCTGCAGCCGGAAGGCTTCGCGGCACTGCGCAGCAAGCCACTGCCACCCGCGGAAGTGCGCAAATTGCGAGAGCAGGTGCTTGCGCAAGTTGGCGGGCAATGACCATCACCGATTTGTACATCGCGGCGACGTGCCACATAAAACCATATAGAGGAGTAAATGCAATGAGGGAGAGACTGAAGCTGATTGTCGTTGCAGTGACCGCAATGTTCTGTGGCGCGGGCTTTGCGGCATCCCCCCAGGAAGCCGAGCGACTTGGAAAGGATTTGACCCCCGTCGGAGCGGAAAAAGGCGGCAACAAGGAAGGCACCATCCCCGCCTGGCCCGGCCGCGAAGTACAAGGACCGGGTTGGAGTTACGGCAAGAACCGCGCGGCAGCATGGAAGAACAAGGGCGAGAAACCTCTGTACTCGATCAGCGCCGCAAACGTGGAAAAGTATGCCGACAAGCTGACTCCGGGACAGGTGCAACTGATCAAGCAGACGCCGGGCTACCGCATGGACGTCTACCCAACCCATCGCAGTTGCGCGAATCCGGACTTCGTCGAGCAAAACACCCGGAAAAACGTCACCGCAGCGAAAATTGGCCCGGACGGCTGGAGCCTTAAGGAGGGCTTCATGCCAGGCATCCCCTTCCCGATTCCGAAGAACGGGGCCGAAGCGATTTGGAACTACAAGATGAAGTACATGGGCATCGGCTTCGAGTGGCCATTGAACTACATCACGCTCTCGCCTCGCAAGGGCAGCAACGACTGGATTCAGGCCGGGGCCACTCAGACCTACTACTTCCCTTGGGGCGTAAAAGGGTCGACATCGATGGCCGACCTGCCTCCCATCGAGTATTACACCTATTTCGCCTATAACAGCCCCGTCGCGCTGGCGGGCCAGGCGTTGGCGATCGCCTATTACACCGACAGGGTTGGTAGCGATACGTTCTACTACTTTCCGGGGCAACGTCGTGTCCGCCGCATGCCTTCTTATTCCTATGACGCGCCTCAGATCGGTTTCGAAAACCAGTACACGCTCGACGAACCGCGCATGTTCAACGGCACCATTGACCGGTTTGACTGGAAGCTGGTCGGCAAGAAGGAGATCTATGTCGGCTACAACTCCTTCGGCGTCTATGACCCCGCGGTCAAGTTCAGTGACGTAGTCAAACCCGATGGCATCGACCCGGCCGCAAGGCGCTACGAGCTGCATCGCGTCTGGGTTGTCGAAGCCACCGTCAAGCCTGGCGTGCGTCACGTCGTGCCCAAGCGGACCTTCTATCTGGATGAGGACAGCTGGTCGATTTCCGTTGCCGAGGACTTCGACGCCAACGGCAAACTGTGGAAGCTGCGCGAAAGCTTCGTGATCCCGGTTTATGAAACATCGAGCTGCGACAACCCCGCTTTCGTCCAATACAACATGCTTGAAGGGGGGCGCTTTGTCTTTGACCAGAGTCCGCTGGGTGCGGGAAAGGACATGCGCTGGGTGGTCGAGTCAAAAGACGCCAAGTTCAAGAAAGATTTCTATTCGGCCGAAAACCTGCGCGCCATCAGCGAGCGCTGATCCTTTAGGAGAGGAAAGAACATGAAGGCAAAGATAACTCGACTCGCCGGTGCAATGTTGCTGGCCGGACTGTATTCGGCCACTACCCAGGCATTTACCTTTGAGGGCGAATCCTTCAAGGGTTCGCTGGATTCAACGATTACCTTCGGCTTCGGCAAGCGTCTGAAGAACCAGAGCTGCTCCCTCGTCGGTGATGTCACCGGTCCCTGCGGGGCCAGCGCGGACTTCGCCGTCTGGTCCAATGGCGATGATGGCAACATGAACTACAACAAGGGTGACTTCTTTACCACTTATCTCAAAGGCAATCACGAACTGCTGCTCAAGCTGCCCTCCAACATCACGTTCATGGCCCGCGCGAACTGGATGAAAGATTTCACGGCGGACAACACGCGCCGAACCGACCTGCTGGACGATGCCAAGAAGCAGATGACCTCGGAAGTCAATTTGATGGACCTCTGGGTGAGCAAGGAATTCAACCTCGGTGAACAGCGCGCGAGAGTGCGGGTCGGAAACCAGGTCGTGAGCTGGGGTGAGAGCCTGTTTGCGCCAGGAGGCATCAATTCCACCAATTCGATGGACATCAATCGTCTGTCCAGTCCTGGCATGCAGTTGAAGGAAGTCTTCCTGCCGGCGCCGATCATCAGTTTTGCCACCGGTCTCGGGAATGGGCTGAATTTCGAGGCGTACTACCAGACCAGCTGGAATCGCAGCAAACTGCCCGCCGCAGGTAGCTATTGGTCGGTTGCCGACTTTGCCGGAAAAGGTTCGCCGCGCCAGCTCTACCTGGATTTTGGCGGCGGCCCCGGCGGCCTGTCGTGGCTCAATGGTATCGACGCGCCGACGTATGCACGCATGAATGGCGTCACATTGGCCCAAGCCCAAGCGACGCTGGCCGCCTTTGGGGCGGGTGGGGCGGCCCCTGGCAGCACGGCCATCGCGGTGCCCCAGACCTCGGATCTCACCCCCAAGAACTCGGGACAATACGGGGTTTCGTTGCGCTGGACGCCGAAGGATACCGATCTCAACCTCGGCTTCTACTATATGAATTACCACGACAAGACACCGAATGGTCGCTGGTGGAAGGATACGGGACTGACACCGTTCGGCACGGTTGAGAACGTGTTCCTGGAAAACCGAAAGATGTATGGCGTCAGCGCGAACACGTCGATCGGCAACTGGGCAGTGGGCGCCGAGCTGTCGTATAGGCCAAAGGATGCCGTATCACTCTCGGCATGCACGCCGACAGGAACCGGCGGCACTGCACAGAACTTCGTTCCGGGGGCCGTCGGACCAGGTGCCTACGAGTGTGACGGCTGGATCGACATGAAGAAGTACCAGATGCACCTTACGGGCATCCTGGCGCTGACGCCTGGCGATCACGGCTGGTTCCTCGACGCCGTCGGTGCGCAGACCGGCACGTTCCTCGGCGAATTCATGTGGACACGCTATCCCGAGGCGGACCCCAACAAGATTTACACGCGAACAGTCAACGGAACTGGTGGCGCGATCACTGTTGACCAGGTACTCGCCGGAGGCTTGTACTCCTGGCCGGCCGACGGCAACAAGACATCGGTCAGAGGCACGGGCAGCAAGGACTCGTATGGCTACATGTTCGATTTCAGCCTGACCTACGACAGCACTCTGATCAGGGGCTGGCAGGTGACGCCGGGAATCTTCATGATGGGGGCGTTGAAGGGTGAGACCCCCAACCTGGTGGCGTTCTGGCAGGAGGGAGCGAAATCGGCGAACGTCTACGTAAACTTCGTGCAGAATCCGGCCAAGTGGCAGGCCGGCCTCAACTACACGACGTTCTGGGGCGGAAAATCCGAGTACCACCAAGTTCTGAAAGACAGGGATTTCCTCGGCGGCTACGTTTCCATCAACTTCTGATCTGATCTCCGGTTCCGGCGGGCCAAGGCCCGCCGGTTTTCGTAAACCCCTCTCCCGCCCCACCCCGTGTCCAACGCACTGCAATTCGACGCAATCGATCAGTTTCTTACACGCCGCCTGCAGCAGCTGGAGTCTTTCTGCTTTCGCTTTCGCATTCCGATCCTGGTTGTGCTGGCCGCATTTACGGCCGTCATGGGCTATTTTGCGCTGCAGCTGCGAATGGAAGCCGGGTTCGAAAAGCAAATGCCCTCCGGGCATGAGTACACTGAAACCTTTAACAAATATCGCAACGACGTCCTGGGTGCCAACCGACTCAATGTCGTGGTCAAGGCTCGAAAAGGATCGATCTGGACCAAGGAAGGACTCACCCGCCTTTACGACGTCACCCAGGCGGTTGTCTATTTGCCGAGTATCGATCGGCTGGGCGTGCAGTCCTTGTGGACACCCAACAGCTTCGTCAATGAAATCACCGAGGAAGGCTTTCGCGCCGACCCGTTGATCTCCGGGACGATTACGCCGCCTCAGCTGAACCCGGAAATCATAGACGGAATCCAACGCGCTGCCAGTCAGGGAGGATTCGTGGGAACGCTGGTGTCGCGCGACCAAACCAGCGCGATGATCATTGCGGAAATTCAGGAATACGACAAGGAAGGCAAGAAGGTCGACTACATTGCCTACAACCGCCTCCTCGAAGACCACATCCGCGCCAAATTCGAGGACGGCGATTTCGAGATCCAGATCATCGGATTTGCCAAACAGATCGGCGATATCGCCGATGGCGCCTCCGCAGTGGTGGAGTTCTGCGCCATTGCGCTGTTGCTGACTGCCCTGGCGGTGTACTGGTACTGCCACTCCATTCGCTTCACCATCCTGCCCATTGTTTGTTCGCTTACCTCCCTGATTTGGCAGTTTGGTGCCTTGCGACTGCTTGGCTATGGGCTCGATCCCCTGGCGGTGCTGGTCCCCTTTCTGGTCTTCGCCATTGGCGTCTCGCATGGTGTGCAGCAGATCAACTTCATCGTGCGTGAACTCTCCCACGGCAAGAGCAGCGAAGAAGCCGCTCGCGCCAGTTTTACCGGTCTGCTGATTCCAGGGACGCTAGCCCTGGTGACCGCCTTCGTTTCCTTCATCACCCTCATTTTGATTCCCATCCCCATGGTGCGGGAGCTTGCGATTACGGCATCGCTGGGCGTTGGCTTCAAGATCATTACCAATCTGGTGATGCTGCCGATCACCGCATCGATGTGCAACTGCAGCAAGGAGTATGCCGACAAGGCCATGATGAAGCGCGAGCAGCGTGCCGGTTGGCTGCGGGTGATCGCACGCGTTGCAGAACCGCGCAATGCGCTGATTGTCATCGGCGTCACGGCCGTGGTCTTCGGCCTTGCAGTTTGGCAAAGCCATGATCGCGTCATCGGCACGCTGCAACCCGGCGCTCCCGAGCTGCGTGCCGATGCCCGCTTCAATCGTGATGCCGTGGCGATTGCCGACAACTACGATGCCGGCCTCGATTGGCTGACCGTGATCTTCGAGGCGGCCCCGGAGTCCTGCGAAAACGTCGCCCTGGGGGTCTTCCAGGATCAATTCACGTGGGCCATGCAGAACGTTCCTGGCGTGCTCTCGGCAAACTCCTATTCGGGACAGTTGAGGGTATTCAACGAGGGATATAACGAAGGCAATCCGAAGATGGGTGTGGTTCCCATCGATCCGGGGAACTATTCGGCACTCAGCGTCGAGATCGGCCGCAATCGGGGATACATGAACAAGGACTGCAGCATGACGGCTGTTCATCTGTTCCTCAGCGACCATAAGGCCAAGACCATCAATCGCGTAGTCGATGAAGTCAAGTCTTTCCGCAGCCGGCACAAGCTGGAGGGCGTCACGATACGTCTGGCATCGGGCAATGCGGGCGTGCTCGCGGCGGTCAATGATGAAGTCGAGAAGAGTGAGCTGCCAATGATGTTGTATGTGTATGCAGCAATCATTGTCCTGGTAGCCTTCGTCTACCGTGACTTCCGCGCCGTCATTGCCTGTTGCCTGCCGCTGACCGTTGGCACCTTCATCGGCTACTGGTTCATGAAGGAGCTGCAGATCGGGCTGACCGTGGCGACGCTCCCTGTAATGGTGTTGGCGGTCGGCATCGGGGTCGACTACGCGTTCTATATCTACAACCGGCTGCAAATGCACATGGCTCGTGGTCAGCCGATTGTGAAGGCACTCGAACACTCAATACTCGAAGTTGGAACCGCGACCATTTTCACTGCGGTGACGCTCGCGATCGGCGTGGCGACCTGGAGCTTCTCGGCTCTCAAGTTCCAGGCCGACATGGGCAAGCTGCTGGCCTTCATGTTCATGGTCAACATGGTGATGGCAATGACCGCCCTGCCAGCCCTGGCGGTCTGGCTGGAGCGTTTGTTTCCGCGCCGCGGACCCGTGCGGGCGCCGGGCATCCTGACACATTAGGCGGCCGACATGAATTCAAGACTCCCGTTCGCGCTCCTTCTCTTGATTGCATTACCGCTTGTCGCGCGTGCCGAACCGCCGTCCATGGCACCTGCGAACACGCCCCACCTGACACCTCAACCGGCGAGTGCGAGCTCCTATGCGGGAAAGGCTCCGGTACTCGCCTCGGCACGGGCCGGGAATCGTGTCGTCTCGGTCGGCGATTTCGGCACTGTGATGTTGTCGGACGGGGGCGCGTTTCGACAAGCACGCGAGGTACCCGTCAATTCCACCCTGAATGCAGTGGCCTTTGTTGACGAGAAGTTCGGCTGGGCCGTTGGGCATTGGGGCGTAATCCTGCACACACAGGATGGCGGTGACACATGGACTCGCCAGCGGATCGACACCGCGACCGATCGACCCTTGTTTTCAGTTCATTTCATGGATCGGAACCACGGTCTCGCCGTCGGCCTCTGGTCCCTTGTGTTGACGACGTCGGACGGGGGCAAGACCTGGGAAAACGTGATACTGCCCAAGCCGCCCGGCGGAGGCAGAGGGGATCGCAACCTCTTCAAGGTATTTGGCAGCAATGACGGCATTCTATATATTGCCGCCGAGCGGGGCACGGTGCTTCGGTCGGCGGATCGTGGAAAGACGTGGACTTACCTTGAGACCGGCTACAAAGGATCGTTTTGGACTGGACTGGTACTGCATGACGGCGCCCTGATTGTGGCGGGCCTGCGCGGGACTGCCTACCGCAGTGTCGATGGTGGCAAGTCATGGAGTCCGGCGACTACCAATACCAAGAGCTCCATTACCGATCTGGTCGAGTCGGGGCCAGCGCTGTTTGGCGTCGGGCTTGACGGGGTAATTCTGAAGAGCACGGATGGCGGTAACAGCTTCGTCGCCAGACAGCGCGATGACCGGCTTGCGCTTGCCGCGGCGGTGGTCGCCGGCGACGGCTCGCTGCTGATTTTCTCCAAGCGCGGATTAGTGTCCGCCGCAGAGCGCTAGGTGCAAACTGTCGTGCGGGCTCGCCGTGTCACCAGCGCCGACTTTGCCCTAGTCAATCGCCGCTAGCGCCCTTTCGGCCGGCACATAGGGGTGGCCGAGTTCCTGGGCTACGGCCTCGCAGGTAACGCTGCCTCCGCAGACGTTGAGTCCGTTAAGTAGATTGCGATCGTTCAGCAAGGCGTTCCGGACGCCCTTGTTGGCAATGGCAAGGGCGTGCTCCAGAGTAGCGTTGGTCAGTGCCTGGGTGGAGGTCCGGGCAGCGCCTCCGGGCATGTTGGCAACACAATAGTGAATGACACCATCGACAACATAGGTCGGATCCTGATGGGTGGTCGCACGCGAGGTTTCTGCGCATCCCCCCTGATCAATGGCAACGTCGATCAGGACAGACCCCGGCTTCATCAGCTTGATCATTTCGCGTGTCACCAGTTTCGGCGCCGCAGCACCCGGGATGAGCACTGCTCCGATCACGGCATCGGCAATGCGCAATTCGTCCTCTATCGCGTCATGAGTCGAGAACAGGGTGCGAATCTGCCCACAGAAGTCGTTGTCGATTTCTCGCAGACGCGCCAATGAGCGATCAAGAATGGTTACTTCTGCTCCCAGCCCTAGCGCCATGCGCGCCGCATGTATGCCCACCACGCCGCCACCGATGACCGTAACATGGGCCGGTGCCACTCCCGGAACTCCACCCAGGAGTACTCCCGAACCGCCGGTGGTAATTTCCAGCGCCTTGGCTGCTGCCTGAATCGACATTCGTCCCGCCACCTCGGACATCGGCGCCAGTAACGGAAGTCCGCCACGCCCGTCTGTCACTGTTTCATAGGCTATGCATGTCGCTCCGCTGTCGATCAAGCCCTGCGTCTGTTCCGGATCCGGCGCCAGGTGGAGGTAGGTGTACAGAATTTGTCCGGGGTGCATTTGACGGTACTCGACCGGCTGCGGCTCTTTGACCTTTATGATCATTTCAGCCCCAGCAAAGACTTCGGCGGCCGTGTTAACGATGTGCGCGCCGGCGGCGATATAGTGCTCGTCGCCGAAGCCGATTGCCTTGCCGGCATTGGTCTCTACTGTCACCTGATGCCCGCAGCGCGTAAGCTCCCTGGTTCCTGCCGGAGTAAGTCCAACGCGATATTCATGGTTCTTGATTTCCTTTGGTACTCCGATGCGCATTACATCCACCTCCTGATCAATTGCGGTTCGGCATCTCGCCAACCAGCGCCGGGCTGGCCACGAACAGGCCTTTACCCATGAACAATTTGATCCACAATGCCCCGATCACCGCAATCAGGGTCAGGACCATTCCCAGCGACGTAAATATCGGTACGACCAATTCCGCTGCCGGTGCGCTGTTGACCACAACGTACCCAAGGCCAAGAATGGCCGCCACCTGCGGCAAGGGAAACAGGGGAACGCGATAAGGTCGCGGCGCATCGGGCATGCGCAGGCGCAGAACGATCAGCGCCAGATGGGCAATCATGTACGAAATCAGCCATGCGCTCGTCGCTGCGATGATCAGCGGAAGAATCTTGGTGACATCCCCGCCCGACCATACCACCCCGACCAGCGGCAAACAGGCGACAAACAACAGGGCTACCCATGGAGTGCCATACCGCTTGCTCAGATGCTTGAAGACTGGAAACACCTGGCCGCTCATCGCCATGCCATGCAGCATTTGCGGCAATGCTCCGAGTACTGTGTTGACCAGGCTGGCAGTGGCGGTAATCGCGATGGCGCCGAAAACCAGTTTCGCCACAGGACCGAATACGGCCACGGCATATTCAAGATGGGGAGTGGCGGCTGTCATCAAGGTCTCACGGGACAGAAGCGCGCTTGCACCGACACAGAACAGGGCGTTCGCGATTGTCACCACGGTCAGACCGATAAACATTGCGCGCGGAATGTCGCGTGTCGGGTTCGCAGCGTCTTCTGCCAAGGGCGTAACAAATTCGGTACCGATCAGCGAGTACAGGACCAGGGACACCACCCCGATCACCGTAATGTTCTCGGCCATCGCCGCAAACCCGGTTCCGCTGCTCGCCACGGTTCCCGAATCGAGCCCACCGGTAACGGCCACGATGCCGGTCAAGGAAAGGAAAACCAGCATCGCGACGGTCAGCAATGTCTGCGTGCGCGCAAACACGTTCGTGCCAAGATAGTTCAGGAGGACCAGAACGGCCAGCAGGAGTACGGCCCACCCCATGGGCGGCATTCTTCCCGGCAGGAGTTGGGCCATCACGCTATCCACCAGCATCAGCTCTGCCGCCTGGCCGAACAGCGCCGGCACGACATAGCCGGCGAACACGGCGAATATCGCCGGGAAGTGCCCGAGCGAAGCCTCGCAATACGCGCTCAATCCGCCATGGCGAGGCATCATCAGGGCCAGCTCCGCATAGGTTGCAGAGTTGCAGAGCATCAACACATAGGCGATGCCCATGGCGCCGAGAAAGCCCCACCCTGCGATTCCAGTGGCCTGTAGCAAGGAGACGATGGTGCTCTGGCCAACGATGACGCCGATTGCAATGCAGAACAGGGAGAAGAATCCAATGCCCCGTTTCACGATCACCTTGTTGTTCATGGCCCTCACCTCCTGTTCGGGTTCAGCTTCTCTCGACGCGGTCGAACGCTGCCTGCAAAATATCGCATAGCAGATCGACCTGCTCCCGTGAAATGGTCAGTGCGGGCGACAGAATGATATTGGGTCCCGAAACTCGAACCATCGCTCCCATCTCATAGGCGGCGCGCGCAATGGCCATCGGTTCGCTTGCACCGCGAGCGAAACTGGCTTTGGTCGCCTTGTCGGCGACCAGTTCGAAGCAAGCCATCAGGCCGACGCCGCGCACGTCGCCAACCAGGCGCGAGCGGGCCCCAATTTCATGCATGCGACGCAGAAGGTGCTCGCCTTCGCGCGCTGCATTCCCCGCCACATCCTCACGCTCGATGATGTCCAGCGTCGCCAGTGCCGCAGCGGCAGCCACCGGATGTGCGCTGTAAGTATAGCCATGGGTAATCGCACCCAACCCGGCATCGCCGCCATCGAAAACATCGGCTACCCTAGCCGAGATCGCGGTCATTCCCAACGGGATATAGCCCGATGAGAGGCCTTTGGCGAGGCACCACATATCGGCCTTTACGCCCCACATGCGGGTTCCGAACATATGCCCCGTGCGGCCAAAGCCCGTCACCACTTCGTCAGCAATCAGCAGCACCTCGTACTTGTCGCAGATTTCCCGCACACGCGGCCAGTAATTGGCCGGCGGCACGATCACCCCTCCGGCCCCTTGTACCGGCTCAGCAATAAATGCCGCCACCGTATCCGGACCCTGAAACACGATTTCCCGCTCGAGCTGCCGAGCACATAGCTCCCCCAACTCTTCTGGATCGTCGGTGTAAGGGTTGCGGTACAGCCAGGGCGTATCGATATGAAAGCATCCCGGCAGCAGCGGCTCATAGGCACGGCGAAAATTGGTATTGCCATTTACGCTCATGCCACCGAAATGGACGCCGTGATAACCCTGGCGCAACGCAATGTACTTTGTCCGATCGCGCTGCCCCCGAATTTTCCAGTATTGGCGTGCCAGCTTCAGCGCGCCTTCGACCGCATCCGAGCCACCGTTGGAAAAGAAGCCCGCCACCACGCCGTCTTCGTGCATGAACCGGGTCATGCGTGTGGAAAGTTCGATGGCGCGAGGATGTGTGGTGCCGCGAAAGACATTGTAAAAGGCCAGCTCATCGAGCTGGGCCACGATGGCATCCCGTATCTCCTTGCGTCCGAACCCGAGGTTGGCACTCCACAATCCGCCGACCCCATCGATCATCTTGTGGCCGTCGATATCCCATATCCAGCTGCCTTCACCGCGGGCAATGATGTCCGGCGGCGTTTCGCGCATGGCCTTCGGCTGGGCCATGGGGTGCCAAAGATAACGGGCGTTGTTGGCCTTGAGTTCTTCCTTGCTGAAACTGCTCATTGCATTGCTCCGGGTGAAAAATCGAGACCGAGACGCGCGGCAATGGCGGCGATGCAGCCGACCGTGTCACGCAAATCAAAATACTCGCATTGCAGACCGACGGCCTGCGCGCCGACAATATTGCGGAACTGGTCGTCCACGAAAAGCAGTTGCGCCATAGGCAACTGCATGGCGTCTGCGGCAGCCCGATATGCCGCGGCATCCGGTTTGAGAGTCTTGGTGTGGCTGCCGTCGATGACCACGGAAATATTCGCCATGATGTCAAGGCGGTCCAGAAATGCCTGGCCATAGAAGAGTTCAAGCTCGTTCGACAGGATGCCCACCTTGATTCCTGCGCGGGATGCGGCGAGCACCAAATCGCGCATCTCGGTGCGAATCGCGTCATTGGGCTGCGTATGCCGCACCCGACTCAGCAGGGCGTGCATGTCCCAGCCGGCTTCGCCACAGGCCCGCCCAAGCTCGTCGGCGCGCCGCGCCCAGTACTCGCGCTCCGTGATCTGGTCATCCTGCATCGCGCGCCAAAGCTCGTCGCTCGATGGATCCAGCGGCCCCATCCAGGTCAAGCTATGCGCCGGAAGGCCGAGAATCGCCTCGGTAGCGCGATGCTTCTCGAATAGCGAATAGGTAATCACGCTACCGAAGTCCAGCAGCAATCCTTTGGGTGGCGTTCTCATCGCACTACCGCCTGGCCGGCACCGATCACGCCACGCGCCACCCAATCGTCAAAGATTTCCAATACGCCGGTCGCGAATGCCTCGTCGTTGATATGCGCATCGAGTTCCACAACCTGTACCGGCGGCTGCACATGCGCTCGCACTTCATCGAGAAATGCGCGGTGGGCTTGTGGTGCATGCAGCACCTCGCCTGGACGGTCCCACTCCTGGACACCCTTGAGCGGAAGGACAAGCGCCGTCGGTCCGGTCGCGTGCGCCAGTTTGTCGGCGATGTAACGCGCCGTTGCGCATCGTTCGCTGGGCGTCGTTGTCACCGAGGCAATCAGTCGGTTATGCGCGTGGTAGGCCCGCTCCGCATAGTTCGGCGGCAATGGCTGCCATGTCGGCAGGTCGATCATGTCGACCGCTCCCGGCGCGACGATTTGAGGAATCCCGGCACGCCCGGCCGCCTCCAGGCGTCCCGCCCCGGACGTGACAATGGAACCGTTCACGTGATTGCTGACCTCCTGCAAACTGAGATCGAGGACCGCCACGAAGCGTCCCTGGGCGACCAGGGCCTCGAAGGCGCAGCCACCCATCCCGGTCGTATGGAAAACGGCGACCTCGTAACCGCGAGCCTCGAGAGCCGGCTTGAGAACCGTCATGTAGGTGAGGCAGCTCCTGCCTAGCGAGGTCATTCCCACTATCGGACGCGGGTTTGTCGGTGGCACCACGGCGTTGCAGGCTCCGAGGACAGCACCGGCCGCCTGGGCCAACATCGTCCGGCATATCGTATTGAGGCCATAGAGCCCGCCGGCCCACAGAATCATCATCAGATCCGGCGCGATTCGTTCTGGTGGAATCAGGTGCGAGAAGGATACGGTCGACACCACGAGTTTCGGCATTCCCAGAGGCAAGGCGCCCGTGACGTCAAGGGCGAGATCGGTTCCCATGGTGCCGCCAAGAACGATTACCGCCTGTACCGCCCCTTCCTGGTACAGGTCCTTCGCCAGCAGGACGGCGCCGGCGGCCATCCGTGTCATCGCCTGGTTTTCGTCGCCCAGGGCGGCCAGCTCTTCCAGTGTCGATCCGGCAGCGGCAGCAACCACTGAGTTGGGGATATCTGGCGTGAAGCAGGGATTGCCCAAGACGCCGACATCCATGATGAGCCCGGCGCCGCCATTGCGCGCAAGTTGCTCACGCATGAATTGCACTTCATCGGCCTTGGTATCGCAGGTTGCAATGAGAAGTATGGTTTTCAATTGTCCACCGATTGCATCAGTCCGCTGGTTTCAGCTCTCCGGTCAAAGCTCGAACTACGCCGCCATGCTCACCAATTTGACCTCGGTGTAGGAGAGCAGGCCCTCCATTCCGCTTTCCTGGCCCACGCCACTGTCCTTCCAGCCACCAAAGGGCGTTTCCGGTTGCGAAACGCCAAAATGGTTGATCCCGACCATGCCGGCTTCCAGTTCCTCGGAAAGGCGATGTGCCGTTGCCAAATCATGGGTAAATGCATAGGCGCTCAACCCGATGGAAAGGCCGTTGGCCTGAGCCAAGGCTTCATCGAGAGTCGAGAACGGCTGCAGCACCGCGATCGGGCCAAAAGGTTCAATCCGCTGTACGCGGGCATCTGGGGGGACGTCCTCCAGCACGGTCGGTGGATAGAAATATCCCTTGCCCGGAATCGCCTCTCCCCCGCAGCGGAGCTTGCCTCCCAGCGCCAGAGCGTCATCGACAAAGCTTTGCATTTCTCGAACTCTGCGGCCATGGATCAACGGCCCCATATGGCTGCTCTTGTCGAGGCCGGATCCAACCTTGAGCGCCTTGGTCTGGGCGACGAAGTGATCGCGAAATTCCGCGTACTTCGATTCATGGATCAAGAAACGGATTGGCGACGCGCAGACCTGTCCGGCGTTGCGGAATTTTGCGGTTACCGACAGCTTCGCTACGACCTCGATATCGACGTCGGCACAAACGATAACCGGCGCATGGCCGCCAAGTTCAGCGGTGTAGCGCTTCACGCCATCGGCCGCCAGTTTCCCCAGCATCTTGCCCACGGCAATCGATCCGGTAAACGATGCCTTGCGGATCTGCTTTGCCGTCATCAGCGCGGACGAAATCTTCGAGGGTTCGCCGCACACCATGTTGAGGACGCCAGGCGGCAAGCCCGCATCATGAAAGGCCTCGACGATCAGCATGCAGCTAGCCGGCGTTTCTTCGGCCGGCTTGATGATTACGCTGCATCCCGCCGCCAGGGCGCCGCCAAGCTTTCGACAGGGAAGATTGACCGGGAAATTCCACGGCGTGAACGCCGCTACCGGTCCCACCGGTTGGCGGATTACCGTCTGGCTCAGGATATTCGGTTGGCGTGGAGGGATCGTTCGCCCATACAGGCGCTTGCCCTCTTCCGCAAGAAAATCGACTATATCGGCGGACAGGATGACTTCGCGAAGGGCTTCGGCCAAAGGCTTTCCCTGCTCAAGCGTGATTGCATGGGCCACCTGTGGCGCCCGTTCGCGCAGCAGTCGCGTCGCCTGCGTGATGATCTGGAAGCGATCAATAGCCGAACGCGTGCGCCACAACCTGTACCCGCGTTCAGCCGCCTCCAATGCGGCATCAATTTCGGCAGTGCCAGCTACCGGTAACTGGCCGAGATCACTACCATCGGCGGGATTCTCGACGCCCATGCTGCCAGAGCTTGTTTTATCGACCCATTCGCCATCGATGTATAGCCTCAACCTTGGGTAACTATCCATGCCGACTGCTCCTCGTTCAAGGCTATCGATGCCCCGATATCTGCTCGATACTTTAGGTGCGGCAAGTGCAAGGCGTTATCGATCTTCAGCAATTCGGCACGATTCACGCCACAGATCCCATAGAGATCAATATTTTGGGTGCAGCGCAGCTTGACGTCGAAATGAAAATGAATGACGATCCGCTCATATTGGGGCCGACGCCAGATTGGCTCCCCGGGGGATGCCCACAATGACAACAGCGGAGATTGCAGCGACCCAAGCCCATCGGCGTGACCGTGAGTTGCTCGACTCGCAGGATCACGCCGGAGAACTGGCTGGGTGGGAACAAAACTACGATCAGATTTCCCGCGGTGCTTTCCACAGCCGCTTGGTGGAGATCGAGTTCGACAATATCCATATCTTTCAGGAAGAGCTCTCACAGGCTGTCTTTCAAACCGGCCAATGCAAGAAAGACACGGTGGCGCTGGGCGTGTTCTCCGCCATGTCGGGCGAGGCGCGCTGGCATGGTGGTGCGGTGGGCATGGATGACGTACTGTTTCTTGAAGGCCAGGGTGAATTGGTGCTCACCACGCCAAAGACCAGTTGCATCATGGGCATTGGATTCCCCACTCAACTGCTCGAAGCCTGGTGCGCCGATACGGCTGGTTGCGCACGCGAGCGTATCCGTCGCTTTTCTGCCACCCCGCTACACGACCGCCTTGCAGCTGAAAAACTGCGCATCAGCCTCACTGGCTTGATCATCGAACTGCTGAATCGGCCGGACGACAAATTGCCCGTTGCGGTAGCAAGGCAGCTTCAGGATGATCTGGCCGGGTTAATGGTCAGCCTTCTCTGCGGCGAGCCATGCAGGGAGGAAAGGCGCGCAACCGGCAAGGCAAAAAAGGTGGTGCAGCGAGCCCGCGCGTTTGCGTTGGACCGACGGGACGAACCGCCAACCATGATTGATGTCTGCAACCACACCTATGTTTCGCTGCGCACCCTGCAAAACTGTTTCCAGGCAGTACTGGGGGAAAGTCCCGCCACTTACCTGAAGATGCTGCGTCTCAATGGAGCCCGGCGGGATCTCATGAAGCGAGGCGACAACGCTCGAGTTAGCGATATCGCTGCCGAATGGGGTTTCTGGCATCTGTCCCAGTTTTCGTCGGACTATCGTCGCATGTTCGGCGAACTGCCCTCCGTGACTCGCACCGGGGGCGCTGGCTACCTGCTTTAGGCGGCTCGAGATGTTGGCGATAAGGGCACAGCAGAAGCAATCCGGCCCAGACCCTAGACTTCGGGCGCTGCTTTTCGACCTTCTGAGCGACGGCTCGGGCACAGTCCGGGAAGTGAATCTTTCAGATTCGTCACCCGCGACCGGTCGTTGAATTGCTACGCCTCCAAACCGGCCATTCGCGTTCCATGGCACCCGGCCAGGGACAGTTCATTGAAGCCTTCATTTTGATGTCGAGGTGAGGGGTTGCTCCCGTGCCCTCAGCCTACATTTCAGGTTCAGGTCCGGGAGGTTCTCCGCATGTCAAGATCAAGTCCAGTCAGTAGCCGGTGCGACAGGATATCCCGCAAAGCAGAAGTTCTCAGACATCGTATAGTCTTGCCGGATGATCTCGCGCAAATACCTCTATCTGATCGCCCTGGCGCGCGAAAAGCATTTCGGTCGCGCGGCGGCGGCCTGCCATGTTTCGCCCTCGACACTTTCGGCGGCGATCCGCGATCTGGAAACCGAACTCGGCGTCGCCGTGGTCGAACGCGGCAAGCAGTTCGCCGGCCTGACGCCCGAGGGACGCAGCGTGGTCGAGTACGCCCAGCGCATGGCGGCCAGCGCCGAGGGGCTGAAGCAGGAGCTGGCATCGCTGCGCGACGGGCTCACGGGGCGCTTGCGCCTGGGCGTGATACCGACCGCCCTTACCGTCGTTGCCTCGCTTACCGCGTCGTTTGCCCGGCGCCATTCGCTGGTCACAGCGGAGGTACTCTCGCTTGCGACCGACGAGATCCTGGCCCGTTTGCGCCGCTTTGAACTTGACGCCGGAATCGTCTATGTGGAATCGGCGCAGGCCGCCGGTTTCAGCGTTGTTCCCGTCTGGCGTGAGCGGCATGTGCTGCTGACGGGTGTCGACGGTCGTTTTGCCGGTCGCGAGACCGTGAGCTGGGCCGAGGCGGCGAGCGTTCCGCTGTGCCTGCTGACGCCCGACATGCAGAACCGCAAGACCATCGATGCGGTGTTCGCAAAAGTCGGCGCTGGCGTTACGCCGGTGCTCGAAACCAATTCGATCATCAGCATCCTCGCCCATGTGGGTTCGGGCCACTGGTCTTCCATCGTGCCGCGCAGCGTACTCGATCAGGTCGGTACCCCGCCGCGCGTGATCGCCATCGAACTGGTCGAGCCTTCGGTCGACTGGGCCACCGGCCTCGTCACCCTGGCGCGCGAGCCGCAAGCGCCGATGGTGGCCGCGCTGATAGCCGAGGCCAAAGCCCTGGCGGAGTCGTTCGAGAAATCCGCATAGGCCTTCGGATTTTCCCGCTTCCCCTTTTGCGGCAACGGGGTTACAAAGCAGCATGGAAAACCTTGGCACCGTCTTGCGCATTGTCGCCACGAAGCGAACCCTGCCTGGCGCGCTCCTGCCGATCCTGCACGAGATCCAGGAGGCACTCGGCCACATCCCGCCCGAGTCGGTGCCGCTGATCGCGAAGGAACTCAATCTGTCTCGCGCCGAGGTGCATGGCGTGATCAGTTACTACCATCACTTCCGCCAGACGCCGCCCGGCCGCCATATAGTTCGTGTCTGCTGCGCCGAGGCCTGCCAGGCGGTGGGCGGCGAGGCGCTGGCGGAGCACGCCAGGGCGCGACTGGAGGGTAGCGACCTGAGCCTGGAGCCGGTGTATTGTCTTGGCCTGTGCGCCATCGGCCCGGCGTTGCAGATCGACGAGACGACACTGCACGCCAAGGTCACGCCGAAAAAGTTCGACGCGTTGATCGATGCCTTGGAGGCGGACCAATGAGTGTCACGGTCTATGTTCCCGGCGATGCCGCCGCGCTGGCTCTCGGCGCCGACTCCGTCGCCGCGGTCATCGCCGCCGAAGCGGCAAAGCACGGAATCGACATCCGGCTCGTGCGCAACGGTTCGCGCGGCATGTTCTGGCTCGAACCCCTGGTCGAAGTGTCCACCCCGCAGGGCCGCATCGCCTACGGCCCCGTGGCTGCCTCCGACGTGCGCAGCCTGTTTGCCGCCGGTTTCCTGAGTGGTGGCGCCCACCCGCTGCATCTGGGCGTTACCGACGCGCTGCCCTGGCTCAAGCGCCAGCAACGCCTCGCCTGCCGGCGCATCGGCGTGGTCGATCCGCGCTCGCTGGACGACTACCTGGCCCAGGGCGGTGGCGAGGGGCTGCGTTGCGCACGTGCCATGGGGCCCGTTGAGATTGTCCGTGCCGTAACCGATTCCGGGCTGCGCGGTCGCGGTGGCGCGGCCTTTCCGACCGGCATCAAGTGGCGGACCGTGCTCGATACGCCGGCGACACGGAAGTACATCGTCTGCAACGCCGACGAGGGCGATTCCGGTACCTTCTCCGACCGGTTGCTGATGGAGGGCGACCCGTTTCAATTGCTCGAAGGCATGGCCATCGCGGGACTCGCAGTAGGCGCCACCACGGGCTACATCTACGTCCGCTCCGAATATCCGCATGCCATCGCCGCATTGAATGCGGCACTCGATGGCGCACGGGACTGGCTCGGCGATTTCAGGATCGAAGTGCGCAAGGGCGCCGGCTCCTACGTCTGTGGAGAAGAAACCGCGCTGCTCGAAAGCCTGGAGGGCCGGCGCGGCATCGTCCGCGCCAAGCCGCCGCTGCCGGCCATCCGCGGCCTTTTCGGGCAGCCGACGGTAATCAACAACGTCATCACCTTTGGAAGCGTGCCGGATATCCTGGCGCGCGGCGCCGGGCACTACCAGGAGTTTGGCTGTGGCCGCTCGCGGGGCACGCTGCCGTTTCAGCTGGCCGGCAATATCAAGTATGGCGGACTGGTCGAAGTGCCCTTCGGCCTCACCTTGCGTCAGCTGCTTTACGACTTCGGCGGTGGCTCGCGCTCGGGCCGGCCGCTGCGTGCGGTGCAGGTCGGCGGACCATTGGGTGCTTACCTGCCGCAAGCGCAGTTCGACACCGTGCTGGACTACGAAGCCTTTGCCGCCATCGGCGCCGGACTCGGGCACGGCGGCATCGTTGCCTTCGACGACACGGTGAACATGTCGAAGCAGGCGCGCTACGCGATGAAGTTTTGCGCCATCGAATCCTGCGGCAAGTGCACGCCGTGCCGTATCGGCTCGACGCGCGGCGTCGAGGTCATCGATCGCATCCGCGGCGGACAGGCGGAACAGGTCGAACTTCTACGCGACCTCTGCGACACCATGGCTCACGGCTCGCTGTGCGCCATGGGCAGCATGACGCCAATTCCGGTGTTGTCGGCACTTGATCACTTTTCCGAGGATTTCGCATGAACGCGTGCGGTGAAATCGACTTTGGCACGCCGGCATCTGCCACGACAACGCTCGTCACTCTGGACATCGATGGCCACGCGGTCACCGTGCCGGCCGGGACCTCGCTGATTCGCGCCGCCGCCGAGGCCGGCGTGATGATCCCGAAGCTGTGCGCCACCGATTCCCTCAAGCCTTTCGGCTCCTGCCGCCTGTGCCTGGTCGAGATCGAAGGCCGACGCGGCTTCCCGGCCTCGTGCACCACGCCCGCCGAAGCCGGCATGAAGGTGCGCACCCAATCCGCGCAGCTGGCGAAGCTGCGCCGCAACGTGATGGAGTTGTATATCTCCGATCACCCGCTGAACTGCCTGACCTGCTCCGCCAACGGCAACTGCGAACTGCAGACCATGGCCGGCGTGGTCGGGCTGCGCGAAGTGCGCTATGGCGCGGGAGACGCAAGTCCCGGCGAGAACCACTTCACCGATGTCGTCAGGGACGAATCGAATCCCTACTTCAGCTTCGATCCAGGCAAGTGCATCGTCTGCAACCGCTGCGTGCGCGCCTGCGAGGAACAGCAGGGGACCTTCGCCCTGACCATCAGCGGTCGAGGTTTCGACTCGCGCGTGACGGCGGGGCAGGACGAGAGCTTCATGGACTCCGAGTGTGTCTCCTGTGGCGCCTGCGTCAATGCTTGCCCGACGGCGACGCTGATGGAAAAGTCCGTCATCGAAAAAGGCCAGGCCGAACACAGCGTGACCACCACCTGCGCCTATTGCGGCGTTGGTTGCGGCTTCCGCGCCGAAATGCAGGGCAGTGAAGTGGTGCGCATGGTGCCGTGGAAGGACGGCCGCGCCAACGAGGGCCACGCCTGCGTCAAGGGCCGTTTCGCCTGGGGTTACGCGACTCACCCGGACCGTGTCACCAAGCCGATGGTTCGCGCGAAGATCAGCGATCCATGGCGCGAGGTGTCGTGGGATGAGGCGCTCGCTCATGCCGCCTCCGAATTCCGTCGCATCCAGAACAAGGCGGGGCGCAATTCCGTTGGCGCCATCGTTTCCAGCCGTTGCACCAACGAAGAGGACTACCTGGTGCAGAAGCTGGTGCGCACGGCATTCGGCAATAACAATGTCGACACCTGCGCTCGCGTCTGCCATTCACCGACCGGCTATGGCCTCAAGCAGACGCTCGGCGAATCGGCAGGCACGCAGACCTTCAAGTCGGTGGAGAAGGCTGACGTGATAGTCGTGATCGGCGCCAATCCCAGCGACGGCCACCCGGTGTTCGCCTCGCGCCTCAAGCGTCGCGTGCGCGAGGGTGCGCAACTGATCGTGATCGATCCTCGGGAGATCGATCTGGTGAATTCGCCGCACATCAAGGCCGCGCATCACCTGAAGCTGAGGCCGGGTACCAACGTCGCCGTGCTGTCCGCCATGGCGCATGTGATCGTCACCGAGGGCTTGCTCGATGAGCAGTTCGTGGCGGAACGCTGTGAAACAAAGGCCTTTGCCGACTGGCGCGAGTTCGTCGCCCGACCGGCCAATTCGCCCGAGGCCCTGGAGGTCGCCAGCGGTGTACCGGCCGCCGAAGTGCGGGGCGCGGCGCGGCTGTATGCCAGGGCTGCGAACGGCGCGATCTATTACGGCCTCGGCGTCACCGAGCACTCGCAGGGCTCGACCGCCGTGATCGCCATCGCCAACCTCGCCATGGCCACCGGCAATATCGGCCGCGAGGGCGTCGGCGTCAATCCGCTGCGCGGACAGAACAACGTGCAGGGTTCCTGCGACATGGGCAGCTTCCCGCACGAATTGCCCGGCTATCGCCATGTGTCCGACACCGTTACCCGCGAGATGTTCGAGAACGACTGGGGTGTGAAAATCCAGCCCGAGCCGGGCCTGCGCATTCCCAACATGCTCGATGCCGCACTCGATGGCTCCTTCCTCGGCCTCTACTGCCAGGGCGAGGACCCGGCGCAGTCCGATCCCAATACGCAGCACGTTACGGCCGCGCTCTCGGCCATGGAATGCGTGGTGGTGCAGGACCTGTTCCTCAACGAGACGGCGAAGTACGCTCATGTCTTTCTGCCCGGCTCGTCCTTTCTCGAAAAGGATGGCACCTTCACCAACGCCGAACGGCGCATCTCGCGCGTGCGCCGCGTCATGGCGCCGCTGGCCGGCATGGCCGACTGGGAAGTGACGTGTGCGCTGGCCAAGGCGCTGGGCTACGAGATGCACTACGAGCACCCGAGCCAGATCATGGACGAGATCGCGCGCCTGACGCCGACCTTTGCCGGGGTCGGCTACGACAAGCTGGAACGCGCCGGCAGCCTGCAATGGCCCTGCAACGACGCGGCGCCCGAGGGCACGCCGACCATGCATGTCGACGAATTTGTGCGCGGCAAAGGACGCTTCCTGATCACCCAATACGTGCCGACCGACGAAAAGGTCACGCGCCGCTTTCCGCTGCTGCTGACCACCGGTCGCGTGCTCTCGCAGTACAACGTCGGCGCGCAGACGCGCCGTACCGCCAACACCGACTTCTACGGGGCCGACCTGCTGGAGATCCATCCCCACGACGCCGAGGAGCGCGGCATCCGCGACGGCGATCGTGTCGGCGTCGAGTCGCGCGCCGGGCGCACCGTGCTGCCGGCGACGCTTACCGAGCGGGTGCAGCCGGGCGTGGTCTACACCACCTTCCATTTTCCCGAGTCGGGCGCCAACGTGATCACCACCGACCACTCCGACTGGGCCACCAACTGTCCCGAGTACAAGGTCACCGCGGTGCAGGTCTCGCGGCTCGTCGGCGCATGAAGCCAATCGCCAGGCAGGCGGTATGGCGGGAAGGAGCAAGCCACCCCGACGACCTGGCCGAGGAGACGCCGGTCGCCTTCGAGTACAACGGCATCAGCCACGCCGTGATGCTGGCGACCCCCGCCGACCTTGAGGATTTTGCTGTCGGCTTCAGTTTGTCGGAAGGCATCGTCGCGCGTCGGCAGGACATCTTCGATATCGGCATGGTCGAGGCGGATGCCGGCATCACCTTGCAACTCGAAATCGCCAGTGAGGACTTCGTCCGCCTCAAGGAGCACCGCCGCAGCCTGGCCGGACGTACCGGCTGCGGGCTGTGCGGAGCCGAGAGCCTGGGTCAGGTAATGCGCGACATGGCGCCGCTGCCGCGAGGGGCGCCGTTTCCATTGGATGCGCTCTACGCAGGCATGCGCCGGCTGCCCGCACTGCAAGTCCTGCAACAGGCGACCGGCGCCACCCACGCTGCCTGCCGCGTCCACCGCGACGGCATGATCAGCTATGTCCGCGAGGACGTCGGCCGCCACAACGCGCTGGACAAGACCCTCGGCGCGCTGGCGCGGGGCGGCGTCGCGGTGGGCGACAGCGCGCTGGTCATCACCAGCCGTGCCAGCTTCGAGATGGTGCAGAAGGCTGCCGCGCTGGGTGTCGGCACCCTCGCCGCTGTTTCGGCGCCGACGGCCCGTGCGGTGCGTTTGGCGGAAAGCCTAAACGTCACCCTGATCGGATTCCTGCGCCAGGAGACCTGTGTGATCTATAGCGGAAGCAAGACCATGCTGGAACAAAGCGCATGAACCCCGATACCCTGATCAGGATGGCCAATCAGATCGGCGCCTTTTTCGAGGCCATGCCGGATCGCGAACAGGCGGTTCAGGACATCGCCAACCACCTGCGGCGCACCTGGGATCCGCGCATGCGAACACAGCTTATGGCTACGCTGGGCGGGACGAAGGAAGTGAATCTCAAGCCGCTGGTGCGCGAAGCGGTGCTCGCGTTGCGTCAAGCGGAGGCAGCCTGACGAGACGTTCCTCGTTTCCAAACCAGACATCGATTGTTGGACGGCATGGCGCGGTCTTCGATCAATGTCAGACCAGCCGTTACGGCCAGAGCATCGACGGCTTCAAAATCGCGTATGCCCTGGTGCATGCCGCTTTGCTTCAGCCAGGCGTCAAACGCGGCATTGCTCTCACTGGTGAAGCGGCCGCCGTAATTGAAGGGACCGTAGGCGATGAGCATCGCGTCGCCGGTCATGACGTCAGGCAGGCGAGCGAATACACGCTCGACCTCGGCCCAGCTCATGATGTGCAAGGTGTTGGCGCTGAAAATCGCGTCATAGCGTTGTGTCGGCCATGCCCCCATGACGTTGAGTTCGAGCGGTGTCGGCGTATTCGGCAAGGCCGTCTCGTCCAGCCACGCCCGGATGCCGGGCAGGTTCTCGCGTTGTTCAGAGGTTTGCCAGTTGAGATGGCTCAGCGCGGCAGCAAAGAAAATCGCGTGCTGACCGGTGCCGCTGCCGATCTCGAGCACATTGCGGCGATCCGCGAAATGGTCGCGCAGTACCCCGAGGATCGGTTCGCGGTTGCGCAGGCAAGAAGGTGCGTCTGGCTTTTCCATGGAGGGAACAGGCATTTCTCTCAAAGACTTGTACTATTCAGCAAACTCGGCGACGTGGACAATAAGGGTAATTACCTAGGCTGTCGCAGGTTGTTCCTGATTGACCCGACAAAGCCCCTTGTTAGAGTTGCGTTGCACAATGGACAAAGAGATGCGGGCACTATGAACTCGGAAGGCGACATGCTTTTGCTCGCGCTGGTGGTCCTCGGTGGTTCGCTCGTGGCCGCCCTGACGCTGCTCGGAGTGCTGCTGCTGCGCCTGCGGGAAGCCGAGCGCAGGGTGAGCGAAAAGGAAACCACGCACGAGAGCGTGCTCGACCGCCTGCAGGAGAATGAATACCGGCTGCGCACCATCATCGAATCCGAACCCGAGTGCGTGAAGCTTCAGGCGGAAGACGGCACCGTTCTCGAAATCAATCCGGCGGGCTTGCGACTGGTCGATGCCAATCAGGCTGCCGACATCGTGGGGCGGCAGATCTACTCGATTGTCGCGCCGGAGTGCATCGATTCCTATCGCGAGAACATGAGGCGCGTGTTTGCGGGCGAAGCCCTGGTCTACGAGTTCAAGGCGATCACGCTGAAGAACCGGATTGCCTGGATGGAAACCCATGCCGCGCCGCTGCGTGACGCACGCGGCAATATCTATGCGTTGCTGGGAATTACGCGTGACATCACCGAGCACAAGCAGGCCGAGGAACAGGCGCGGCGGCATCAGACCGAATTGGCGCGCGTGGCGCGGCTATCCACCATGGGAGAAATGGCGACCGGGATCGCCCACGAACTCAACCAGCCGTTGTCGGCAATCGCCAACTTTTCCCGCGGCTGCATCCGCCGCCTGCGTTCCGGTGGCATGAGTCCGAACGAATTGATCGAACCTCTGGAGGAAGTTTGCGCGCAGGCTGAACGCGCCAGCGACATACTTCGTCATGTGCGCGACTTCGTGCGCAAGAGCGAATCGCAATTGAAGCCCATGGACGTCAATCAGATCGTGCGCGCCGTGATCAAATTCACCGAGCATGAGGCACGCCAACACCGCACGCTGGTGCGCCTGGAGCTCGACCCTCATCTGCCCAAGGTTCTGGCTGACGCGATCATGATCGAGCAGGTCGTCTGCAACCTGGTACGCAATGCCGTGGAGGCCATGGTGGAGGCGAACTCGCCGCGGCGCGAGGTGGTGATTCACACTCGCCGCTTCGCTGCGCAGGCGGTGGAGGTCGAGATCGCCGACACCGGCCCCGGCATCGACGCTGCCGTGATCGATCAGGTTTTCGACCAGTTCTTCACCACCAAGCGCGAGGGGGTGGGGATGGGGCTGGCGATCAGTCAATCGATCATCGAAGCCCATGGCGGGCGGGTGCGGGCGGAATCGGGTCGGGATGGGGGCGCCATCCTGCGCTTTACCTTGCAACTCAGCGAACAGCAGGCGCACAAGCGTGAACGAGCCGACAGTCTTCATAGTTGACGACGATCTGGCGGTCGCCCGCAGCCTGCACTGGCTGATCGATACCGTCCGGCTGCGAGTCGAGACCTTCTCCTCGGCCCAGGCGTTTCTCGACGGCTTCGACGCGTCGAAGCCGGGTTGCCTGGTCCTCGACGTGCGCATGCCGGGCATGAGCGGCCTGGACTTGCAGGAACGTCTGGCCGCTCAACGCATCAACATCCCGATCATCTTCATCACCGGTCACGGTGACGTGCAGATGGCGGTGCGGGCGGTCCAGGCCGGCGCCTTCGATTTCGTCGAGAAGCCCTTCAACGATCAGGATCTGCTCGACCGCATCCAGAAGGCCATCGCGTTCAATTCCGGGGAGCGCGACAAGGAAGCGCAGCGCGCCCAGTTGCGCGCGCTGTTTGCCGGCCTGACGCCGCGCGAGCGCGAGGTGCTGGATATGGTGGTCGAAGGCATGTCCAACAAGGCCGTGGCCAACGCGCTCGGCCTCAGCGCGAAGACCGTGGAAGTTCATCGCGCCAAGGTCATGGAGAAAATGCGCGCCCGCTCCGTGTCCGATCTGGTGAAAATGGCGATGCAGCGGGACGCTTGGTCGAAGCTTTGAGCCGGGCGCCGATTTCGCTTCAATACGGAAGGTAGTGATCGACCAGCAGCGCGGCGAACAGCAGCGCCAGGTACATGATCGAAAAGCGGAAGGTTTTCTGCGCCATGCGGTCGCTGTAATGCCGCCAGATCTGCCAGGCATGGCCGATGAACATCGCGTTGAGTACGATCGCGACGGCCAGATAGAACCACCCGCTCATGCCGACGAAGAAGGGGGTCAGAGTCACCAGCGCGAGGCCGAGCGTGTAGGCGAAGACGCTGCGTTGGGTATATTCGCGACCATGTACCACGGGCAGCATCGGCAGATTGGCATCGGCGTATTCTTGGGCCCGGTACAGCGCCAGCGACCAGAAATGCGGCGGTGTCCACACAAAGATGATGAGGAACAGCAGCCAGGCCTGCTCCGGCATCTGTCCGGTCACCGCCGCCCATCCCAGCACCGGCGGCATGGCTCCGGAGGCGCCGCCGATCACGATGTTCTGCGGCGTCAGCGGCTTCAGAATCACGGTGTAGATCACCGCATAGCCGACGAAGGTCGCCAGCGTGAGCCACATGGTCAGCGGATTGACGAAGGCGTACAGCAGCGCCAGGCCGAGGCCGCCGATAAGGGCGGAAACCAGGAAAGTCTCCGTCGCATCCACCTCGCCGCGTGGCAGCGGACGGCCCCGGGTTCGGGCCATGATGGCGTCGATCTTGCGCTCGATCAGGCAGTTCACGGCGGCGGCCGATCCGGCCACCAGGGCGATGCCCAGCGTTGCCGCCAGCAATACAGGCAGGGGAACCATGCCAGGTGTGGCCAGCAGCATGCCGATCACGGCGCAAAACACGATCAGGGACACGACCCGCGGCTTGGTCAGGCGGAGGTAACGCTGCAGCCGTTCACCCGTAGCGGGCCTTGCAAGAATGATTTCGCTCATGACATGGCTCCTGGACAGAATGCATGAATGGCGCCAGTCTGATCGCCGGCCGGCTGCCGTTCAATAGGGAAGAACCTCTGCCCGACTAGGTAAACATCCCAATTGCCCGGCAGACTGGCGCGGCTTATCGTTCGGCTACAAAAAGCGGATTCCCGACGGGTGCTGAAAGAAAACGTCGAGGCTATGCGCGGCAGGCTCGTCCGGCCGCACCGATCGATCGCACGAGGAGACTATCAACATGCTGGACTTTCTATTCACGGGTTGGGGGGCGTTCTGGATGACGCTCTTCATGCTGCTTCCGTTCGCCTTCATTTTCTTCTACGTGATCCACAGGAAAAGCGTGGTGGATTCCGGGCCGAGCGGCAGCACCGACAAAAAGATGTCGCGTCTCGAAGGAATCTGGCTGACCGTCGTGTTCGTGGTCTTCGTTGGCGTCAATCTCGCCAGCCTGAAATTCATGCCGACCATCGCCAGCGCCCATGCGGCGACCACTCGCACCGATATTCAAAGCATCGACCTGTCGGCGAAATCCTGGGCCTACGAACTGTCCAGCCGGGAGATCGAGGCAGGACGGCCGGTGCGCTTCTCCGGCAGGAGCACCGACACCATGCATGGCTTCGCGGTGTATCACCCGGACGGCCGCATGCTGTTCACCATGATGCTGATGCCCGGACTGAGCAAGCCGACTTCGCTGGTGCATACCTTCAAGGAGCCAGGGAAGTACAAGGTGCGCTGCCTGGAATATTGCGGCGTCGCGCACCATGCGATGCAGGACGAACTGACAATTGTCAAGAGCAACTGACCGCATCCGACTCGAGGGAGGACTCATCATGAGCATCGCCAGCACAATCATTCAAAACACGCCGATCTTCGGCAAGATGTTTACCGTCGACAAAAGTACCGGACTGGAAGAAATCAACGCCTGGCCGGCCCTGATGATCATGGCCTCATTCGTCTGGCTGGCCGTCGCCGGGCTGCTTGGCTTCGTCATGCCCGCGACACAGATCTTTGATCTCGACACCGGCCACTTTTACACTACTCTGACCCTGCACGGCGCGGCGCTGGCCTTTCCGTTCTCGTTCCAGCTCATGATGGGCGTCGGTTTGCACCGCTCCGGCGGCTGCGTCGGCAAGGCGGTCACCGGCGTGTTTCCGGCGCTAGCCTTCATCACCATGAACCTGGGCGCAGCACTGCTTACCGTTGCCGTGCTGATGGGCCTCAAGGTCAGTCTGATCGTCATGTACCCGCTGCCCATTGTCGGAGCGCAGATGGGCATCTGGAGCATGAACTCGGTCATTCTCGGCTTTACCGGCATTTACCTTGTCCTCGCCTGCATGATCCTGTGCTATCCGATCCTGGTGCTCAAGATGCTGTTCTTCGGCACCAAACGCCCCGAACTGGTGCTTTCCGAGCGCTCGCTCAATGATCCCGGGATGCTGGGCATGACGCTGTCGGCGCTGACCCTGCTGATCGCCGGAACGCCGCTGGTGATCGTCGGCACCACCGTGCTCTTCGCGCTGTACGGCATCATCCCGATGACGATGGCGGCCTGGGCGACGGAGCCGGTGGTATTCCAGTATGCGTTCTTCATTTTCGCGCACAATTTGATGGAGGCGATGGCGCTGATGGTGATGAGCGCCATGTACGCCACGCTGCCGCTCTACCTTGCCGACGGCACGCGCAAGCTGTTCAGCAACCGCATCGCCAATGCGGCGCTGTGGATCCTGTTGCTGACCTCGGTCACGTCCTTCCTGCACCACTTCATCACCCTCTACCCGAACCAGCCGGCCAGCCTTTCCTACTGGGGCAACATCATGAGCTGGGGTACCGGCATCGGCGCGGCGCTGAGCATCTTCACCGTTCTCGCCACGGTCTGGCAGCACGGCCTGCGGGCCGAGCCCGGCATCATCGCGGTACTGGCCGGCTTCGTGCTGTACATCCTCGACGGCGCCAGCGCGATGGTGACTTCGAACATCGCCTGGGCGTTCCAGTTGCACGGCACGATGTGGCAAAGCGGGCATACCATGACCGTGATTGTGGCGATGTCGATGATGTGGATGGGTGTGCTGTATCACCATTACCCGGTGATCACCGGGCGCAAGCTCGACCCCGTGCTGGGCGTCTGGTTCGTCCGTCTCTTCGCGGTCGGAGGCATCGGTGCGGCGCTGTCGATGCTGGCGGGAGGCGCAGCCGGCATGCCGCGCCGCTTCGCCGCCTGGAATCAGGAGGGCTGGATGATCTACGGCCACCTGATTTGGATCTTCGGCCTGATCCTCGGCGCGTCGTTCGTGGTCTATGCCTACAGCCTCCTGAAGTCCCGCGACATCAGTTCGCCCGTCGTCCGTCAGGTCGCCGCGGCATAGTCGGAGCGACGGAAAGGCGTCCGCCACCAGGCGGGCGCCTTTCTTTTTTGGACTCCGCGGCCTTCCCGGCGGAGAATGCGCTTGCGTCGCCGACGCATACATTGACCGCACGAGGATTTCATGTACTGCAAGCTTTGTGGCCTGCCGACTCCCAAGCCGCCGATCAGGGATGATGGTCACGAATTCTGCTGTCATGGCTGCCGCGAGGTGTATCGCTGCTTCGGCGACGAGATCTTCGCCGCCGGCGCGCCCGCCGCGACCCCGGAGGCCTTGCCGCAAGGCCGCGAAGCCTACCTCTGGATCGACGGGATGCATTGCGCCTCCTGCGAATTCCTGATCCGGAAAATCGCCCTGCGGACTCACGGCATTCTCGCCGCGGCATCAAGTTACGCCACGGCGACGGCAAAAATCATCTACGACCCTGAATTGATCGCCGAGTCCGAACTGCCCGCGATTCTCGGCCGCTCGGGTTACCGCGCCCGGCTGCGCGGCGACGCAGCGCCCGAATACGACGAGCGTCCCGATCTGCTGCGCCTGCTGACGGCAGGTTGCCTGGCCGCCGTCGTGATGATGTTTTCCATGCTGTTCGTTTACCCGATCCACGGCGGATTCCTGCGCCCTGACGATTACGAGGCGATGCGCTGGCTGGCCTTCGAGGCGACACCGCTGGCGCTTTTTGCGCTGAGTTCGGTGCTGGTCTTCTATGTCGGCTGGCCGATACTGCGCGGGGCTTGGACGGGCGTGCGAGTCGGCATGCTGAACATGGACGCCCTGCTCGCGCTGTCCATTCTCGCAGCCTACGGCTACAGCGTGGTCCAGCTGTTCCACAACCCGCTCGATCTGTACTTCGAGGTGGCGGGCACGCTGGTGGCCATCGTCACCATCGGCCGCTATCTGGAACGAACGGCGAGGGTGCGCGCCACGCGGGAGCTCAAGGGCATCATGCAGGGCTGGTCGCCACGAGCCTGCGTGCTGAGGGATGGCAAGTACGAGATTTGCAATCTGGATGAACTGGTGCCGGGCGAGCACATCTTCGTGCGCCAGGGCGAAACGCTTCCGGTCGATGGAACCATCGTCGGCGGCCAGGGAGCGATCGACGAATCACTGATGACAGGGGAGCCCTTTCCGGTGTCGCGCTCCACAGGGCAGAAGGTGCTCGGCGGCAGCATCCTGCTCGAAGGCAAGCTGGAAATCGAGACCGGGCCGGAAGTCGAATGTCGCCTGGAGAATCTGGCCCGGATACTGTGGAACGCGCAGAGTTCCACCGCGGGAATTCAAAGCGGCGTCGATCGCCTCGCCCGCATCTTCGTGCCAGCGGTGGTCGTGCTGGCGATGCTGGTGGGGCTCGGCTTCCATATTGGCGGCGCGCCGCTCGAAAAGGCGCTGCTGGCGAGCCTGGCGACGCTGATCGTGTCCTGCCCCTGCACCTTCGGCCTGGCGATTCCCCTGACCACCGCGGCCGCCATCAGTGCGGCGCTGCGGCGCGGCATCATCGTTACCAGCGCCGACCTGTTCGAGAAGGCGCCGCGCATCGACATCGTGGTCTTCGACAAGACCGGAACGCTGTCAACCGGCGCCATGGCCGTGGTCGATGTGATCGGATCGGCCGACCTTGTCGCCCGCGCCGCGGCCGTCGAGCGACACTCGCCGCACCCGGTAGCCCGCGCGATCGCGAGGCTGGATGCCGGCCGCACCGGCAGCGATGTCGAAGTCCACCCCGGCCGCGGGGCACTTGCCAATGTTGGCGGCCGGCGCGTGGCGGTCGGCAGCCGGGCGCTGTTTGCGACGCTGGGATGGACGATCCCCGAAGCCCTGGCAAGCGAGGCCGTGAATCGCGCGCCGGCGGAGAGCGTGCTGTCCTACGTTGGCTGGGATGGCCGCGCCGAGGGCGCCATTGTCACGCGCGACCAGTCCCGTCCGGAATGGGAGGCGGTCATCGCACACTTGCGCACGCGCTCTCGCGTCGCGCTGCTGACCGGCGCCGAACACTCCAACGGTTATGCCGAAGGAGTGGATGAAGTGCATGCCGGCGTGCCGCCCGAGGCCAAGACGGCCGTCATTCGCCGTCTCAAGGCGGGCGGCACGGTGGCCATGATCGGCGACGGCAGCAACGACGCCTCCGCGCTGGCGGAGGCCGATCTTGGCATTGCCTTCGGCGTGCCCACGTCGCTGGCAGCCGAAGCGGCGGACGTGGTGATCCCCGGCGACCGACTGGAGCGCGTGGTGGACACGCTGGAACTGATCGCCGTGACGCGGCGGCGCATACGGCAGAACCTGGGCTGGGCGCTGGCCTACAACGCGACGGCGATCCCGCTCGCCATGTCCGGATTGCTCAATCCCCTGTTCGCCGCGCTGGCCATGTCGGCAAGCAGCCTGCTGGTGGTCTGGAATGCAGTGAGGCCGATCCTGCGCGATGAATCGAATCCGTCGCGAAACCTTCACTTCCGCGAACTGCAAGCGAACGTGGCGGGATTCGCCGATCCCGCACTGCATGACAAGTGAGGTTTTCGGCGCAGCGCGGCGGTTGCGGGTGCTGCCGCGACAGCCTAGGGGATTACCCCTACGACCCTCTGGAATGATCCGAATTTCGCGGTTCCCGCCGACTGGGTACAGTCGCCCATTGGCACACGAACTGTCGAGGAGAAGTCATGAAAGTCAAAGCTGCTGTCGCCCATAAGGCCGGGGCGCCCCTGTCAATCGAGACCGTGAATCTGGACGGCCCAAGGGCAGGCGAAGTCCTGGTCGAGATCAAGGCCAGCGGTGTTTGTCACACCGATGCCTTCACCCTGTCGGGCGATGATCCCGAAGGTATCTTTCCGGCAATTCTCGGTCACGAGGGCGCGGGCATTGTCGTCGAGGTGGGCCCCGGCGTCACCAGCGTCAAGCCGGGCGATCACGTGATTCCGCTGTACACGCCCGAATGCCGGCAGTGCGAATACTGCCTCTCGCAGAAAACCAATTTGTGCCAAGCCATTCGCTCGACCCAGGGCAAGGGCCTGATGCCGGATGGCACCAGTCGCTTCAGCCTCGGCGGCAAGCCGGTGTTCCACTACATGGGCACTTCGACGTTTGCCAACTATTCCGTGATGCCAGAGATTTCGGTGGCCAAAATCCGCGAGGATGCGCCCTTCGACAAGGTCTGCTACATCGGTTGCGGAGTCACCACCGGCATCGGCGCGGTGATCAATACCGCCAAGGTGCAGGTGGGCGACAACGTGGTGATTTTCGGCCTGGGCGGCATTGGCCTCAACGTGATCCAGGGCGCGCGCATGGTCGGCGCCAACATGATCATCGGCGTGGACATCAACCCCGGCCGCAAGGTCCTGGCGGAGAAATTCGGTATGACGCATTTCGTCAATCCGAAGGAAGTGGAGAGCGACCTCGTCGAGTACCTGATCAGCCTGACCAAGGGTGGTGCCGATCACACATTTGAATGCGTCGGCAACGTCAAACTCATGCGCCAAGCCTTGGAGTGCTGCCACAAGGGCTGGGGCACCAGCACCATCGTTGGCGTAGCGGGTGCGGGCCAGGAAATTTCGACGAGGCCGTTCCAGCTGGTGACCGGCCGGGTCTGGAAGGGCTCGGCCTTCGGCGGCGCCAGGGGTCGTACCGACGTGCCGAAAATCGTCGACTGGTACATGGAAGGCAAGATCAACATCGACGACCTGATCACCCATGTGATGCCGCTGGAGAAGATCAACGAGGCCTTCGATCTGATGCACGAAGGCAAGTCGATTCGGTCCGTCGTCACGTTCTGATCTTCAGTTCCTGCCCGCTCTTCTTTCTACAACCTGAGAAACCCGGCTGCCCTCGTCAATAACGGGGGCGGCCCCCTTGAAAATGCCGATCACCACCATTTCCCGAAACAAGTGCTTCGAAGGCACGCAAGGGGTGTACAGCCACACCTCGCCCGAAACCGGGTGCACCATGCGCTTTGGTGCCTTCATGCCGCCGCAGGCGACCAACGGTTCGATGCTCGTTCCAGTGCTGTACTGGCTCTCAGGGCTGACCTGCACCGAGGAAAACTTCATCGTCAAGGCGGGTGCGCAGCGCATCGCCGCCGAACTCGGTATCGCCATCATTACCCCGGACACTAGCCCGCGCGGCCTTGATCTTCCAGGTCAGGCGGATAGTTACGACTTCGGCAGTGGCGCGGGTTTCTATGTGGACGCGACGCAGGCGCCGTGGTCGCAGAACTTCCGCATGTACTCCTACATCACGCAGGAGTTGCCGTGGCTGATCGCCGCCAATTTTCCTGTCGATCCGGCGCGGGCGGGAATCTTCGGGCACTCGATGGGTGGGCACGGCGCGCTTGTCCTGGCCTTGAGAAATCCGAAGGGCTACAAGTCGGTGTCGGCCTTTGCGCCCATTTCTTCGCCAATGCGATGTCCCTGGGGCGAGAACGCACTCGGTGGCTATCTCGGAGTGGATCGCGATGCGTGGCGGGAATACGACGCCACGGCCCTGATTGAATCACGCGGCTGGAAGGGGCCTCCTGTTCTGGTCGACCAGGGTACCAAGGACCAGTTTCTCGAAACCCAGCTCAAGCCGAATCTGCTGCGTGAAGCGTGCGAACGCGCGGGCGTGGCGCTCGATCTGCGTCTGCGCGAGGGCTACGATCACAGCTATTTCTTCATAGCCAGTTTCATCGAGGACCATCTCAGATTTCACGCGCGGAATCTCTTGCGATAGGACTCGGCTTCCGCGAAATGCCAAGTAGACACAACAAAAGCTGGCCTGCCGTGCGCAAAAATGCACGGCAGGCCGTTCCGGCGGTTGCAGCAGATGCGTCTTATGCGGCAGCCTTGCTCTTGGCGACGTGCGTGGCAATGGCATCCATCAAGGGGGGCGACAGGCAGTCGTAGGGCTCCAGTCCAAGCTGCTTCAGACGCGCACGGATCGCCGGCATCTGCGCCGGATCGGTACCGGTTTCGATGATGGAAGAAACAAAGGCGGCGAACTCGGGGGGTGACCAGCCACGAACTCCCGAGAGTTCGGTGTGAACAAAATCGAGGCCGTAGAACGGGTGGGCCTTGTTCTCGATGCGACCGAACATATGCACGCCGCAACCGGTGCAGGCATGGCGCTGAATGGCCGCATTGGAATCGACGATCTTAAGCTTCTCTTCGTGGGCGGTGACCTTGACTTTGTCGCGCGAAACGACGGCGACCTGCGAGAACAAGGCTCCTTCCGGCTTCCAGCACTTGCTGCAGCCGCAGGCATGGTTGTGCGCGGTCTGTGCGCTGATAGTCACTTCGACACGATCCGAAGGACACTTGCAGCGCAGAACTCCCCCTTCAAAACCCGGCAGCGCCGGCATTATCCCGGCGTCTATCGACGGATGAATCATTACAGTATTGCTCATGAATCGTTTCCTCCTCCCCTATGGGGATGCAGTGGCCAAAGGACTTTCGCCCTAGGGCGTTCGTGTGCCATCCAGTGGGAACACGATGCCGTGCCCCCTCCTTGCGTTGCAGCGCCGAAGACTGCTATTCCGGTCGCGACAAGTCCGATCAATTCCTCCACTTGCTTATCGCAAAATATCCCGGCTGTCCCGGTTGGACAATCAGGATGAATACCTAGAGAGATGCAGATTGTCCCTGACCAATTCGGAATAGTGCGATTGACCTGTCCCGGGATTCTCGGACCATCCTGATCTGGAGATAATGGGCTCGAATCTCTAGATCGGATTGGTCCGATAAAGCCAGTCAGGTCACAGCCGCCGAATCGGGTGGTCTGGCAGTGGGAATTGAATGGCGACCGGTTTCAGTTCGACTATGCCTGATCGATTGGAATGCTCGCCAATAGACTTGGCGGGCCGCTTTACAGGTTCATCCTGTTTGAGCAGCTCAAGTTTGCGGCCTCGATCCCCTTTGGTATATCCTGACATCATTCCAACCGCGGGAGCCCGCCATGGCACGCAAACCGAAACTCGACTTCAGCAATATAGTCGTCGCTCGAAAGAAGGAAGGCATCAATCAGAAGGATTTCTGGAAGCGCTATGGCGTCACGCAGTCCGGTGGCTCCAGATACGAGTCTGGCCGCAATATCCCGAAGCCACTGGCCATCCTGCTGTGGCTGCATCGGTCAGGCAAGGTGACGGATAAGAATCTCGCGGATGCGTTGAAATAGCGCCCGTATGCCGGTAAAGGCAATTTGCGAGGGTCAGGGTGCGCAATTTGATATCCGGCAACAGATAACGAAGATTTAGGGATGAGGGTCGGGATCGAAGCGATCAGGCTGTCAGGGTGCGCGACTGAGCCTGTCAGAAATTTTTTGTGTGAGGCATAACATGTTGCAAAAGAAGCATGTATGCCATGCAAGACCCGCAAGAGGAAGCCGGCAGCGGCGCTGCCGAGTATCCCAAAAGAAATCATTGTGTTAGTGCGCGCGCCGAATTGACTGTTGTGCGCGATCTGCGATGATCACCATTCGCAAGCCCACTTCTCAGTCGGGATGGACTTCTGCCCACGTTTTACCCTGAGCACAGTCGAGCGCGCAAACTGGTCAATCGACGCCGCGCATACAACTACCCGCATTCAGTCCACGACGATCGTTATTGGACGCAAAGAGATCAATTGCCTAGAACAGAATTCCCATGCGATGAGATGAGCAAACGAACCTCTTGTCAGAAGATCGCCAAACTCAACACAGAACATCGATTGGTTGTAGTTGTCGTGCGCAAATGTCCCGCAAATGTCGAAGCACAGAACACCGGATTCTGACCTCAGGCACACCATAACCACATCCGCCGCCGGCACCGAAATGGCCAGTTCGTGTTTGTCGTCAAGCGCCACTTCAACACAAATGTCTCGCGTCACGAATCCTCGGGGCAGAGAACTTAGCTGCCGCACAAACGCAGCGACGGGCCCGGTTTGCGTGGCTGAAAGGATATTCGCCTCAATCAGGCTGGACAGGAATGCTTGTGCCGAACGAACGGCTCTCATACCCACCGGGTCGCGGCCGTGGAATCGATCGCCGAACGGACTAGTCAGCTTCGGTTCGTCAATGTTGCTAGCCGACTCGCTTGTGGTGCCACCGAACATTTGGTCACTGTCCTGCACCGATTTGTCTTTCATGATGTCTCGCGATTCCCCTGTGTTACGGATGAGGGAAGCATTCCATGAAAAATGCCTATTGGGAATTGGCGTAAAACGTCAAAATTGGCGGTTTCTCGGGGGTGACCTTGTTTGAGCAATTGATGTAGCGGAAAGGCCAATGGAATAAGCTGTGTCTACTCAATAAGGCACGACAGGCTGCTCGACCCACCCTCGAGACAATAAAAAAGGCCAGCCCCACCGCGGGTGGGCTTGGCCTTTCTTGACGCTGCGACCGGAATTACTTGGCGCCGGCTAGAATCCAGGTGACCAGGGTCTTGATATCCTCGTCCTTGACCGCAACGTTCGGCGGCATTGGAATCGGACCCCAAACGCCCTTGCTACCGGCCTTGACCTTGGCAACCAGCATCGCTTCATCGCTGGTCTTGTACTTCTTGGCAATGTCCTGATAGGCGGGGCCGATCAGCTTCTTGTCGACAGCGTGGCAGGCCAGGCAACCGCTTTTGGCGGCGAGGTCCTTGACGGCTAATGCCGGGGCCGAAGCCATGGCTGCCGGAGCGGCCGCCGGGTTAGCGGCTGGAGCAGGCGTAGGTGAAGCAGCCGTAGCCGCGGCAGCAGGTGCCGCCGCTGCAGGAGCACCGGCCGCTGGAGCAGGAGTCGGCGCTGCATGGACCGGCGGCGGGGGCGGTGCTTCCTTGCCGCAGCCCATCAGGGCGACAGCGGCGATCACGGCAAGGGAATGGGCTTTGGTCCGCACGTTCATGGCAATGCTCCGTTCAAGGCGAGAAATAGCGGGATGGCAGTTCCGATGACAAATCAGCCGGGAAGATCTTTGGCTGCTGCCGTGGACTTGTCAATGCTGCTCGTCTCTCACCTTACTACTGAATGATCGCAATCCGGCAACTTGAGCGAAGTCCACATGTGGCCGGGGGCACCCGGTGGCCACCGGCCGCTACCTGGTTTTGCAATTCAATGGCTCTTCTCCGGCGGCGAACTTGAAGGATTCAATTTCGGCAAAGTGCCCTTAGCCGACGTAGGCAGGTTGAGAAAGCGGACGCTCAGGAACGTAGAAGTGAGTGGACTGCGCGGCTTTTTGCGCAGGTCCGTTCGACTGCCGTGCTACGCCTATGGCGCATTTGATTTCCAATACTCGTAAACCTGTTTTGCGAGAACGGTGGCCTCGATGCTGCTTTGCCCAAAGGAACGTTGTTCTTCGGTAGTGAGATGAATGACTAAGGGATCTTCGAAGTATCCGTCTTCGACATACCCAGCCTCTACGTATCTGGACTTTTCGACATCAGCGACAGACTGATGATGCTCCATCTTTGCTTCGAAATGCTTTACCCCGTTTGCAAGGTGTGAGGTGATTCGAAGTAGCGAGGAACTAGAGCGGACTTCCTCTCTTGCCCTTCGATCATCGGGGTGAATCCAATCCACGATATGTTCTGCGGTCACAAAGAAATCAAACGCCGCATATTGGTCTTGCGGTGATTTCAGAACCCGATCGAGGTCGTACTCCAGCTTCTTCACTAGATCGCGGGGGACTCGCAGTTCGGCAAACCCTTTAAAACTACTCACTGGGGCTCCTTTGGTGCGAGGGATAACGTCTTACGTGATTGGCGGCTGGAGTCGAAGACGGAGTGAACCACAAGTGATGGATCGGGACATGTACGAACGAGTTCACTGAGCCAAGGCATTCGCACCCCCCAACATAGAAGTCAACAAACTCACCATCCCTCTGCTTCTATCCGCTCAACTTTTTGCATATCAATCTCTTGGGCATGGGCCATGATCTCTAATACCTGTTGCTCAAGCTCCTCTTTGGTCGAAAGATAGTCAAGCATATCCGTCTCATCCGATAGCGTGGGCGCCACTAAGTTTTCCATCCTGATCAATTTGAACAGCATTAGCGCCCCGTCCCTGCTACGCGAGAAGATCAGATACTTTGCAATGTTGTCCGCTACCTCACAACAGTTCTCAAAATCGATCCCGCCATTTTTGATCAGGCAACGGGCAATGATCGGTTCGGAACAACTCACTATCATTTCATCAGTTGAATGGTCAAAATTCGATTTTTTAGAGCCATCCCAAACGTTGATAAATCTCGTGCCAATTGTCACGAAATCTGAATCACGGATACCTCTGTCTTTGACAATGCAGTGCCCGTAAATTTGAGCAAGACATTCCTTCCGGAAAAAATCAATATCTGACAACTTATGATCCTGCGATCTGTCGAAAATATTCTCTTCCGACAAGTAGTCGCCAAGCACTGGGTCAATGCTCTCTTTTCCATCTGCCTCGATCGTAGCAGCAAGAAACAAACCCAACTTGTGCAGTCCAACCGGGACAGAGCTTGGCGAGGCTGACCCAGGCAACATGGATAGGTAGTCATCCGCTCCTAGTTTCATTGCCTCTATAAAGCCAGGAAGCAATTTCATTCCACCAATGGCATTCGGGTTACCTAACTCAAACGCAGCGTCATGTCCTGCCAGAAAGATTTCAACACCAGGTATCCAGTCAAGTTGCCCTTGGACAACTTGATAGAAAGTTGCTTCGCTGGCTAATAAGTTGCCAGTCCGATTTTCACCAAATATGCAGTATTCCGCAGCATCGACGACTCCGGCTACATACCCCAAATAATTCAGAAGTACCTTATTGGCTAGATTCCACGACGGAACATGGTCGTGAAGTAGGGGGGCGGCAAAAACACCAATCACATTCAGAAACGGTGCTATTTCTGATGAAATTCTTTTTGCATTGGCCTCAGCTTTGGAAAACTTACGCTTGGCAAAGAGGTTCTGAAAGACATTCATCGGTGGGAGAAGATATTTATTCGACGCAATTATTCTATCGTCCAATCTCGATTCCCCACACTTGCCTCAAGAGCCCCGGGAGGATATCGCCGGCCTTCCCGATCAGACTTGCGTCCGCCGTCGCTGAAAGTGCCGTTGGAACCGGATTGATTTCAACTACCACAGCACCACGACGCAAGGCACGGTAGGGCAGGCTTGCCGCCGGTTCGACTTCAAGTGAGCTTCCCACGCAGATAAGCACATCACAGCTATCTGCTGCATCCACGGCCCCTTCCAGAACACACGGATCGAGCATCTCCCCAAACCAGACAATGTCAGGACGCAGCAAAGCCCCACAGCCAGGACACCGAGGCACTCGACCAGTTGCCAGCTTGAGTTCCGCAAGGTCAGATCTGTCTGCAAAGTGATCGCATTGCTCCCACACCGCATAGCCCTTGCAAAGATGGCAGATCACGGGCGGCCGTTCGTCTGAATACATCACATTCTTATCGACAAATGCCGTCAGTCGAAACAAACTGCCATGCAATTCGAGAACGTCGCAGCTTCCCGCGTCCTGATGCAGGTTATCGACATTCTGGGTAATCACAGTTACCTTGGGTACCAGCGCCTGAAGTTTTGCCACAGCCTGGTGGCCAGCATTCGGACTAGCCTTGCGTACCTTTTCAGCAAGATGCACATGCCAATCCCAAACAAGCTGCGGATTCTTCTTATAAGCTTCCGGTGTCGCTACTTCCAATGGATCGTGCTTGGCCCAAAGCCCCTCGTTACGCTCGCGAAAGGTTGGAATCCCACTTTCAGCCGACATCCCCGCGCCGGTGAAAACGCAAACATGCGACGCTGCTTTGATGCGATGAAGAACAGTCTGTGACAACATCAGATGAACTCGCCAATGGTTGGGATTGAATTCAGTCAGCGCACGGTGGAATGATGGGTTACGCATCTTCCATAGGTGCTGGCGGATGAGACTCAAAGTAGTGCAGTAAATGGGAATAGCGCAGAGCAAGTTTTGTGTTCTTTGTCGTGCGGTGTTCCATCAGCTGCTCAACTACAAACTTAATCGCGGCGGAATACAGCTCGGCATGATGGTCGTGGCTAATCGCATTCTGAAACTCTTCCCCGAGATAGTGCACAAGCCAGCTTCCATCAACATCTTGGGTGAGCATGCCGAGACACAATGCGGCTAGTGCTTTGTCGTTTTGCGAGTAGAGGTCTTGTTCAGGGTTAGCGAGATGCGCCTGAAGAAGTTTTACTGTCTCTATACCAACGACAATTCTTGGGTACTGGGCAACCTCGCTTTCAAGCTCGTAAGCACGGGCTACAGCGGCGCCATACAACTCACCAGGGTGAAGTTCGACGCCCCAGGCAACATCGATAGCGCCGCGAATAGGATTTCTGGCTGCAAGTCCAAGCAAACACAGCGTTCCAGCCAAACCCAACAGCACGAAAACGCCATTCATTCGACACTTCACGTCTTTGTCGCCTAAGCACAAGAATGACACTAAGCCATCTGACCATCTCTGCGTCTTTACGCGCGTGAAGTGCATTTCATCCCAGATCGCATGCTGTTCCGGTGGCAACGCAGCGCGGAAAGGAGAATCCAGTCTTGGGCTGAGAAGTGGTTGAAGCATTTCCTCAGCCCGACTCTGCAATTTGATGATCGCGCCAACACTCTGACGTAGGGTCGCATTTAGTTGGATTCGTTCGGCCTCAGTTCCGAATGGAGGAAGCAGTCCTTGGCCTTCCAACGCTTTTCGCTGCCCAAGCAAGTCAATGAAGCTGACGCAATAGTTGCCCGCTTGCAGCGGTTCATCAGAGTTTTCGGAGGGGGTCGTCATATGATGATCTGAGAGGCTCATCGTTCAAAATCACCGGCCTTGCGCGGCTTTTCACGCAAGGTCCGGTGGATTGCAGGGTTGGCCATCACTTGGCTTTCTCCAGTACGCCCCTGATTCGCTCAAGTTCTTCCACAACGGGATCTCGTTCTCCTTCGCTACCAATGTATGGCCGAAGGTCGACTCGATTCACTTCAGTGACCGGCTTTCCGAGAAACTCATAGGTAGCAGTGATGCTGAATTGTGTAGGGCAGGCACCGGGATGCGTGCCTTCGCCGAAGATTACAAAGCCCTGTGCAAGTCCAAAGATCAGTTCCATCCCCGGCGCAAAACTATCGATTGTCGTGGAGAACGCACTGATGGTTCTGAGATTCCTATCAGGGCGATTTACCTCGCCGAACTGGAAGAAATCACGGTCGAGTGAGAGGCGCAGATTTTGGGCCGCCGTTTTCCCTATGTTGTTCACGCGGAGATAGAGAAGCGTGGTGTGAGGACGAATGAATGGCGCCACCGTAACGTATGGACGCGACATTGCCTTTGACTGATCGCGCATCATTTCCACGGACGCCTCACTTGCTTTCGCCATCCTGAAAGTTAAGTAGGCGTAGATGGCGGTAATGAATGCAAGGATCGCGGTAAGGTACTCGATCACCATGCGGCTACCTCCTGTGATGCCCAGCAGTTATTCAGACGAAGAAACGTCCAGATTATTGCTAATAACACGGACACGATCGAATTGGCTTTAAGGTATTGAATGACGTGGAGATTATCCGATGCCGGTCCCCTTATCAATCAACAATCATACGGACAGAACCAGTCCGGTGGAACCATCACGTCGGCTGCTCTATTTGGCTGAACGACTGCTGTCGGGGAAATCTCTGAAGGACCGTTCTTGGCCGGCTGCACCCGGTGACCACCGGCAGCTACCTGGCACCAGAACTCAACGGCGGCAATTCGGCCTCGACTTTGAAGGAGCCACTGCGTGCAGTGTGCCCGTTGCTGCCTGTGCCGGAAAATGGAACCGGACCTTCGCGGCGAATCCTGACAATACCGAAGCAGTCGTTTGTTATGCGTCGATGATCCCTTTCATCGCTCAAGCGGTCGTGTAGCGTTTCCGGTCATGCAGGCTTGATGAGTCGCCGGCAAGTCCCGCCATCAACGCCCGTTACTGAATTCCAGATGCTACGTCAGCAACGACCGTTCGCGGCGCGAAGTACCTGAGCTTCGATGCTGCGGGGGTGCGGCTGCATCGCGACTACCGGGATGCCGCCAGAGCGCTTTGCGCCAAGCCACTCTGGTCGGCTGCCCGATGCCGGAACGGCAACGCATGGCGCGCTCTGGGCGCCACCCGGAGAATCGAAGTGACCGCCGGACAAATGCTTTGCGGGACGCGCACCTTGCATTGCACAGACAGGCGCAGCCCGGTTTCGCGCAACTTTTTGGTGAGCCTCGATGACAGGACATGGCTTGTCACAGTGTGTTACCAAAGTGGCCGCGGCGGACAACGGCGATAAGGGACAATTCACCCCATTCATTTTTCCGGAGTATCGCCATGCAAAACCTCCGTTACGCCCTGCCGCGGATTGTCATTCACTGGCTCGCCGCAGCCCTGATCCTGTTCCTGCTCGTCGCCGGCAGCCTGGTGCTGGCCGAATTGCCAAACACAGCGGAGAAGATCGGCAGTCTGCGCATCCACATGATTCTAGGCGGCCTGGCCGGCATGCTGGTGCTGATCCGTCTCGGTCTCGGGCGCGTCTATCCGGCGCCGGCAGCCGCCGCCGGCGACACCATGGGCAAAGTCGGCCACATCGGTCATGTCCTGCTCAATCTGACCATCCTGTTCATGGCCATGAGCGGCATATTGCTGGTCCTGCAAAGTGGTGCGCTGGATGCGGCATTCTTCGGCGGTGTGCTGCCCGAGGACTTCAAGGCCTTCATCCCGCGCAAGGTTCATGGCCTGCTCTCGCGCGTTGCCATGGGGCTGATCGCCCTGCACGTGCTGGCCGCGGTGTATCACCAGTTCATCATCAAGGATGGATTGCTGTCACGCATGGGACTGGGTAGCCGCTAAACCGGACCGCCCAATCCACATTTTCGACGAATCGATCATGAAACTACCCTCCATACGAAATCTCGGCGTGATTCTTGCCGGTATTGCACTGCTCGCCGGCCTGATCTGGGTGGTGGTTCGCAGCGGCCCGCTGGCGCCGCCACGGGCTACGGTGACGATACTGGGTCGGGCCGATGTCGCCCCGATTCTGTTTGGCGTCGGAATAGTCGAGGCGCGGCGCAGCTATCTGGTGGGGCCGACGGCGGCCGGCCGGGTCAAACAGGTCCATGTCGATGTCGGGGACACGGTTCGTGCCGGGCAATTGCTGGCGGAAATGGAACCGGTCGATCTCGACCAGCGCATGGCCTCGTCGGCCGCCGCCGTGGCGCGGGCGCAGAGCGCCATCGATGCGGCCCAGGCGCAGCTCGCGGACAACCAGAGCCGGCATCGGGTCGCGGCTGCCAATGCGCGCCGCTATGAGGATCTCGGCCGCAAGGGCTTCGTCAGCTCCAGCGTGGTCGAAGGCAAGGCGCAGGAACAAAAATCAGCCGCGGCCCAGGTAGCCGCTGCCGGCGCCACCCTGGCCGGGGCCCGACAGGACCTGTTGCGGCTGGGCGCCGAGCGCGAAGGCGTCCACCAGTTGCGCGCCAACATCCGCCTGCTGGCGCCGATCGATGGCGTGGTCACCGCGCGCGATGCCGAGCCGGGGTCCACCGTCGTCGCCGGACAGGGCGTAGTGAGACTGATCGCGCCCGACAGTCTGTGGGTCAGGACGCGATTCGACCAGAACCGTTCCGCCGGTTTGCAGCCGGGCCTTGCCGCCGAGATCGCCCTGCGCTCGCGGACCGGAGCGCCGCTGCCGGGAGCGGTGGCGCGCATCGAACTCCTGAGCGACAGCGTGACCGAGGAGCGCATTGCGCAGGTGACCTTCGATACACCGCCCGTCGGCGTGTCGGTCGGTGAGATGGCCGAGGTGACGCTGCGCCGGCCGGTCGCCAGGAATGTGCTGGTCCTGCCCAACGCCGCACTGCGTATGCGCGGCGGCAAGACCGGCGTCTGGCGCTACGATGGCGACAGCCTGAGTTTCGTCCCGGTCAGGCGGGGCGTGACCGGGGTCGACGGCAAGGTCGAGATCGTCGAGGGGCTCAAGGAGGGCGATACGGTCGTCGTGCATAACGAGCGCGAGATCGACGGCAGCAGCCGCATCAAGGTGGTCTCCTCGCTCGTCGCGACGGGCTCTTGACCATCGGACCATGACAACAGCCATGGTGAATCGCTCATGATCAGCCTCGCCGGTCGCGACATTCTGCATTCCTGGGGAAAGTTCGTCCTCACCGGATTCGGCTTGGGCCTGCTGATAGGCGTCACGCTGACCATGGCAGGCGTCTATCGTGGCATGGTCGATGATGCCAAGGTGCTGCTGACCAACAGCGGTGCCGATCTGTGGGTAGTGCAGAAAGATACCCAGGGACCCTACGCCGAATCATCCAGCATCAAGGACGATGTCTATCGGCAGATCCGCGGACTCTCCGGGGTGGCGCAGGCCGCCAACGTGACCTACCTCACCATGCAGGTACGCAATGCCAGCCGCGGCGGCCGGGAAGAGCGCACCATGGTGGTCGGCTTCGAGCCCGGTCTGCCTGGCGAGCCGGGCTATCTGGTGGCCGGTCGACGCCTGGTGCGCAGCCACTACGAAGCCATCGCCGATGTCGGGACCGGCGCCCGCCTGGGCGATCGCCTCACGATCCGGCGCCACGAATACGAAGTGGTTGGTCTCACGCGTCGCATGGTGTCCTCGGGAGGTGACCCGATGGTCTTCATTCCGCTCAAGGATGCCCAGGAGGCCCAGTTTCTCAAGGACAACGACGCTGTCATCGCGGATCGAGCGCGCACCGCCGCCAATCCCGCACTCAACCGTCCCGGCGTGCCGGGCCTGCTCGAGGCGATCAACGCTTCGCAGTCCAGCAATCGCAACGTCAACGCAGTTCTGGTGCGGGTTGCCGACGGCATCGCGGCGGAATCCGTGGCCCGCGATATCCGCCGCTGGAAGCATCTGGAGGCCTTCACCCGCGCGCAAATGGAAGACATCCTGATCGCCAAGCTGATTGCCACCGCAGCCAAGCAGATCGGCATGTTCCTGGCGATTCTGGTGGTCGTCAGCGCGGCCATCGTGGCCTTCATCATCTACACCATGACCCTCGGCAAGATCCGCGAGATTGCGGTGCTGAAACTGATCGGCACGCGCAACCGCACCATCGCCAGCATGATCCTGCAACAGGCGATGGGGCTCGGCCTGATCGGCTTCGTGGTGGGCAAGATCGCGACGACCCTCTGGGCGCCCGCGTTTCCCAAATTCGTGCTGCTCGAACCGGCCGATGCGATCAGCGGCTTCATGATCGTGATGGTGGTCTGCGCGCTGGCCAGCACCCTGGCGATTCGCGCCGCGCTGAAGGTCGATCCGGCCGAGGCTATCGGGGGCTGACGCTCATGACAGCGACGACGGACACCGGCATCCACATCGCGGGGCTGAGCAAACGCTACGGCGAGGGCGATACGGCCGTCGACGCCCTGAAGGACGTGAACATGAGCGTCGCGCCCGGCGAAGTCATCGGGCTGGTGGGCCCCAGCGGCTCCGGCAAGACCACCTTGCTCAAGTGCCTCGGCGCGGTGATCGAGCCGACGCGCGGGCAGATGACGCTGGGCGGCGAGGTGATCTACGACCAAGGCTGGAAAATTCCCGACCTGCGCACCCTGCGCCGCGACCGCATCGGCTTTGTCTTCCAGGCGCCCTACCTGATTCCCTTTCTCGACGTGACCGACAATGTGGCGCTGCTGCCCATGCTGGCCGGCCACCCGAACGGCGAATCGCGCGCGCGGGCGTTGGAACTGTTGCAGGCGCTTGACGTCGCGCACCGCTCCAGGGCGCAGGTTTCGGAACTTTCCGGCGGCGAGCAGCAGCGCGTATCGATCGCCCGCGCGCTGGCCAACCGCCCGCCGGTCATCCTCGCCGACGAACCCACGGCGCCGCTCGACAGCCAACGGGCGTTGGCAGTGATGCGCATCCTCAATCAAATGGCGCGCCAGTACCAGACGGCGATCATTGTCGTTACCCACGACGAGAAGATCATTCCGACCTTCAAGCGGATTTATCACATTCGCGACGGGCGAACGGTGGAAGAGGCCGGCGAGGGACGGGAAATCGAATGAAGCTTTCAAGTCCGGCGACTGCGCCGTCAAATCCATGAGTGATATTTCGATGAACAAGGCCCTGAAGTTGATATTCGCGGCAGCCCTTGCCGTCACGGTGGCCGGCGCGGTCCACGCCGCCGATCTGCTGGCGGTCTACCGCGACGCCCTGGTCCATGACGCCCAGCTCAGCGCGGCACGCGCCACCCTCGATGCGGGCAGGGAGAAGGCTCCGCAAGGTCGCGCCGGCTTGCTGCCGAACATCGGCCTTGCCGCCGGTACGACCTGGAACGAAACCGAAAACAGGCTACGGCTCAATGGCGCCACGGCCACGCCGGCGGATTACAACAGCAATGGCTGGACCATCACCCTGACGCAGCCGCTGTTCCGCTGGCAGAACTGGCTTGCCTACGATCAGGCGCAGCTTGCCGTGCTCGCCGCCGAGGTGCAGTTCGGCGCCGCCAGGATGGATCTGATCACGCGCACGACGCAAGCCTACTTCGATGTGCTTCTGGCGCGGGAAGTCCTTGCCGCGGCGCAGGCGCAAAAAACCGCGACCGCTGAGCAGCTCGAATCGGCCAGACGCAACTTCGAAGTCGGCACCACGACGATTACCGACAGCCATGAAGCGCAGTCCCGTTTCGATCTGGTCGTCGCACAGGAAATCGCCGCGCAGAACGAACTCCAGGTCAAAGAGCATGCGCTTCAGATGCTGACCGGCAAGCCGCCCGAAACGCTCAGACGTTTACGACACGGCGTTACGCTGGCGTCGCCGCAACCGGCCGACATGAACCGCTGGGTCGATCTGGCCGAGACCGGCGCAGCGACCGTGCAGGTGGCACAGGTCGGCCTCGAAATCGCACGGCGCGAAATCGAAAGGCAGCGCGCCGGTCATTACCCCACGCTCGACCTGGTCGCCACGCGCGGCAACAGTGCGCAGAGCTACAGCGCGACGGCCGGCGCCGGAGTCGATGGCAAAACCGCCACCATCGGCCTGCAGCTGAGCATTCCCCTGTTTTCCGGCGGCGGCGTCGCGTCGAAGGATCGCGAGGCCGTGGCGCTGAAGGAAAAGGCCGCAGCCGATCTCGACAATGCCCGCCGCAGCGCGGCCCTGGCGGCGCGGCAGGCCTATCTGGGCGTCACCTCCGGCCTGTCACAGGTCAGGGCGTATGAAGCCGCGCTGGTCTCCTCGCAATCCGCGCTGGATTCGAACAAGCTCGGTTACGATGTCGGCGTGCGCATCAACATCGACGTGCTGAACGCGCAGACCCAGCTCTACGACACCGCGCAAAAACTCGCCAGGGCGCGTCTCGACACCCTTGCGGCGCTGCTGAGGCTCAAGCTGGCCGCCGGCAATCTAGGCGCAGAGGATGTGGCGGCGATCAACGGCTTGCTGGAATGAGCCGCATTGACGGATGAATGACGGGGGCATCATGGCGGAACATCTGCTGGTGGTCGATGACGATCGCGAGATACGCAAGCTGCTCACCGAATACCTGGAGCAGGCCGGCTATCGCGTCAGCGCCGTGGGCGACGGCAAGACGATGCGGCGGATGCTCGACAGCCATCGCGTCGACCTCGTGGTGCTCGACCTGATGCTGCCCGGCGAGGACGGCCTGGCGCTGTGCCGCGACCTGCGCGCACACTCCAATCTGCCGGTGCTGATGCTTACCGCGCGCGGCACGGAAGTCGACCGCATCGTCGGCCTGGAGATGGGCGCCGACGACTACCTGGCCAAGCCCTTCAATCCCCGTGAACTGCTGGCGCGCATCAAGAGCATTCTGCGGCGCGCCCAGTCCCTGCCGCCGAACCTCGAAGCCGAGGACATCGCCGCGTTTCGTTTCGCCGGCTGGACGCTGGACGTGGGCGCCCGTCATCTCGTGGCGCCGGACGGTCTGGTGGTGCCCCTGTCCGGCGCCGAGTACCGCCTGCTGCGGGTGTTCCTCGAGCACGCACAGTGCGTTCTGTCGCGCGACCAGTTGCTCGAACTGGCGAATGGCCGCGAACCCATCCTGTTCGACCGCAGCATCGACGTGCTGGTCGGGCGCCTGCGCAAGCGCCTGCGCGACGACGGGCGCGAACCGCAACTGGTGAAGACCGTGCGCGGCGAAGGTTACGTGCTGGCGGCCGCGGCCGCCCGGGCCTGATGGCCTGGCTGCCGCGCACCCTGTTCGGCCGCCTGGTGCTGCTCATGGCGGCCGGCCTGCTGCTGGCGCAGTTGCTCGGCGCGGCATTGCACCTGAGCGAACTGCGGCGTACCGTCGGCCGCACCGTCAGCCAGGAACTGGCGCAGCGCATCACCGCCGTCTATCATGCGATCGATAATCAGACCGGAGCGGAGCGCGAGCGCCTGACCCGGTTGCTGTCGACCCCGCGCCAGCAACTGACGCTGGAAACATTGGCACCGCGGGCGAGCGCTGAAGCCCCGATGTTCCCGGAGATTCTCGACGGCATCGCCGCCCTGCTGGGACCGGGCGTCGAAGTCCGCGCCGTGCGCATGCCGCGCATCGGTGACTTCGTTTTCGATTTTTATATCAGGCTTGCTGCCGGCGACTGGCTGCGTATCCAGGGCAATGCGCCGACCGAAATCTTCGCCTGGCCCTGGCACCTGCTGGTCAATCTCGGCGTCATGCTGGCGGCGGTGATCCTGCTGGTCTGGTTTGCCGCGCGTAGCGCGGTGCGGCCGCTGACCGACCTGGCGCGGGCGGCACGCGATCTCGGCGAGAACCTGCGGCGACCGCCGCTGGCCGAGGACGGCCCGAGCGAAGTGCGCCAGGCCGCGCATGCCTTCAATGCCATGCAGATGCGCATCCGCCACGACATCGAGGAGCGGGAACGCTTTCTCGCCGCGGTGTCCCACGACCTCAAGACGCCAGTGACCCGCCTGCGGCTGCGCAGTGAACTGCTGGCCGACCCCGAGCTGCGCCAACGCTTCCTGCACGATCTGGACGACATGCAGGATCTGCTCGGCGGCGCGCTGGATTTCCTGCAAGGCAAGGCGGTCGAGGAGGCCATGCAGCCGGTCGACCTGGTGGCCATGGCCGAAAGCCTGGCCGACGATTTCATCGAGGCCAGCGGCATCGTCACGCTGCGCGCCCCGGAGGCCCTGCGCACTGCCGCGCGGCCGCGAGCCTTGCGCCGCGCTTTTGCCAACCTGATCGACAATGCGCTGAAGTATGGCGGGCGGGCCGATGTCAGCCTGTCGACGGAGAACGGCGAACTGCTGATCGTCGTCGCCGACGCCGGGCCGGGTCTGCCGGAGGCCGAGCTGGAACGCGTGTTCGAACCCTTCTACCGCATGGAAATTTCGCGCAGCCGCGACACCGGTGGCGTCGGCCTCGGCTTGGCCATCGTCCGCCAGATCGCTCGCAGCCACGGTGGCGAGGTGATGCTGGAGAATCGCGCGGCAGGCGGCTTGCGCGCCGTGTTGCGACTGCCGCTGACGGCCTGAGCCGAAGCCGCTCGTTGTTTTCGGGCGGCGGCGCCGTGACGCCAGCGCCGACTTCTTGTCATTCCACCGCCAGCGTCAGCCACGCCTCCAGGCCACCATCCGGCCGCGGGGCAAGTTCTACCTGCCAGGCATGGATGTCGGCCAATTGGCGCACGATGGCCAACCCCAGTCCGGCACCGCCGGTACTGGGGCCGCGTGAAGTTTCGACCCGGTGAAACGGCTGAAACACAGCGCTCATCTGCCCGGCCGGGATGCCCGGTCCGCGATCCAGAACGCCGATCCGAAGCGCATTGCCGACAGGCTCGCAGCGCAGTTCCACCAGCTGCCCACCGCCATAGCGCAGCGCATTGTCCAGCAGGTTGCCGATCGCCCGGCGCAGTGCCGTCGGCGGCGCAAGAATGCGGGCCGGCAATGGCGCGACGCTGATCCGCACCGCCCCTTCCGGCGCTGCCGCCGCGAGCTCCGCAAGCAGTTGCGGCAGGTTCACCGCCACCGCTGCTTCCCGCCCCACGCCGCGTGCCAGATCGAGCACGTGTCCAATCAGGCCGTCCATTTCCTCGATGTCCTTTTCCAGCCGCCTGATCCGCTCCGGCGTCGGTCGCTCTTCCAGCAGCGCCAGCGCCAGGCGCATGCGCGCCAGCGGCGTGCGCAGGTCGTGCGAAACGCCGGCCAGCAGGGTAGTGCGTGCCGCAAGCAGCTCGCGGACCTGACGCGCCATCTGGTTGAAGCGGCGCGCCAGCGTCGCCAGTTCGCGTGGCCCGGTCTCGGGCAGCAGCTCCGGCAACTCGCCGCGGCCAACCTCGGCCACCGCCTGTTCGAGGCGGGCCAGCGGGCCCACGGTGCGCCGCGCCAGCCAGACCGCGGCCAGCATGGCCAGCAGCACGCCGGCGATGGCGGAGATCAGCAGGGTGCGAATCGGCTGGGCGCCCAGGCGCGATTCCGGGAAGCCGACCGCGATGCTGGCATCGCCGGAAGGTAGTGCGATCCAGTACCAGGTTTCTCCCTGAAGGGTTTCGCGCGACAAATGCTGCAGGCGTCCGGTCTTTTCCGCGAGGACGCTCTCTAGGATGTACAGGTAAGGGCCATGCCGCTCGTCCACGCCCCCTGACGGAAGTTCGGTGCGCAGGGACAGCAGATGTGCTTGCGCCAGTTCACGCTCGAAATCCGGCCGGGTCTGCGGCGGTAACTCGCTCCAGGTTTGTGCCGCCAGCACCATCAGCCCGGCAAGGTCCTCCGCCGAGCGGCGCGCCACCGGCAGCATCAGCAGCCAGACCACGGCTGCCGCCATCAGCAGTTCGAAGACGATGAACACGGCGGCCAGCAGCAGGGCGTTTTGGCGCGCCAGACTGGTGGCGCCCGCCGCGTTCCCGCTCACTGGACTACCCTCCCCCCAGCCCCCTCGCCAAGCGAGGGGGTGACAAGGGTTCGCCGCGGCGCGGCTCCGTGCGATGACTGGCATCCCTTCGGGCGGCCGTGCGGGGCGCTCATGTGGCTTCACCGCGTGGGTTGAACAGATAGCCCTCGCCGCGAATGGTGCGGACATAGGCCGGCGCCGCGGGATCGGTCTCGATCTTGCGTCGCAGGCGGGTGACGCGGATGTCGATGCTGCGGTCGAAAGGGTCGCGCGCGAAGCCCTTGAGCCGGTCGACCAGGTCGTCGCGCGAGAGCACGCGATTGGGGCGCTCGGTAAATATGCGCAACAAGTCGAACTCGGCGCCGGTCAGGCGCACTTCGACGCCCGCGCGCAGCAGGCGATGCGCCTCCAGGTCGAGCACGAAAGGACCGAAGCGGCGTTCGGTCGCCTGCTCTTCGGCGGACTTTGCGATGACGGCATTGGGGTGGGTGCCGCCGGAGGCGCGGCGCAGCAAGGCGCGCAGCCGGGCCAGCAATTCGCGCGGGCCGAAGGGCTTGGCCAGGTAGTCGTCGGCGCCGACTTCGAGGCCGACCACACGGTCGATTTCCTCGCCGCGCGCTGACAGTATCAGGATCGGCACGGCGGAATGCGTCCGCAGGTCGCGGGCGAGGCTCAGGCCGTCCTCGCCGGGCAGCATCAGGTCGAGCACGATGGCATCGGGCATGCCGTGGCCGAGTGCGCGCCGCATTGCCGCGCCGTCGCCGACGGCTTCCACCGCGAAACCGTTGGCATCGAGGTATTCGGCGAGCAGATCGCGCAACGCGGGATCGTCGTCGACTACCAGGATGCGCGCGGGTGCGGAAGAACTCATGCGCGCAGTGTAACGCGCGGCTCGGACCCGCCGCGTTGCCGGAAACGCTCTGATACAAACTGATACGCGCCGATGCGGGCACGACATGGCGGCGTTACCGGCGGCACCCATGATGCGTCCATCGAAACCGCCAACCTTGGAGCTTGACAATGAACTTGATACCGATACCCCATGCCGCCATGGCAACCATGGCCCTGCTGATGATCGCCGCCGCTCCGGCGGCCGCGGACGGAGACATGTCGCAGTCGGGGCGCGAAGGCCTGCATGGCGCCATCGGTCTTGGAGTGGGGGTGCGGCCCGCGTATGAAGGTTCCGGCGAAAACCAGACGCGGCTCACGCCGAACATCAGGCTGTTTTACGGCGATACCTGGTTTCTCACCGGAATGAGCGCGGGTGCCAATCTGTTCAAGCACCGCACCGCCCAGGACATCAGCATCAGCGCGGGGCCGCTGCTGGCCCTGCGCCGCGGTCGCGAGGAAGGCGACCATGCCGAGTTGAGGGGGCTGGGCGATATCGACCGCAGCCTCGATGTCGGCGGTTTCGTCCGCCTGCGCAAGGGTGGCTGGCAGGCGCGAGCCGACCTGCGAAAGGATGTCAGCAACGGCGATGGCGGTACGACGCTGCGGCTTTCGGCCGGTTACGGTATGCGCGTCAGCCAGAAGCTTCGTCTGCGCGCCAATCTCGACACGGCTTGGGCTTCGGCCGCCTACATGAGCACTTTCTACGGCATCGACGCGACCCAGTCGGCGAATTCAGGCATAGCCCAATACACGGCGGGTGCCGGTTTCAAACATATCGGCGCCAGCCTCGTAGCCGATTACGCGATCAACCGCGAGTGGGGCGGTTTCGCCTCGCTGCGCCACACGCAGCTGATCGGCGACGCGGCCGACAGCCCGATCGTCACGACCCTGGGCAGCAGGAACCAAGTGGCGGCAAACGTCGGCGTGAATTACCGCTTCTGACCGGCAACACTTCACACAAGGGAAATTCCATGAACGAAACGCTCTCGCGCTATGCGCTCTACGCCATCGCCGGCATCGCCCTGGCCTTCGGCCTGCTCACCATCGTCTCCGGCGGCCAGGTGCTGTTCGGCAGCGAGGCGGCGCGCGAGGCGGCCGGCCACTACCTGCCCTTCGTCGTCTGGTTCAACTTCCTCGCCGGATTTGCCTATGTCGCCGCAGCGCTCGGCCTGGCGACCCGGCAGGCCTGGGCGGCGCACCTGGCGCTCGTCATTGCGGTCGCCACGGCATTGGTGTTCTTCTATTTCGGCCTGTTCATCCTCACCGGCGCGCAGTTTGAAATGCGCACCGTCGGCGCCATGAGCTTGCGCACGGCCCTGTGGGCCGGCATCGCCTGGTTCGCCCGGCGCCGGATAGGCCAGCACGTCACGCGCTGAGCGGATCTGGCGAGCGTCTCGTTTCAGCACATGAAGCAAACCGTCGTCACGACGGCCATCGAAGTCAATGTTCAACCACAGGAGAAAATCATGAAAGCAACACGAGTTCTCAGCTTCACCCTCATCGGCATCGGCATGCTGGGTGCCGGCAGTGTTCTTGCGGACGATCTGCCCTTGCCCGCGGATCCCGTGCAGCAGCGCGAGCAGATGCGCGGCATGAGCGCCGAGGATCGCACCGCCTACCGGGATCAGATGCAGGAACGCACGCGCAGCATGACGCCGGAGGAACAGAAACTGATGCGCGACACGCGCGCCGACGGCCGCGCCCGCGTGGAAAGCGCGGCGGACGAGGGAACCCGCCAGCGCAGCCGCGACGGCAGCGGGCGGGGACGCGGACAAGGCGGTGGCAAAGGTGGCGGCATGGGCGGCGGCATGGGTGGCGGCGGGCGCGGACGTTCGTGATCATGGGCGGACATCGGATCGCGCGCAGGGGATGCGGCAGATGAGGCTGGCCAAGGCAATCCGCCTGCTGCCGCGGTGCTGGGGCGACAACTCGCTGCTCAAGCGCCGCGGCTTCATCCTGCTGTGCAGCCACATGCGCGCGCGCACCACGCTGTTGAGCCACATCGTTGGCAGTCATCCGTCGGTCTGCGGCTACGCCGAACTGCACCAGAAACTGCGCGGCTGGCCGGACCTTCTCGAACTCAGCGCCAAGGCCGAAGATGCCAGCGGCAAGTTCGCGGCCGGCCGCCACGTGCTGGACAAGATCGTGCATGACCTGCCGATCCGGCGCAAGGTTCTCGATCGCGACGACACGTCGATCGTGATCATGGTGCGCGATCCTGTGCAAACCATCCGGAGCATTCTGGAGATAAAGTCCGGCGGCATCGACGATCTGGATGGCGCCTGCGAATACTACGCGTCCCGCCTCGCGTCGCTGCGCGATCTGATCGAACATCGCCAGGGGCGCGCGTTCTATATGGATTCCGAGGCACTGGTTGCAAGAACGGCTGAAACGCTAGCGGCCCTTGGCGGCTATCTGGGCATCGCCCCGGGACTCTCCGAAGACTACCGGCTGTTCAAGCATACGGGGCGGCCCAAGTACGGCGACATATCGAAGAAGATCATGGCGGGCCGGATCGTTCGTGTCGAGGACACGGCGCAGCCGGCCTTCGCGAACGCCCACCGGTTGCAGGAAATGCGGAGGATTCATGAATCATTCCGGCAATTTGCCAGAGCAAACACACGGCATCATGTTTTCGCCTGAGCACGGACAGGCCGGCGAGCAGTGTCCAGGGACGAGGTTGCCGCGATCGGGGCGGGCAAACGTGCTTCGCCGCGTTTCCCATCAGGTAGCCGATTCCGAGCGGATCGCCCGGTCCGGCCATGCGGGCGCGATTGTCTGGCTTACGGGACTGTCCGGGTCGGGAAAATCCACCCTGGCGATGAATCTCGAACGCAAGCTATTCGACGTAGGCTTCATGGTCTACGTGCTCGATGGCGACAATCTTCGGCATGGATTGAATTCCGACCTGGATTTCACGCCGCCGTCGCGGCGGGAGAATGTTCGCCGGGTCGGCGAAGCGGCGGCGCTTTTTGCGGATGCCGGTTTCGTGTGTATTGCCGCCTCGATTTCGCCTCACGCGACGGATCGCCGCCTCGCCCGCTCGGCGGCAAATGGGCGGCTTTTTTTCGAGTTCTATTTGCAGGCGGATATCGCGACCTGCGAGCGCCGCGATCCCAAGGGACTCTATCGCCTGGCCCGCAATGGTCTGCTGCGCGATTTCACCGGCATCGACGCGCCCTACGACGTGCCGGTCGCGCCGGATCTCGTGGTCGACAGCGCAGATCAGACTCCCGGGGCCTGCATGGAAAGCTGTTTCGACTTTCTTTCCAGGCGGCTGCGTCCAGTCCGATGAAGAGTCCGCAGCGATGCATCAACGAGACTCGAGCACCAAGCGCTCTCGAATTCGCTTCTATCCATCAGCACGCAATAGCGAGGAAAGACGATGAAGGCATCACGGTATAGCAGATTGGCCATGCTCGGCATTGCTTTGCTCGGCGCAGGCGCTGCCCTTGCGGAAGAATCGCCGCCGGTCGTGGATCCGGTGCAACAGCGCGAGCAGATTCGCGAACAAATCCAGGAACGTATGCGCAGCATGACGCCGGAGGAACAGAAGCTCATGCGCGACAGCGGTGCCGACGGCCGCGCTCGAATGGAGAATTCGCAGCGGGGACAAGATGCCGGCACGCGCGGCGGCTACGGGCGGGGATACGAGTCGCGCCAGGGCGGTAGCGGACGCGGCATGGGCGGCGGACGCAATCGTTGATTCAGAGTGGGGGCGTCACATCATGAACGACGATGAAACAAGCCGCCTTCGGCCCGAGCATCTGGCAAAGTGGTTGCAGCGTAGCCGCGAGTATCTGCTTGCGCCGCGCGCTGATTTGAGCAACGTGGAGGTGATCGAATCCGCCATGCACCATCCGGTCTCGCAATTTCATTGCAGTCGGAGCGTGCTGCTGTCGTGGGCTCAGCGGGCGTTGGCACATGCCTTGAAACGCGGCGTTCAGGGCGAGGCAAATCCGCTGAAGGCGCTCGAACGCGGGTTCTATTTTCAGGTATCGCTTATGGCGAAACACCCGTCCGTTCCCCTGGCAATTCTTGCCTGGTACTCGCAAACAGCTGATGCGCGGGTTCGCTCGCGGATTCGGAACACCATCGGATGCCATGAAAAGCGCCTGTCCCGTCTGATCGGCCGGGCGCAGCAGCAAGGGCTGGTGAGGCCGAATGTCGACGCGATATCCGCAGCCGCCGCTCTGGTCGGCTTGATCCAGAACCTGGTGCTCGGAATGAGTACCGGCACCAAGCGCCCGGAATTGCTCTTGCGCGACGCGGCGACTGCGTTCCCCGTCTATCTCGATACCATCCTCGCGGTGCCGACGTCACGCCGCGATAGCTTATTCAACTAACCGGATTGTCCGGAGAAAGGCAAGAAAATGCAGTCTTCGTCGAATGCGATGACCTACCGTCGCCGCAGGCGCGCCGTGCCGTGGGCGTGGCTGATCGCGCTGGGTTGTGCGGGGCATCCTCTTGCCAGCCCCGCGGCCGAGCCGCTGGCCTTGCAGGGCATCATGAAGGAGATGGGCAGGGGCATGCAGGCGATCGTGTACGGCACGTCCCGGGAGGATTACGCGGCCGTGGAGAAGGCTGCGCTGGCGATCGCCGGTCATCCGCAACCGCCATTGGCTGAAAAGATGCGCCTCATGGCCTTTGTTGGAACCGACGCGCCCCGCTACAAGGCCATGAACGGTGAAACTCATGACAATGCGCTGGCGCTGGCCAGGGCCTCGAAAAGCGGCAATGGGGAAGATGTCATCGCTGCCTTCCACAAGCTGCAGTCGTCCTGCCTTGGCTGCCATCAGACATTTCGCAAGCCCTTCGTCGAGCAGTTCTATGGAAAGGCGGATGGCCGCCGATGACATTCGCCACGCATCGTCACGGGTGGCTCGCCCCGCTGGTTGTCATTTCTGCACTGGCCGGTTGCTCGACGATGCGCCCGCCATTGAACCAGCCCCTGGACCGAACCGCATCTGCCGCAAGCGGCATGGCGGAATACCGACTGCAGAACCTTTCCCCGCAGCGTGGCAACAGCGACGGACTCGTCGTCGTTCTGACCTTCTCTGGCGGAGGCACCCGCGCCGCGGCGTTTGCCTATGGCGTACTGAGCGAGCTCGAGAACACGCCGATTGATCGAAAGGGCGAAGTGACCACGCTGCTTGACGAAGTCGACGTAGTCGCAGGAGTGTCTGGCGGCAGTGTCACGGCGGCCTATTTCGCCGCGTTCGGAACGGAGATTTTCCGGAGTTTCGAGCCGACGTTTCTCAAGTCCGATTTTCAGGGCGACCTGATGTCGCGGACGCGCAGCCCCGACAATGCGCTGCAGTTGAGCTCCCCCTGGTTTGGGCGCGGACACCTGCTGGCCGAGCAGTTCGACGAGACCCTGTTTCACGGGATCACTTATGGCGACCTGGCGAAACGACGCAGCCGACCGCTTCTTCTTGTCGGTGCTACCGATCTCACCCACGGCACCGGTTTCGAGTTTTCGCAGGAACAGTTCGACATTCTCTGTTCCCGCCTCGACCGGGTTCCGCTTGCCTTTGCCGTAGCGGCATCCAGCGCGGTGCCGCTGGTTCTGAGTCCGCTTACGCTGAAGAACTACGCCGGCGAGTGCGCCGCATCGTCCGCCAGCCCTCGAGTTGCCGCAACCGCGAGCATCTACCTTGACTCGACTGAGCGTCCGTTCATTCATCTGATGGACGGTGGATTGTCGGACAACTTGGCGGTGCGCTGGATCATCGACAACATCGCGCTTTCTGGCGAAATGGCCATGCCGATCGAAAGCAACGGTTTTCGCAACGTCGAAAAGCTGGTCATCATCAACGTCGATGCTGAACAAGGTTCAAATGCATCCCTCGATCGCAGCGACAGGGTTCCGTCGGCCTACGAGGTGCTTGACGCTGTCTCGTCGGCAAGTCTTGGCAGGCGTTCGCGCGAGACCAGGGCGATTCTGGCGGGCAGCATTGATCAATGGCGCGCGCGGCTGCGTGATGCAGCACGCGCCGGCAGCCGCGCGCTGTCCCCGTCCGTTGAGTTGTATGTCATCGATGCAAACCTTCGCGAGCACCCCGAGCCGAAGCTTCGCGAAGAACTTCAAGCCATTCCAACTGCGTTCGCGCTGCCCGCGGACGAGGTGGATAAACTGGTCTCTGCCGCCCGCAGGATACTTCGGGGCTCCGCCGAATTCGATCGGTTGCTGCGTGACCTGTCCGCGACGAGAATCCAGCGGAGTTCTACTATCGTCAATTCCGACTGATCGCATGATGGCAAGTAATTCCGCTCGCCGTGGCGGTGGCCGCCGAGGCCGTTGAGGGTCACGTCGGCAATGCGGATATGGGGATTGAAGGCCAGGTCGCCGACGATCGGCGGAATTCAGTGAGGCCGCCAAGCCGATGCGGATGGTGGTCTTGCTCGAGAGCATGTGCACAGATGAAATCAGAATGCGATGCATGGCACGCGCCTGCCTGAACGATCCGCTAGTGATGCAGACGGCAAAAGGCCACTTACAATTGAAGGCGCCGTTCCAACGTCGCCTATGGAAGAAATCCCTGAGCCGCGACGGCTTGCTGGCAGCGCTGAATGGTGTTCGGGCACCGGGCGTCTCTTACTGCTGCACAAGAGCCGGTCTGACAAGAAACTTAAGGCCACGCCGATTGAATGGCAGCTTTTGAGAAATCGCCTCGAGCGAACGTCAGCAATGGAGGAGCGGCGCGACTGGCTCTTGATGGCCGGGGGCACCCGGTGGCCACCGGCAGCTTCCTGGTTTCGCAATTCAATGGCTGTTCTCCGGCGGCGAACTTGAAGGATTCAATTTCAGCACGGTGCCCTTAGCGGACCTAGCCAGTCCAGGAAAGCAGACGCTCAGGAACGTGGAGGTGACCGGCGCTGCGCGACTTTATCGAGCAGCGTGTTGACGCTCACTGAAAATTGACCATTTAGACGCCGTTGTGCGCGTTGAAAATTGACCAGGGTAATTAACCTCCACTGCTCAACATTTGAGCAGGGTAGATGGGGCGATGATTACCATGAAAGAA
>JAOTRV010000062.1 GCA_030247575.1 Sulfuritalea sp.
CTTCAAGTCTGGTGTCCATAGCGTCTCGGTCCCACCCCTTCCCATCCCGAACAGGACCGTGAAACGAGACCGCGCCGATGATATTGCACTTCACCGTGTGAGAAAGTAGGTCAACGCCAGACTCCCCATTGAAACCCCTCCACAGCTCCGCCTGTGGAGGGGTTTTGCTTTGGGAGGGGGCCGGAAAGGGATCGGATTCGCGATCGCTGCAGTGTGGCGCGGCCATCGGGCAGTATTCTACGAAAGTCATACAGCGTTCATCCTGGATCATGCCGGGTGGGCTGATGCCGGAAACGATGTTTTACTGTTGTGCGAAAACCACAAAACCATCGCTTCGGTACATGAAAAGCAATGCGGGAGTTGTTCGCCAGCCGCCTGTAAAGCAGAATGTTCCCAGCTTCCCGGATTCGGGCAGTGGCAGCGAGTAGTGACCGACCACGTGGTGTCATTGCAAGCTGTTAAAACCACAACTCTCTTTGGAGATATCTATGCAAAAGAAACTCATCGCCCTGGCTATCGCTGGCCTGTCCAGCACCGCCTTCGCCCAGTCGACCGTGACCATTCAGGGTCTGTTCGACACCGGCTACCAAAATTTCTCGGCTGAAACCGCCGGCGTCAAGACCAAGACCAATCGTTGGGGTTCCGCCAGCAACACGGCCACCACCAACCTGACCTTCGTCGTCGAGGAAGCCCTCGGCAACAACATGAAGGCCGGTCTGTTGCTCGAGACCGACCCGATTGCTGGCTCGACCCAAGCAACCGGCGTGTGGAACAGCCAGAACTACCTGTACGTTTCGGGTAACTTCGGTAAGGTTTCGCTCGGTTTCATGAACAACTTCGCCCTGACTTCCGCGCTGACCGCCCAGCCCTTCAGCACCGGCATGGGTGGTGGTTACTCCGCTCAATTCGGTCGCCTGAGCGGTGCCAACGTCATCGGCGCACCGGCTGCTGTTCTCCCGGGTGCTAACACCGCTGGCGCTCGCGACATCCGTGCCAACAACTCGATCAAGTGGGATAGCCCCAGCTGGTCCGGCTTCACCGTCGGCCTGCTGTATCGCTCGCCGAACTCCGCCGGCAATGCCGCTGCTGATGCCGACGGCCAGACGCAAGTTGGCCTGAACTACAACAACGGCCCCGCCAACGTGTCCTATGCGCATTCGAACGTTCTCGCCAATGTCAATGGCGCGCTCGGCGGTGCAGCGACCCTGACCTACAATCTGCTGGCCGGTAACTACACCTTCGGCCCGGCCACCGTGTATCTCGGCTGGACCTCGTCGAAGAACAACTTCAGCCCGGTCAGCGTTGATTCCCGTTCGACCAACATCGCTCTGAAGTGGCAAGCCACCCCCACGATCGCCGTCATGGCGAACGTTCTTCGTGTGGATGACAAGCTGGTCGCCGACCAGGATCGCAACCTGAACGCCCTGGGTCTCGACTACGCCATGAGCAAGCGCACCACGGCTTATGTCCGTTGGGAAGACGGCGACAACGACAAGTCGGCTCTGACCGGCTCCGGCACGGGCAAGTTCACCCGTACCGCGCTGGGCCTGAAGCACGCTTTCTAATATCGAGCCGACCTTGTGTCGGTGAGGTGTTAAAAGATAAAAGCCACCCTTCGGGGTGGCTTTTTTTATGTCCGCGCCGGACGCGCGGACGGTATCCCCCTGCGGGATTTGCCCCGATTTCCTTGGGCGGCGACAGCATGCCATGATGCGGTTCAGAGATGGCCCGCCCGATTGCGGCGAACGCGGTCGCGGAAACCGAGCGCGCAAAAAAAGCCGCCCTCAGGCGGCCTTTCCCGTTGCCCAGCCTGTCAGAGCAGTATCAGATTGTCGCGGTGAATCAGCTCTGCGCTGTCGATATAGCCGAGCAGGGCTTCGATGTCCTGGGTGCCGTGTCCGGCGATGCGACGGGCTTCCGAGCTTGAATAGTTGATCAGGCCGCGGGCGATCTCGCGCCCGTCCGGGGCGAGACATGCCACTACGGCCCCGCGCTCGAATTCACCCTCGACCCGCAGCACCCCGACGGCGAGCAGGCTGCGGCCGGCGCCCAGCGCCGTTATCGCGCCGCCATCGAGCGCCAGCGCGCCGACCAATTGCAGGTGATCCGCCAGCCATTGCTTGCGCGCCGCAAGTGGCGATTCGACGGCGTAGAGCAGGGTGCCGATGGGCTCGCCGCGAACGGCAGCCAGCAGCGAATCCGGTTCGCGGCCGCTGACGATCAGGGTGTGCGCGCCGCTCCTGGCGGCGCGCTGGGCGGCGCGGACTTTGGTGATCATGCCGCCCTTGCTGATACCCGTGCCGGCGCCACCGGCCATGGCTTCAAAACGGCGATCGTCCGCACGTCCTTCGCTGATCAGCGTGGCGGCGGGGTCGAGGCGCGGATCGGCGCTATAGAGGCCCTTCTGGTCGGTAAGAATGATCAGGGCCTCGGCTTCGACGAGGTTGGCCACCAGCGCGCCGAGCGTATCGTTGTCGCCGAACTTGATCTCGTCCGTGACCACCGTGTCGTTCTCGTTGATGATCGGAACGACATCCAGATCGAGCAGGGTTTGAAGTGTGGAGCGGGCATTGAGGTAGCGCGTGCGGTCGGCAAGATCGTCGTGGGTCAGCAGGATCTGTGCGGCCTTCAGGCCGTGGCTCATGAAGGTCGTCTCGTAGGCCTGCGCCAGCCCCATTTGACCGACTGCGGCGGCGGCCTGCAGGTCGTGCATGGCGTGGGGCCGCGTGGTCCAGCCCAGGCGCTGCATGCCGGCGGCGATCGCCCCGGAAGACACCAGCAACACCTGCCGTCCATCGGCATGCAGCGCGGCGATCTGGCGCGCGCATTCGGCGATGAACTCGTGAGACAGGCCCTGGCCGCCGTTGGTGACCAACGCGCTGCCCACCTTGACCACCAGGCGCTGCGCGTCAGCTATCTGCTTTCTCATGGTTTCGCTGCTGTTCCAGATGGTCCATTACCGCATAGCAGACCTCGCGACAACCCTGGCCCGATATGGCGGACACGACGAAATGCTTCTTCGGCTTGTAGCTCTTCACCAGCGCGGCGATTCTCGCCTCGCGCTCATCTTCGGGCACCAGGTCGATCTTGTTGATCAGCAGCCAGCGCGGCTTCTTGTGCAGGGCCTCGTCGTACTTCTTCAGTTCCTTGAGGATGGCCTTGGCGTCCCTGGCCGGATCCGCATCCGGATCGAAAGGTGAGATATCCACGAGATGCAGCAGCAATCCCGTGCGCTGCAGATGCTTGAGAAAGCGATGGCCCAGGCCGGCGCCTTCCGCCGCGCCCTCGATCAGGCCCGGAATGTCGGCAATGACGAAGCTGCGGTTGTCATCGACGCGCACCACGCCGAGATTCGGATGCAGGGTGGTGAAGGGATAGTCCGCGACCTTGGGCTTCGCTGCCGAAACCGCGCGGATGAAGGTCGATTTGCCGGCATTGGGCAGGCCCAGCAGGCCGACGTCGGCCAGCACCTTGAGTTCCAGCTTCAGCTCGCGCTTTTCGCCTTCCTGCCCCGGCGTGTTCTGGCGTGGTGCCCGGTTGGTACTCGACTTGAAGTGCAGGTTGCCCAGGCCCCCGGTGCCGCCCTTGGCGATCAGCGAACGCTTGCCGTCGGTATCGAGGTCGGCGATCACTTCGCCGGTGGCGATGTCGGTGATCACGGTGCCCACCGGCATGTGCAGTTCCATGTCCTCGCCGCCCTTGCCGTAGCGATCCGAGCCGTGGCCGTTTTCGCCCTTCTGACCGCGAAACACGCGGGTGTAGCGGAAGTCGATCAGGGTGTTCAGATTGCGGTCGGCGATGGCCCAGATGCTCGCACCCTTGCCGCCGTCGCCGCCGTCCGGGCCGCCGAGGGGAATGTATTTCTCGCGGCGAAACGAGACAGCGCCGTTGCCGCCGTCGCCGGCGAGGACTTCGATGCGGGCTTCGTCAAAGAATTTCATAGGCCTAGAAGCGCGAAAGCCCTATCTCGACGATAGGGCTTTCGTCGCGGAAGGATCAACTGCTTAAGCGGTCGCCGGAACGATGCTGACTACGCGACGCTTGGTCGGGCCCTTGATGGCGAACTGCACCGTGCCCTCGATCTTGGCGAACAGCGTGTGGTCCTTGCCCATGCCGACATTGTCGCCGGGATGGAATTCGGTACCGCGCTGCCGCACGATGATGCTGCCGGCGGAAATCAGCTCGCCGCCGTAGCTTTTGACGCCGAGGCGTTTCGATTCCGAGTCGCGGCCGTTGCGGGAACTGCCGCCTGCTTTTTTGTGTGCCATGT
>JAOTRV010000027.1 GCA_030247575.1 Sulfuritalea sp.
GTTCTTTCATGGTAATCATCGCCCCATCTACCCTGCTCAAATGTTGAGCAGTGGAGGTTAATTACCCTGGTCAATTTTCAACGCGCACAACGGCGTCTAAATGGTCAATTTTCAGTGAGCGTCAACAATGGTAATCATCGCCCCATCTACCCTGCTCAAATGTTGAGCAGTGGAGGTTAATTACCCTGGTCAATTTTCAACGCGCACAACGGCGTCTAAATGGTCAATTTTCAGTGAGCGTCAACAGCCTGAACGCAGCCATAGATGCAGGGGGACGCTCGGCGAGCAATTTTTTGACCCTCGGGGCTCGTAGCTGGTAATGGGTGCTGATCAGTAATAAAACTTAATTTATTGCATAAAATGTGCAATAATGTGAAAAATACTAGATAGAAAGCCATTCATGTTGCTCGAATTCCGAGTCCGCAACTATCGGTCGATACGTGATGAGCTAGTGCTGAGCCTCGCAGGGGCTTCGGGCGACGATGAGCTTGCTGATTCTCATCTGGTCTCGACAGGCTTGAAGTCTCCGCCTAAAGCTGTGCGTAGCGCTGTGGTGTACGGCCCGAACGCCAGCGGGAAATCGACGTTACTGCTGGCGCTGAACTACATGCGTGCCGTAGTGGCCGAGTCGGCGACCGTCATCCAGCCTGGGCAGATATACAACGTACAAGCTTTCAAGCTGGACGAGCGCGTCGCGACGGCACCCACTGAATTCGAACTGACCTTCCTCCTGGATGGAGTGCGGCACCAGTATGCCTTTGCGATGACGCCACAGCGGATCGTCAGCGAGTCACTGCTGGTTTATAGAACAGCCAAGCCGACGCAGTGGTTCAGTCGGACATTGGCAGAAAATGGCGAAGCCTACGAGTACGAATTCAGCGCCTACCTTACGGGTTCGCGCAAGCTTTGGCAGGACAGCACGAGGCCGAACGCCCTGTTTCTCTCCACGGCGGCACAACTGAACAGCGAGTTGCTGGGGCCGGTCTTCCGTTGGATCGTCGATAGCATTCTCTTCCTGCCGGCGGGTGTCAGCCTGAATTCCGAGCTGACTACGGCGATGCTGGCGACCGAAGAAGGTCGGGAGGCCATTCGCAATTTTCTGTCGTCTGCGGACATCAGCATTGCTGATATTCAGGCTGTCCCACGCAAGGGTATTCGGCAGCAACTGGTGTTCAGCGCCGCCGGTGTGACCCATGCGAGCCGTGAGGAGAGCGAGTTTCTTGTTCCTGTCTTTCAGCATTCGACACCGAATGGAAGCGCCAAGTTTGAACTCCAGGAAGAGTCGGAGGGTACCCAACGCCTCTATGCCCTGATTGCGCCGGTCCTCGATGTGCTGAAACACGGGCGGATTCTCTTGGTCGACGAACTCGACAGTAGCCTGCACACACTGCTGGTTCGACGACTGATCTCCATGTTTCACGATCCAGTACTGAACCAATTTGGGGCTCAGTTGATCTTCAGTACGCACGATACTTCGTTGCTGGATCACACTCTGTTCCGTCGTGACCAAGTCTGGTTCACCGAAAAGGACCAGGAGCAAGCGACCAAGCTTTACCCGCTCACTGACTTCAGTCCCCGCAAGCATGAGGCTTGGGAGCGAGGCTATCTGATGGGGCGTTACGGGGCTTTGCCTTTCTTTGGTGACTTGTTCGACTTCGTGCAGCAGAAGCCGTCGCGCAACAACGGGTCTAAATCCAAACGCTCCGACGTGACCGCGGCGTAAGGTCGCAAGTTCACATGGGAGAAGACAACCAGCCCAAGCACCGCCAACAGGCACGAGATCTGAAACGACGCGCGGCTCGACGCGCGCCGTTTGAACGCGTTCTCATTGTTTGCGAAGGCGAGAAGACGGAACCTCACTACATCCAGGAGATTCGGCGAGATTTCCGTCTGAATACAGCCAACGTGCACGTCAGGCCCGGTGCGCTTGGAACTGCACCGCTTCAGGTAGTCGAATACGCCGAACAATTGTTCCGATATGGCGATCGCGAAAAGGGAATCGAGCCGCGCACGTTCGATCGCGTCTTTGCGGTATTCGACCGCGATGACCACGATAGCTATCATGCAGCGCTGGCCAAGGCGGATGCGTTGGATGGCAAGCTAAAGAACGACACGGAATGCCGGGTGTCGTTTCGTGCCATTGCATCCGTTCCATGTTTTGAAGTGTGGTTGCTACTTCACTTCGAGGACGTTCTGGCGCCGATTTCCCGAGATGAAGTGTATGAACGGCTCAAGGTGTACATGCATGGCTACGAAAAAGGGCAACAAGGCCACTGGACCGCGACCAAGGAACGGTTCGACGTTGCAGTGCAACGCGCACAAGCTCGGGTAAGGTTAACCACTGCGTACGATGGGAACGAAACCTACACCGCCATGCACGAACTGGTGGAATTGCTTATGCACTTGCAAGACTAAGCAAGTGGTAAGCCCGGCGGACAATGGATATGATTGCTGGCGTGCGCGCCAAGATTTGTCGAACCGGGGCTAAGGCCTGCGACCCAGTTTTTCGTGGGAACCATCTGATCAATAACGGCAGAATGTTCTGAATTGGTTGGTCCGCTGTGCTACTTGATGGACATAGGAGCGATGGCAAGTTGTGACCGATGGTCGGAATCGTGACGCTAGGGATTTGGGCCAACTGGTGACAGCGAGAAGGTAGGGGTGTTAGCTGGTAGGAATTGATAGGGATTGTTTGGTCTTGCCTCCTAACAGGTCGTCTAGGGGGCTAAACCTTTAAATCAAGTGGTTACGCCGATTACCCCCTAGCGACCTGCACAGGATTGCTGTACATGTACAGCAAAATGCTCGATCTCATAACCCGCTTTTTCATTTGGTGTCTGATTACTCTTTGGCCGGCAGACCAAAAACTGGCGGCTCCTGGTTCAAGCGGGCCGTCGGTGGCACTATTCAAAGAGCGCTGTCACGTGAGGGCTCCTTGAAAACCCACCTTCGGTGCCAGTGCAGAAACTCCGGTTGAGGCAAATAGTCCCGACTCTGTGGCAGGATCAGGCTCGCCCCGTGGTACGCGAGCATTCTTCCGGCTGCCTCGTCGCTGCCGTGAAGATGCTGGCTGAAGGCAATCTGGTAGGTGTCGGCCAACACCGTGAATGCGCCCAGGTCGAATACCTTGTGGTGCAGCGAGCACAGGGCCATACCGTTGGGCACGATGTCAGGGCCCTGCGCCTGAAACCACTTGATATGCGCGGCCTCCAGGCCGATGGTCTGGCGACCGAGGCGCAGATCGTGACCGCAGACGCTGCAGCGGTACTGGTACGCGAGCAGCACCTTCTCGCGGAATGCGGGATCGCGCCGGCGGGCCGAATCCTGCATTGATACCGCATCAGACAGATCGGTGGACAAACCCACCGCCGCAAGGACTTCGCCGCGAATGGATTCCGGGAAATGCGCATCGACAATACGCTGGGCGATGGTTGCGACGAGTTGCGGGTCGCGTTGCAGGGCCTCGCGCAATGCGGGCGGGAAGCCTCCACGCACATGGTTGTCGCGCAGTTCGGTCAGGGTTGGCGTAGCCGAAGGGGGGCGAGCAAGGATGCTCGACGGACCTTCCAATTGCCACAACCCGTCGGTCTGCAAATGCCAGAACGGATAGTGACGCGAACTGGTCGATCCATCCGGTCCAAATTCATCAAGCAGTTCTTTGAGGCGAGGCTCGGCCTCGTTCCAGTCGATCGTCGCCGTACCGCCAGCGCCGACTCTTGCAAGCGCGAACAGGACCAGCAGCGGCTTATGAACCGCACGCTGGTCGCCGCGCTGCCAGACGCGCATGCGGTCGAATGCCTGGAGAATCTCGTCGCGATTCATGGCCAGTATTTTGCCCTTTCCGGCAAGACCCAGCGGATGCCTCCACGCGGCTCGATACAGTCTCCCGTGTAGCGGGGGATCAGATGAATGTGCAAATGCGGGACCGTCTGCCCAGCCGCAGCCCCGTCATTGATTCCGATGTTGTAGCCATTTGGTTTGAATTCGGCATCGACGCCCTCCTTGGCTGCATCGAGCAGGGCCATGATTGCATCGCGTTCCTCCGGCGTCAGATCAAAGAATGATCCAACATGCCTGCGGGGAATGACGAGTGTGTGTCCAGGGGATACTGGAAAGCCATCTCTGAAGACAACGCCAAGATCATCGGCGACAAGAATTCGCTCGGGTGCAAGGGTGCAAAAAGGGCAGGCAGGTTGGTTCATCGCGAGTAACCCCAAGTCCAGGCGAATATTCCCACGGACTTCGTGCTTTACATCTAGGCACCTGTGACAATCAATTGCGATGTGGCCCGCGTCATCGCAACGTAAAGCAGACGTGCATCTTCTTCGGTAGCGTCGCTGGGAGTAGGCAGCAGCCCAGCGCCGGGTATCACAATAATCGGGTACTCAAGGCCCTTGCTGCTGTGGAAAGGCAGCAGCTTGACGGTGTCCTGGCTTTCACCGAACGTAACATCGCTTTTCCATGTGTTTGGAATACCGGCCTTGCGCAGTTCCGTACGGACAGTCTTGCATACAGGGTCGTAGTGCCGATACAGGATCGCCATATCGCGCCAGGGAGTGCCCTTGGTGTGTTCTTCCTTCAATCGCTCGGCGATCCACATCCCTTCCGCCTGCAATGTCGGCAACTTCACGACGACAGGCGCCTTGCCGTGACGTCCGGCGGAAATCGGCATAAGGCGCGGGACGCCGTCCTCTTCGGCGTCTGTGGGCTTCAAAAGCTCAGTGGCGAACTGCGCGGCGAACTCAAGAATTTCCTGGGTGTTGCGGTAATTCACTTTCAGAATCGTCGTGCGACCCTGCGCCTGGATGCCAACGCTCTTGAAGCTGAAATTCTTCTGCCGGCCACCTTCGTAAATCGACTGCGCATCGTCGTACAGAATCAATAAAGAATTCGTGTGCGGATCGATCATCTGGACCACGAGCTTCAGCCACTCGGGTTTGAAGTCGTGGCCTTCGTCGATCATCACGGCTTCGTATTGGGCGCATGGTATCTGGCCGCGCTCGACGCCGCGAATGACAGCCTGGACCATCTCCGCCATGATCGTATCGGTATCGTCTTTGTCTTGAGCGAAGCTGATGTTGTAGGCGCTGATCTGACTGTGGCACCAGCTATGAAAGGTGCGCACATGTACCTTATCGGTCACACCCTTGCTCGCCATCCAGTGCATCAGGCGTCCTGCCAGGGTCTTGTTGTAGCAGAGAACGAGGATTGGTTTGGTGCAGACCTTAGCGAGCTGCTCGGCGCGGTAGCCAAGGATCAGGGTCTTGCCCGAGCCAGCGACACCGTGGATGACCCGATGGCCTTCGCCAAGACTGCGTGCCAGTTGTTCTTGCTGAAGGTCCATTACCCGCATCAGATCAGGAATCTCGACGGGATCGAGTTCCCCTGCATTGAATAGCCCCACTTGGGTAGCCGGCAGCCGAATTTCGGGAAACAGGTGCCAACGGACGCGATCGAGCTGAGGCAATGTCAAAGCGGCCTGGAAACGGACCGAAAACATTCCCCAAAGCCGCTTCTGGAATGCTTCGACCTCAGCGGACTCAGTCATCTCGTCCTGGCAAATAACGCAATGCGGCTCGATGACCTCGGCGAGTCCGGCGCTCTCGAAGGTTCGCCGGGAGATATTTGCAAGCACGACACCGTAGGCCCACGGAAACGTAAGCCGCCCTTCCATCCTGCCAGTGGCGAGCGTTAGCTGCTTGTCGCGTTCCAGTACGTTGATGACTGCGTGAGCATATTGGCGAGCCTGCTCAAGTGGATTGAGTACATGCTTGAGTCCGCGGTCCGTGAGAATTGCCGCGTCGGACTTTGTTATTGAGCGGATCGTGTCCTGCTTCCAGTCCTTCACTTCCAGAATCAGCAGCCCGCGACGGGGGTGCAGGACGATGAAGTCGGGATGACTGTTGGCCGGACCGACAGCAACGTCATACCAACAAAGATAATCCTCTTCGAGTTTGGCTTCGAGTCGCTGCGCGAACCGTCGTTCGCCCGGGGTCATGCGTCCCGCACACGTTCCGTAACTTGGAATCAGCGTTGCCACTCGTAATTCCTTGTTCAGCTTATCGAGAATGACATTGTGATTCTACACGCAACCAATGAGGTAGAAAAAGGCTGCTACAGGGCCACCGTCGGAAGAACATACCGGGAGAAGCTCGGAGTCGAGCAGAAGGGCGGTAGACTTGGCGGCCCAAATGCGCGCCATGTGGACCTGAAGTCCTCCGACGCGCAGAACTGTTGCCCCTTCACTCACCAACTCTGGAGCCCCGCATGCTCACCCTCGAAGACGCACGTCGCATCAGTTTGGCCGCCCAGCGCACGGCCGCCGAGAACAAGTGGAACGTTGTCGTTGCCGTCGTCGATGACGGCGGTTATCTGATTTCGCTGGAGCGGATGGACGGCACACAGAAGGGCTCGGTGCAGGTCGCCCAGCAGAAGGCTCGGACCGCGATTCTTTTCAAGCGGCCGACCAAGGCCTTCGAGGACATGGTGTTGCAGGGGCGCCCGGTGATGATGACCATGCCCGACGTGATCTGCCTCGAAGGCGGCGTGCCGCTCATCCGCGACGGTGTTTATGTCGGCGCGATCGGCATTTCCGGCGTCAAGTCGTCCGAGGACGGCATCGTCGCAGCGGCCGGCGCAGCGGCACTCGGCGCGTAGCCGGCCGCGGGTGCGCGGCTAGTCCGCGATCATGCGGGCGAATTCGCCGCTGTCGATCAGGCGCCGCAGTTCGCTGGCGCCGCCGACCAGGATGCCATTGACGAACACCATGGGAAAGGTGGGCCAGCCGGTCCACATCTTGAGCGCATTGCGCCTTCGCCACTGGTTCAGGTAGCTGCCGTACTCGAGGTATTGGTAGGGCGTGCCGATGGCGTCCAGCGCCTTGCGCGCCTGTTTCGGGAAGGGGTTTTGCGCCATGCCGACGACGACCACCTTGTTGCCGGCAATGGCGGCCTGCGCTTCCTGCACGATGTCGGCGTGCCTGTCGGCGATAGTCTGGCGGATGGCGGGATGAATGTGGGCTTCGTCGAGAATGCTGCGGCTCACGTCGGGCTCCTTTCTGTCTGGGTTTGCGGTTCGCCGCACCATTATCGCCGTATCGCCAGCGTCGACTTTCAGCGTGGGTGCTATTCTTCCGCCGGCAATCGCGATCCGCGAGATGACCGGGAACTTGCCTAGGCGCGCCCATGCAGCTCGATCCGAACACCACCGCCCTGCTGAATCAATTGGGTTTAGACGCCGCGGCCGTCGAGTCCCTGGTATCGAGCCTGATTGTTCTGACCGTGGCGTCGGTTATCGCCGCGATTCCGACCGCAATCATCGCCAGGCGCAAAGGGCGCTCGCCGGCGCTCTGGCTGCTGTTCGCCCTGTCGGTTCCCGTGCTGCCGCTGCTGCTGGTGTGGCTGCTGCCCAAGGTGCCCAAAGTACCCGAGTTGCCCGGCGCCGATCGGCCGCCGCAAAGGAACAGCCCATGAGCCATGTGAAGTCCCGCGAAGTCGTGCTTGCCATCAAGATCACCGAAGACTTGCTCAAGGCGCTCGACGCCTTGCGCGAGGCCTGGAAGCGTGACGCCGCTTCGGTGCCGAAGGGTCTCTCGTGTTCGCAGTCGAAGGAAGGCCAGTTCGTCCTGGTGGCGGCCGAGTCGGCCTTCGTCACGCTGCCGGGGGCCTGTGTCGTCAAGGGGCTCGGCGCCATCGAAATGGTCGGCACGGAACCCGTTTTCGAGGAGGCGGCGAGTTCGAAGACCCTGGTGCTGAGGGATACCCCGGAAGGCTGGAAATTCTCCGTCAAATTCGTGCCGCCCATCGTGCGCGAACGAAACACCCGGCACTGAACTGCCTGCGCCGATTCCTTCCGCTACAGGCCTCGCGCCCATATCGGGCGCAGCCGGGCCGCTTCCGGCGCCGCGATGGCGGCGCGGATTTCCGTCAGCAGGCGCGGCTTCTCGGCGCCCAGCGTGCCTTTCAGCACCAGGCGGTTGGAGACGTGGTCGCTGCGGAAGACTGTGCGCTTGAGCTCCAGCGCGGAGATGAGAGCTTCCATTTCGACGAACAATTCGCGCTGATCGCAAGGCTTCCAGTCCGGAAAGGCGGCGCAGAAACGCTCTTCGCCTTGCGGGAAGCTCACCACCAGCGTGGCCAGGTATTCGGGCTGCGTCGCGTTGGCCAGGCGCGCGGAATTCGCGGCGTGCTGCGCTGACAGCGTTCTGCCGCCGAGGCCGTTCAAGATCATCATCGAACGCCTGATGCCGGCCTGCTGCAATTTGTCGAGGGCTTCGCAGGTGCTGGCAACGGTTTCGCCCTTGTGCACCTTCGCCAGCACCTCGTCGTCGCCCGATTCGGCGCCGACGTAGACCATGCTCAGGCCCGCGGCCGCCAGCTCGCCGAGTTCGCCGACCGATTTCTTGCGCAGGTTGCGCGGCAGGCAGTAGCTGGAAACGCGGCGCACCGCCGGCAGGTGTTCGCGGATCGCGCCGAGGATTTCGAGCAGGCGCCGCGTCGGCAGCACCAGCGCGTCGCCGTCGGCGAGGAATACGCGGCGGATGTCGCTGCCGAAACGCTCGCCGCAGCGGCGCAGGGTCTCCAGCGTTTCCGCCGCATCGCGGGCGCGGAATTTTTTCTGCGGCGCGGTGTACATCTCGCAGAACGTGCATTGGTTCCACGAGCAGCCGTCGGTCACCGGCAGGATCAGCGACTCCGCCTCGCTCGGCGGGCGGAAGACGGGATCGACATAGCGGATGGGGAAGCCGGCGTTCATCGGGGCAATTATGTCACGGGCGTTTTGCCCGAGTGACGACAATCCCTTTCAGGATTTCGCTCCCTGCGAGCGGTATGATGCGTCCCGCTCCACTCCCCACATCTGATCCATGCCTTTCCCCGCCCTGGTCTTTGTCGACCTGGAAACCACCGGCGCCACGGCGACGGCCGACCGCATCACCGAAATCGGCATTGTCGAGGTCGATGAGCAGGGTGTGCGCGAGTGGTCCTGCCTGGTCAACCCGGGCACGCCGATTTCCGGCTTCATCGAGCGCCTGACCGGGATTTCGAATGCGATGGTGGCGGACGCGCCGCCCTTCGAGGATGTTGCGGACGAGGTCAAGGCGCGTCTCGAAGGACGGCTGTTCATCGCCCACAACGCGCGCTTCGATTACGGCTTCCTGAAGAACGAATTCAAGCGCGCCGGCCACGATTTTCGCGCCACGGTCTTGTGTACCGTGAAGCTCTCGCGCAAGCTGTTTCCGCAGCATGCCAGGCACAACCTGGACAGCCTGATCGAGCGCCACGACCTCACCGTGAGCAGCCGGCACCGGGCCCTGGGCGACGCGCGGCTGATCCACCAGTTCTGGGGCCGCTTGCAGACCGAGGTGGAGCCCGAACTGCTGGCGCGGACGGTGAAGGCGCTGACGGGGCGGCCGAGCCTGCCTGCCAACCTCGATGCGGCGGCGATCGACGATCTGCCGGAGGGGCCCGGCGTTTACCTCTTCTATGGCGAGAACGAACTGCCGCTGTATGTCGGCAAGAGCAAGGAGTTGAAGAAGCGCGTACTGGCGCACTTCGCATCCGATCACGCGGCGGCCCGGGAAATGAATCTGGCGCAGCAGGTGCGGCGCATCGAGTGCATCGAAACCGGCGGCGAGATCGGCGCGCTGCTCAGGGAGGCAGCGCTGATCAAGCAATTGCAGCCGATCCACAATCGTCATCTGCGGCGCAACGAGGAGGTCTGCTTCTGGCAGCTCGTCGAGGCGCGTCCCGGCGAGTGGCGGCCGAAACTGCTGATGGCCGACAACCTCGACTTCGGGCGGCAGGAGCACTTGTACGGGCCGTTCAAGAGCGCGCGGGATGCCAAGAAGAGTCTGACCGAACTGGCGAAGGAGCACGGGCTGTGCCATGCGCTGCTCGGACTGGAGAAGGTGAAACCGGGCAAGCCCTGTTTTGCGCACCAGTTGCAGCAATGCAAGGGCGCCTGCGTCGGCAAGGAGCCGGTTTCCTTCCACAGTGCGCGACTGATGGCGGCGCTGGGCCGGCAGAAGCTGGTGTCCTGGCCCTTTGCCGGCCCGGCATGGATCAGGGAGGGCGACGAGGTGCACCTCGTCGACCACTGGCGGCATCTGGGCACGGCACGCAGCGAAGCGGACCTTTACGACCTGCTGGAGGCCGCACCGCCCGCGTTTGACCGCGACACTTATCGCATTCTGGTCAAGGCGGTCGATCGCATGACGCCGCTGGCGGCGAAGCCGGGGCGCTGAACTCCCGGTCTAGTCCGGGCCTGGTCCGGGCGAAAAGGCGACGGCAGGGAGGCCGTCGCAAGGCGACTGTCAGCGCACGACCGAAACCCCTCGACCCCTGACTGCGGTCGAGGAATGGGAGCAGTTCAGCTCGATGCGCCGGGTTTGCGGCCGGGGCTCTTGGGCGGAATGTAACCCGCGACACGGCACAGCACGGCTTCGACCTTCTGGCCGTCGGTGTTGAAGCGGGTCACGCTGCACTTGGAAATCTCGCCGCGCGCCGACAGGTCGGAAATCGAACGGCGCACCTTCGCCAGCGAGAGACCCGTGGCGGCCGCAATTTCCGAGTCGAAACGCTGACCGTTGTTTTTCAAATATTGCATGATCTCTTGCATATCAAGTGCTCCGCGTGAAGGTGAAATCATGGAATCCACCGCTTGCATGTGACAACATCGCCTGCGAGAGGCCTGCGTTCGAGAACGAAGGAAAAGTGATCTTTCGCCACCTTTTGCCATCCTTTCTCAAATTGCTGGTGGGCCCAGCGAGACTCGAACTCGCAACCAAAGGATTATGAGTCCTCTGCTCTAACCATTGAGCTACAGGCCCTTGTTTGCTTGGCAACGGCTTCCGTTGCTCCGGGCCGTTGGTACTGCGCAATCAGGTTTCGGAATCGAGGAAGCTGCGAAGCTTCTCCGAGCGGGTCGGGTGACGCAGCTTGCGCAATGCCTTGGCTTCTATCTGGCGGATGCGCTCGCGAGTCACGTCGAACTGCTTGCCGACTTCTTCCAGGGTGTGATCGGTGTTCATTTCGATGCCGAAACGCATGCGCAGCACCTTGGCCTCGCGCGGCGTGAGGCTGTCCAGCACCTCCTTGGTCACCTCGCGCAGGCTGGCGAACAGGGCCGCATCGCCCGGCGACAGCGTCGCCATGTCTTCGATGAAATCGCCCAGATGGGAATCGTCGTCGTCGCCGATCGGCGTTTCCATGGAGATCGGCTCCTTGGAGATCTTGAGGATCTTGCGGATCTTCTCCTCGGGCATTTCCATCTTCACCGCCAGCGTCGCCGGATCGGGTTCGAGGCCGGTTTCCTGCAGGATCTGGCGGCTGATGCGGTTCATCTTGTTGATGGTCTCGATCATGTGCACCGGAATGCGGATGGTGCGCGCCTGGTCGGCGATCGAACGCGTGATGGCCTGGCGAATCCACCAGGTGGCGTAGGTCGAGAACTTGTAGCCGCGACGGTATTCGAATTTGTCTACCGCCTTCATCAGGCCGATGTTGCCTTCCTGGATCAGGTCGAGGAACTGCAGGCCGCGATTGGTGTACTTCTTGGCGATCGAGATCACCAGGCGCAGGTTGGCCTCGGTCATCTCGCGCTTGGCGCGCCGCGCCTTGGCTTCGCCGGTGGACATCTGCTTGTTGATGTCCTTGAGTTCCTTGAGCGGAATGCCGATGCGGTTCTGCAGGTCGATCAGGCGCTGCTGCTCTTCGAGGATGTTCGGCGCGGCGCGCATCAGCTGCGAGGCGTAGGGCTTGCCCGACTGCACTTCGTGCTTGAGCCATTCCATGTCGGTTTCGTGGCCGGGAAACACCTTGATGAAGTGCGCGCGCGGCATGTGCGCCTTGTCCACACAGAGATGCAGGATCTTGCGTTCGTGGCTGCGCACCGCTTCGACCATGCCGCGTACCGAGTCGCACAGGCGCTCGATCGACTTGGCGGTGAAGCGGATGTTCATCAGTTCGTCGGAAATCTGCTTCTGCAGGCGCAGATAACCCTTGTCCTGCGACCCCTTTTTCGCCAGCGTCGGCTGCAGCTTGGAAAACAGCGCGTGGATCACGGAGAAGCGCTCGAGGGCGTCCTGCTTGAGCTGCAGCAGCGAGGCGGAAATCCGCGCGCTGCCGTCGTCGTCCTCGTCCTCGGTATCCTCTTCGACTTCCAGCTCTTCGTCCTCTGCCAGCGCCTCGATGTCATCTTCGGTGGCGTTGGGGTCGATCAGGCCATCGACCAGTTCGTCGATGCGCATTTCGTCGCGCGCCACCTTGCCGGCCGTTTCCAGCATTTCGGCGATGGTCGTCGGGCAGGCGGAAATCGCCATGATCATGTGCTTGAGGCCGTCCTCGATGCGCTTGGCGATTTCGATTTCGCCTTCGCGGGTGAGGAGCTCGACCGAGCCCATCTCTCGCATGTACATGCGCACCGGGTCGGTGGTGCGGCCGAATTCGGAATCGACCGTGGACAGGGCCTGTTCGGCTTCTTCCTCGACTTCGGCGGCATCGACCGGCGCCGGAGCCGATTCGTTGAGCAGCAGATCATCGACGGCAGGCGCTTCGTCGAACACCTGGATCGCCATGTCGTTGAAGGTGGAGATGATCGATTCGATCTGCTCCGCATCCACCAGGTCATCGGGCAGATGGTCGTTGATTTCGGCGTAGGTCAGGTAGCCGCGTTCCTTGCCCAGCGCGATCAGGTTCTTCAGGCGCGTGCGCTTGGTGTCCATGTCGATCGGCGTCGCTTCCGGCGCGATCAGCTTTTCCTTGCCCTTGCGGCCGCGCGATTCGGCGATGGCCTTGGCCACCGACTTGGCGGCGATCGGCTTGGGCTGCGCAGGTGCCGGCGCGGCGACTTCGACTGCCGGCGCCTCATGTTTCGCGGCCTTGGCCGGCGCGGCCTTTGCGGGGGCCTTGGCCGGCGCGGCTTTCCCCGGGGCAGTCTTGGCCGGAGCCTTGGCGGCAGCCTTCACCGGCGCTTTGGCCGGAGCCTTGGCGACGACTTTCGCCGGGGCCTTGGGTGCGGGCTTCTTGGCGACCGGCTTGGCGGCAGCCTTGATGGAGACGGGCTTTTTGGCGGGCACGGTCTTCTTCGGGGCAGCTTTCTTGGCGACCGGCTTGGCGGCGGCCTTGGATTTGTTCTGCTTCGCGATTTCCTTGGGCATGACTATCCTCTGCTGGAACGCGATTGCGGCGCGGCACTGTCGGTCAGGGAAACACCGTGAAGTTAACGGGTAAACCGACTCAGCGCGCCGTATAAGCGTTGGAGAACCAAGAAGTATATCACAGGGGGGTACCCCCCGTCGAGGGCGCCCCAGGACGCTTCTTTGCCAGCAGCTCGGCCAGGCGCTGGCGATCTTCCTGGCTCAGGCCCTGCCGGGCGCGGGCGGTGAGTTCCTCGATCTCGGCGGTCAGGGCCGTCTGGCGCAGGCGCGAGACGGAATCATTGAAAACGGTTTCGAGGGCGCCCAGATCGACTTCTTCCACCATGTTCGCCGCGATGCCGGAGATCAGCCCTTCGTGCGCCGTGCCGCGGAAGAATTCGAGCAGGAGGCCGAAGCCGCCGGCCGGCAATTCGCCGTGTTCGATGGCGTCGGCGATCGCAATCAGCGCATCGCCTTCCACGCGTTCGCGGTCGATCAGCTCCAGCGGCAGGTTGGCGGCCCACTCCGGCTTGTGCAGCAGGATTTGCAGCAGCTTGTATTCAATGGAAGACGGCACCGGCCGCTGCTTCATCTGCGCCGGCGCGTAGCGGCTGCGGGCCAGCGGCTTGAGGCCGCATTGAGCCTCGACTTCCGCCTGCGAGACTTGGGCGCGCTGGGCGATTTCCTTGGTCAACTGGACCCGCAGTATCGGCGCGGACATCTTCTGCAGCAGCGGCTTGGCCTCGTGCACCAGCATGGCGCGGCCTTCGGCAGTGTTTGGATTGGTGCGCTTGACCAGTTCGCGCAGGAGGAATTCGCTGAGGCGCGTGGCGCTTCGCGTCTGCTGCACGAAGGACTCCCGGCCATGCTCGCGGATGAACTCGTCCGGGTCCTGGTTGCCGGGCATCTGGAGGATTTCGACGGTCTTGTTGTCGGCCAGGTGGCTCAGGCTCACTTCCATGGCGCGCCACGCGGCGCGGTCGCCGGCGCTGTCGCGGTCGAAGCAGAACACCACGCGACTGGCCTGCTTCAGCAGTTTTTGCACGTTGGCGTCGGTGGCCGCCGTGCCGAGGGTCGCCACGACGTTCTCGACGCCGGCCTGCACCAGGCCGACGACGTCCATGTAGCCCTCGACCACCAGCACCGTGTCCTCTTCCTGGATGGCCTTGCGCGCCTGCGGCAGGCCGTAGAGTTCGCGGCCCTTTTCGAACAGCGGCGTCTCCGGCGAGTTCAGGTATTTCGGTTCGCCTTCGCCGATCACCCGGCCGCCGAAACCGATCACGTTGCCGCGCTGGTCGAGGATGGGGAACATCACGCGGTCGCGGAAGCGGTCGTAGCGGCGGCCCTGTTCATTGACGATGACCAGGCCGCATTCGACCAGCGCCGGATCGTTGTAATCGGGAAAGACCTGCTGCAGGCCCTGCCAGCCGTCGGGGGCGTAGCCGAGCCCGAATTTTGCGGCGATTTCCCCCGTCAGGCCGCGATTCTTGAGGTAGTCGACGGCCTTCGGCGAGGCTTTCAACTGGTCGCGGTAGAAGTGCATGGCGCGCGCCATGACGTCGGTCAGCGGCGCCTTCTTCGCCCGCTCGGCGCGGTTGCGCTCTTCGTGCGGCACCTGCAGGCCGGCCGAGGAGGCCAGATCCTCGACGGCCTCGATGAAGCCGATGCCGGCATGCTGCATCAGGAAGCCGATCGCGCTGCCGTGGGCGCCGCAGCCGAAGCAGTGATAGAACTGCTTGGACGGGCTGACCGTGAAGGACGGGGTTTTCTCCGAATGGAACGGGCAGCAGGCGCTGTAGTTGGCGCCCGCCTTGCGCAGCGGGACGTAGCGTTCAACCACGTCGACGATGTCGACGCGGGCAAGCAGTTCCTGGACGAAGCTTTCTGGGATCACGGAGATATTATGTGCCCGGACGCCGCGCAGCGGCAGAACCGACGCCGCCCCTCGCACTGGAAGGGGCGGCGGAGGGCTCCGGCTAGGCGCCGGAGAGTTTCGCCTTGACCAGCTTCGAGACTTCGCCCATGTCGGCGCGGCCTGCCACCTGCGGCTTGACCAGCCCGATCACCTTGCCCATGTCGGATGGCGCCTTGGCGCCCGATTGGGCGATGGCCGCGACGATGATCGCTTCGATCTCGGCGGCGCCGAGGCCCTGCGGCATGTAGTCGGCCAGCACCGAGGCTTCGTATTTCTCGGCATCGGCCAGATCCTGGCGCTTGGCGGCTTCGTACTGGGCGATCGAATCCTTGCGCTGCTTGAGCATCTTCTCGATCACCGCGATCACCGCGGCGTCGTCGATCACCAGCTTCTCATCGACACGCTTCTGCTTGATGGCGGCGCGCAACAGGCTCAGGGCGTCCTTGCGGGCCTTCTCGCCGGCCTTCATGGCCGCTTTCCAGTCGTCGTCGATACGCGATTCGAGGCTCATCACATCGTCCTTTTCAGTCGCCGGGATACCGTCCGCGGCTCACGCCGCGAACATAAAGCACAAAAACCGCCGGAAGGCGGTTTTTACGATCAAGCGGTACTACCAGCAGTTCGCCCGGAAGGCGCGAACAGTGCCGGTTCAATACATCTTGGGCGGCAGAAGCTGGCTGCGAATGCGCTTGTGATGGCGCTTGACTGCCGCAGCCGCCTTGCGCTTGCGCTCGGTGGTGGGCTTTTCGTAGAACTCGCGTGCGCGCAGCTCGGTCAGCAGACCAGTCTTTTCAATGGCGCGCTTGAAGCGGCGGATCGCAACTTCAAACGGCTCGTTTTCCTTGAGGCGAATACCCGGCATTGCAATAATCCTGGAGAGGCGGGAAAGGCGCGCATTCTAAACGCTTTGCCATTGATGTCAATCGTTTTGGAGCCGGTTTCAGGCCAGCCGCAATCCCGTCACCAGCCAGCGTGCCGCTTCGCCGGCGCCGCCGGCCAACGGCACTGCAGGCGGCGGCGCCTGCCGGAGGCGGTTCAATGCCGCGATGAAATCACCGGCCAGCAGTCGCTCGCGCGTCAGCATTTCGGCACGGGCATGGGTGCCGAGCCAGGCTGCGAGGTAGCGGGTTTCCGGCCAGTCGTCGCGTTGCAGGTACAGGATCGGGATGCCGCTGCACGCCGCCTCGACGAAAGTGCCGTAGCCGGGCTTGGTCACTACCGCATCGACGCTGGCGAGCAGGTCGCTGAAATTCAGGCCGGGCACATCGAAGCTCCGGATATCGTCGCGCTCGAATTTCCATGCGGCAGGCACCAGAAAGTTCAAGCCCGGAGTTAGCGGCCACTCCGTCACGGGCAGGCGGAACTCCATGCCGCCCATCGCCAGCAGAGCCCAGCGCTGGTTCGGGTCCAAGTCGAGCAGTTGCGCCACGCGCGCGCGATCACGGCGGCCGAGCTGCGCAATCGGCGCGATGTCGTGCCGCTGCTGCAAGTCCGCCATCGGCAGGCCGGGCGTAACGCGCAGGAAGCCTTGGACCCCGTTGTAGGCGGCCAGCATCTGGGCATGGATTTTCCCGGCCCACGGTTCGTTGCCGAAGTAATGCGCAAACAGGTCGGCCCAGTTCAGCGAGCACAGGCCGGCGGCGGGAATGCGGACTTCTGCGGCAGCGGCCAGCGGCAGGTAGGCGACATTGCTCAGCAGCGCATCGACTTGGTGCCGCCGCAGCCATGTTGCCTCGGCCGCGACCCGTTGCGGCCAGTCGGCGTGAAACTCGCGATAGCGCTGTGCGCTCGCGGCGAGGTCGATATCCACGGCGTTGTGCATGGCAAAGCCGAAGTCGCGCGCTTCCCGGATATGTTCGAATTCGGCGCCGATGCGGCGCGCCAGTTGTTCGCGCGGCAGCGCACTGCGCACCGTCAGGCGCACGTTCGGAGCGAGCGAGGAAAGCGCATCCAGCACCGGCGCGGTCTGCGCCAGATGGCCCAGGCCATGGGCCGATATGTCGACCATCAGGTGCACCGGGTTTCAGCCGGGGAGCTTGAGGCGGCGCTTGATGCGCAGGTCGATGGAGCTGCGCGCGGCGAAATCGGTGGCGCCGGCCGCCTTCGCTGCCGCGACGGCGTCGCCGTCGAAGGTCGGGCCGCAGGTGACGATGTCGACTTCCGGATGGAGCGCGCGCAGTCGCGCGATTTCCGCCAGCGCATCGCCCCGGCCGAGGTCGATGACGATGCAGTCGGGCGTCTCGTTGCTTGTTCGCGGCAGCATCTTGACGCCGGCGGCCGACCAGATGTGGGTCAGGCGCAGGCGGGTGGTCAGGTCGTGGCAGAGGAGCAGGATTTTCTTGGTCATGTGATTCTGTTGCCGGATCGCCGTATTGCCAGCGCCGACTCCTGGAGTGTTCGATGCGGGATTCTGCCACGTGACTGCGGCTTGCCGGGTCTCGCCCCGGCGGGCGAGGCCCGGCGCGTACGCGATTCGATAACTGGATATAATGCCAGTATGGAAGCCAGCCCTCCCCGCAAAGGCCGCGGCGCGGTGATTTCGCCCGATGGCCGCTTCGATGCCTGGCAGCGCGAGGCGGCGGAGGACGGCTGGTGGAACGAGGACGATGAATCGCCGGTCACCGAGCTGCTGGCCGACAGCGCGAAGACCGTCATCACTTACAACGATTCGCCCGACATTCCCTACGATCGCTCGATCAATCCCTATCGCGGTTGCGAGCACGGCTGCGCCTACTGCTTCGCGCGGCCCTCGCACGCCTACCTCGGCTTGTCGCCGGGGCTCGATTTCGAAACGAAGATTGCGTACAAGGCCGATGCGGCGGAAACCCTGCGCGTGGAGCTGGCCAAGCCCGCCTACGTATGCCGGCCGGTGGCGCTGGGTATCAACACCGATGCCTGGCAGCCGGTCGAGCGCCGCCTGCGGGTGACGCGCGGCATCCTCGACGTGCTGGCGGAAACGCGCCATCCGGTGACCATCGTCACCAAGTCGGCGCTGATCCTGCGCGACCTCGACCTGCTGACCGAAATGGCGCGCGGCAACCGCGTGCATGTGGCGATCTCGATCACCACGCTCGATGCGGACCTGGCGCGGACCATGGAGCCGCGTGCGGCGTCCCCCCGGCGCCGGCTCTCGGTCATCGCGGCGCTGGCCGCGGCGGGCATCCCGACCGCGGTGCTGGCGGCGCCGCTGATTCCGGCGTTCACCGACCATGAACTGGAGGCCATCCTCGGCGCGGCGCGCGACGCGGGCGCGACATCGGCCGGCTACATCCTGTTGCGCCTGCCGCACGAGGTGAAGCCGCTGTTTCGCGCCTGGCTCGACACGCACCAGCCGGGACGCGCCGGGCATGTGTATAGCCTGATGCGCCAGCTGCATGGCGGCAAGGAATACGACAGCGCCTTCGGCACGCGCCAGCGCGGCAGCGGGCCGCTGGCGGAAATCACCGCCCGGCGCTTTCGCCTCGCCGTGCGCCGGCTGGGGCTGGATGCGCCGTCGGCGCCGCTCGATACGGTTGGGTTTGTGCCGCCGCGCAAGCCGGCTGCAGCGCCGCCGCAGATGACGCTGTTTTAGGCCCGACAGGGCCGCGCACGCCCAGCCGGTAGAATGCCGGCCATGAAAGTTCTCGGCATCGAATCCTCCTGCGACGAAACCGGCGTTGCGCTCTACGACACGGAGCGCGGCCTGCTCGGCCATGCCGTGCATACCCAGGTGGCGATGCACGAGGCCTATGGCGGCGTGGTGCCGGAGCTGGCCTCGCGCGATCACGTGCGGCGCCTGATCCCGCTGCTGGAGCGTGTGCTGGCAGACGCGAAATGCACGCGTCGCGAGATCGACGCCGTCGCCTACACGGCAGGGCCGGGGCTGGCGGGCGCGCTGCTGGTCGGGGCGAGTTTCGCCGAGGCGCTGGCTGCGGCGCTCGACATTCCGGCGCTGCCGGTGCATCACCTCGAAGGCCATCTGCTCTCGCCGCTGCTGGCCGACGATGCGCCGAGCTTCCCCTTCATTGCCCTGCTGGTATCCGGCGGGCATACGCAGCTGATGCGCGTGACGCGGGTCGGCGCCTACGAACTGCTCGGCGAATCGCTCGACGATGCGGCCGGCGAAGCCTTCGACAAGACCGCCAAGCTGCTCGGTCTGGGTTATCCCGGCGGCCCGGCGCTGGCGAAGCTGGCCGAGTCGGGCAAGGCCGGGCGCTACAAGCTGCCGCGGCCGATGCTCAACAGCGGCGATCTGTCCTTCAGTTTTTCCGGCCTCAAGACGGCGGTGCTGACCGCGGCCCGCGCGCAGGAATTGAGCGAGGCCGACCGCGCCGACCTCGCCGCCGAATTCCAGGAGGCGGTGACCGAAGTGCTGGCGGCCAAGGCGGTCGCAGCGTGCCGCAAGCATCGGCTCCCGTCATTGGTGGTGGCCGGCGGTGTCGGCGCCAACCGGCGCTTGCGCCAGCGGCTGGACGAGGCGATGGCGAAGATCGGCGGGCGCGTGTTCTATCCCGAACTGGAACTGTGCACCGACAACGGCGCGATGATCGCCTTCGCAGGCAGCCAGCGCCTGCTGCAGGGCGATGTTGCGGATTCGGCGCGGGGCGCCTTTGCGGTTCGTCCGCGCTGGCCGCTCGATCAGATCTCCTGACAGCCTGCCGCTAGGCTCCTTCGCGCAGCAGGTTGCCGATGTGCTGCACGCGCCCGGCCATCGAGCGCAGCAGCGCGATGCCGAAGGCGGGGTTCGACTTGACCATCGCCAGGAAGGGCTCGCGCGCGATCAGCAGCCAGGCGCACTCTGTCTCTGCGGTGGCGGTGGCGGCGCGGCCGGTGCGTTCGACCAGCGCCATTTCGCCGAACACGCCGCCGGGCCCGACGTACTCGATGACCGTGCCATCCACCGAAATCGCTATGCGGCCCCTGGTCACGACGAACATGCAGGCGCCCACGGCGCCCTTGGTGACCACGGTCTGGCCGGGATTGGCCACCGTCGGCACCGGATCGCCCAGCGCATGCTGCAGTTCGGCCAGGATTCTCTTGTCCAGCGAATTCTTCTGGTCCAGCGCGGGGACCCTGGTCTTTCCGCCGGCGAGTTTGGCGAGGCTGCGGCGCAGGCGTTGCGCCATGATGCTCATCAGCATCAGGGCAAATTCGGGCATTTGCTGCAGCGCCTGCAGGAAACCCTTTTCATCGAGGGACAGCACCTTGCAGCTCTTGCGTGCCGTCGCCGTTGCGGCGCGCGGGGTTTCGGCGATGGCTGCCATCTCGCCGAATATCTCGCCGGGCAGGACCAGTTCCAGCGGCTTGCCCTTGAGCGTCAGCGCGACGTCGCCGTCGAGCAGCAGGTAGATGCGGGCGCCTTTGGAGAAGAAGCCGCCGGTCTTTTCGTTTTCGGCAAAAATCTGCTTGCCGGCGGGGAATTGCTCCAGCGTTCCGGCGATCTTGAAAAACTCCAGTGCCAGCCTGGGTTCATAGAGCGAGGCCGGTTCGGCGGGAGGAGTCGGTTTCGTCACCGGTTTGGGGGCCGGCGTGGCGGGTTTGCCTGAAAAGTCCAAATCTTCCATGCAAGCGTGTCCTGGATCGAGAGATAGGGTTTTGCCGCGAGCCGTGATTATAAGGGACGGCGTGCATCGGGAGTCTGCGCCTTGCGACCGTCAATCTCGCCTAGAATCCGGGCTACAGTCATTTTTGCGCACATAAAAACCACGAGGAGCGGTGATGGGGGGGGACCGACAATCTGCTTACCGGCATTCACGAGATAGACCAGCAGCATCAGGTTTTGTTTGATGCCCTGGCGCGCCTTGAGCAGGCCGTGACGTCGGACGACAAATGGTCTGCCGTGCATTTTGCGCTCGTCGAGCTGACCGGTTTTGTCAATGTTCACTTCGCGGTCGAGGAGGCGCTGATGCGCCTGCATGGATACCCCGACCTGGAGGCCCATATCGCCGCCCACCGGGCCTTCTCTGCCGATCTGGTTGAAATCAAGCAGATGTCGATTCGTGAAGACGTCAGCAGGGAAATGACGGCCATGTTGAAAGACTGGCTGGTCCGTCATATCGGGGTTGCCGACAAGGACTACGTCCCGCATTTGCGCAGGGCAACAGTCATCGTCGCCGCAGCGTAATCCCCTCGCGAACGGGGCGCGTTCAGCCCTGCTTCCTGCCGCCGACGCGGCCCTCGCTGCCGGCGAGCAGCTTTTGAATGTTGCTCTTGTGGCGGTAGATCAGCACCGCGCACATGACGGTGACCATTCCCGTTATTTCGGCTTTCCCCAGCAGCCACCAGCTGAGGAATGGAGCCGCCGCTGCGGCGACCAGCGCTGCCAGCGAGGAGTAGCGCGTAAAGACGACCACCGCGAGCCAGATGCCGGCGGTGATGCCGGCCAGGGCGCCGGAGAAACCCAGCAGCACGCCCAGCGCGGTGGCCACGCCCTTGCCGCCCTTGAAGCCGAGGGTGAAGGGAAACACGTGGCCGAGGAAAGCCGCGAGGCCCGCGACCGCAATCGCCGTCTCGCCAGCGCCGACTTTCATGGCGACGAACATGGCGAGCCAGCCCTTGGCCGCATCGCCGACCAAGGTCAGCAGGGCGGCCGCCTTGCTGCCACTGCGCAGCACATTGGTGGCGCCCGGATTGCCCGAGCCGAAGCTGCGCGGATCGGCGAGGCGAAAGGCGCGCGAGACGATGACGGCAAAGGGGACGGAGCCGAGCAGATAGCCCAGGACGGCAGAAACAAGCAGGTTCATTGCGGATTCCCTAGAATGGCTCGCATTGTAAAGGAGGCGGGATGGACTTCATTTTCATCGACGACATGCGGGTCGAGGCCAACGTCGGCATCTTCGAGCGCGAGAAGGCAACGTCGCAGACGCTGGAGATCAGCCTGACCTTCGGCGTCCCCGACGAGGCGGCGCAGAACGACGACATCGACAAGACCATCCGCTACGACGCGGTGATCGACCGCATTCGCGCCGAACTGGCGACGCGTCATTTCAACCTGCTGGAGACGCTCGGCGAATACGTGATCGGCCTGCTGCTGAACGAGTTCGGCGCGCCCTGGGTCAAGATCAGCATTGCCAAGATGGGCATCATGAAGGGCGTGCGCCGCGTCGGCGTGCAGATCGAACGTTCGCGATGACGCCGCTGCCCGCGCCGGCCGAACTGATCTACGCCCTGGGCATGGCGGCGGTGGCGGTCAATGCCGCCTCGGCGGTGCTGGAAACCGAGGACAAGAAGATGGACCTGGTCGGCGCGGTGGTGGTCGGACTCGCCACCAGCCTAGGCGGCGGCACGCTGCGCGACCTGCTGCTGAATCGTCCGGTGTTCTGGCTGGTCGATGTCGCCTACCTGGTCTGCGGCCTGCTCGCGGTCGGCTTCACCTTCGTCCTGGCGCGGCGCATCCGGGTGCGCCCCGGCCTGTTCGTGGTGCCGGACGCGGTCGGCCTCGCGCTGTTCACCGTGGTCGGCTGCCAGATCGCCGTCGCGGCCGGCGTGCACTGGCTTTCCGCCTCCCTGCTGGCCGTGATCACCGGCGTCGTCGGCGGCATGCTGCGCGACATCCTGGTCAACGAAGTGCCGCTGGTGATGCGGCCGGGAACGCTCTACGCCACGGCCTCCTGGCTCGGCGCGCTGACCCTGCTCGGCGCCCTGCAACTGGGCTGGGGCGATGCCGCGGCGGCGGCGGCCGGCGGCGCGGTGGTGCTCGGCCTGCGCCTGGCGTCGATCCGCTGGCGGCTCAGCCTGCCGACCTACAAGTCGCGCTAGTCGGCTAGTCCTTCAGCGCGCACTCGACGATCTTCGGCTGCAGCACGCGCAGGATGTCGTGCGGATGGACGCCGACCAGATAGCCGCGCCTGCCGCCGTTGATGTAGATCAGGGGCAGATCGAGGATGCTCTTTTCCATGTGCACCGGCAGGGCCTTCTTGGTGCCGAAGGGCGAACAGCCGCCGACCATGTAGCCGGTGTGGCGCAGGGCATCCTCGGGCTTGCAGGGGCCGACCTTCTTGACGCCGATCTGGCGTGCCAGCTCCTTGGTGGACACCTTGCGGTCGCCGTGCATCAGCACGATCAGCGGGCGGGCCGTCTCGTCTTCCATGACCAGGGTCTTGACCACGGCGTGTTCCGGCACATTGAGTTCGCGTGCGGACACCTGCGTGCCGCCATGCTCCTCGTATTCGTAGAGATGGTTGGAATGGGCGACGCCGTGCTTGTGCAGGAACTTGGTCGCCGGGGTTTCGGGGATGTTGGCTTCGTGTTTCATGATCTCTCTCTATCCGCGCGGGTGATGTTGTCGGTGCAGTTGCTTGAGCCTTTCCCGCGCCACATGAGTATAGACCTGCGTCGTCGAGATGTCCGCGTGACCGAGCAGCAGTTGCACCACGCGCAAGTCGGCGCCGTGGTTCAGCAGGTGCGTGGCAAAGGCGTGGCGCAGCACGTGCGGCGAAATGCGCTCCTGCGGAATGCCGACGCGCAGGGCGTACTTCTTGATCAGGGTCCAGAACATCTGCCGCGTCATGGCCGCCCCGCGCGTGGTGACGAATACCGCGTCGGACACATGCGTCTTGAGCAGCTCGCCGCGGGCGCCGGCGATGTAGCGCTGCAGCCACTCGGCGGCGACCTGTCCGAGCGGCACCAGGCGTTCCTTCGAGCCCTTGCCCATCACCCGCACCACGTTGTCGTTGAGGCTGACCTCGAACAGGCGCACGCCGACCAGTTCGGACACGCGCAGTCCGGTGGCATAGAGCAGTTCGAACATGGCGCGGTCGCGCAGGCCGAGCGGGGTGTTCACATCGGGCGCACCGAGCAGGTCTTCCACCTGCTTTTCGGAGAGGGTTTTCGGGAAACGCGAGATCGTCGGCGGCTTGTCGATGTTGAGCAGCGGATCGGCCTGCAATCGGCCCTGGTCCAGCAGCCAGCGGTAGCAGCGCCGCAAGCTGGCCATCAGCCGCCGCTGGCTGGTCGATTTGATGCCGCCGGGGCGGGCGTTCAGGTGCGCGAGATAGGCGTTGATCGCCGTCTCGTCAGCGTCGACTATCGCCGGCCCGCGAAGCGGCGTCCCCGGCGCGCAGAGCGGAATCGCCGACTCGCATTCCAGCCAGCCGGCAAACAGCGCCAGGTCGCTGCGGTAACTCGCCAGCGTGTTCTTCGAGAGTCCGTCAGCGAGCCACAGCGCGTCGATGAATTCGTCGATCAGCGCGGCGTCAGATGCCTGCATGTTCGTGCCGCAGCAGCCACTTCTTGATGTCGAGCAGAAAGCCGCCGCGCTGGCGCGCGAAACCGCCGAGGCCGTGGTTGGCCCCGACCACGCGATGGCAGGGCACGACGATCGGATAGGGGTTGGCGCCACAGGCGTTGCCCACCGCGCGCGGCCCGCTGCGAATCGCGGCGGCGACTTCGCCATAGCTTCGGGTCTGGCCTGCCGGAATCGCGCAGATCTGTTCCCAGACGCGACGCTGGAAATGCGTGCCGGCGGGCGCCAGCGGCAGGCCGAATTCGAAGTTCGGGTCCTTCAGCCAGGCATGCAGCTGGCGCACGGCTTCCCTCGCCAGCGGGGCCTTTGGCTGCACTTCCATCTGCGGTTGCAGATAGTCGATGGCGGTGATCTCGTCATTGCTGCAGCGGATGCCGATGGAAAAGCCCGATGCAGGCACGATGGCGGAATAAGGATTCATGGCGCGCACTCCCGTAGTTCGATCACGGCGCTATTGTCGATCCCCGGCAGGTGATCCGCAAGCGGGCGGCAGCGGCCATTCACGCACAGTTCGTAGCCGGTGGTGTAGGGCGAGTGGGCGAGGCGCACGAGCTTCTGCGGCGGCACCGCCGGCCGGTAATGCCAGACGCCGCGCTTCAATACGCTGCCGTCCGGCGGTTCCATGCCGGCGCCAGTACCCCGGATGCGCGCTTCCGTGAGGACCAGCGCGCCGGCTTCGATGCGCCAGTCTTCCTCCCAGCGGATTTTTTCTATCGAATGCATCCAGCTCAGGGTGAAGCTCTCGATCGCGAGCGAGGCAGCGACCGCGCCCGCCGCGAGGCACAGCATCAGGAGTTCCCGTCGGGACGCACCGCGCTGGCGCTGGCGGGACGGCGTGCCGCGGCTTGCCGGCTGCGCAGCAGATGCCAGACGACAAAGACCGCGCTCATGACGAAGCCGATCTCGTCGGTCAGCGGGATCGCCGCGACCAGCAGGAAGGCTGCTGACGCGGCGAAGATGCGCTCGGCCATGTTGAGCGAGGCGAACAGGAAGCCGATCGCCGCCGCACCCCACAGCATGATCGACAGCACCGCCTTGAACACGATGTAGGCGACGGCGGCCAGCGTGTAGTCGCCCTGCAGCATCAGCGCCGGCGTATACACCGCCATGTAGGGGATGACGAAACCGGCGATGGCGATCTGCACCGCCTTGATGCCGATTTTCATCGCGCTTTCCTTGGCGATGGAACTCGCGGCGAAGGCGGCCAACGCCACCGGCGGCGTCAGGTCGGCCATGATGCCGAAGTAGAAGACGAACATGTGGCTGACGATCAGCGGCACGCCCAACTTCAACAGGGCCGGCGCGGCAATGGAGCTGGTGATGATGTAGTTGGGGATGGTCGGAATGCCCATGCCGAGCACCAGGCAGACCAGCATGGTCAGCACCAGCGACAGGAACAGGCTTTTTTCGCCGACGCCGAGGATGAAGCCGGCGAAGCTGGATGCCGCGCCGGTCAGCGTCAGCATGCCGATGATGACGCCGACGATGGCGCAGGCGACGCCCACCGGCAGCGCCTGGCGTGCGCCGTCGACCAGGCTCATGCGCAGCAGGTGCAGGGTCTTCATGCCGCCCCGGATGGCGAAGGTCTGCGCCACCAGCGCGGCGATCAGCGCCAGCAGCGGGTAGATGCCCCAGGTTTCCATGTTCTTGACGAAGACCGCGGCGGTGAGGCCCAGCGCCAGCCAGAACACGTAGCGGAAGGCGGTGCCGGAAACGCGTGCCGCGATCGCCGCGCCGAGGATCAGCACGGCGGTCAGCACCAGCCCGATCATGCCGGCGAACATCGGGGTGAAGCCGTTGAACAGCGTGATGACCAGCACCGCCAGCGGCAGCAGCAGATACCAGTTGTCGCGCATCGCATGCCAGGGGTTGGGGCACTCGGCTTTGGGCAGGCCGACCAGGTTCTTGCGCCCGGCTTCCAGATGCACCATCCAGAAGGCGGTGAGGTAGTAAAGGATGGCGGGGATCGCCGCCGCCTTGACGATGTCGGCATAGGGCACGTCGAGGTTCTCGGCCATGATGAAGGCCACCGCGCCCATCACCGGCGGCATGATCTGGCCGCCCATCGAGGACGTGGCTTCCACCGCGCCGGCGAAGACGCCCGAGTAGCCGAACTTCTTCATCAGCGGAATCGTGAATTGGCCGGTGGTCAGCACGTTGGCCACGCCCGAACCGGAGATGGTGCCCATCAGGCCCGAGGACAGTACCGACACCTTGGCCGCGCCGCCCTTGGTATGGCCGACGAAACCCAGCGCCAGCGAGTTGAACAGGTTGATCATGCCGGCGTGCTCGAGAAAGGAGCCGAACAGGATGAAAAGGAAGATGTAGGTTGCCGAGACCAGCGTCGGGATGCCGAAGATGCCTTCGGTGCCGAGCGCCAGCTGGTTGACGATCTGGTCGAAGCCGTATTCGCGGTGGCCGAGGCTGCCGGGCAGCAGATGGCCGAACACGCCGTAGAGCAGGAATGCGCCGCAGACGATGGGCAGTGCCAGGCCGAGGATGCGCCGCGCCGCCTCGAAGGTCAGGATCACCAGCGCGACGCCGACGGCGAGATCGAGCTTGCTGGGATCGCCCGAACGCTGGATCAGTTCGGCTTCAAAAATCCAGTGGTAGGTCGACAGCGCCAGGGCGCCGAATGCCAGCGCCGTGTCGCCGGCGCCGACTTTCGAAAGCCGGCCGCCGCTCTTGAAGGCCGGGTAGAGGATGAAGGTGATGCAGAGCAGGAAGCCGACGTGCAGGCTGCGGATCACCAGGCTGGACAGCGGATGGAAGGCGGCGACCACCAGCTGGTAGGTGGAAAAGGCCAGCGCCAGCCCGTTGAGCACCGTCAGCCAGCCGTCTCCGAGCCGGCGCTGCACGCCGTGCTCGGAGAACTCTTCCTGGCCTTGGTCGGGGGCGGCGCTGCGGTCGGTCACGGCGTGCCGCTTACTTGATCAGCCCGACTTCCTTGTAGTACTTCTCGGCACCCGCATGCAGCGGCGCCGGCGGCGCCTTGGCGGCATTTTCACGGGTGATGGCCTTGGCGGCGGCATGCGCGGCCTGCAATTCGGGCAGGTGCTCGAAGATCGCTTTGGTCATCTTGTAGCCGGCATCGGTCGACACGCCTTCGTGGCTGACCAGGAAGTTCTGGATCGCCACGGTTGGCGTCGCCTCGGTCTGGCCGTTGTAGGTGTTGGCCGGTACCGTACCGGGCTGGTAGGCAGCTTCGCCGATTTTCGCCACCACGTCGGCGGGAATCGGCACGATGACGATCTTGACCGCCGTGGCGAGGTCGCGGATCGCCGCGACGCCGAGGCCGGCCGAAATCAGCGTGGCATCGAGCTGGCGGTTCTTCATCAGCTCCACCGATTCGCCGAAGGGCAGGTATTCGACCTTGGCGAAATCCTTGTAGCTCATGCCGGCGCCCTTGAAGATGTCGCGCGCATTGAGCTCGGTGCCGGACTTCGGCGCACCGACGGCGATGCGCTTGCCCTTGAGGTCGGCCAGGGTCTTGATGCCGGAATCGGCGTTGGCGACGATCTGGATGTAATTGGGATAGATCGCGGCGATGGTGCGCAGCTTTTTCAGCGGCGTCTTGAAGCCGGCTTCCTCGTTGCCCTTCCAGGCCTCGTTGAGCGCGTCGCCCAGCGTGAAGGCGATCTCGCCGCGGCCGGCCTGCAGCAGGTTGAGGTTCTCGGCGCTGGCCTTGGTCACCTGGGCCGAGGTCTTGGCGCCGGGCATGGCCTTGCCGTAGACCTGCGACAGGGCGACGCCCATCGGGTAATACACACCCGAGGTGCCTCCGGTGAGGACGGTGACGAATTCCTGGGCATGGGCGGCGGTGGCGAGGGCCAGAGTGGCCGCGGCGACCAGCAGGGTACGCACTTGTTTCATGGGTAAATCCTCCGGGTATGGTTTTATTGAGGGGTGAAGCTTACAACACTCCGGGCTCACGAGTCGGATCGTGAATCCTTGCCCGGAATTCCTGTATCGCTTTGCGGCCGCCGGACGGCCGGCCGCATGTGAGCGGCGCAGCCATCGGGAACGCGCTAGACTTCGACCAAGGTCCGACAGCGGATGGCGCTTCGTGACAGACTCATAATCGAAGGACCTTGCGCGGGACGGTCAATGAAACTGCCAAAACTCGAAAACCCTGCCGGCGATTTTTGGGGCGGCTTCGCCGCCATGCTGGTGGCGCTGCCTTCGGCGATCGCCTACGGCGTCACGATCTATTCCGTACTCGGCGGCGCCCACGTTGCGATGGGGGCGCTGGCCGGCATTCTGGGCGCCACGGCGATCGGCCTCGTGGCCTCGTCCCTCGGCGGCACCAGCCGGCTGATTTCGGCTCCCTGCGCCCCGGCCGCGGCGGTGGCGTCTGCCTTCGCCATCGAGGCATTGCGCACCGGCGTGCCGGTGGATACGACGCTGCTGCTGCTCACGCTGCTCGGCCTTCTCGCCGGCCTGCTGCAGGTGCTGTTCGGCGTCCTGCGCCTGGGCCGCCTGATCAAGTACATGCCTTACACCGTGGTCAGCGGCTACCTGTCCGGGGTCGGGCTGATCATCATCGGCAGCCAGGTGCCGAAACTGCTCGGCACGCCCAAGGACCTGAACTTCTGGGGCGCGCTTTCCACGCCCGGGGCGTGGCGCTGGGAGGGCATCGTCGTCGGCGTCGTGACGATTGCCGTCATGGTGGGAGCCCCGCGCGTGATCAAGGCGGTGCCGGGAGCGGTTCTCGGCCTGATGGCGGGCGTTGCCGTCTACTTCGGCCTGGCTCTGCTGAATCCTGCGCTGCTGAGTCTGCAGGCCAACACACTGGTGGTCGGCGCGCTGGACAGCGGCGGCGGCGGCAGCTTCTTCGCCGGCCTCGCCGAGCGCTGGACGGCATTTTCCGCCGTCAGCCTGCAGCAGTTGGAGATGCTCGCCATACCGGCTCTGACCCTGGCGGTGCTGCTGTCGATCGACACCCTGAAAACCTGCGTGGTGCTCGACGCGCTGACCCGCTCACGCCACGATTCGAACCGCGAACTGATCGGGCAGGGCCTGGGCAACCTCGCCTCGGGCGCGATCGGCGGCATTCCCGGCGCCGGTACCATGGGCGCGACGCTGGTGAATATTTCGGGCGGCGGCGCCAGCCGCTTTTCCGGCATGGTCGAGGGCGTGCTGGCGCTGCTCGCGTTTCTGCTGCTGGCGAACTTCATCTCGTGGGTGCCGGTGGCCGGTCTGGCCGGCATACTGATCGTGATCGGCATCCGCATGATCGACCGCAACAGCCTCAATTACCTGAAGTCGCGCTCGACCATCCTCGATTTCGCGGTGATCGTCGCGGTGATCGGCACCGCGCTGACGGTGAGCCTGATCGCGGCATCCGGTATCGGCATCGTGCTCGCCGTGATGCTGTTCATTCGCGAGCAGATCGGCGGTTCCGTGATACGGCGCAAGCTGCTCGGCAACGAAACCTTCTCCAAGCGGATTCGCACCCACGAGGAAATGGAAATCCTCACCGCTCATGGCAGTCGTGCGGCGGTCATCGAATTGCAGGGCAGCCTGTTTTTCGGCACCGCCGACCAGCTCTACCGGAGCCTGGAGCCGGAACTGAAGTCGCGCGATTTCCTGATTCTCGACATGCGCCGCATCCAGACCGTGGATGTCACCGCGGCGCACCTGCTGGAACAGGTGAAGGACATGCTGGCCGAGCGCCACGGTTTCCTGATATTCAGCGCCATACCGGTGGCCCTGCCGTCGGGGCGCGACATGCAGCAATACTTCGACCAGGTCGGCCTGATTCGTCAGGACAGCCCGGTGCGGGTGTTTCCGGCGCTCGACGACGCGCTGGAATGGGTGGAGGATCGCATCATCCACGAGGCGGCGCTGCAGCGCGACGAGGAAGTTCCGCTGGAACTGCACGAGGTCGAACTGTTCGCCGGGCGCAAGGAGCAGACGCTGGCCGCGCTGGAGCAGTGCATGGAAAAGCGCAGCGTGAAGAAGGGCGAGACCATTTTCTCGCGCGGCGATTCCGGTGACGAAATGTTCCTCATCCGGCGCGGTGCGATACGGTTGGTGTTGCCGCTGTCCGACCGTCAGTCGCACCATCTCGGCACCTTCGGGCGCGGCGCATTCTTCGGCGAGATGGCATTTCTCGATGGCGCGGTGCGTTCGGCGGACGCCGTGGCCTTCGCCGACACCGACCTGTACGTGCTGTCGCGCCGCGCCTTCGACAAGTTCGCCGAAGAGCACAAGAAACTGGGGCTGCGTCTGATGGAAGGCATTGCCAGCGTACTCGCCAGCCGGCTGCGCTACACCAACGCCGAACTGCGGGTGCTGGAATCCTGAGGCCGAACTTCGCACGGGCAACCCGCCTGCTGCTCGTCCTCCTGCTCGGCGGAACCTCCCTCGCGGCAGCCGCGAACGAGGCAAACTGGCTGTCTCCCGCGCGGCTGGTGGACAGCTTTGTCGAGGTGGCGCTGCGCAGCGCGTATTCGACGCGGAAGCATTCCGTGCGCAAATGGGCCGTTCCGGTGGACTATTCCATCGTGCATCATGTCGGCGACGAGATGCTGCACACCCGGTTGATCGAGAGGCATTTCCGGCATCTGGCCGAGATCACCGGCCTGAGCATCCAGCCGGCGCCAAGCCCGGTCGCCGCAAACTTCATCGTGGTGCTGACCAGGGAAGAATCGCTGGTGGGCGACCTGTTGCGCTACTACGGCACGCATTCGACGCTGCAGCACGAGCCTCTGTTTCGGCACAGCATATGCATGGTGATGTTCGCCACCGACCGCAAGGGTTCGATCGTGCGCGCCGTGGCGGTGATACCGGTGGACCGGGCGCGGTCTCGCGGAGTCCTGGCTTCCTGCCTGGCCGAGGAGCTCACCCATGCCATGGGCTTGCCCAACGACTCGCCCAAGATGTTTCCTTCGATCTTCAGCATCAGCTCCCGGCAGGCCTATCTCACCGGTCTCGACGTCCTGCTGTTGCGGATGCTCTACGATCCGCGCGTCAAGGTCGGCGGGGACGAAAGGAACCTGCGGCCGATACTGGAGACGATCGCCGGCGAATTCGAGCGCGACAACGGGTTCGGGAGCGCCGGCCAACTCGCGGAGGAAGGCGGTCTTGCGGCCTTCAGGCTCGGGGCGGGGGAGTGATTGCGCTCGCGAGCGGGCGGGCGTAGCATGAACTCGTGGCATGTGTTGGTCATATCGCTTTCGATATAGGGCAACCGGCAGAGGGCCAAATGAAGAAAATGATTCGCGAGTTCATGGCATCCGAAAGGGACGCGGCAGACGAGTTCCCGGAGTTGCTGGTCGGCGGAACGCGGCCCGTACCTGAGCGCTTCTCTCTGGGCGATTCTCGCCGGAGCGGCGGTCTTTTTGCTGCTCGTGCTGGATACGCCGATGCAAACTCCGGGGCGCGTGTCCATCGTTTTCGGCGTGGCGATTCTCGCCGTCGGCGGGCAAGTGGTCTATCGCTTGCGCGGAGTGATTCCGGCCCTGCGCATGCTGGCGATCGGCGGCTGGCTGCTCGTTACCGTGGCGGGTTTCGTCACCGAAGGCATCCGCTCGGCGATTCTGGTGGCCTATCCGCTCATATTGATCGTCGCCGGATGGATGCTCGGACCCCGGTATTGCCTCGGCCTGCTCGGCGCCAGCTGTGCCGCCCTGGTGCTCCTCGCCGTAAGCCAGCAGACCGGTCTGACGGACGTCAGCTTGTCCTTGTCCCCGATCATGGTGGCGCTCGTGCATGTGATGGTGCTGGTCATCAGCGCCGTGCTGACCGTGTATCTGCTGATACTGTTCCGCGAGCGCTACGCCGAAATGCGCCGCTTGAACCGCGAGATCGAGGGGCACCTCAAGGCCGTCGAAAAGCGCGAAGGCTTCCTGCGCACGCTGCTGGACAACTTTCCGTTCATGGTCTGGCTGAAGGACGAAGAGGGCCGCTATCTTGCGGTGAATCAGGCTTTTCTCGACGGCTTCGGCTGGCCCTCGGCGGCAACCGTGGTGGGCAAGACCGATCTGGACATCGCCGTTTCGAACCTGGCCGGAGAGTACCGGGCGGGAGGGCTGGAAGTGTTCACCAGCAGTACCGTCAAACCTGTCGAGGAGCTGATCGAAATGGGCGGGCGCTGGCGCTGGTGCGAGACCAGCAAGGCGCCGGTGCTGGTCGATGGCAAGGTCATCGGCATGGTCGGCTACGCCCGCGACATCACGGAGCGGCGGGCGGCGGAAGCCGAGATTGCCCAGTCGCGGAACCTTTTCCGCGCCATCGTCGATACCGTGCCGGTAAGGGTTTTCTGGAAGGATCGCAACCTGCGCTATCTCGGCTGCAACGAGGCGTTCGCCAGGGATGCCGGCCTGGCGCACCCGAAGGACGTGATCGGCAAGGACGACTATCGGCTGGCCTGGGCGGACCAGGCGCAGTCCTATCGCGCCAACGACCTCGCCGTCATGGCATCCGGCGTGCCCAAGCTTTCGTTTGAAACGGAGCAGACGACGCCGAAGGGCGAGGTGAGATCGGTGCGCATGTCGATGGTTCCGCTGCGGAACGAGGAAGACGACATCATCGGCGTGCTGGGCATGTACGAGGACATCACCGACGGCAAGCGCCTTGCCGAGGAACTCAAGCGGGCGCGTTCGCTTCCCTGACAAGGCAAGCCGGGAAGATTAGACCACTCCCGCCGCGCGCAGTGCCGCGATGTCTTCCGCGCTGCGGCCCAATTCACGCAATACGGCCTCGGTATCCTGCCCCAGTAGTGGCGGCGCCAGCCTGTAATCGATCGGCGTTGCGGAGAAGCGGATCGGGTTGGTCACCTGCGGCGCGCTGCCGCCCGCGGCATGCGGCATCTCGACCCGCAGGCCGCGATGCAGTATCTGGGGATCGGCGAACACGTCCGCCAGATCGTTGATCGGGCCGCAAGGCACGGCGGCATTTTCCAGCAGGGCGATCCATGCCGCGGTGGTCTTCATCACCGTGGTCTGGCGCAGCAGCGGCAGCAACTCGGCGCGATGTTTCACCCGCGCCGCGTTGGTGGCGAAGCGCTCGTCGCTGCTCCACTCGACATGGCCGGCAAGCTCGCAGAAGCGTGCGAACTGGCCGTCGTTGCCGATGGCGAGGATCATGTCGCCGTCTGCCGTGGGAAAATCCTGGTAGGGCACGATGTTGGGATGGCCGTTGCCCATGCGGCGCGGCGGCTTGCCTGACACCAGATAGTTCATCGCCTGGTTGGCCAGGCAGGCCACCTGCACGTCGAGCAGCGCGAGGTCGATGTGCTGGCCCTGGCCGGTCTGCTCGCGATGCGCCAGTGCAGCCTGGATGGCGACCGTGGCGTAGAGGCCGGTGAGAATGTCGGTCAGCGCGACGCCGACTTTTTGCGGGCCGGCGCCTTCCTCGTCCTCGGCGCGGCCGGTCACGCTCATCAGGCCGCCCATGCCCTGAATCAGGAAATCGTAGCCGGCACGCGCGGCATAGGGGCCGTCCTGGCCGAAGCCGGTGATCGAGCAATACACGAGTCTGGGATTGATCTTCGACAGGCTGGCATAGTCGAGGCCGTAGGCCTTGAGCCCGCCGACCTTGAAGTTCTCCAGCACCACGTCGGAGCGCGCGGCGAGGTCCCTCACGATGGCCTGTCCCGCCGGCTGCGTGATGTCGACGGAGAGCGAGCGCTTGTTGCGGTTGGTGCACAGGAAATAGGCGGCGTCGGTGGTCGGCTGGCCCTCACCGTCGGCCAGCCAGGGCGGCCCCCAGCCGCGCGTGTCGTCGCCACCCTTGCCATTCTCGCCGGGGCGCTCGACCTTGATCACGTCGGCGCCGAGGTCACCCAGCAATTGCGAGGCCCAGGGGCCGGCCAGCACGCGCGAGAGGTCGAGGACCCTGACCTGCCGCAAGGGTCCGGTCGGCGCTGCCATCAGGAGGCCGTCTTGCCGAGCAGGTTCTGCTTGAGGTCATCCTGGATCGGTTGGTCGCCGAGCCAGATCTTGAGCAGGGCGCGGTAGAAGTCTTCACCGGCCACATCCTCGCCTTTCTTTTCGCCGCCGATCGTCAGGCGCGTAACGCCGCCGCCGACGTCGGGCAGCCAGTCGAGATGAACGGCTGTGCCCTTGGTCACGGCGCCGGCGGCAATCATGGTCGCCTTGAAGGCTTCGATGCGGGCGTTGAGCGGAACGATTTCCTGCTCGCTGTGATTCTTTTGTATTCCGCTGGCCAGCGCGCCGGCAAAGGTTTCGCCCGACGCATCGCGCAACAGGACCATGCGGATACGCTTGGCTCCCTTCATCGCCAGCACCTCGGTCGTCGCCGCAGCCTTCTGCGGCAGGTACAAGGCCATGGCATAGCCCTTGATGAACAGCACCTTGCGCATCCCGGCGCCGTTGATCACCGTGTCGCCGGCACCGACTTTTGCCTTGTCGTCGAACTTCACGTCGCCCACTTCGAGCGCGGCAAACGCGGGCAGGGATAGGGCCAGCAGCAGTATGGCAAGCAGCTTGTTCATCTGTTTCTCCTCGGGAATGGACAGTCCGGCGCCATCATACCGCCGCCGCCGGCATGCTATGGTTGTGCCATCGATCGGTGGGGGGGAATGTCATGCGAAGAGGCTTGCTGAGTGTCGGGTTTTTCGTGGCGGCCACGGTCCAGGCTGCCGAGCCGGCGCGCGATCTCGCGTCCGGCGCGGCGGATCGCGAAGCCGTGGCGGTGACGGTGTACAACGACGATCTGGCGCTGGTCAAGGAACGCCGCCGGGTGGATCTACCGGCGGGACTGGCGCGCCTGTCGCTGCGCGAAGTGGCGGCGCAAATGCGCCCTGAAACGGCGCTGCTGCGCGCGGTTTCCGGGCAGCCGCTGAGCCTCGTCGAACAGAATTTCGATTTCGATCTGCTGACGCCGCAAAAGCTGCTGGAGAAATATGTCGGGCGCGAGGTGACGGTGATCCGTTCCCACCCGACCACCGGCGAGGAAAGGCGCGAGAAGGCCACCGTGCTGGCCGCCGGACAAGGCACGGTACTGCGCTTTGCCGACCGCATCGAAACCGGCGTGCCGGGCCGCCTGGCCTTCGATTCGGTGCCGCCCAACCTGCGCGACCGGCCGACGCTCTCGGTCCTGCTCGAAGCGGCAGGCGGCAGGCAGGCGGTCGAGCTTTCCTATCTCACCGGCGGCCTGTCGTGGAAGGCCGACTATGTCGCCAACCTGTCGACCGACGGCAAGAGCCTCGACCTCAACGGCTGGGTGACGCTGACCAATCGCAGCGGCGCCGGTTTCGACAACGCGACCCTGCAACTGGTCGCCGGCACGGTGAATCGCGTGCGGCAGCCCGAGCTGCAAAAAGTCTATGCCATGGCCGCAGCGGCGCCGCGCGCCAAGGCGCAGGAAGCCACGCAGGAGGCGCTGATGGATTACCACCTCTACAGCTTCGAGCGGCCGACCGGCATCGCCGACAACCAGACCAAGCAGCTGGCCCTGCTCTCGGCCAGTGCGGTGCCGGTGCGCCGCGAATATCTGCTGGCCGGCAACGACTGGTACTACAGAGACCGCTACGCCCAAATCGGCCAGAAAATGAAGCCGGCGGTCTTCCTCGAGTTCGAGAACAAGGGCGGACAGCTGGGCAAGCCGCTGCCGGCCGGCATCGTGCGGGTCTATGCCAGGGACAGCAAGGGCGCGGCGCAGTTCGTCGGCGAGGATCGCATCGCGCACACGGCGAAGAACGAAAAGCTGAAGCTGAGATTGGGCGAGGCCTTCGACATCACCGCGGAGCGCAAACAGACCAGCTACCGCAAGATCACCGACAACGTCGTCGAGACGGCCTACCGGATCGACCTGCGCAACGCCAAGGACGAGGCCGTGACGGTGCGCGTGCAGGAGCCGCTGCCCGGCGACTGGGAAATGCTGCAGGAAAGCCAGAAGCACACCAAGGAGTCGTCGCGCGTGGCCTCATGGAATGTCGCGGTCCCGGCGGGCGGCGCCGCGGTACTGGAATACGGCATCCGCGTACGCTGGTAGGGAGCTTGGCAAATGGCGCCCTGCGGCGGCGATCCGAGCATCTGCATCGATTTCGCGGTCCTCTTCATTGCGGAATATCTCAAGGAGTGGACCACGCTCTCGGAGCTGCTGCTGTTGCTCGGACTCCTGCTCAAGCTGCGCGCCGACCGGCGCAAAGCCGCCGAAGACGCATACGCGACGCAGCTCGGAATCTACGCCGACAAACGCAGCGAGGAGGCGCAGTACCGGCACTGAACGCGCCGGGGCAGGGAAGTTTGGCGGCTCAGCCGCGAATTTCGCCGTCGCCGAGCACGATCCACTTCTGCGAGGTGAGGCCTTCGAGTCCGACCGGGCCGCGGGCGTGGAACTTGTCGGTGGAAATGCCGATCTCGGCGCCGAGGCCGTATTCGAAGCCGTCGGCGAAGCGGGTCGAGGCATTGATCATGACCGATGCCGAATCCACCTCGCGCAGGAAACGCATGGCGTGGGTGTAGTTTTCGGTGACGATGGCATCGGTGTGCTGCGAGGAATACTTGTTGATGTGCTCGATCGCCTCGCCGACGTCGGCGACGATCTTGACCGAGATGATCGCGGCCAGGTATTCGGCGTAATAGTCTTCTTCGCTTGCCGCAACGGCTTGCGGCACCAGCTTGCGCGTTTCCTCGCAGCCGCGGATTTCGACGCCGCGGGCGGTGAGCATGTCGCAGAGAGTCGACGCCAGCGACACGGCGACGGAGCGCGCGATCAGCAGCGATTCGGCGGTGTTGCAGGTGCCGAGGCGCTGGGTCTTGGCGTTTTCGACGATGCGCAGCGCCTTGGCGCCATCGGCCGCGTCATCGACATAGACGTGGCAGTTGCCGTCGAGATGCTTGATCACCGGCACCCGCGCTTCCTTCGAGATGCGCTCGATCAGCCCCTTGCCGCCGCGCGGCACGATCACATCGACATATTCGGGCATGGCGACCAGATGGCCGACGGCCTCGCGGTCGGTGGTCTCGATCACCTGCACCGCGGTTGCGGGCAGGCCGGCGGCGGCCAGCCCGGCGCGCACGCAGCCGGCGATGGCCTGGTTGGCGCGCAGGGCTTCCTTGCCGCCGCGCAGGATCGCGGCGTTGCCCGACTTCAGGCACAGCGCCGCGGCGTCGGCGGTGACGTTGGGCCGCGCCTCGTAGATGATGCCGACCACGCCGAGCGGGACGCGCATCTTGCCGACCTGGATGCCGGAAGGCCGGCGCTTCATGTCGCCGATCTCGCCGATCGGGTCGGGCAGCGCCGCGACCTGTTCGAGGCCCTGCGCCATCGCTTCGACGCTCTTTTCCGTCAGCGTCAGGCGGTCGATCAGCGCCGCATCGAGGCCGTTGGCGCGCGCCTCGGCGACATCGGCGGCATTGGCCGCAAGCAGTTCGGATGCGCGCGCGCGGATCGTGGCCGCCATGGCCAGCAGCGCGTTGTTCTTGGCGGCGGTCGAGGCCCGCGCCGTGGCACGCGAAGCTTCGCGGGCGGCGCGGCCGACTTGCTGCATGTAGGTCTTTACATCCATTACCGTGTCCTCGGTTGCGTCAGGCGCAGCGCCAGCTGGAGAAACTCGTCCCAGATGTCACCGCGCGCAAGACCCTTGATGATGCGGTCAATTTTCGCCGCATGCAAGAGCGCCGGGCGGGCCAAGGCGTTGCGGGCCTCGGTGGCCAGCGCCCAGAGCACCAGCGGCGGCGCGGCGTCCTCGGCCTTGAGACCTTCCAGCGTGCGCGTGGCACGCACCGTGTCGCGGGCCTTGAGGGCGTCGCGCAGATCCGACACATCGTAGCGGGCGACATTCATCACCGCGGCCTCGACCTGCGCCAGCGAAATCTCGCCGGGCGGATGGAGCAGGCCGAGCTTCTGGATTTCCTGATGCGCCGCCAGCAGGTTGCCTTCGACGTGGGCGGCGATGAATTCCAGCGCGGCCCTGGGCGCGCTTTGCTTCTGCCGCGCCATGCGTTCGGCGATCCATTGCGGCAGGCGTGCCGCCGGCGGTGCGTTGCATTCGATGACGACGCCGGCATTCGACAGGGCGGTGACCCAGGCGACCTTTCTCGCCTGCCAGTCGAGTTCGGGCAGCGTGATCAGGGTGACGATGCCGGGGCCCAGGGTCGAAACGTAGCGCTGCAGCGCCTCGCTGCCTTCGCGTCCCGGCTTGCCGGACGGAATGCGCAGATCGACCAGCTTGCTGCCGCCGAACAGCGACATGTTGCCGCTGGCCAGGAACAGCTCGTCCCACTTGAAGCTGGTGCCGACGATGATGACCTCGCGCTCCTCGAAGCCCTGTTTGCGGGCGGCGGCGCGAATCGCATCGCCGGCCTCGATCACCAGCAGCGGCTCGTCGCCGTGGACCAGGTACAGCGGTGCCAGCGGCTTATCCAACTGCGCAAGATGCGCCGCGAGCTGGTCGGGCCGCAGTTGCATGAAACTTACTCGGTCTTGGCCGGCTGCGGCTTGGCCGCCGCCAGCCGTCGCATCAGCTGCTGCACCAGATCGCTCTGCATGTCGCGCTGGAGCAAGGCTTCTTCCGACTCCTTGGACAGCACCAGGTCGTCGCTGAAGGTGATGTCGCGGCGCAGCGTGATGGTGCTGGGCGGGATGTACTCGGTGGCGACGACCGCGGGGCGCGCGTCGGTGTATTTGACCTGCGGCGCTGGCACGTCCGCTGCGATGTTGGCGTGCACCTTGAAGCTGAAGGTCCGCACCAGCTGGTATTCGCGCGCCCGGCCGGCGGCGTTGAGCGAGAGGATGTTCTTCTGGTTCGTGTCGCCCAGCACCGTCAGGATGGCTTCCGCATCCTTGGCGTCGACGACCCGGGTGCCCGGCGACGACGCCTCGATGTTGCGCTTGAGCTGCGCATAGAACTCGGACGTGGTCGGCAGCGTGAGGGCGATCGTGGAAAACGGCAGCTTGTAGCCGGGCAGCGCTTCGCTGCCGCGCAGCTTGAAGCCGCAGGCGCTCAATGCGCCGATCAGCAGCAGGACGACGGACAGTTTGGCGGCGCGCATGCGGACTCCTCAGACGACGATGTTGACCAGGCGGCCGGGAACGACGACGACCTTCTTCGCCGCTTTGCCTTCCATGAACTTCTGCGCCGCTTCGGAAGCCAGCGCGACGGCTTCGATCGCCGCCCTGTCGGCGCCGACTTTGACGCGGATGCTGCCGCGATGCTTGCCGTTGACCTGCAGCACCAGTTCTTCCTCGTCCTGCACCAGCGCGGCGGCGAGCGGTTCCGGCCAGGGCGCGGCGAGGATGTCGGCGCCGTAGCCCAACTCGATCCAAAGGGCGTGGCAGATGTGCGGCGTGATCGGCGAGAGCATGCGCAGCAGAATGCCGAAGCATTCGGCGACCACGGCGTCGTGGCCGTCGCCCGCATTTGCGTCACTGGGCGCCTTCTCCAGGCTGTTGAGCATTTTCATCGCCGCCGAGGCGACGGTGTTGAACTGGAACTTGCCAAGGTCGTAATTGGCCTGTTTCAGCAGCAGGTGGATTTCGCGGCGCACGGCGGCGAGTTGCTCGGGGAGCTTGGCCGGCATCGCGGCCTGCTGGCTGATCGCGCCGTGCGAACCATGGCCGAAGGCCCAGACCCGGCGCAGGAAGCGGTAGGCGCCCTCGACGCCGGAATCGGACCATTCCAGCGTCTGTTCCGGCGGCGAGGCGAACATCATGAAAAAGCGCGCGGTGTCGGCGCCGAACTCGTCGATCAGCGATTGCGGGTCGACGCCGTTGCGCTTCGACTTCGACATGGTGCCTACGCCGCCGTAATCCACCGGCTGGCCGTCGGCTTTCAACGTGGCGCCGACGACGTGGCCGCTCATTGGCCCATCTGTGTCGCGCTTGAGATCGACTTCCTCGGGCGCGAAATACTCGATGCCGCCCTTGTCGGTGCGGCGCGAGAAGATGTGGTTGAGCACCATGCCCTGCGTCAGCAGGTTGGCGAAAGGCTCGTCGTACTTCACCAGTCCCAGGTCGCGCATCACCTTGGTCCAGAAGCGCGAGTAGAGCAGGTGCAGGATGGCGTGCTCGATGCCGCCGATGTACTGGTCGGCGGGCATCCAGTGGTTGCTGCCGGCATCGACCATGGCCGAATTCGCCGCGCGCGTCGTCGGATCGACGCAGTAGCGCGCGTAGTACCAGCTCGAATCGACGAAGGTGTCCATGGTGTCGGTTTCGCGCCTGGCCGGCTTGCCGCATTTGGGGCAGGCGCAGTCGACAAAATCGGCGCGCTTCGCCAGCGGGTTGCCGGAGCCGTCGGGTACGCAGTCTTCGGGCAGCTTGACCGGCAACTGGTCGTCGGGCACCGGCACGGTGCCGCAAGCGTCACAGTGAATCAGCGGAATCGGGCAGCCCCAGTAGCGCTGACGCGAGACGCCCCAGTCGCGCAGGCGGTATTGCACCTGGGTGGCGCCGAGGTCCCGGGACGAGAGGTCGGCAGCGATGGCCCTGACCGCGGCATCGAGCCCGAGCCCGTCGTACTTGCCGGAATTGACGCACTTGCCGCGCTGCTTGTCGGCATACCACTCCTGCCAGCCGTCGAGCGAGAACGTCTCGCCTTCGACGGCGATCACCTGCTTGATCGCCAGGCCGTAATTTTTGGCGAATTCGAAATCGCGTTCGTCATGGGCAGGCACCGCCATCACGGCGCCTTCGCCGTAGCTCATCAAGACGTAATTGCCGACCCAGACCTCGACCTTGTCGCCGGTCAGCGGATGGTCGACGAAAATGCCGGTCGGCATGCCTTTCTTTTCCATGGTCGCCATGTCGGCTTCCATGACCGAGCCGTGCTTGCATTCGTCGATGAAGGCGGCGAGTTTCGGATTTTTCTTCGCGGCGTGGGTCGCCAGCGGATGCTCGGCGGCGACGGCGCAGAAGGTCACGCCCATGATGGTGTCGGCGCGGGTGGTGAACACCCACAAATGCTCCTGCCGGCCGTCGAGCTCGTAGGGAAAGGCGAAGCGCACGCCGATGCTCTTGCCGATCCAGTTGGCCTGCATGGTCTTGACCCGCTCCGGCCAACCCGGCAGCGTGTCGAGCGCCGCCAGCAATTCATCGGCATATTTGGTGATCGCCAGGTAGTAGCCGGGGATCTCTCGCTTCTCGACCACCGCGCCGGTGCGCCAGCCGCGGCCTTCGATGACCTGTTCGTTGGCGAGCACGGTCTGGTCCACCGGATCCCAGTTCACCACCTGAGTCTTCTTGTAGGCGATGCCCTTTTCCAGCATGCGCAGGAACAGCCACTGGTTCCACTTGTAGTACTCGGGCGCGCAGGTCGCCAGTTCGCGCTCCCAGTCGAGGGCGAAGCCCAGCGACTGGAGCTGCTTCTTCATGTAGGCAATGTTGTCCCAGGTCCACTGTGCCGGCGGCACCCTGTTCTGCATCGCGGCGTTCTCCGCCGGCAGGCCGAAAGCGTCCCAGCCCATCGGCTGCAGCACGTTGTAGCCCTTCATGCGGTGGTAGCGGGAGAGCACATCGCCGATGGTATAGTTCCGCACGTGCCCCATGTGCAGCTTGCCCGACGGATAGGGGAACATCGACAGGCAGTAGTACTTCGGCTTGTCGGAGCTTTGCGCGGCGCGGAAAGCCTGAGTGGTGTTCCAGTGGGCCTGCGCGGCCTGCTCGATTTCGGTCGGAAGATATTTTTCCTGCATGGCCGGGGCTTCTATTTTGAGTACTGGCAAAGGGCGGAATTATACCTGCCCGCCCTGACAGAAAGGATTTGCATGCGGCCCCTCAGCACCCTGTTCACTGTGCTTGCATCCGTCGTGCTGCTGTTCCCGGCCGCGGTATTCGCAGCGGCCCCGGCGACCGTGGAGGCCGTGCAGGCGCCGGCCTGGCGCGATCGCGAGGGCATCACGGTGCCGCTTGCGGCGGGCATGGAGCTGAAGAGCGGGGACGTGCTGCGTACCGGGCAGGGTGCGAGGGTCTACCTGATGCTGGCGGAAGGCAGCCGGGTCAAGCTCGGCGAAGCGGCGCGCTTCACTTTTCACACGCGCAGCCTGCAGCCGCAAAGGTCGTTCCGTGGCGCGCTGGACATCCTCGACGGGGCGTTCCGTTTCACCACGGACAAGCTGAAGCGGGCAGTGCCGCGCGACATCGCGATCCGTGTCGCCACGTCCACCATCGGCATTCGCGGCACCGACCTGTGGGGCCGGACGGACAGTACCGGCGAACTCGTGGCCCTGATCGAAGGCCGCATCGAAATCACCCGCGCCGGGCAGGTCGCGGAGCTGAGCCAGCCGATGACGTATTTCGATGCTCCGCGCGGCAAGGCAGCCGAGATCAAGACGCTCGATATGGAAACCCTGGTCAGGCTGGCGCGCCAGACCGACATTCTCCCCGGCGACGGGGCGGCGCGGACGCGGGGCAAGTGGCGCGTGCTGGCCGGCGTGGCGACGAGCGAGGAAGCTGCGCTGGAACTGTATGACCAGATGCGCGAGGCGGGATTTGCCGCGCGCATCCTCCCGCGCGCGGCACAGGCCGGCGGCTGGAACTACGAATTGCTGCTGAGGGGCTTTGCCAACGCCGACGAAGCCGGCGCGGCCGCGGCGCGGCTCAAGGCCGCGACCGGGCTCAAGACCAGTGTCGTGCGCTAGCCCGGCACTCAGCCGGGCTGATGTTGCCGGGCGGCTGATCCGAGCAGCCGCCAAGTACGCGCCGTCAGGGCCGAACCCTGGTGCGCCAGTTGCATCGAAATCGCCCAGCAACGCGCCTGGGCGCGTGCCCATGGCCGCCAGCCGAACGATGCGGCGTCTTCGCGCAGGGATTCGGCGGCCGTCAGTTCCAGCAAGCGATCCATCGCGAGCTTGAAGTAGGCCGACGAACCCGGAGCCGCCTGCCGCGCGGCCCAGTGCTCGGATTCGAGCCATAGCGCCAGCGCGCGCCGTTCGCTGATGCCCGCCTTCTTCGCCAGCCACGGCAGCAGTTTGGGTGCAAGTTTGGGTGCGTCGTGTTTCGCTTTCATGTTCATACCTGTTTCTCCTGTCCTGGCGGGCTCTTCCCGGCCTTGTGGGCCGGGTCAAGCCATTTTCAGGCAATGGTGTTGCAATGCAACAATTAAAATCATACAGTCAAGATCTAGGCTCTACACCCTAAGTTCAAGTATTTTTGTTGCGCTGCAATACGACGATTTGCAGGGAATTATCGCAAGTGTCACCGATGCTAGCGCTTACTGCTGCCGATTTGATGGCGCAGAGGCGAGAGTGAAGCGGAGCGTGGCGCCTTGTCCGATTTCGGCCGTGGCCCAGATTTTCCCGCCGTGGCGGCGCACCACGCGCCAGACCGACGCCAGGCCGATGCCCGAACCTTCGAATTCGTTCGGGTTGTGGAGGCGCTGGAAGGGCGAAAACAGCTTGCCGGCATAGGCCATGTCGAAGCCGACGCCGTTGTCGCGGATGTAGAAGACGTCCCCTTCCGCCGGATCGCGTTCGACGCCGAATTCGATGCGCGCATGCGGCGTGGTGCGGGTGTATTTCCAGGCGTTGCCCAGCAGGTTTTCCAGCAGCACGCGCAGCAGTTGCGGGTCGCCCTGACAGGTGCAGTGCGGCTCGATCGACACCTCGACGGCGCGCTCCGGCTGCTCCTGGCGCAGGCCGGCGGCCACTTCCCGGCAGATGGCCGACAGATCGACCGGCTGTCGCTTCATCTCCTGGCGGGTCACGCGCGAAAGTTCCAGCAGATCGTCGATCAGGGTACCCATGCGCTGCGCGGCACGACGCACGCGGGCGAGATATTCCCGCCCCTGGGTGTCGAGCCTCTGCTCGTATTCTTCCTGCAGCAGCCGGGAGAAGCCGTCGATGCCGCGCAGGGGCGCACGCAGATCGTGGGAGATCGAGTAGGCGAACGACTCAAGTTCCTGGTTGGCCTCGGTCAGCTCCATGGTTCTATGCAGCACCCGCTCTTCCAGTTCGCTGTTGAGCCGGCGCACTTCATCCTCGGCCCGGTGGCGGTCGCTGATGTCGTGAATCAGCGCGATCAGGCACTGCTCGTTGTCGAAATCGATCAATTCGGCGGAGATGATGCACTGCCGGCGTTCGCCGGACCGGGTGCACAGTTCGACGTCGAAGTCGCGCACGGCGCCCTTCTCCTGCAGGGTGGCCAACCAGCGCGCGCGCACGGCGAGATCCGGCCAGATGCCGAGGCGCTTTGCGGTGGTGGCGAGCACTTCTTCGCGGCTCCAGCCGAAGTGGCGGGTGAATGCCTCATTGACATCGAGGTAGGCTCCGTCCGCGAGGCGGGAGACCACGGTCGCCACCGGGCTGGCCTGGAACATCCGGCCGAAGCGTTCTTCGCTGCGCCGCAGGCCGGCCTCGGCCTGCCGCAGATCGGTGTAATCGCTGACGAAGGCGAGCACCACCGGCTCTTCCGCGACCGAAAATATATCGGCCGTGATGGCGGCGTTGAGTCGCTTGCCGTTGCGATCGCACAGCTCGGCGGTCCAGTTGGCGAGCTGACCGGTCTTGCGCAGTTCGGCCGCCCATTTCTCGCGCTCGGCCTGATTGGGCCAGATGCCGAGCTCGACCGAGCTGCGTCCGACCATTTCTTCGCGGCGCCAGCCGAACAGCCGGCAATGGCCGGGATTGACGTCCAGGTAACGGCCGTCGGCGATGCGGCTGATCGCCACGGCCGTCGGGTTGCTCTGGAACACGTGGGAGAACATTTCCCGTGAATGCGAGAGTTCGCGTTCCACCTGCTTGCGCTGGTGGATGTCGGCAAGAATGACCAGAACCCCGGGCTCGCCTTCGCCGGGCAGGGTGGCGACGGTGATTTCGGCTTCGCGCCGCTCGCCGGATCTGGTCTGCACGACGATGTCGTAGCGGTTTTCGAAGTTCTCGCCGCGCAGCCGGCGCTCGTGGTTCAGCGCCACGCGCTTCAGGTCGTCGGGATGCAGCAGTTGCGCATAGCTCGGCAGCGCCAGCAGCTCCTCGTGCGAATAACCGAGCATCTGCGAGACCGCCTGGTTGACGAAGGTGATGCGGCGATTCCTGATCATGAACAGTCCCAGTCCGGCATCCGACTGGGCGTCGAGCAGCGTGCGGTAGCGCAGGGTTTGCAGCTCCTGCTCCCGGTTTTTCGCTTCGATATCGGTGACTTTCAGCGCCAGTTCCGCGGATAGTGCCCGGATGTAGTTGATCTGGTCGTCGTAGGCGCCTATCGAAAAGCTGACAAAGCCGAGTGCTCCGACCAGCATGACGGCATGAATCACCCACTGCCAGGGCGCCGGCGCCGGTGCCTGTGCAATCAGGCCCTGAACTCCGGCTATGGTCATCGCCGCTTCCGTCGCGATGGTCAGGATCGCCAAGGCAAGCGTGGCCCGCATGCCCAGCGTCCAGCCGCAAATGACGACCAGTATCGGGTACGCATAGATTCCGGCCGAGAACACCCCGCCATGAAATGCCGCACTGAAGGTGACCACCAGCCAGGCGCCGAAGACCAGAGTCACGACTGCCGCACGCACGCGCTGCAGGCGGATCAGCCATATTGCGGCGGCTGCCGTGGGGATCATCATGAAGGCGCCGATGGCACGGCTGCCTTCGCCCGGAGCCAGCACCGGCTGCAGCGCCACGGCGACAACCGCCACCCCCAGCATGATCCAGAGACCGAGCTGGAGCCGTCGGCGGCCCACTTCGCTCAATGTGGCGAGACTTGATGCCTGGTCTTCTGCAACGGGTCCGCCCATTCCCAGCGCTCCTGACAGCACAAGCCGCCAATTCTAGCCGAGCGGCTTGGGCATCCGGCCCGGTCGATATAATCGAAGCCTCACCGACGCGTCCTCGCCATGGCATCCCTGCTCGACCATCTCAACCCGCCTCAGCTCGCGGCCGTCACCCTGCCGCCGGCGCATGCCCTGATCCTCGCCGGCGCCGGCTCGGGCAAGACGCGCGTGCTGACGACGCGCATCGCCTGGCTGATTTCCACCGGGCAGGTCTCGCCGCCGGGCATCCTCGCCGTGACCTTCACCAACAAGGCCGCCAAGGAAATGCAGGCGCGGCTCGCCGCCATGCTGCCGATCAACGTCAGGGGCATGTGGATCGGCACCTTCCATGGCCTGTGCAACCGTCTGCTGCGTGCCCATTACCGCGATGCCGGGCTGCCGCAGCTGTTCCAGATACTCGATTCGGCCGACCAGCAGGCGGCCGTCAAGCGCCTGCTGAAATCGCTCAATGTCGACGACGAAAAGTTCCCGCCGCGCGAGCTGTGCCATTTCATCAACGCGCAGAAGGAGCAGGGCCTGCGCGCCGCGGCCGTCGAAGCCTGGGATGACTGGGCGCGCAAGCGTGTCGCGCTCTACGAGGCCTATGAGGCCCAATGCCAGCGAGAAGGCGTGGTCGATTTCGCCGAGCTGCTGTTGCGCTCCTACGAACTGCTGGAGCGCAACGAACCGCTGCGCCGCCACTATCAGGAGCGCTTCCGCCATATCCTGGTCGACGAATTCCAGGACACCAACAAGCTGCAATACCGTTGGCTCAAGCTGCTCGCCGGCGGCGGTGCCGCGCTGTTCTGCGTCGGCGACGACGACCAGAGCATCTACGCCTTTCGCGGCGCGGATGTGGGCAACATGGCCGACTTCGAGCGCGAGTTCCAGGTGCGGAACCTGATCCGCCTCGAACAGAACTACCGCTCCCACGGCAACATCCTCGACGCCGCCAATGCCATCATCAGGAACAATCCCACGCGGCTGGGCAAGAACCTGTGGACCGAGGCCGGCAGCGGCGAGCCGATCCGCATTTACGAATCGTATTCCGAGGGCGACGAAGCGCGCTGGATCGTCGAGGAAGTGAAGGCGCTGACGCGCGAAGGCCATGCCCGCGCCGAGATCGCGCTGCTCTATCGCAGCAACGCGCAGTCGCGGGCGCTGGAACACGCGCTGTTCAACGCCGGCCTGCCCTATCGCGTGTATGGCGGCCTGCGCTTTTTCGAGCGCGCCGAAATCAAGCACGCGCTGGCCTACCTGCGGCTGATCGCCAACACCGACGACGACACGGCCTTCGCCCGCGTGGTGAATTTCCCGGCGCGCGGCATCGGCGCGCGCAGCCTGGAAAACCTGCAGGACGCGGCGAAGGCGACAGGCAGCAGCCTGCATGCGGCGATCCCGCAGGTCGCGGGCGCCGGCGGCGCCAAGCTGGCTGCGTTCGCCGCGCTGATCGGCTGGCTGCGCGAGGCGGCGCACCTGCCGCTGCCGGAACTGGTCGATCACGTCGTCGAGCTGTCCGGCCTGCGCACTTATTACCAGAACGAGAAGGAAGGCCAGGAGCGGCTGGACAACCTCGACGAACTGATCAATGCCGCGGCGAGCTTCGTCGCCGAGGAGGGCACGCCGAATCAGGACGGCGAGATAGAAGGTGGCATAAGCGGCGAGTTCGGCAGCGACCTCGCCGCCTTTAGTTCCGACATGACGCCTGGGGCATTGGTCTTCACTGAAACTGTCCAGCCAATGCTGGCCAGTTTTCTCGCCCACGCCTCGCTCGAAGCCGGCGAGCATCAGGCCGGCGAAGGCGACGACGCGCTGCAACTGATGACCGTGCATTCGGCCAAGGGCCTGGAGTTCAACGTGGTCTTCATCAGCGGCCTCGAAGACGGCCTGTTCCCGCACGAGAATTCGATGCTGGAAGACAAGGGGCTGGAAGAGGAGCGGCGCCTCATGTACGTCGCCGTCACCCGCGCCCGGCAGCGGCTCTACCTGAGCTTTGCGCAGACCCGGATGCTGCACGGCCAGACGCGCTACAACCTGCCCTCGCGCTTCCTCGACGAGGTTCCCGATGAACTGGTCAAGTGGCTCACGCCGCGCGCCGGCAAGGGCGGCTTCGCCGCGTCGCCAACACCGGCCTATGGCGCGACTCCGAGGCGCAGCGAGTCGTCGCAGGGCCGCAGCGGCTTTCGCATCGGCCAGAGCGTGATGCATGCAAAATTCGGCCTCGGCGTCATCGTCAATGCCGAGGGCGGCGGCGCCGATGCCCGCGTGCAGGTCAATTTCGGCCATGCCGGCATGAAGTGGCTGGCGCTGTCGGTCGCGAAACTGGAGGCGGCATGATGACGACAATCCCCCCGGCCCCCTTTCCGCGAAAGGGGGTGACATCGGTTCAACCGCCGAGGCGGTTTCCGGGTTTTGGCTCGCTGCCTCCTTGGGGCGGCCCTGCGGAGGCAGCATGAAAACCATTCGCGTCAATGACATCGACGTTCGCTACCGGGTCGAAGGCAGCGGCCCCTGGGTCACGCTCTCGCATTCGCTGACCTGCGACCTGACGATGTGGGATGAAATCGCCGTGTCGCTGGCGTCGACTTTCACGGTGCTGCGCTACGACACGCGCGGCCACGGCGGCACGACAGCACCCGGGGGCGCCTACAGTTTCGAGCAGCTGAGCGCCGACGTCACCGGCCTGCTCGACGCGCTGAACATCGAGCGTACCCATTTCGTCGGCCTGTCGATGGGCGGCATGATCGGCCAGCATCTGGCCCTGCGCGCTCCCGAGCGGTTGGACACGCTGGTGATCGCAAGCTCCACCAGCCGCATTCCGCCCGAAGCCTCGCCGCTGTGGGACGAGCGCCTCGCCATCGCCCGCGCCCAGGGCTGCGCCGGCCTCGTCGAAGGCACGCTGGGGCGCTGGTTCACGCCGGAGTTTCGCGCGGCGCAGCCCGCCACGATGCGGCGCATCGGCAAGCTGATCGCGGCTACGCCGGTGGCGGGCTATGCCGGCTGCGTCGCGGCCATCCGCGGTCTCGACATCACGGCGCGCATCGGCGCCATCCGCGCGCCGACGCTGGTCGTTGCCGGCGCGCAGGACCCCGGCACGCCGCCGGCGATGTCCGAAGTCATTGCATCGAGCATTCCCGGTGCGCGGCTGGAAGTCATTCCTTCCGCGTCGCATCTTTCCTGCATCGAGCAGCCGGAGATATTCCGGCGGCTGGTCGCTGACTTTTTGAAAGGCTGAACATGGATCTGGGTATACGCGGGCGCAGCGCGCTGGTGTGCGCATCGAGCAAGGGGTTGGGTCGCGGCTGCGCGTTTGCGCTGGCGCGCGAAGGCGTCAATATCACGCTGGTGGCACGCGGCGCCGAGGCGCTGGAGAAGACCGCCGCCGAAATCCGAGCGGCGACCGGCACCACCGTGCTCACCGTGGCGGCCGACATCGTCACGCCGGCCGGCCGCGCCGCCGCGCTGGCCGCCTGCCCGCAGCCGGACATCCTGGTCAATAACGCCGGCGGCCCGCCGCCCGGCGATTTCCGCAACTGGTCGCGCGACGACTGGCTCGCCGCGCTCGATGCCAACATGCTGGCGCCGATCGAGCTGATCAAGGCCACGGTCGATCACATGATCGCGAAGAAGTTCGGCCGCATCGTGAACATCACCTCGGGCGCGGTCAAGGCGCCGATCGACGTGCTGGGCTTGTCCAACGGCGCGCGCTCCGGTCTCACCGGCTTCGTCGCGGGACTCTCGCGCAAGACCGTGGCGCACAACGTCACCATCAACAACCTGCTGCCCGGTTTCTTCGACACCGACCGCATCGCCACGGTGATCGGCGGCCAGGCCAGGGCGCGCGGCGTGCCCTACGAACAGGTGCTGGCCGAGCGCGTGGCGACGATTCCGGCGGGCCGCATCGGCAACCCCGAGGAGTTCGGCGCCGCCTGCGCCTGGCTGTGTTCAGAGCAGGCCGGCTTCATCACCGGGCAGAACTGGCTGCTCGACGGCGGCGCCTATCCCGGCACCTTCTAGAATTCCCTTAAGCTTGAGCCGGGCGGCGGGACGCGAATCCGCGATTCCGCCCGCCGCCGAACTGTCTGAAATGGAGTGAATATGCCTGGCCTGTTGAACAACGTCGATCCGGACGGACTGCTCGAATACTCGGTGGTCTATACCGACCGCGCCCTCAACCACATGTCGCAAGTATTCCAGGGCGTGATGCGCGACGTTTCGCGCACCCTGCGCGAGGTCTACGGCGCCAGCGCGGTCGCGGTGGTGCCGGGCGGCGGCACCTTTGCCATGGAAGCCGTGGCGCGCCAGTTCGCCGGCGGGCGGCGCTGCCTGGTGCTGCGCAACGGCTGGTTCAGTTTCCGCTGGTCGCAGATTCTCGACACGGGCCGGATCGCTGCCGGCACCACGGTGCTCAAGGCGCGCCGCGTCGGCGCGGGCGCGCAGGCGCCCTACGTTCCGGCGCCGATCGACGAGGTGGTCGCCGCGATCCTGGAACAGCGTCCCGAGGTGGTGTTCGCGCCGCATGTCGAGACAGCATCCGGCATCCTGCTGCCCGACGACTACCTGCGCGCCCTGGCGGCCGCGGTGCGCCAGGTCGATGGCCTGTTGGTGCTCGACTGCATCGCCTCCGGCGCGCTCTGGGTGGACATGCGCGAAATGGGCATCGACGTCCTGATCAGCGCGCCGCAGAAAGGCTGGAGCGGGCCATCCTGCGCCGGCCTGGTGATGCTCGGCGAGCGCGCCGCGGCCCGCATCGCCGATACGACCAGCAGCAGCTTCGCCTGCGACCTGAAGAAGTGGCTGCAGATCATGCAGGCCTACGAAAACGGCGGCCATGCCTATCACGCCACCCTGCCCACCGACGCCCTGCGCCGCGTGCGCGACGCGATGCGCGACACGCAAGCTCATGGTTTCGAGCTCGCCCGTCGTCAGCAGCGGGAACTCGGCCAGCGCGTGCGCGCACTGCTCGCCGGCCGCGGCTTTCCCAGCGTTGCGGCGGCCGGATTCGAGGCGCCCGGCGTGGTCGTCAGCTACACCACCGATCCCGAGATCCAGTCGGCGAAGAAGTTCGTCGCCCAGGGATTGCAGGCGGCGGCCGGCGTGCCGCTGCAATGCGACGAGCCGGCCGATTTCCGCAGTTTCCGCGTCGGGCTCTTCGGCCTCGACAAGCTGGGCAATGTCGAGCGCACTGTCGCGACGCTCGAAGGCGTACTGGTTCGCCTGGGCTGAGGGCTTTCCCGGTCAGGACGCAGGTCTTCGCGTCGGTGACAATGCCTGCCGCAACGTTCAGTGAGATCGGCCGCCCGTCGCGGCTGCTGCCCGCGCTCGGCTTCGTCCTCACCGGGCTGGCCGGCCGCGCGCTGATCGACAAGCTGCTCGCGCTGCGCGGCGGCGCCGAACTCGTCGCACACTGGGCGCAGGTGAACAGCCTGGCCGAGATGGTCGCCGGCGTCACGCTGGCCGGCATCGGCATCGGGCTCACCGGCCGCGTGGCGGGCGTCGCGCCGTGCCACCAGCGTCGACTCCTGGGCGATGCGCTGCGCCTCGGCTTGTTGCTCGCGGGCACCTGCCTTGCCGTACTCGCACTGCTGGCTCTGTCCGGGCTGCTGCCCACGCTGCTGCCGCCGCAGCTGGCGCCGCTGGTCTGGCCGGCATTCGCCGCCGGCTGGATCGGCGTTGCGCCGGGGCTGTTCGTCGCCTGGCTGCTAGGCCGCGCGCGGCCCGGCCGGGCCATCCTGGTCGTGGCCACGCAGTTGTCCGTGCCGCTGCTCGCCTTGTGGCTGGCGCCGCCGGCGGTCGAACTGTCCGCCCTGCTCGGCGGCCAGGTGCTGTTCGGCACCGCGGCGACGCTGCTGCTGCTTCTCGATGCGCGATCGGCGAAAGCGCCGCTGCCGGCGGGACACGGCCTGCGCCCCTTCGTCGCGGCCGGCATCGCGATCGGCATCCTGAGTCCGGCCGCGATGGCCATCGCGCGGCTCGAGATCGCGGCCTCCGCCTCGTGGGAAACGGCGGGCGCGGTGCAGGCACTGTGGCGCACCAGCGAATGGATCACGGCCGTCGCGGCCGGCCTGCTCAATGCCTATTTTCTGCCCCGACTGGCCGCAGCGAAGCAAGCGCCGGCCTTTGCAGCGGAACTGCGCGCCGCGGCCCGGCAAGTGCTGCGGCCCGCGCTGCTGGCGCTTTGCGCGCTGTGGCTGCTGCTGCCGCAGGCGCTGGCGCTGCTCTACCGCGAAGGCTTCCCTGTCGGCCGGCTCGACGCCTTGCCCTTCTTCGCCGGCGATGCCCTGCGCATGCTGTCCTGGATCTTTCTGTTCGGCCTCTTCGCCCGCGGCGCGGGATGGGCCGTGACGGCCGGGGAACTGCTGTCCCTGCCGCTGTTCGCCGCGCTGCTGATGCTGCTGCCCGGTGCGCTTTCGCTGCCGGCGATCGGGGTGGCGTGGCTGCTGGCCTATGTGGTGTATGCGGGTTTCAATTTCTGGGCATTGCGGCGGAGTCAGGCGGGGCTGACCTGATTGTTGTTCGCGCAAGAAAGCAGGCAAACGAGCCTGCGAATCCGGCTCTCCGCCCCGCCTCGGCCTGAAGCGTCAGGCCGGCCTCGCCATTGATCCGGCATCAGTGAACTTGAAACCACCGGCCAGGCTGAGCCTGTCGAAGCCCTGCGCGCCCTTCGACAAGCTCAGGGCGAATGCTCAACCAGGTGGCAGCCGGCTCAACACGAGAGGCCCATCGAAGCAGTCGCGCAAACTCATTGCGCTCGGACAACTCCCGGCGAACCCTCCTCGCTCGGCAGGACAGAGCAGAAGGCGAACCGCTTCGCGCGTTGCTCGCCCTGAAATGTGAAGTGAACCCGACGTCGTATCGCTGCTGCCGGGCGCACGAGCTTCGAACCAGCTAGCCAATGCCGGTCGGTGACGAGCCCATGCCCATGTAGCAGGTAGTCCCGTCAGGCGAACAAGCCAGCGGGTAAACGTTCTTTACGTTTTCGTTGCGTTCAATATCATCGAGGGACTGGAACACCCTTTCGAAGAGTTTCGCGGCTTCCTTGGAAAGTTTTTTCCCCGGGTCAGCCACAAAGTATCGGTGCGCCCCCAGCTTCATTTTCGCCGCGCCTTCGAAGTCGACATACCGACATTTCGGCGCAGGCAGTCTTTCAGAACCCGGGTCGGCACCGAGCTTGATGTCCCCGTCAATCACTCGCGCAGCCGCCACCACTGAATCAGCAATCGTATACGTGATGTAAATCTTGCGGACCGGATTCATCTTGCCGACCCATGCGACATGTTTCGCTGCGCCCGTACATCCGGCAATCAACGCAACGTTGTGCGCAACCGCCAGTGATTCACTGGCGCCGTCGTGCTCAATGGCATAGTGCATGAAATGGCAGCCCAGGCTATGGACAGCCACTGAAAACGGCTGCTTCATCGTGGCAAGGCGAGCAGACGCCACCAGCCTCAAAAAACGCGCAAGCGATGCGCCGCTGTGCTGGGCATTTATTTTTGCCTGGGCGTAGCGACGTGCCTTTCTATTGATCCAGCCCTCCTGCAGGTTGTCCTTGGAAACATCTGCCAGTGTTTCGTCGCAAATATCCGTCTTCGCCTTTGCGGAACTGATGCCCGACAAATCTGTTCCGTCCGGATTGAACCCCTCCGATGTCCACGAGTATCCGATGACCGACACGCCGTACTGATCTTCGAGTTCCTTGCAGCGCGTAAAGCAGTCGTTCGGTTCATTGTTGTTGCCGTGGATAAAAACCAGGGCCGCCTTGTTCCCGGCGAAGCAAGCCCTCAACCTGCCCAGAACGTTCTCGTCATCAAGATCGGATTTTGCATTGCTTGTTTTCCACTTGAGCGGCGCAGCACCCGTACTTGATACTTCACAGCAATTCAGGGTCGGCGCGAAGGGAGCGTACTTTCTCGTGAGCAGTTGTTCATTGGAGAAAGCGCCATCAAATTGACGATTCGTAAATATCAACATGTACGTCTCCTGGTGGTGTTGAGAGAGGGCGACTTGAAAGTCCAAGGCTTGACATGAACGGCATGCGGTTGCCGGAGACACGGTGCGGCTTCTTCGATGGCGGGTCAGTCAGCTGTATTGGCAATGCACATGGCGGCATCCAGCAGCAGAAAAATAACGAGGTAACCGAGCTGCAAATAGGAAGGTGACACAGGCGTCAGGGGGCCGAACAAGCCCGCCTGCCGATCAGCGAAGGTGCTTGCGAGAAGGTCGGGCGCGAGCATCGACGAACAGGTGAGGACCAATGGCAAACCAGCAACCGCGATGACGCGGTGGCTGATGCAGCGAGCCGGGAGAGACAGGGCTGCACAGAGAGTACCGAATGCTGGGCGTGGCGATACGAATGGCGCGCCAGCGAGGGCGAATGAGAAGCTGACCCGTGGAAACATCTGCAGTACTCCGGTGCCGACTGCAGCAGCCAGAAAGCCGAAAACGAGGAATGCGGCCGGGAGGTGATGTCTCATGACGTCCAACGTTATGCGGACATCCGAATACGGAACATCAAAGGCGCCGCCAAGCTGTCAAATCGGGGGTGGGGTCCGCAAGGGCTTGAGTTGTTGGGCAGGAATATTTCGTGGCTCCCTAATTCTTCCGACGCAAGCACCATGTCGAATCCTCCGAAAATCCTTGCTCAGGTGCACGAGAGGCGGGGGTTGGAACGCGCAGCATTCGTACTAGGGCGACATATCTGGATTGGATTAGACGCTTAATTTTGTCGCATGACAAGTGGCAGATGCCGCGTTGGGCGATCTACTTTTAATTTGCCTCCGCCACGGTCGATCATGCGCGACGGCTTTTTCCTCCCGCGCGAACGGGCGAGACTCTGGCGAGCCCTCCGCCCGCAGGGCCGGGGCGAATCCCGACATCCCCGACGATAGCTACTGGATTCCCGCTTTAGTTTCGGCATAACCTGAAGGTTAGCCTTCACTGAAACTTCGTTTTCGCGGGAATGCAGGGAGCCAAGAGTCGGCGCTGCTTCGCTTTGCGTACCTGGTACGCCGCTTTGCCTTGCAGGTAACGGCGATCAGTCGCCCCCACCCCCGCAACCGCCACCTCCATCACCGCCACCATCACCTCCGCCATCGCTGTCACCGAAGCCATCGGTGCCGCCATCGACCGAGCTGTCGCTGAAGTCGGTGCCGCAATGCACGTTGCCGCCGGCGTCGCTGCGCAGCGACTTGCAGTCGGGGGTGTAGACGAAGCCGTCGGCGATGCCGAGCTTGGCGTCGAGCGCGAACAGCAGGGGCAGGCGCAGCGGTTTGGCCGGGTCGATGTTCTCTTCCTTGCAGGCATGCCACCAGACGCGGCGCAGGCCTTCGTTGTCGCGCTTGTCGGGGCCGAGCACGACGGCCGGCGTGTGGTGAAGAAATTGCCCGAAGGCGTGCTTGCAGAAATCGTCGTAGGCCTTGGTGTAGAGGATGAATTCGTGCCACAGGTCGTCGACCACTTGCGAGGGCATGGCGACGAATTGCCTGCCGGAATGCAGGTAGGCGAGGAAGAACTTGCGCAGGCCGCGCGCGACCAGCATGCAGTCTTTCATTTCGAGTTCCGGCCGGCGCTTGCGCAGGCGCTCGTACAAGCCCTTGGGCAGTACGTAGTCGCGGATGAATCGGTCGCGGGCAAGTCGCCGGTAGCGTTGCCAGAAGACGATCGCGACGAGGCCGAGGATGACGGCGAGGATCAGGCCGGGGATCATGGTGGAGGCGTCCGTGCCGAAAGGGTGGGAGGAGGAAGCGCGGTCAAAACGCGGCCAGCTTGAACTTCAGGCGCTTCGCGTTCTTCGCCATCACTTCATCGAGCGTGGCCATGCCCTTGGTCTTTACCTCCAGCGCGGCGGCAAGATGCAGCGCATCTCCGGCGCGGAGGCCCGACGCAACATCAAGCGACAGAATCGCGGCGCGGTGAAACGTGGCCGGCTCCACCGGCAGCAGGTACAGATCGCCGGCGCACATGCGTTCGAACTGTCGCCATGCCGCTTGCGCATCGGCTTCGCCGATCTGGCCGGTACGCTGTTTGATGGCCAGGGCGCTGGCGAACTCCGACACGCACCAGGCGGCGGAAACTAGTTCATCGGTGCAGCCGGCATACCAGCGCGAAACATCGGCGCTTTTCGCTTCGCGCGTGTGCAGCGCGACCAGCACGCTGGTATCGACGTACAGCATCAGTAACGCGCGCCGCGTCGCAATTCGTCCATCACCGAGGTTCCCATCGGCATGGCATCGCGTGTTTCCGCGAGTTCCTGCGCGAAGGCTTTCCGGTTCCACCGCGCGGGACGAATGGCGATCCCGCCATCCACGGTCAAGCCGGCCTCCACGCTGTCGCCTTCCTTGATGCCGATACGTCGCGCATAGTCGGCGGGAATGCGAAGAGCCAGGCTGTTGCCCCAGCGTGCGATATTCAGGTTCATGATGGAACTCGTATGGATATACAGATATGTATATCCATTGTAGGCGCATTTTCGAAACGCGCAAGCCGGATTTGCCGACCCGGCGGATGATCAGGCGCGCTTCTTCGCCGTTGCCTTGGCGCGGGCCTTGCGCGCCTTTTCCAGTTCGTCGAACAGCGCGCCGAACTCCTGCGCCAGCTTGTGGCCGCGGTCGAGGTGGATCATGGGCTTGGCCTGCTGGTGCGATTCCTTGATCTTCACCGAGGACGAGAGGAACGAAGCCAGCACCGGCAGGCCTTCTTCGCGCAGCTCGTCGATGATCCGCTGCGGCAGGCTGGCGCGGGCCTGGAACTGGTTGATGACGATGCCTTCGATTTCAAGGCCGGCGTTGTGGTCGGCGCGGATTTCGTTGACGTTGTCGAGCAGGCTGTAGAGCGCGCGGCGGGCGAATTCGTCGCAGTCGAAGGGGATCAGGCAGGCGTCGGCGGCGATCAGCGCGGAGCGCGTGTAGAAGTGCAGCGCGGGCGGTGTGTCGATCCAGATTTCGTCGTAGCCTTCGAGCGAGTCCAGCGCCTCGCGCAGCTTGTAGATCTTGTAGCGCGATTCGAGCTTGGCCTGCAGTTCTTCCAGTGCCGGGCCGGAAGGCAGGATGGAGAGGTTCTCGAAGGGCGTCGCGGCGATGAAGTCTTCGGTCGGCAGCGGGCGCAGCTTGAAGCTCAGCATCTGGTCGAAGAATTCGTTGGCGGTGAGTTCGAGGTCCTTGGCCGCTGCGCCGAGCAGATACTGCGTGGAATTCGCCTGCGGATCGAGGTCGATCACCAGCGTGCGGGCGCCGCGCGCGGCGGATATGGCGGCGAGATTGCAGGTGATGGTGCTCTTTCCCACGCCACCCTTCTGGTTGAACACGACGCGCTTCATGACGGACTCCCGGATTTGGATCCGGAGATTCTGCCACAGCGAATGCTGCATTGCGGCAAAGCCTGTGGCTGCGGGCGCGGGCGCCGTCCCGCCGGCGTCTACTCGTGGAATTCCCCAATGGCTCGGTTACCCGGAGAGGAATAGAATTTAAGGTTCCCCAGCAAGACAGGTATCTGCAATGTCGAACGAACAAGAAAACCTCTCCGCCGCCGCCCTCGAATATCACGAGTGGCCCACCCCGGGCAAGATCGCCGTGGTGCCGACCAAGGGCCTCACCAACCAGCGCGACCTCGCTCTGGCCTATTCGCCCGGCGTGGCCGCCGCCTGCAACGCCATCGTCGATGACCCGACGTCCGCCAGCCGGCTCACCTCGCGCGCCAACCTGGTCGGCGTGGTGACCAACGGCACGGCGGTGCTGGGCCTCGGCAACATCGGGCCGCTGGCGGCCAAGCCGGTGATGGAAGGCAAGGGCGTGCTGTTCAAGAAATTCGCCGGCATCGACGTCTTCGACATCGAGCTGGCCGAGAACGACGCCGACAAGCTGATCGACATGATCGCGGCCATGGAGCCGACCTTCGGCGGCATCAACCTCGAAGACATCAAGGCGCCGGAGTGCTTCTACATCGAATCGAAACTGCGCGAGCGGATGAAGATTCCGGTGTTCCACGACGACCAGCACGGCACGGCCATCGTCGTCGGCGCGGCGATCCTGAACGGCCTGGCGCTGGTCGGCAAGAAGGTGGAGGACGTCAAGCTGGTCACCTCGGGCGCCGGCGCGGCGGCGCTGGCCTGCCTCGACCTGCTGGTCAATCTAGGCGTGCGCGTCGAGAACATCTGGGTCACCGACATCGAAGGCGTGGTCCATGTCGGCCGCGAGAAATTGATGGACCCGATCAAGGACCGCTACGCCAAGAAGACCGATGCGCGTACCTTGTCGGACATCATCGAGGGCGCCGACGTGTTCCTCGGCCTCTCGGCCGGCGGCGTGGTGAAGCCGGCGATGGTGGCGAAAATGGCGGCCAACCCGCTGATTCTGGCGCTGGCCAACCCGACGCCTGAAATCACGCCCGAGGAAGTCAAGAGCGTACGCTCCGACGCGATCATCGCCACCGGCCGTTCGGACTATCCGAACCAGGTCAACAACGTGCTGTGCTTCCCCTTCATTTTCCGCGGCGCGCTGGACGCGGGCGCGACCACCATCACCGAACAGATGAAGCTGGCCGCGGTGCGCGCCATTGCCGAGCTGGCGCAGGCCGAAGCCTCCGACGTGGTAGCCATGGCCTACGGCGGCGAGAGCCTGGCCTTCGGCCGCGAATACCTGATCCCGCGGCCCTTCGATCCGCGGCTGATCGTCAAGATCGCGCCTGCCGTGGCGCAGGCCGCGCAGGAGTCGGGCGTGGCGACGCGGCCGATCGCCGATTTCGACGCTTATCGCGACAGGCTCAATAGCTTCGTCTACCACTCCGGCTTCGTCATGAAGCCGGTGTTCGCCGCGGCGAAGAAGGATCCGCGCCGCGTGGTCTACTGCGAGGGCGAGGACGAACGCGTGCTGCGCGCGGTGCAGGCCGTGCTCGACGAAGGCCTGGCGCGGCCGGTGCTGATCGGCCGGCCGGAGATCATCGGCAAGCGCATCGAGACCGCCGGCCTGCGCCTGCAGGCGGGACGCGACTTCGAGGTGGTGAACCCGCAATCCGATCCGCGCTACAAGGAGTTGTGGCAGGGTTATCACCAGCTCATGGGTCGCCAGGGCGTGACGCCGGGCGCCGCCAAGCAGGCGCTGCGCTCCGACCCGACGCTGATCGGCGCCATGCTGCTCAGGAGCGGCTATGTCGACGCCATGCTGTGCGGCGTGGTCGGCCGCCATGCGCAGCACCTGAAGCACGTCAATGACGTGATCGGTCTGGCGCCGAACGCGCAGTGCTTCGCGGCGATGAACATGCTGCTGCTGGCGCGGCACACGCTGTTCCTCTGCGACACCTACGTCAATGAAGACCCCTCGGCGGAACAGGTCGCCGAGATCGCGCTGATGGCCGCCAGGGAAGTACGCCGCTTCGGCCTCGAACCCAAGGTGGCGCTGCTGTCGCATTCCAACTTCGGCAGCCTGCGTTCCGCATCGGCGCTGAAGATGGCCGCGGCGCGGGCGCTGATCGAGGCGCGCGCGCCGGACCTGGAAGTCGACGGCGAGATGCACGGCGACGCCGCGCTGTCGCAGGCCATCCGCGAGAAGCTGTATCCCGACTGCCGGCTCAAGGGCGAGGCGAACCTGCTGATCATGCCCAATGTCGATGCCGCCAATATTTCCTTCAACCTGATCAAGGCCACCTCGGGCGACGGCATCACGGTCGGCCCGGTGCTGCTCGGCGCGGCCAGGCCGGTGCACATTCTGACGGCGACTGCTACAGTACGCCGCCTGGTCAACATGACCGCGCTTGCCGTCGTCGACGCCAACCACCTGAAAGGCTGAACCATGACTCATGCCATCCGTTTCCATGCCCCCGGCGGTCCGGAAGTCCTGTGCTGGGAAGAAGTCGGCGTTGGCGATACGGCGCCCCACGAGGCACGGGTGCGCCACCACGCCGTCGGTCTCAATTTCATCGACATCTATCACCGCACCGGGGCCTATCCGCTGCCCATGCCGTCGGGCATCGGCCTCGAAGCGGCGGGCGTGGTCGAGGCGGTGGGTGCGGCGGTGACCGACCTGAAAGTCGGCGATCGCGTCGCCTATGCCGGCGGCCCGGTCGGCGCCTACGCCGAAGTCCGCACCATCCCCGCCGATCGCCTGGTCAAGCTGCCCGACGCGATCGACTTCAAGACCGGCGCGGCGATGATGCTGCAAGGAATGACCGCTCAATACCTGCTGCGCCGCACCTGCAAGGTCGAGCCCGGCGACACGATACTCATCCATGCCGCCGCCGGCGGCGTCGGCCTCATCGTCTGCCAGTGGGCGCGGGCGCTGGGCGTCACGGTGATCGGCACCGTCAGTTCCGACGAAAAGGCGGCGCTGGCAAAGGCGCACGGCTGCGACCACGCCATCATCTACACGCGCGAGAACTTCGTCGAGCGGGTCAAGCAAATCACCGGGGGCAAGGGCGTACGCGTGGCGTACGACTCGATCGGCAAGGACACCTTCATGGGCTCGCTCGAATGCCTGCAACCGATGGGCATGATGGTGCTGTTCGGCGCCGCCTCCGGCCCCGTGGCGCCCTTCGACCTCGGCCTGCTGGCGAAGATGGGTTCGCTGTTCATCACCCGGCCGACCCTGTTCACCTACACCGCGCAGCGCAGCGATCTGCTGGCGATTGCGGGCGAATTGTTCGATGTGGTCGCCTCGGGCAAGGTGAAGATCGAAGTCAACCAGACCTACGCGCTGAAGGATGCGGCGCAGGCCCAGATCGACCTGGCGGCGCGCAAGACCACGGGTTCCACGGTGCTGTTACCATAGTCGCATGGAATCTTTTCTGATCGCCAATCCCAAGGGCGGCGTCGGCAAGACCACGCTGGCGACGAATCTGGCGAGCTTCTTTGCCGGTCAGGGCAAGCGCGTCATGCTCGGCGACATCGACCGCCAGCAGTCCTCGCGCGAATGGCTCAAGCTGCGTTCGCCGGCGCTGCCGCACATCGCGACCTGGGACATCGAGCCGGACCATCCGGCGCGGCCGCCGAAGGACACCACCCACGTCGTACTCGATACGCCGGCCGGCCTGCACGGCAAGAAACTGGCCCATGTGCTGAAAATGGTCCAGCGCGTGATCGTGCCGCTGCAGCCCTCGATTTTCGACATCCTCGCCACGCGCGAATTTCTCCTGCGGCTGTTCGAGGAGAAGGAAATCCGCAAGCACGACGCCTTCGTCGCCATCGTCGCCATGCGCGTCGATGTACGCACCCGGGCGGCGGGCGAACTGGAGCGCTTCCTCGAGGACACCCGCCTGCCCGTGGTGGCCCATCTGCGCGATACGCAGAACTACGTGCAGGCCGCGGCGCACGGCATGAGCATCTTCGAACTGCCGGCGAGCCGCTCGGAAAAGGATCTCGAGCAGTGGCAGCCGTTGCTGGAGTGGGTGCAGCGGCCGGTTTGAGTTCGTCTCTCGCCGTATCGCCGGCGCCAACTTTTAAGGCCGTGCCCTGAACAAACATGCCGGGACTCGCCCCGGCGGGCGAGATACTTTCTTGTGATGCGACAAGAAAGTACCCAAAGAAGCGCACTCCGCCTCCCCGGCCCTTCGGGCGGAGGGCCCGCCGGGCCGGTCGCTAAACTAGCCGGCCAAAAAGCGGCCGTCGTCGGACAACGCGACCGGACATCCCCCGGCGAACCTCCCTCGCTCGGCGGGTCAGAGGGGAATGAAAACCGTCGCGTGTTGCAGCGTGGCAAGAACGTGCAGGTGACCGGCGCTGCGCGGCTTCATCGCGCAGCGTCCAGTGACCGAAGGGAACGGGGTCGACCGGCGGGTGTGCGCCCAGCACGGGCGCGATGTAATGGGGTGGAAGTCCCCTGTGGGAGTACCGACATGACTTCATGATGAAGACATGATAACCACTAGCCGAAGGCAAGGGCAAGACCGCGAGGGCTTGTC
>JAOTRV010000028.1 GCA_030247575.1 Sulfuritalea sp.
CAGGTAGGTCCAGTATTCCGAGCCGTAGAGGTTGCCCATGTTCTTGTAGTGCGGGTTGAGTATCGCTCCGTCGCGCACCCACATCAGGTCGGCCGCGCGCGCCAGGAAGCAGCCGCCGGCGCCGGTGTTGCCGCCCACCGCCGCGACCGTGATCTGGTCGCGGTTTTCGATCAGGTCCAGCGCCAGGTCGTCGATGGCGTTGATGTTACGCCAGGATTCGTCGGCGGGCGATTCCGCCTTCTCGATGACGTTGAGGTGAATGCCGTTGGACCAGAAGTCCTCGCCACCCATCAGCACCAGCACTTTCGCCGGGCGCGTCCGGGCCCAGGCCAGCGCCTCGCGCAGCCGCTCGCACTGGCGCGAGGACATCGCGCCGTTGTAGAACTCGAAGTGGAGAAAGCCCACGTCGCCATTTTCCTCGTAGGCAATGTCCTGCCAGGTCGCCGCCGCTTGCTTCCACCAGTCCGGCAGCGACACCTCGGGCAGCGCCGCGCATTCGGCGGCGAAGGCCAGCGTTGCCGGCAGTTTGACAAAGTCGGCGCTGGCGAGACGGCGTTCGACGTCGATGTTGTGCACCGAGATCGGCGCTTCGCCGGGACGAATGCGCCGCACATGGCCGATCCATACCGCGCCGTCGGTCGTTGCGCGCAGCAGCGCGTTCTCGCGGCGGGCGAGGAGTGAGCCGGGCGCGCCGGTCAAGGTCGCTTCCGGGCAGGCGTCGAACAGCCGGCAGGGTTGGCCGAACAGTTCGTCCTCGACGCCGGGAAAGCCGTCGGCGGCGCGCAGCTTGTCCAGCACCGTGGCGGTGTCGTCGCGCTGCCAATCGATGCGCCGGTCGGCTGCCTTCATCAGGGGCCGCCACTCGCTTTGCGCGGGGCGTTGCGGCACGAAATCGCCGGCCGCATGACGCGCCACCGCCTGCAACACGGCTTGCGCCGCGCCATCGGTGACTTCGTTGCGATAGAGGCTGGCCTTGGTCGCCGGTCGCATGGCGAATTCCGCGTGCGCCCATACCGGTCCGGCATCCATTTCCGCCTCGGCCTGCAAGACCGTGACGCCCCACGTCGGCGCTCGCGTGTGAATCGCCCAATCCAGCGCCGACGGCCCGCGGTCGCCGACGATGCCGGGATGGACCACGAGGCAGACATGCTTGCGCCAGACCGACTCCGGAATCGCGCGGCGCAGATAGGGGCAAACGATCAGGTCGGGACGAAACAGCGCGACCGCTTCCTCGGCCACGCTGTCGGCGATGTCGAACTCGATCGACAACTCGTGTCCCTGCCGCGTCAGGTCGGCCCACAAGCGCTGCGTCAGGCTGTTGAAGGCGTGGGTCAAGAGCAGAATTCTCATGGAATACGCGGCATCAACAAATGCGTGGAAGCTGATCGCCGGCCAGCCAATCGACGATGCGCTTGCCGCCGAAGGCCGTGGTGAGCTGGACGAAGTGATGATCGTCGACGACGACCTCGCCGATGCGGGAGGCTTCGCGCCCCAGCGGATGGGCGCGCATCGCGGCCAGCAAACGATCGGCATCGGCCGGCGCGCATATCGCGATCAGCTTGCCTTCGTTGGCAACGTAGAGCGGATCGAGGCCGAGGAATTCGCAGGCGGCGGAAACCACCGGCTTCACCGGAATCGCCTTTTCGTGAAGCATGACGCCGACGCCGGACTGCCCGGCGATTTCGTTGAGCGTCGCGGCCAAGCCGCCACGCGTCGGGTCGCGCAAGCAGCGCAGGTCGGCGCCGGCGGCCAGCATGGTGGCGATCAGGCCGTGCAGCGCCGCCGTGTCGGATTCGATCGGCGCGTCGAAGGACAGGTTCTCGCGCTTGCTCATGATCGCCACGCCGTGATCACCCAGCGAACCCGAGATGATCACGGCATCGCCCGGCCGCGCCCTCGCTCCGCCGAGTTCGAGGCCGTCGGGCAGGATGCCGACACCCGTGGTGGTGATGAAGACGCCGTCGCCCTTGCCGCGCTCGACCACCTTGGTATCGCCGGTCACCACCGGCACGCCGGCCTCGCGCGCGGCATGCGCCATGGATTCGACGATGCGCGCCAGGTCCGCCAGCGGAAAGCCTTCCTCAAGCACGAAGCCGGCGGCGAGATAGAGCGGCGTTGCCCCCATCACGGCGACGTCGTTGATCGTGCCATGCACCGAGAGGCAGCCGATGTCGCCGCCGGGGAAGAACAGCGGCGAGACGACGTGGCAGTCGGTGGACATCACCAGACGCCCCGCACGACCGCCAAGAGTCGGCGCCGGCAACACGGCGCCGTCGTTGCCCTGGCCGAGATATACGTTGCCCAGATGTTTGGCGAACAGTTCGGTAATCAGTTGCACCATCGAGCGCCCGCCCGAGCCGTGCGTCAGGTCGACGCGGCCCTGTTTCAGATCGAGCGGCCGCACATAGCCGCGCTTGATTTCTGCCATCTAATGCATGTCCTTGTAACGTCCATAACTGTAATGCGCGGCGCAGGCGCCTTCCGAACTCACCATACAGGAACCGATCGGATTCTCCGGCGTGCACACCGTGCCGAACAACTTGCAGTCCTGCGGCTTCTTCACGCCGCGCAGGATCGCGCCGCAGTCACAGGCCTTGTTGTCGGGCACCGAGCGGTAGTCCAGCTTGAACTTGCGTTCGGCATCGAAGGCGGCGTACTGCCGGCGGATCTTCAGCGCCGAATACGGCACCACCGACAGCCCGCGCCACTCGAATTCGCGACGCAGCTCGAACACCTCGGCGACGCGGTCCTGCGCCTTCAGGTTGCCATCGCGACTGACGGCGCGCGAGAACTCGTTCTCCACCTCGGCGCGGCCTTCATTGACCTGCCGCACCAGCATCAGGATGGCCTGCATCACGTCCAGAGGCTCGAAGCCGGCGATGACGACGGGCTTCCTGTATTCCTCGGCGAAAAATTCGTAGGGCCGGCTGCCGATCACCGTCGAGACGTGGGCGGGGCCGATGAAGCCGTCGAGCGGCACGGTGCCCCACTGGCGTACTTCCGGCGATTCGAGGATGTTGCTGATCGCCGACGGCGTCAGCACATGGCAGCAGATCACGCTGAAATTCTTCAGGCCTTCGGCCTCGGCCTGCTGGATGGCGACGGCGGTCGGCGGCGTGGTGGTCTCGAAGCCGATGGCGAAGAACACCACTTCGCGCAGCGGATTGTCGCGGGCGATCTGCAAGGCGTCGATCGTCGAATACACCATGCGGATATCGCCGCCGCGTGCCTTGGCCTTCATTAGCGAGAGCCCACCGGAGGCCGGGATGCGCAGCGTGTCGCCGTAGGTACACAGGATCACGCCGTGGTTCAGCGCCAGGTCGATCGCCATATCCACGCGGCCGATGGGCAGTACGCAGACCGGACAGCCGGGACCATGCACCATGCGCACCGTTGGCGGCAGCAGGTCGGAGAGGCCGTAGCGCGAAATGGCGTGGGTATGGCCGCCGCAGAACTCCATGAAGCTGTAGCTGCGGCCGGGCTCGACCTCGGCCCGGATGCTCGCCGCCAGGTTCTTCGCCAGTTCGCCGTCGCGGAACTCGTCGATGTACTTCACGGCGCGGCGGTTGCTCCCGATGCGCCCTCTGCATTCATCTCGGCAAACAGAGCCAGCGTCCTTTCCGCCTCCTCGGGATCGAGCCTGGTCAGCGCGTAGCCGACATGGAGGATCACGTAATCGCCGACATTCACATCGGACAGCAGGGCCAGCGAAATCTCTTTCTTGACGCCGCCGAGATCGACAATCGCCGTGTCGCCGGCGCCGACTTCCACTACCTTCACCGGTATTGCGAGACACATGATTCAGCTTTCCAGAAGATGCATCGCGACCCAGACCTGACCCAGCGAAATCGCGGTATCGCCGGGCAACAGCCGCTTGGGCAGCAGCAATTCAAGACCCGTCGCGGGAATCTTCTCGACCAGCCCCGCGCGCAGCAGCTTGTTGAAGAAGCAGCCGCCGCCGCAGGCCAGGCGTTCGATGCCGGTCGCCTCGGCTGCCCTCATTACCCAATGCAGCAAGGCGGCCACCAGCGTGGCGTGAAACAGCGCTGCGCCGTAGCCGGTGTCCGGCTCGGATGACAAGGCCCCCAGCAGGTGCAGCAGATCCAGTTGGCCGTTGGCATCGATGCGCCAGCCCCCTTCGAGCGGCGCCGGCCAGCCATGCGTCTCGATATGGGCCGTCGCCTGCAGTTCCAGCGCGATCGCGGCCTGGGCTTCGAATTCCATTTGCGGGCAGATGCCGAGCAATCCGGCCGCCGCGTCGAACACCCGGCCCATGCTGGATGTTCGCGGGCTGTTCAAGCCCTTGGCCAGCATTTCGGCGACGATTTGCGCACCCGCCTGATCGGCAAAGCGCGTGGCGATTTCCCCGCCGCGGCCGAGGTCGAACAGGGCTGCCGCCGCCATGCGCCACGGATCGCGCGCCGCGCGATCGCCGCCGGGCAAGGCCAGCGGACGCAGATGGCCGAGCCGCTCGAAGTGGGCCCCATCGACGCTGAGGAGTTCGCCGCCCCAGGCCTGGCCGTCGGTTCCCAGGCCGACGCCGTCGAGCGACAGGCCGAGCACGGGACCGCTGATGCCGTGTTCGGCGGCGACGGCGGCGATATGGGCATGGTGATGCTGCACGCCGATGGCCTCGATGCCGAGTTCCGCCGCCAGTTGCACGGCGAAGCGCGTCGAATGCAGATCGGGATGCAGGTCGTGGGCGATCGCGACCGGCTTTTGGTCCATGGCTTCCAGCGCCAGCAGCAGCTCGCGTGCCGTCGCCTCATGAGCAAGGCAGGCTTCGGCCTGAAACAGGTCGCCCACCGTATGCGAGACCCAGGCCCGGCGGCCTTGCGCGAGGCACACCGTGTTCTTGAACCAGGCGCCCATCGACAGCAGCGGCGGCGCGGACTGCGCCAGCTCGAGCTGATGTTCGACACAGGCCGGCACGGCGCTGCCCGGTGCGCTCATGAGCCCAGGCTCTCCGCGGGTTCCTTCTGCCGGCCGCGCGCATCGGCGGCTCGGCGCGCGATCCACTCCAGCCACGCGTCCATCCCGGCGCCGGTGGTGGCCGAGACTTCGATGACTTCGATGCCGGGATTGACGCGGCGCGCAAATTCGATCGCGCGCGGCACGCTGAAGCTCAGGTAGGGCAGCAGGTCGCACTTGTTCATCAGCATCAGCGTCGCCGCGCGGAACATGTCGGGATACTTGATCGGCTTGTCCTCGCCTTCGGTGACGGAGAGGATCACCACCTTGTGCGCTTCGCCCAGATCGAAGGCCGCCGGGCAGACCAGGTTGCCGACGTTCTCGATCATCAGCAGCGAGTCCTCGGGCAGTTCGAGTTTTTCCATGGCATGGCCGACCATGTGCGCATCGAGATGGCAACCCTTGCCGGTGTTGATCTGGATCGCCGGCGCGCCCGTGGCACGGATGCGCTCGGCATCCTGGCTGGTCTGCTGGTCGCCCTCGATCACCGCGACGCGCTGGCGGCCCCTGAGCATTTCGATGGTCTTGCACAACAGGGTGGTCTTGCCGGAGCCGGGGCTGGACACGAGGTTCAGCGCGAAAATGCCGCGCCCGGCCAGGCGCTGCCGGTTCTCGGCCGCATAGGAATTGTTTTTCGACAGGATGTCCTGCTCGATCTGCACCATGCGCTTGGCGCCGAGGCCGGGCGCATGCGAATGGGCCGGGGCATAGCGGTGCTGATGACCGTGGGCATGCGAATGCTCGCGGGGCTCGCCAGCCCCGTGCTCGTGGCTGTGATCATGTTCATGGCCGTGACTGTGTCGGGTGCCGTCGGCGTGCACATGCTCGTGCTCGTGATGGGCGTCCACGCCATCGATCTTCACTTCCCCGTCGCCGCAACCGCAAGTCGTACACATCGCTGTTCTCCTAGCTTTCATGCAGCAGTGGCGATCGCCCCTGATGATGAAACACCCGAAAGGCGAATTGAAGGCCCGCCCCGCCCATCCTCCCCTCGCGGGGAGGCTTCCGATTTGCTCGCTTCGCTCGGCTATCACCCGTCGCTCCGAACGAGCTGTTTCACGTTAAGCCACTTCCAGTTCCTTGACGCGCATTTCCGTGCCGCCGGTCACCTGCATCCGGTGGCCGCCGCACTGCGGGCACTCGCCGAACACTTCGCTCATCGGCACGTTCATCGAGCACTCCATGCACCAGCCCGTGCCGGGCAGCGCGATGATTTCGAGGCGGGCGCCGTCCGCGACACTGTCGCGCATGACGGCATCGAAGCAGAATTTCATGGCCTCGATTTCCACTCCGGAAAGCTCGCCGATTTCCAGCCAGACCGTGGTGACCTTCGCAAACTCCTGCCGGCGCGCCGCGTCCTCGATCAGTTGCAGGACGCCCTCGGCCAGCGACATCTCGTGCATCCGCTACAGCCCCTTGCGCACGCTGTCGACGAAACGCCGGTCGCGCGTCGCGATATGGTTGCCGATGAAGGCCAGCGCGTCGGTAGCCTCGCCCGCGAGCAGCGTCAAATCGCCGGCGGCATGCCGGGCGGCAATGGTGCGCAGGGTGTCCATCATATAAACGTGATCGTCTACATGGTCCTCGTAGTCGTCGTAGCTCTTGAGCCGCATCAGCAGTTCTTCCGACATGAAATGCGCCTCGCTGTAGGCAATCAGGCGATCCAGAATCTCGCCGACCGCGGCGGCGTCGCCATTCCCGCCCGCTGCAGCACACAATGCCCGCAGCAGTTCGAGCTGAACCTCGTGTTCGCGATCGGTTTCCGCGGTCGCCGCGGCATTGAATTCGGAGATGTTCGACATATTCGTACTCTTGGGGTTGGCGGAAAATCCGTCAGCGCACAGCTTAGCGCAAAGCGAGAAAGCGGCGACGCGAAAGCGAGGGCTCCCCGGCTGCTTTTTCCACTTTGTCCGCTTGCGCCGCCTGCCGCGGAGCCGTCAGCAGGGCAACCAACGAGGCCCGTGCCGTCATGGTCGCCTCCGACTGGCTGGAGAACTGGCCCATCGGCGAAAACAACGGACAGCTCTGATACTCGCCGAGTTCCGCTTCCTCGGTGCCGAGAAAGGCAAAATCGCCGGCGGGAAACCTGACGAAACGGCGCTGATTTTCCCCGGTGGAGACCCAGTTTTCGCTGCTGCCCGGCACCAGCAGCATGCTCATGCACCAGGGGGTGACGACGATGCCCAGCCAATGCCCCTGCCAGCGCTGGAAATCGACGGCTTCGACGGACAATGCGGGGTTGAGGATCGGCACATCGGCCATCTGTTCCTGCTGGATGCGGAAAAACGCCCCTTCCACGGCATCCGCCGGACTGTCCTGGTGAATGCGGAAGTTCATGCCGCTTCGGGACTCGCGCCCCAACTGCGCGCATCGCCGCCGTGTTCCATGAGTTCATTCATCAGCGCCAGCGCTTCTTCGGCGCGCTCCTGCTCGACCCGCTCGAAAGCGAAGCCGCCGGCCTGAATCAACACGTAATCGCCCGGCGCGACGTCTTCGGTCATCAGCAGCAGGCTCACTTCGCGCGTCTGGCCGAAGCACTCGGTGAGCGCCATGCCGTCACGCACTTCGATCACGCGGGAGGGGGCGGCGAGACACATTTCAGTTCACCTGCGCCGTCAGCGCTTCGAGTCGATAGCCCCGGGCCGCCAGTTCCGCAGCGGCCATGGCGGCAAGCACAGGCACCTTCTCGGCGACGGTCGGCGTCATTTCCATGCCGAGTTCTAGGGAAATCAGTTCGACGCCCAGCACGACGATTTCCTTCGGCATGGTGTCGAGCAATTCGAGGCTGGCCAGCACGTCGGGCAAGGCGATCTGGTGCGGCGAAAGCTTGCTGCGGAAGAAGACCGGGATCTCGTCGCCGGCGATCTTCACCACCGTGCCCGGCGCCGCACCGGTCTTGACCACGTCGAGGACGACCAGGAAATCCAGGTTGGAGAGATCCTCGATCATCTCCATGCCCGAAGTGCCGCCGTCGATGGCCAGCACGTTTTCCGGCAGCTTCCAGCCGCGCTCCAGCGCCTCGACCGCGCGCACGCCGGCGGCCTCGTCGGTGAGGATGGTGTTGCCGATGCCGAGAACGACTGCACGCATGAATGGGAACCAATAATGACGAGGGCCGGCGGGTGCCGGCCCTCCCTATATTACGCGCGACTAAACCGCCTTGACAGTGATAGCGGTATCGCTGTCCTTGTCCGTCAGGTGGATGGCACAGGCGATGCACGGGTCGAAGGAATGGATGGTGCGCAGCACTTCCAGCGGCTTCTCCGCATCGGCGATCGGCGTGTCGACCAGCGATGCCTCGTACGGCCCGGGTTCGTCCTTGTCGTTGCGCGGACAGGCATTCCAGGTCGAGGGCACGACGCACTGGTAGTTCTTGATCTTGCCGTTGTCGATCACCACCCAGTGCGACAGCGCACCGCGCGGCGCCTCGTGGAAGCCGACGCCCATCACTTCGTCCTTGGGGAACACCGGTTTGTTGAACGTCGTCAGGTCGCCCTTGGCCATGTTGCCGAGCAGCGCCGTCCATTGGTCGGCCAGCATGTCGACGTTGACACAGCAGGAAATCGCCCGCGCGGCATGGCGGCCGATGGTCGAATGCATGGCATCCAGACCGACCTTGGTCTTGGCCAGTGCCGACACCGTATCGAGCGCCGCCGTCGCGTACTTGGTGGTCGGCACGTGGCCGGCGGCAAGGCCGTTGATCACGCGGGCGAGCGGACCCACCTGCGCCGGCTTGCCGTAGAAGGTCGGCGACTTCAGCCAGGAATACTTGGCGTCGTCCTTGAAGTCGGTGTAGTTGGGCACCGTCTGGCCCTTGTAGGGATGCAGCGGGCCGGCCTTGTCGTAGTTGTACCAGGAGTGCTTGACCGCCTCTTCGACGCCCTTGATCCAGTAGTCGTCGTTGAAGGTCTTGATCTGCTTCTGGCCGGCGAGATTGCCGCCTTCGACAAAGCCGCCCGGGAAGCCGAACTGCGTGCCCTTGGTGTCCAGCGGAACATCCGGCACCGACAGGTAATTGGTGATGCCGCGGCCCACCTTGGTCCAGTCGGCGTAGAAGGCGCCGACGGCGGCGACGTCGATCAGGTAGACGTTCTTGACGAAATCCGACAACTCGTCGATGAAGCCCTTGATCGCCATCAGGCGCTCGACGGTCAGCACCGCCTGCGAATCCGTGGCCAACGGGTTGGCGACTCCGCCGACGGCGACGTTCTGGATGTGCGGCGTCTTGGCGCCGAGGATGGAGACGATCTTGTTGGCCTTGCGCTGCACTTCCAGCGCCTGCAGGTAGTGCGCCACGGCGAGCAGATTCACTTCGGGCGACAGCTTCATCGCCGGATGGCCCCAGTAGCCGTTGGTGAAAATGCCCAACTGGCCGCCATTGACGAAGTGCTTGAGGCGCTCATGCACGCGCCGCATCTCGTGCTTGCTGTTGAGATGCCAGGACGAGAGGCTTTCGCCCAGCGCCGCGGTCTTGTCCGGATCGGCCTTGAGCGCAGACGTCACGTCCACCCAGTCGAGCGCCGAGAGGTGATAGAAATGCACGATGAAGTCATGCACCGAGTGCGCCAGCATGATCAGGTTGCGGATGTACTGGGCGTTGAGCGGGATTTCCATCTTCAGCGCGTTTTCCACGGCCCGCACCGAGGTGATGGCATGCACGGTGGTGCACACGCCGCAGATGCGCTGGGTGATGGCCCAGGCATCGCGCGGATCGCGGCCGAGCAGGATCAGTTCCACGCCGCGCCACATCTGGCCCGACGACCAGGCCTTCTTGACGCGGCCGCCATCCACGTCTACGTCGATACGCAGGTGGCCCTCGATACGGGTGATTGGGTCAATCGTTATGCGCTTGGACATTTTTGTCTCCGTGCTTCAGTGAGTGGCTTCTTCCCGGGGCAGCACCGGGAAGCGACGGGTGATGATGATGTAACCGAGAACTTCGATTGCGAACATGCCGGCGGTGACAAGAACCTCGGCCAGGGTCGGGAAATAGGTGAAGCCGTCCCCGGTCTCATAGCCGATCAGGAACCCGTTCAGGCGCAGCAAGGCGCCGCCGAGCATCAGCAGCACACCGGCAAGGAATAGCTTCGCCGGATTGCGGCGGTTGGTTTCGGCGCCGATCAGGATCAGGGGGGCGATGAAACAGGCCAGTTCCAGCCAGAACATCAGGGCTTCGACCGAGGGCACGAAAGCCTTGAACAGCGCGCCGCGAACCAGCAGGTCGCCGAGCCGAACCACGAGATAGACCGCGAGGAAACCCAGCATCACCTTCGCCAACGGCGTCAGCATGTGCATTTCGATCTTGCGCCGATAGGCGGAAGACGCCAGGCAGGATTCGAACAGCACCACCGCGTAGCCCATGGTGATCGCCGTCAGCAGATACAGCAGGGGCAGAATCGGCGTCTGCCACAGCGGGTGAATCTGCACACCCATCACCACCAGAAGCGTGCCGAGCGAAGACTGGTGCATCATCGGCAGCACGGTGCCCAGCGCGATGATGAAGAACATCGCCTTGCCGAGCTTCTTCTTGGCGTCGGTCTTTCCCATCGCTTCGAGGAAGGTCGGCGAGAACTCGATCCACATCACCATGATGTAGAGCGTGATGCACACCGCCACCTCGAACATCACCGAGTTGGGATTGATCGACCCTGGCCAGAACATGTTCCACACGTTCCACCAGCGGCCGAGGTCGAAGATGACCCCGGCACCGGCCAGCGTGTAGCCGAACAGGCTGGCCAGCAGGGCCGGCCGCACCAGCGGATGGTATTCACCCTTGTTGAAGATGTAGACCAGCATCGCCACCGAGAAGCCGCCGCAGGCGAAGGCCGAGCCGATGATGACATCGACGACGACCCAGATGCCCCACGGATAGCCGTCGTTGAGGCCGGTGACGGCGCCGAGCCCGAACAGGAAACGCACCATCAGGATTGCCGCCATCAGCGCGATGAGCACGCCGCAGCTCAGCGTCACGATGTTGACCAGGCTGCCGCCTACCGGCGCGGGCGCCGCATGTTGATGATTGGCCATGATCAGCTCTCCTCCTTGCCGGACGACTCATCGTCGGGCTTGACGTTGCGCTTGGCGACGTAGGTCATTGCACCGAGCACGGCGAACGGCATGATCAGGTTGCCGTAGAGCGTGTGCTGGATGGTCTCGGACATGGCCGCCGCCGCATCCGGCGGCAGGTCAGGCATGCCGACCTTCTGGAAATTGACGCCGGAGAGCTTGAGCACTTGCGTGCCGCCGTACTCCTTCTCGCCATAGACGTGCTGCAGGTACTTGCCGGCGGGCGTCTCGTAGCTCTGGTCCGGTTCGTTGCGCCAGCCCTTGCGCTTCCTTTCACCCTTGCCGTCTTCCTTGCCTTGCAGCATCTTTTCCTGTGCATGACGCAGATGGCCGCGCGGGAAGCGGTTCAGTTCGCCCGGCTTCATCGCCAGGCGGCGCTTGGCCTCGGCCAGCAGGTCCTCGGTGCGGCCGAACAAGGTCGCCCCGGTCGGGCATACCTCGGCGCATGCCGAGTAATGACCGTCCTTGTGCCGATGACGACACAGCTCGCACTTGCCGATACGGCCGGTGGGCGAGTCGTACTGGTATTTCGGAATGCCGAAGGGACAGGCGGCAACGCAATACCGGCAGCCGATGCACTTGTCGGGGTTGTAGCCGACCACGCCGGTTTCCGGGTCCTTGGTCATCGCCGACACCGGGCAGGCCGAGACGCAGGACGGATCGCCGCAGTGCATGCAGGAGGTCTTCATGAACGCATAGCCGTTCGTCTCCTGGTCCTTCGCATCCATGGTGCCGTTGCGGTACATCTTGATCAGGTTGAAGGTATAGCCCGAGGTATCCAGCGGCGTATCCCACAGATGATCGACGGTGGAAAACTCCGGTGGATTGTTGTTGGCCTCCTTGCAGGCGGCGACACAAGCCTTGCAGCCGACGCAGAGCGTCGCGTCGTAGAGCAGGCCGAGCGCTTCGGGCGGCCGCGGCCTGGTTTCCCTGGCCAGCGCCGGCGCGGCCGCGACGCATGCCGTGGCTGCCGCCCCGCTCGCGAGGACACCCTTGAGAAAGTCTCGCCGGGTGTTCATGATTACACCCCGGCCTTGTCGGCAGAAAGCTTGCCGGCGTCGTTGGCGCGCTCGGCTTCCTCGGCCGCATGGGAGAGGCCGAGATTGCGCGTCAGCATGATCGCCGCGCCGGCCGCCGCACCCGCCACCGCAGCCACGGCTGCGGCCGAAGCGAAGGAAGCGGCTTTGCCCTGCTCTTCGACGATGCGCGGATATTGCAGCGGCGGCGTGACGTTGAGCATCTTGGCGACCTGATGGATCGGCTTCTGGAAGCCCACGCCCTTCTCGGTGCAGCCGATGCAGGGATGGCCGCAACCGACCGGCCAATTGTTCTCGCCCGCATCGCCGAAGCCCAGCGTCGAGCAATTCGCATAAGTCTCCGGCCCCTTGCAGCCAAGCTTGTAAAGGCAGTAGCCTTGGCGGTGGCCCGCATCGCCGAACTCCATCGCGAAGCGGCCCGCGTCGAAATGGGCGCGGCGCTCGCAGTTCTCGTGGATCAGGCGCGAGTAGGCAAACTTCGGTCGACCCAGCTTGTCCACTTCGGGCAGCTTGCCGAAGGTCAGAAAATGCACGACCGTCGCGAGGAAGTTGTAGGGGTTGGGCGGACAGCCGGGAATTGTCACCACCGGCTTGCCGAGCACCTCGGCGACACCGGCCGAACCCGTCGGACTCGAATCCGACAACGGCGAAATCGTCGAGGGCATGCCGCCCCAGGACGCGCAGGAACCGATGGCGATCACCGCCGCCGCATCGGCCGCGCATTCCTTGACCATGTCGATGGCGGTCTGGCCGCCGATCTTGCAGTAGATGCCTTTCTCCTTGGTCGGGATCGCGCCTTCGACCACCAGCACATACTTGCCCTTGTTTGCCTTCATCGCCGCCTTGCGCGCGGCTTCGGCCTGGTGGCCCGCGGCGGCCATCAGGGTCTCGTGGTAGTCGAGGGAGATCACGTCGAGGATCAGCTTCTCCAGCGTCGGATGCTCGGCGCGCAGCAGCGACTCGGAGCAACCCGTGCATTCCTGGAAGTGCAGCCAGATCACTGAAGGCCGCTTGGCGGCTTCGATCGCCTTGGCCACTGCCGCCTCGGCACCGCTGGGCAGGCCCATGGTCACGGCCAGCGTGGCACAAAACTGCAGGAACTCGCGCCGCGGCATTTCGAGGCGCTGCTCGACTTCTTGCAGAGTCTTGCGGCCCGTTTCAAAGATTTCGTTCATGTCGCCCATGTCTGCTGTCTCCCTCCAAGAGCCAGGCCGCGTCCGGACCTGATGCTCAAGTGATAGCAAACCTCGGGCCAGCTTCGCGAAGTCTTTGTCTCTACTGTGGATTCAAGGCCTTGAGCGCTGTGCGGTGCAACATAGCCGAGGTCGCATGGTTAGCCTGTTGCCACTTTGCTAACCGCCTGGAAAGCGGCATCTGTACAGATGCCGCATGGCGCCGGACAATCGGCTCTCGACGCGGGCAGCCCGCGCTCAGCGCACGAAAGACAAGCCGAGTCCGACCAGGGCGCAGACGCCGATGACTTTCATGATGTCGGCCTTGTATTTCCACAGCGCCACAAACGAAACGACGGCGATGACGACCGGAGTCGCGTCGAATGGCCCGCCGAAGGGCGCCGCCGCGCTGGCTTGGGGCCAGAAGGTGTGCCATGCGAAGAAGGCCGCCAGATTGAGGATCACGCCGACCACCGCGGCCGTGATGGCCGTCAGCGGCGCAGTGAATCTCAGTTCGCCGCGAGTGGCCTCTACCATCGGTCCGCCGGCGAGGACGAAGAAGAAAGACGGCAGGAAGGTGAAGAAGGTTGCCACCGCGGCCCCGGCGATCCCCGCCGCCATTGGATTGGCGGACACAGCTTTGGCTACGCCGCCCAGGTAGCCGACCCATGTAACCACCATGATCAACGGGCCCGGTGTGGTTTCGCCCAGCGCCAGCCCGTCCATCATCTGCGGACCGGTCAGCCAACCGAAGTGCTCGACGGCGCCCTGATAGACATAGGGCAGTACGGCGTATGCACCACCGATGGTGAGGAAGGCGGCCTTGGTGAAGAATTCACCCAGTTGGTAGAGATCCTTGCTGCCGCTGATCGCCAGCATGGCCGCCGCCCAGATCGCGACGAAAGCGATGACGGTGGCGACGAACTTGCCCCAGCTGAATTTCGCATGTGCCGGAGGTGGCGTATCGTCGTCGATGATCGCCGGACCAAGTTTGCTGGCGCCGCCTTTTCCATGAGTTCCCCCGCCTGCCGCAAACTTGGCCGGCATCAGCTTGCCGCCGATGGCGCCGAGAATGGCCGCCGCCAGCACGATCCAGGGGAAGTCGATATCGAAAAAGAAGATGCCGACGAAGGCCAGCAAGGCAATGCCGAGCATCACCTTGTTCCTGACCGCGCGCGAGCCGATGCGCCAGGCGGCGAACAGCACCACGGCGACCACCGCGGGCCTGATGCCGTAGAAGATGCCCTGCACCACAGGCATGTCGCCGAAGGAAAGATAAATTCCGGCGAGCAGCGAGAGCAGCACAAAGGCCGGCAGGAAGAACAGCACGCCCGCGATCACGCCGCCCCTGACGCCGTGCATCAACCAGCTGATGTAGATCGCGAGCTGCGTCGCCTCCGGACCCGGCAACAGCATGCAATAGTTGAGCGCATGCAGGTAGCGATGCTCCGAGATCCAGCGCCGGCGCTCGACCAGCTCCTGGTGCATCATCGCGATCTGCCCGGCCGGTCCGCCGAAGCTGATGAAGCCGAGCTTGAGCCAGTATCTGAAGGCTTCGCCGAGAGTCGGAACCGGCGGTACGGCGACGGGGACGGCGGCTTCGCTCATCGCGACTCTCCTTGCTGGCAGCTCCGGTAAAGGTTGTCGAAGAGACGGCTCGCCTCGGTCAGCAATTTGTCGTCATCGGGCGCGGCAGCTCGTGCGCCGGCCAGCACGGCCTCGATGCCCGCCGCCTCGGCTACCGGCACGCCGCCGACGTCGAGGCAATGCACGATGGCCGCGATGCGCGCCAGCGCCGGATCGCTGTCGAGACCGAAGCTCGCCGCCAGCACTTCGAAGGTGACGCGGCCATCGATGTGGGTGAAGGCCGCGCCGTCGAAGTCGAAGCCGAGCGCTGCCTTCGGGCATTTCTTCGGATTATCGAGCCAGAGAAATTTCGCCTTGCGATCGATGAATCGCCGGATCAGCCAGGCGGATGCCATGCGATCCACCCAGAGGTCTTTTCGCGTCGCCCAGGTTCGCCCCTGAAAGTCGACGCTGGCGAGACGGCGAATGCGGCCCGAAACCGCCACCGGTTCGCCGCCGGCGGCCGCTTCGAGCGCGGTGAAGGCATCCCGGGCCTGACGCTGCGCCTCGCCGGGAAAATAGTCGATGGCGACCAGCGCCGCCAGGTCCCGGCGCAGCCCGCGCAGCGCCTTGGCATCTGCGGCATCAGGCCGCGCCATCGCCGTCAGCAGGCGCGCATACTCCTCGGTCCGATCGAACAGCGCGACGATTTTCGCCTGCTGCACTTCGTCGCGCCCGCCAAGACGGAAGATATCGGCACTGCCCTGCACCGTGCGAACCTCGTCCGCGATCTGTTCCAATGCAGCGGCATGTTCGGCCGACTCCGGCAGCAGATACACGCCGTCACGCAAGGTCGCACAACCCAAGGCGCGCAGCGCGCGCCAGATGCGCATGCGGCCGGCGGATTGCCGCGTCGGCAGACTGGCGAAAAGGACGAGAAACTCCATGGGTGTTCACATCGACAAGTGATGTAAACACTATAACTGCTTTATTAACTTTATTACAATCTTCTTGCTCGACTCAAGCCAACGGCTGAAACAGCACGTCGAGATCGCCAGCGGTGATCAGATGGCTGCCGCCCTCGCCGCCTTCGCCGCCCTTCTTCATGAGCTGGTCGGCGAGGCCGCGCTTGCGGTCTTGCAGGGCGAGGATTTTTTCTTCGACCGTACCCTGCGTCATCAGCTTGTACACGAACACCGGCTTGTGCTGGCCGATACGATGGGCGCGTGCCGTGGCCTGCTCTTCGACCGCCGGGTTCCACCAGGGATCGTAGTGGATCACGGTATCGGCGGCGGTCAGGTTGAGGCCGGTGCCGCCGGCCTTGAGGCTGATCAGGAACAGCGGGACGCGGCCCTCCTGAAAATCGTTGATCGGCGTTTCGCGGTCGCGTGTCTGGCCGGTGAGCTTGGCATAGAGGATGCCGCGCTTTTCCAGTTCGAGTTCGATCAATCCCAGCATCGAGGTGAATTGCGAGAACAGCAGCACCTTGCGGCCTTCGTCGAGCAATTCGTCGAGCATTTCCATCAGGGTCGCCAGCTTCGCCGAATGGGCATGGCCCTTCTTCACCAGCGCCTCGGCAGCGGGCAACTGCACCAGGCGCGGATCGCAGCAGATCTGCCGCAGCTTCAGCAGCGCATCGAAAATCATGATCTGGCTGCGCCCCACGCCCTGTTCGGTCAGCACCAGGCGCAGCTTGCGGTCGAAGGCCACGCGCAGCGATTCGTACAGATCGCGCTGGCCGCCCTCGATCTCCACCCAGCGCACCATCTCGGTCCGCGGCGGCAGGTCCTTCAGCACCTGCTCCTTGGTCCGCCGCAGCAGGAAGGGCCGCACCCGCTCGGCGAGACGCGCCCGCAATTCTTCATCACCCAGCTTTTCGATCGGGGTGCGAAACACCTGGGTAAAGCGCTTGGCACCGCCGAGCAGGCCAGGCATCAGGAAATCGTACTGCGCCCAGAGTTCGCCCAGATGGTTCTCCAGCGGCGTGCCCGTCAGCGACAGGCGGTGACGCGCCCTCAGGCCGCGCGCCACCTGGTGCGACTGCGCCTTGGGATTCTTGATGAACTGGGCCTCGTCCATCACCAGCAGATGGTATTCATGCGCCAGCAGGGTGTCGCGATCGCGCACCAGCAGCGGGTAGGTGGTCAGCACCAGGTCGGCGTCGGCGATTTCGTCGAAATGCCGGGCGCGGTCCTTGCCGTGCAGGATGAGCACCTTGAGGTCCGGCGCAAACTGCGCCGCCTCGTCGCGCCAGTTGGCCATCAGGCTGGTGGTGGCCACCACCAGGCTGGGGCGGTCCGCGCGCCCCGACGCCTTCTCAAGATGCAGGTGCGCCAGCGTCTGCACGGTCTTGCCCAGGCCCATGTCGTCGGCAAGAATGCCGGCGAGGCCGTATTCGCGCAGGAATTGCAGCCAGTCGAGGCCGATCTGCTGGTAGGGGCGCAGCGTCGCCGTGAATCCGGGCGCCGGGGCGCAACGGGTCATGCCGGAGAAATCGCGCAGGCGCTGGCCGAGGGCACGCAGCTCCTCGCCGCCTATCCATTGCGTCGGCAGATCGGCCAGCCCGGCCAGCGCCGCGGCGTTGTGGCGCGACAGGCGCGGCCGGTCCTCGTCGAGAAATTCGAGCAAAGGCAGCAGCCAGGCCTTCAGGCGCCCCGCCGGCACCGGCAGGATGCGCCGCGCATCGAGCGCCACCGGAAAGGTCTGGTTGTCTTCGAGGCCGCGCACGACGCCGAGCAAATCCGGCTCCTCGCGCAGCAGGCGCAGCAGCGGCGGCACCAGGCTCACGCGCTGCCCGTCGACCGTCACGCCCAGATCCAGATCGAACCAGTCGCTGCCGACCGACTCTTCGACCGCCACGAACCATTCTTCGGCCTGGGTGATGCAATACGGGAAATCCTCGGCAAAGACCACCGGGATGCCCTGGCGTTCCAGTTCGGGCACGCCTTCATTGAGGAAGGACAGCCAGCCCATGGCATCGTTGCGCACCGGCATCAGGCCGTCTTCGGTGCCTTCGAGACGCTGGTAGTTGCCGAGACTGCGCTGCCAGCTTTCGAGACCGACGTCCTGCAGCAGATGCCAGACCCGGGCTTCGGTTTCGAGGTCGCGTTGCAAGGTTTGCCACTGTCCGCCGACCCGCTGCCGCATGAAGGGCGAAGGCCGCTCGCCGCCGACCACGGTCAGGCCGTGCGGATAGTCGAAATACAGCACCGCCAGCGCCAGATCGTCGTGCAGACGGCTCATGGCCATGTAGCGGAAGCGTCCCTGCGTCAGCACCAGGCGTGCGAACGGCTTGCCGGCCGCCACCGCCTCGGGCGCATCGGGCAGCGGCAACGCCAGATGCCGCTCGCGCGCCAGGTCGGCGAGCTGCTGGCGCACCAGCGGCGCATCGGCCTCGTTCAGCGGCGGGGCGGCCATCAGCTGCTGCAAAAGATGCGCCGACAAATCGGACTGCAATTCGCCAACTATGCCGGCCTCGCTGTCCAGATAGAAAGGCGGCCAGGTCGGGATCATCTGCAGGGAGGCCGGCAGGTCGAAGGCCAGTTGCTGCAGGCCCGCCTGATTGTGGGTCCACGACAGGGCCAGCGGTCGCGGCGCCCCTTGCGCCAGAGGCAGTTCGACCAGGCCGTCGAAATACAGTCGTCCCGTGCGCAACGCCAGGCGCAACAGCAGGGCGCCCGTCTCGCCGGTCAGGTCGACGGTTTCATTGTAGAAATAGCCGCCGCCGGCCTGCAGCGCCAGAAACAGGCGCAAGGGCGGGATATCCTCATCGAGTATGAAGTCGCGATGGCTGCGCGCGCTGCCGAGATCATAGGGCTGCGGACGGTAGACAGCCGGCTTGCCGAAGCCGCCCTTCTTCAGCGGACGACTCTTGCCCAGGCTGAGGCTGGGCGGATTCCCCGGCCGCAGCAGATAGACCACGCGCCCCTGGGCGGTCCTTGCAGCCGGCTCTTGCGCCTCCGGCTCGTCGAGCGAGCCGAGCCACGCCAGCGCCGCCGCGCTGGGCTCGGGATAGCCCGCGGCCGCCCCATCGGACCTCGCCCGGCGCGCGGCAAGATCGCCGATCTCCGCGGCCTGCCCCAGGGACAGCAGCGCCGCCACGACATGCTTGCAGTTCTCCCGCATTGGACACATGCAGGCGCTGTCGATGTCGACCAGCGCGCCGTCCTGATCCGTTTCCAGCCAGAGATCGACCTCGTAAGGATTCAGGCGCGAGCCCTGGACATCGGCCTCGACATGGATTTCGCCGGGCGCCCGCTCCACATTTTTCATTCGTACGCGCCCTTCGGCGGCGTAAGCCTGCCCCCGTTGCACCGTCGCAGCGTCGAACAGCCCGGAAAACTCGGTCAGCACGTCGCGGTTGGCTAGAAGTTTGGCAATCATTCAATAAGGAGGGCTGTCGCGGTAGCGGGTCGGCGACCATAGCACATACCGTCGGCAGACGTGTTGCCGCCGCGTTGCCGACGCCGGCGACGCGGCAGATGGCGCCCGGCCGCGAGCATTGATTACTTTTTTCAACCCATTGATAAAAATATGTTTTCGATGAATGCGCCGGGATTTCGTATAGGCTATCCGCCGGATTGGCCGCGCCTTGCGAAAAACTGCGTCGGTAACGGGTTTTCGTTTCCGGTCGAGGCAGTTCGCGGCGTTTTCGAACCACAACACACCGATACTCACTGCCGATGCGTCCCGCACAACTTTCCTTCGTCCTCGAGCGTGAATTCCTCAGCACCGCCGAGGGCCACCACACACCCGTCATGCTGTGGGGGCCGCCGGGCGTCGGCAAGTCGCAGATCGTGGCCCAGGTCGCCGCGCGCAACGCGGCCCCGGTGATCGACATCCGCCTGTCGCAGATGGAGCCCTCCGACCTGCGCGGCATTCCCTTCCGCGTCGGCGACACGGTCGAGTGGGCCGTGCCGGCGCTGCTGCCGAGCGAATCCCGCCACGGCCCGCGCGGCGTGCTGTTCCTCGACGAGATCACCTCGGCCCCACCCGCCGTGGCCGCCGCCGCCTATCAGCTGATCCTCGACCGGCGGCTGGGCGAATACCGCATTCCCGACGGCTGGGCGATCTTCGCCGCCGGCAACCGCCAGGGCGATCGCGGCGTCACCTATGCCATGCCGGCGCCGCTGGCCAACCGCTTCTCGCACTTCGAGGTCGACGTGAACCTCGACGACTGGGCCCACTGGGCCTACGCCAACGGCATCGACGAGCGGCTGATCGGCTTCCTCCGCTTCAAGCCCGAGCTGATTTTCGATTTCGACCCGACCAGGACGCTGGCCGGCGAGATGGCCTTCCCCAGCCCGCGCTCGTGGGAGTTCGCCCACCGCGCGTTACGCAAGTTCGGCGACCATCCCGAGCTGCTCGCCGGCGCGCTCGCCGCCTGCGTCGGCCAGGCGGCAGGCATCGAATGCGCCGCCTGGATCGACAGCCTCGACCGCCTGCCCGACCTCGACGCCATCGTCGCGGGCCGCGACGCTGCCGTGCCGGCCGAAATCGACCTGCAGTACGCCGTCGCCGCGGCGCTGGCCGGCCGCGCGCTGCGGGCCAAGGGAACGCCGGCGGCGGCCCAGGTGTGGGGCAACATCCTCGACTACGCGCAACGCCTGCCGCTCAAGGAAATGGGCGTGATGCTGGTGTTCGACATGCATCGCGGCATCGGTTCCCCGCTGTTCGCCGTGCCGCAGTTCGCCGGCTGGGCCAATGCGGTGGCGGACGTGATGCTCTATGAGTGAGTCGGCCGCGGACAAGCTCGCGGCAGCGCGCACCAGGCTCATCCTCGACAAGCCCTTCCTCGGCGCGCTGGTGCTGCGGCTGCCGCTGGTCGCGGCCGGCGCCTGGTGCCGCACCACCGGCACCGACGCGAAGAAGCTCTATTACAACCCGAACTGGGTAGACTCGCTCTCCACCGCCGAGGTGCAATTCGCGCTGGCGCACGAGGCGCTGCATTGCGCGCTCGGCCACTTCGCGCGGCGCGGCCACCGCGTGCAACGCAAGTGGGATCTCGCCTGCGATTTCGCCATCAACCCGTTGTTGATCGACGAAGGCCTCAAGCCGCCGCTGGGCTCGCAGGTACTCTCGCTCTATCGCGGCATGGCGGCCGAGGAAATCTACCCCTGCCTCGATGACAGCTTCGACAACGAAACCCTCGACGACCATTCCTGGGACGGCGACGATGGGGGCCAGGGCGGCGACGCAAACGCAAACGGCGGCGCCCCGCCCCCGCCGGGCGCCGGCGCCGGCGACACGCCGCAGAAGCCGCCCGCCGGAAGCACGGCGGATGAACCGGGCGAAGGCCCGCCGCCACCGCTTTCAGCAAGGGAAAAGGAACAATTGCAGCAGCAATGGCAGCGCCACCTTGCGGGCGCAGCGCAGCGCGCGCGCAAGGCCGGCAAGCTCTCGGGCAATCTGGCGCGGCTGGTCGAATCCGCGCTGGCGCCGCAGGTGTCGTGGCGCGCCGCGCTGGCGCAGTACCTGTCGCAGGCCGCGCGCGACGACTACAGCTGGCAGCGGCCGTCGCGGCGCACCGGCGAAAGCTCGGGCGAGGTGATCTGGCCGAGCCTGCGCAGCCATGCCGGCGATATTTTCGTGGCGCTCGACACTTCCGGTTCGATCGCCGACGCCGACCTGGCGCAGTTCGTCGGCGAACTCAATGCCATCAAGGGCACACTGCCGGTGCGCGTCACGCTGGTGGCCTGCGATGCAGCGCTGGCGCCCGATGCCCCCTGGGTCTGCGAGCCCTGGCAGGAGTTGCGCCTGCCGCGCAAGTTCGAGGGCGGCGGCGGCACCGCCTTCGCCCCGGTGTTCGAGTGGATCGAGCGGGAGGCCGCCCATCCCGATGCGCTGGTCTATTTCACCGACGGCGAAGCCGAGTTCCCCAAGCTGGCACCCAGCTATCCGGTACTGTGGCTGGTCAAGGGCAAGGCGCCGGTACCCTGGGGCAGACGGATCCAGCTCAATTGAAAGCCGAGCTCACCGCGGAAGACGCGCTGCGTCTCAACGTATTGCTGGCCGGCGAGGTACACGCCGTGCGCATCGACGAAGGCGCGATGACCCTGTACGCCCTGACGCCGAAGGGCGAAGCGCGGATCGGCCTGCACCCGAACTGCCGCCCCGACCTCTACGCGATGCGCGTGCGCGAACTGCTCGGCGGCCACGCCCTGGGCTCGCCCGGCGGCTACCCGGTGCATCTGCGGCGCTGGACGCGCACGGGCCACGCCAACCCGAAGAATCTCGCGGCGCTGCTCAAACTCGGCGAACCCGAAGCGGTGACCGCCGTCGCGCTGGCGTCTACTCTCGACGACGAGCTGGCGCGCCGCGCCTGGTGGGCCTTGCCGACCATGGAGACGGCGCGCTACATGCTGGGCCACGAGGCCGTGCGCCGGGGCACGATGGGCAAGGTGCTGGCCGATTTCCTGATCGAGCATCTGGCATTCGAGGAAGATCCGATTCAGGCCATGAATTCGATCCGCGCCGTGATCGCCGCCGATCTGCTCGATGCGGCCGCCGGCGAACAGCTCTGGGCCAAGGCCAGGCGCCGGCCGCACTACCTCATCGGCTTCCTCGAACATCGCCCCGACACCCTGCCCGCCGCTCCGGAACGCGCCGTGCCGGCGGCGGTGCAGGCACGCGCCCTGGCCGGCGACCCATGGGCCGCGCTGCTGGAGCGCTGCCGTGCGCCGAGCGGCCAGAGTTTTCTCGCCGCGGCCGAACTGGCATTGGAGAAGCCGCCGGCGCACGAGGCCGTGTATCTGCTGCTCGACATCCTTGGCGGCTATTTTTCCGCGTTGCGCGGACTCGAACCGCCGGCGGATCTGGCCGACCTCGCCGGCCCGGGCGACCCGACCGACGATTGGCGCGGCGAAATCGAGGCGATGGCCGCCTTGTCGCGGGTCTCGAATGCCGCCGCGGTGCCCATCCTGACCCGCACCACCGCCGTGGGACCCCTGATGCGGCGCCATCTCGAACCGCTGTTCCTGCCCATCCTCGGGCATATCCGTGTGCTGCGCGGAGTCGCCTCGTGAAGGGCGGCATCTATCTCGATCCCGAGGCGCCGCAACTGGTTCAGGCGCGCTTCGCCGTGGTCAATGTCAGGCGCGGCTCGCGCAAGCGCTTTCCCGAATCCTGCGTCGAGGTGATGCCCGACGCGGCGGCGGCGCTGGCGGCGGCCGACCCGGCGCAGAATCAGCACGCCGCCGAGGTGATGGGCCCGTCGCGCTCTTCCGAAGGCATCCGCCTCTATTATCTGGTGCGCTGGCTGGATTCACCGGATGCCGGATAGCTGCCGGACGCAGTTGCATAGGCGCTAACCACTGATCGATCCGAAAAATCGTCCTAAGCAATTGATCGAAAGCGAGTTCTGCTACAAGCTTGTCCGGGCATGGAATTTGTATGAGGTTTTGGCTAGACTTCATACCATTCATTGCCGAAAGCCCCGTTGCCCATGGATCTGCCCAACGACTGGATCGCCCTCCTCGCCCTGGTGTTCATCCTCGGCGCCAAGCACGGGCTCGATGCCGACCACCTGGCCACCATCGACGGGCTGACGCGCTACAACCTGCGCATCGCCCCTGCCCGCGCCCGCTGGTGCGGCTCGCTGTTCTCCCTCGGCCATGGCGCCATCGTCATGCTGATTGCGCTGGGCGTCGGCTTGGCCTCGACACACTGGGCGGTGCCGGAGTGGATGGAAGACCTCGGCACCTGGATTTCCATCGGTTTCCTGACGCTGCTCGGCATCCTCAACCTGCGCGCCGTGCTGATGGCGCCGGCCGGCGACATGGTGGCCACCATCGGCATCAAGGCCGGCCTGTTGCGCCGCCTGCAGGCCACCTCGCATCCCCTGGCGATTGCCGCCGTGGGCTCGCTGTTCGCGCTCTCCTTCGACACCATGAGCCAGGCTGCATTGTTCGCCGTCACCGCCACGCAGCATGGCGGCGTCGCCCACGCCCTGATCCTCGGGCTGGCGTTCACCATCGGCATGCTGCTCGCCGACGGCGCCAACGGCCTGTGGATCGCCCGTCTGCTGCGCCGTGCCGACCACCGCGCGCGCATCGCTTCCCGCGTCATGGGGCTGATGGTCGCCGCCATCAGCTTTGCCGTGGCCGGCTTCGGCCTCGCACGCTGGCTGCATGCCGACGTCTCGCAATGGTATGAAGGCAAGGAGTTGCTGGTCGGCGCGGCAGTGATTGCCCTGCTGGCCGCGAGCTTCGTGATCGGCACCTGGCTGGCGCGCAGCTCGCGCCTCGCCGCTGCCGTGTCCGACTGATCTCTTTTTTTGGGCCGAATTATGACGATTTTTAATTTCGTAATATTTTGCTCGCTTCTGGTCGCGGCCACGGCACGGGCGGGCGGCCTGCCCACCCTCGACACCATTGTCGTCACGCCTCACGACAACGCGGGACTGATCGGCGAGGCGGCCAGCGCTTCGGAAGGCACGGTCACCGCGAAGCAGCTGGAAAATCGTCCCTTGTTGCGGCCTGCCGAGGTGCTCGAGGTCGTGCCCGGCCTGATCATTTCCCAGCACAGCGGCGACGGCAAGGCCAACCAGTACTACCTGCGCGGTTTCAACCTCGACCACGGCACCGACTTCGCCACCAGCGTCATGGGCATGCCGGCGAACCAGCCCACCCACGGTCACGGCCAGGGCTATCTCGATTTGCAGTTCCTCATCCCGGAACTGGTCGAGCACCTGCAGTACCGCAAGGGGCCTTATGCCGCCGAAGCAGGCGATTTCGCCACGGCCGGCTCCGCCGCCATCGACTATTTCCGCAGGCTCGACGCGCCCTTCGCCCAAATCAGCATCGGCCAGAAGGGCTATCGCCGCGGCCTTGTCGCCGGCTCGCCGCAGGCCGGGAGCGGCAACCTGCTCTATGCCGTGGAATGGACCGAGAACAACGGCCCCTGGATCCAGCCGGAAAATATCGGCAAGTTGAACGCGCTGCTGCGTTACAGCCAGGGCACGCGCGACAACGGCTGGTCGCTCGCTGCGATGAGCTACCGCGCGCAATGGGCCGCCACCGATCAGGTGCCGCAACGTGCCCTCGATGCCGGTCTGATTTCGCGCTTCGCCAACCTCGACGCCACGGATGGCGGCCGCTCGTCGCGCCACAGCCTTTCCGGCGAATGGTCGGCGCGCACCACCGAGCGCTGGTCGCGCGCCAACGCCTGGTTCATCGACTCGAAACTCAATCTCTGGTCGAACTTCACGTTCTGCCTGAGCGACCTCGCGCTCAGCGGCAACTGCAATCGCGGCGACCAGTTCGAACAGGCCGACGCGCGCAAGGTCTATGGCCTGAATCTGGCCAGCACCTGGTATGAACAATTGGCCGGTCTCCCCGCCGATTTCACGCTGGGCCTGCAATCCCGCATCGACGACATCGGCAAGGTCGGGCTCTACACCACCAGCCAGCGCCGGCGCTGGGGCGCTGTGCGGGAGGACCGCGTGCGGGAATCGAGCATCGCGATCCATGGCGAGGCGCAGGTGCAATGGCTGGAAAAATTTCGCAGCATCGTCGGCGTGCGTGGCGACGCCTATCGTTTCAAGGTGGACAGCGATACCGCCGTCAATTCCGGCCAGGTAAGCGACCGTATTTTCAGTCCGAAACTGGCGCTGATCTTCGGACCTTGGGCCAAAACCGAGTATTACCTCAACACGGGTTACGGCTTTCACAGCAATGACGCGCGCGGCATCACGGCCAAAGTCAATCCGGACTTCCGCGATGCCGCCAACTTCGGCACGGCGGTCGATGCGTCCACCCCGCTGGTGCGCGCGAAGGGCTATGAACTCGGCCTGCGCAGCGCCCTGGTGCCGAACCTGCAAACCTCTTTGGCCTTGTGGCGTCTCGATCTGGCATCCGAACTGCGCTTCGTCGGCGACGCCGGAACCACCGAACCCAGCTTCCCCAGCCGCCGCGTCGGCATCGAATGGGCCAACTACTGGACGCCGACACGCTCCATTACGGTAGACGCCGATTTCGCCCTGTCCCGTGCCCGCTTCACCCGCACCGACGCCACGGTACCCGGCCCATACATCCCCGGCGCCATCGAACGCACGCTCTCGGTCGGCGCCGCCTGGGACAATGCAGGCCCCTGGAGCGGCGGCATGCGTCTGCGCTATTTCGGCCCGCGCGCACTGGTCGAGGACAACTCGGTGCGCTCGAAGGCATCGACCATCGTCAATCTGCAGGCCGGCTACCGCATCGACAAGAACATCAAACTCGCGCTCGACGTGCTCAATGCCCTCGACAGCAAGGCGAGCGATATCGATTACCTCTACGAGTCGCAGCTTGCGACCGAAGCAGCCGCAGTCGGCGACATCCATACCCATCCGGCCGAGCCGCGCACGCTGAGATTGACGCTGCGTGTGGGCTTCTGAACGCAGATATCGCCGTATCTCCAGCGCCGACTCTTGGGCTGCTCAGTCGAGTTCGACCAGGCCACCCGGCGTGCGAATGTAGGCAACGAGCTGCGGCGCTTCATCGGCGGCGCAGGCATGGACATCCAGCCGTGACGCCAGATCCAGTGCCGCCAGCGCGGTCCGGATTCGCACCGGCTGAGGATGGAAGCCTTCCAGCTTCATCAATCGGCAGCCGGCATCGGGCAACCTAGACGCCGGATGAAACGGCACATCCCACTGGATCAGCGTCGGCACCAGCCCGTCGCCGGGCAGATGGCTGTCGGCCGGCACGCTGATGCGCCAGCGGTAGTCGCCGCGCTCCATCGACAGAATCTCGCCCGGCGCGTCGATGCAGGCCGCCGCGTCGCGCACGATGTCGCCGCTGCGCGCCACCCAGTGGATCAGTCGCGGCCGGTCGGCCGGCAGCGACTCCTGCCGGTCCAGCGCAAACCAGCGCGGCCGCCCGGGCGGCGGCGCCTGCGGGTCGATCGCGATCAGTTCCAGGTAGAAGCCTTCGCCCAGATGCAGCAGACGATTGTGGGTGCCCATGCGGGCGTGGCGGCCGCCTTGTGCGAGCGTGACCCCCAGCCGATCCTGCAGCCAGGCTGCGCCGCGATCGAGGTCGCGCGCGGCAAGAACGAGGTGGTCCGGTTCGGCCACGCCCTGGGACCTAAGTCTTGGGCTTCAGGTGCACATGGCCGCGGGAACGGCCGGCAGGTTTGTAGCCGTGGTGATGCTCGCGGCCCGAATCGACCTCGACGTCGATCAGGTTGAGCTGGCCGTGGCGCACGCCGCGCTCGGCGATCAGCGCGTCCGCAAAGTCGCGCACGGCGGCGGTCGGTCCGCGCAGGATCACGCTTTCGAGACAGTTCTCGTGGTCGAGATGGGCATGCAGCGTCGCCACCGTCAGGTCGTGCCGGCCATGCTGCAGGGCGGTGAGCCGCTCGGCCAGGTCGCGCTCATGGTGGTTATAGACGTAGGACAGGCTGGCGACGCAATCCTTCGTCTCGCCGCGCTTTAGCCGAGCCTGTTCGAGATGCGCGCGCAGCAGATCGCGCACGGCTTCGGAGCGGTTCCTGTAGCCGCGTTCGGCGATCAGCCGGTCGAATTCGGCGGCCAGCTCGGCATCCAGTGAAATCGTGATCCGTTCCATCTCAGGACCGACCCTGCATTTCAAGGACCTGCTCGACCACCCCGCCGCGCTTGAGGAATTCCAGCCGGTGCGCGCGGTCCATCCTGACCAGGCGATCCAGGAAATCGAGATTGCGGTCGATCGATTCCATGTAGAAGTCGCGGTCGCCATCCTGCTCGGAGCCGAAATGCCGCCTCAGATGCGTCGAGAGCCCGTTGAGGTCCTTGTCGAGGCGGGCCTTGGTCATGCGATAAAACGTGGCAGTGCCTTCCAGCAGTTCGTGCACATTGCCGAAGCCGCCCATCTGCGCCTCCTCGAACTCGAAGTAGAGGAAGAGCAGGCGCTCGATGTACTCGCGATTGGCCATCTGGCCGATCAGGTCGGCCGTCGCCGTGGCGAAGGCCGCACGCTGCTGCTGCAGGTTGTCGAACTTCACCCAGTCGGGGTGCTTGCGGTGATCGGTAAGCATGATCACCTTGGTCGTGGTTTCGAGCAGATCCGGCGGCAGGCCGGCCAGATGCTTCCTGGCAAAGTCCACGCCGCGCAGCACATGGCTGCCGGTGAACTGGGCGCCGGTACCGCTGGCCTCTTCGTCGCTCATCAGGTAACCGATGTCGTGCAACAGCGCGCCGATCAGCGCGGCATCGATGTGATCGGAATCCAGCCCCTGACCGGCAAGATGCAGACCGTGCAGCATGCGCGCCGCGCACAGCACGACTTCGTTGGTGTGGATCCGGTTGTGATACAGCGTCTTCAGCTTCTGGTAGCCCGCCAACCGACCGTCGAAGGCGCGATCCACCAGGGCAAAGGCATCGACGATCCGCGTCAGATCATGGTCCGGTGCAAACGTCAGGACGATCCTGCAGACCTCCGCCGCCACCTCTCCGGTATCGCGGGTGTTGCCAAGCGCGGCAAAAGGGCTGTCGTAGGTCATGGCTTGCGGTGCGCAAGGTCGGGACATGGAAGGCGAAATCCTAGCAGAGCGCCGCCCGAAAAGCCGCCGGCATGGCAAAAAGCCTCCTGTTCCGGCGGTTTCGCGCAATCCCGGCGGCAGCCGTGGCTAGAATGTTGACCCAGATTAAACCGCCGCAACAAGACAGCGTTATGCTGCATTGCATTAGCGATGCGCCAGGCATCTTCTGCAGGGGATCTCGTCATGTCGGACACCGATGTAATCGACGCCGTTGTTGACCGCCACCGCCGTGACGGCACGCGCCTGATGCAGATCCTGCGCGAGATCCAGGAGCAGCTCGGCTGGCTCTCGCCCGCCACGCTGACCCGGGTGGCCGCAGCGGTCGGCTGGCCGCGCGCCATGGTCAGCGGCACCGCTTCCTTTTACAGCTTCTTCCACACCCGGCCGCGCGGCAAGTATTGCGTACTGTGGTCGGACAACATCACCGACCGCATGCTGGGCAACGCCGATCTGATGGAAGCCATGTGCAAGAAGCTCTGGCTGGAGCCGGGCCGCGTTTCGGAAGACGGCCTGGTCAGCGTGAACACGACGTCCTGCACCGGCATGTGCGACCAGGGGCCGGCACTGCTGGTGAACTACCGTGCCATCACGCGCATGACGCCGTCCCGCGTCGGCGAAATGGTCGGCCTGATCCGCGACCAGACGCCCGTCGCCGAGTGGCCCGCGGAATGGTTCGCCGTCGACGACAACATCCGGCGCAAGGACATCCTGCTCGCCAACGACCTCGTTCCCGGCCAGGCGCTGTCCGCCGCACTGGAACGCGGCCCGGAAAAGATGCTGGCCGCAGTCAAGGACGCCCGGCTGCGCGGCCGCGGCGGTGCCGGCTTTTCTACCGGCCTCAAATGGGAGGCCTGCCGCAACGCCGCCGGCAGCGGCACCGCCCCCGCCCGCTACGTCGTCTGCAACGCGGACGAAGGCGAACCCGGCACTTTCAAGGATCGTGTGCTGCTGACGTCGTATGCCTATCTGGTATTCGAGGGCATGAGCATCGCCGGGTTCGTGGTGGGTGCGAAAAAAGGCCTGCTCTACCTGCGCGGCGAGTACCGCTACCTGCTCGAACCCCTGGAGTCGACGCTGGCGGCACGGCGAAAGAACAATCTGCTGGGGAAGAACATCCTCGGCACGGATTTCGAATTCCACATCGAAATCCATCTCGGCGCCGGCGCCTATGTCTGCGGCGAGGAATCCGCCCTGATCGAATCGCTGGAGGGCAAGCCGGGGCGACCGCGCATCCGGCCGCCTTTTCCTGTCACCAGCGGCTATCTCGGCCAGCCGACCACCGTCAATAACGTCGAAACGCTCGCCGCTTCCTGCCTGATCGCCGCCCACGGCGGCGAATGGTATGCGCAGCACGGCACGGAAAAATCGACCGGCACCAAGATCCTTTCGGTCAGCGGCGACTGCGAACGTCCCGGCATCTACGAGTACCCCTACGGCGTCAGCGTACGGCAAGTATTGGAGGATTGCGGCGCCACCGATTCGCAGGCCGTGCAGAATTCCGGCCCATCCGGCGTCTGCGTGGCGGAAGACGAGTTCGGCCGCCGGATCGCCTTCGAGGATCTGCCCACGGCGGGCGCCTTCATGGTCTTCGACGAAACCCGCGACATGTTCGAGGTGGCGCGCAACTTTGCCCATTTCTTCGCGCACGAGTCCTGCGGCTTCTGCACTCCCTGCCGGGTCGGCACGACGCTGGTGCGCAACATGATGGACAAGATCGCTCGCAACCACGGCTCGCCTTACGACATCGACGAACTGTTCAAGCTGCATCGTCTGATGCAGGGCGCCAGCCACTGCGGCCTGGGCAACAGCGCCTGCAATCCGGTGTTCGACACCCTGAACAAGTTCCGCCCTGCCTACGAACGCCGGCTGAAGTCACTCGACTACGAGCCGGCCTTCGATCTCGATGCAGCTCTGTCGCAGGCGCGCCAGATGACCGGCCGCGACGATGCCGGCGCGCACTTTGCGGCGAATTCGGAAGACGAGGCAAAAGCATGAACGCGACCAATACCTTCCAGCTCGACGGCGAGGAGATTCCCTTCGCGCCGGGACAAACCATCATCCAGGCGGCCGCCGCGCACGGCGCCTACATCCCGCACCTTTGCTGGCATCCCGATTTCAGCCCGCACGGTTCCTGCAAGCTGTGCACCGTCAAGGTCAATGGCCGCTTCGGCTCTGCGTGCACCATGGAAGCCCAGCCCGGCATGGAGGTCGAGAACCGCACCGCCGAACTCGACGACAAGCGCCGCACGCTGCTGCAGATGTTCTTCGTCGAAGGCAACCACTTCTGCCCCTCCTGCGAGAAGAGCGGCAACTGCGTATTGCAGGCGACGGCCTACGAACTGAAGATGATGTCGCCGCATTTCGACATGTTCTATCCCGACCGTCCGGTCGATGCCTCGCATCCCGACATCCTGCTCGATTTCAACCGCTGCATCATGTGCAGCCTGTGCGTCACCGCTTCGCGCGAGGTCGACGGCAAGAACGTCTTCGCCATGGGCGGGCGCGGCATCCTCGGCCGCCGCATCCACATCAACAGCGAATCCGGCAGGCTCGGCGATACCGACTTCGCCGCTACCGACCGCGCCGCGAGCATCTGTCCGGTCGGCGTGATCCTGCACAAGCGCAAGGGTTTCGCCGTACCGATCGGCGAGCGCACGTACGACCTCGCGCCGATCAGTGCGCAGGTCAAGGAGACCCGGTCATGAACGCGCCCATGAAGGCGGCACCGGCGCCGGTGAAAAAGCTGCGCGTGGCCACCACCAGCCTCGCCGGCTGCTTCGGCTGCCACATGTCGATCCTCGACATCGACGAGCGCCTGCTGAAGCTGCTCGACCTGGTGGAATTCGACCGTTCGCCGCTGACCGACATCAAGCATTGCGGCCCGTGCGATCTGGGCATCATCGAGGGCGGCCTGTGCAATGCCGAGAACGTGCATGTGTTGCGCGAATTCCGCAAGAACTGCAAGATCATCCTCGCGCTGGGCGCCTGCGCGATCAACGGCGGCCTGCCGGCGCAGCGCAACCACCTCGACCTGCGCGACGTGCTCGAAGAGGTGTACCAGACCGAGCACCTGCTCGGCCGCGGCGGCATTCCCAACGATCCGGAACTGCCGCTGCCGCTGAGCAAGGTACACCCGATCCATGAGGTCGTGAAGGTGGATTATTTCCTGCCCGGCTGCCCGCCGCCGGCCGATGCCATCTGGAAGCTGCTGACCGACCTGCTGGCCGGCCGCACGCCCGCCCTCGGCCACGGACTGTTGCACTATGACTAAGCACCAATTGACAGCGCGTAGGAGCGAGCTTGCTCGCGATATGCCTTTTTCGCGAGCAAGCTCGCTCCTACCATGATTGCCTTCACGGCCCTGGAGGTCACGTTCCATGTCTGAACTCGAAACCGCCGCCTCCGCGGACAAGCTGCGTCGCGTCGCGATCGATCCCGTGTCGCGGGTCGAGGGCCACGGCAAGGTCACGATCCTGCTCGACGACCAGAACAAGGTGCATCAGGTGCGCCTGCATATCGTCGAGTTCCGCGGCTTCGAAAAGTTCATCCAGGGGCGCCCTTACTGGGAGGTGCCGGTGATGGTGCAGCGCCTGTGCGGCATCTGCCCGGTCTCGCACCATCTGGCGGCGTCGAAGGCGCTCGACATGATGATGGGCGTCAGGCAGCTCACGCCGACGGCGGAGAAGGTTCGCCGCCTGATGCACTACGGCCAGATCCTGCAATCGCACGCCCTGCATTTCTTCCACCTCGCCTCGCCAGACCTGCTGTTCGGCTTCGGTTCCGACGTCGCCGCACGCAATGTCGTCGGCGTCATCGGCGCGCATCCGGAAATCGCCAAGAAGGGCGTGCTGCTGAGGAAATTCGGCCAGGAGATCATCCGCATGACGGCCGGCAAGCGCGTGCATGGCACCGGCTCGATCCCCGGCGGGGTGAACAAGTCGCTGGCGCCCGACGATCGGGCGGAACTGCTCAAGGACATCTACCAGATGGTGGCCTGGAGCCGCGAGGCCGTCGGCATGATTCGCGGCCTGTTCGAACAGAACCTAGCCGAGTACAACGAATTCGGCCGCTTCCCCTCCGCCGGCATGTGCCTGGTGCGGGCCGACGGCGCCATGGACCTCTACCATGGCGGCCTGCGCGGGCGCGACATCGACGGCAACACGCTGTTCGACCATTACGACTACGGGCGCTACTGGGAAGTCATCGAAGAGGACGTCAAGCCCTGGTCCTACATGAAGTTCCCCTTCTTCAAGTCATTGGGACCCGACGAAGGTTCCTACCGGGTCGGGCCGCTGACCCGCGTCACGCAATGCGACAGCATCCCGACGCCGCTGGCCGACAAGGAGCGCAAAGAGTTCATGGCATTCGACGGCGGCAGCGTCACCGGGGCGACCCTGGGCTACCACTGGGCACGCATGATCGAGATGCTGCATGCGGCGGAAAGCATCAAGGATCTGCTGCACGACGACGACATCAGCGGCCACGACCTGATGGCCACCGGCCAGCGCCAGGAGCGCGGTGTCGGCGTCATCGAGGCGCCGCGCGGCACGCTGATCCACCATTACCGCGTCGACGAAAACGACCAGGTGATTCGCGCCAACCTGATCGTCTCGACCACGCACAACAACCAGGCGATGAACACCGCTGTGCGCGAAGTGGCGAAGAAGTATTTGAACGGCCGCGAGATCACCGAGGGACTGCTCAACCACATCGAAGTCGCGATCCGCGCCTTCGACCCCTGCCTTTCCTGCGCCACCCATGCGCTGGGGCAGATGCCGCTCGAAGTCGCGATAGTAGACGCTGACGGCACGGTGATCGATGAGGCCACGCGCGACCATCGCGGCCTGACGCACGAAATTCACGAAGCTGGCCAAACCCCTTGACCGTGCCGACGCTGATCTTCGGCTGGGGCAACCCCAGCCGCGGCGACGACGCGCTGGGGCCGCTGTTCGTCGAGTACTTCATCGAGCTGGCCGCCCGCCATCCGGAATGGGGCGAGGTCGAATGCCTGACCGATTTCCAGTTGCAGGTGGAACACGCGCTCGACCTGCAGGGCCGCAGCCGCGTGCTGTTCGTCGATGCCAGCATCGATGCCCCGGCGCCCTGCTCCCTGCAGCGCATCGAGGCCGCCCGGGACGACAGCTTCACCACGCACGCCATGAGCCCGCAGGCCGTGCTCAAAGTCTTCGTCGACATCGACGAGGGCGACCCGCCGCCCTGCTGGCTGCTGGCAATACGCGGCGAGCGCTTCGAACTCGGCGAACCGCCGACCGAAGCCGCCGTACGCTCGCTGCAAGCAGCATTGCGGAGCGCTGCAAACTGGATTACGGATGTCGACTGAGCGGAGCCAAGGCAAGCTGTCGCACTTGTCGAAAGAATCAGGGGAACTTTCACGGCAGAAGCGCGTCAGGTAACTTTGGTGCCCGCCGCAGGCGAAACAACGAATAGAGAACATGGGTCACAACATCCCACTGATCACCACCATAGCCGCGGGCTTCGGCGTCGCATTGATCCTTGGCATCGTCGCCGAAAAGTTGAAGGTACCGGCGCTGGTCGGCTATCTGGTGGCCGGCATTCTGATCGGACCGGCAACGCCGGGTTTCGTGGCCGACGTGCCTATCGCCTCCCAGTTGTCCGAAATCGGCGTGATGCTGCTGATGTTCGGTGTCGGGCTCCACTTCTCGCTCAACGACCTGCTCGCGGTCAAGCGCATCGCCGTCCCCGGCGCGATCGTGCAGATGAGTCTGGCGACCATGTTGGGTCTGGCCATGGCCTGGTGGTGGGGCTGGAGCCTCGGCAGCGGACTGATCTTCGGCCTGTCGCTGTCCTGTGCCAGCACCGTGGTCCTGCTCAAGGCTCTCGAATCCCGCGGCGTGCTGGACAGCATGAACGGACGCATCGCCGTCGGCTGGTTGGTGGTCGAGGATCTTGCCTGCGTGCTGGTTCTGGTACTGATGCCGCCGCTGGCCGGTCTGCTCGGCGGTGCGGCAAACCAGGTCGCAACGGCTGATCCACTGTGGATGACCATCGCAAAAACATTGCTGGAAGTATCGGCCTTCATCGCTCTCATGCTGATAGTCGGCCGGCGTGCACTGCCCTGGCTCTTGTGGCAGGTATCGCGCACCGGCTCGCGCGAGTTGTTTACGCTGTGCGTGATCGCCGTGGCGATCGGCATCGCCTATGGTGCGGCCCAACTGTTCAGTGTGTCCTTCGCGCTCGGCGCCTTTTTCGCCGGAATGGTCATGCGTGAATCCGAGTTCAGTCACCGCGCGGCAGAAGAGTCCTTGCCGCTGCGGGATGCCTTCTCGGTGCTGTTTTTCGTGTCAGTGGGCATGCTGTTCGAACCGGCGATCCTGGTCGAGCAGCCGGTCCGGGTGATCGCCGTGGTCGCCATCATCGTCCTCGGCAAGACACTAGCGGCGCTGGCGCTGGTGATCGCATTCCGCTATCCGCTCAATACGGCCCTGACCGTCGCGGCCAGCCTGGCGCAGATAGGCGAGTTCTCTTTCATTCTGGCGGGCTTGGGCCTCGCGCTCGGACTGCTGCCGTCGGAAGGAATGAGTCTGGTCCTCGCCGGCGCCCTGATTTCAATCGCCTTGAATCCCCTTCTGTTTGCAGCCATCGCGCCCTCCCAGAGCTGGCTTCTCGCCCGCTCCGGTCTGGCCCGCAGCCTGAACCGGCGGCAGGACCCCTTTGCGGAGCTGCCAGCAAGCACCGAGCGCAAGTACCTGTACGGGCAAGTTGTCCTCGTCGGCTATGGCCGCGTCGGCCAGCGCATCGCCAGGGCACTCGATGCGCACGGCATCCCCTATGTGGTCGCGGAACAGAATCGCGAACTGGTCGAGGATCTGCGCAAGCGGGGAATCGCGGCGGTGTCAGGCAATGCCGCCGAGCCGTCAGTACTGATCGAGGCCCATATCGCCCATGCGGCGATGCTGGTCGTCGCCATGCCAGATCCGCTCAAGCTTCGTCAGATGGCCGACACCGCGCGCAAGCTCAATCCCGAAATCGAAATCGTCCTGCGCACCCACAGCGAGGACGAGTCGCAGCTCCTGCGCAGGGACGCCATCGGCAAGGTCTTCTTCGGTGAGGAGGAACTCGCCAGAGGCATGACGAGCCACGTTCTTGAACGCTTCGCGCCGCATCATGTCCGCACGGCCTCCGGCCCCGAATGACGATGCGCCCGGCATCTCCTTCCGGCGCCATCGGCTCACGGCGTCAGCGAGGCCTCAGTATTCATCCGGCGCCGGCCGTCCGCCCGGAACGACAAGAACATCGCATTGAGATTCGGCCAGCACATGCTTGGTGACGCTGCCCAACAGCATCTCTTCAGCCAGGTGCTTGCCGTGCTTGCCCATGATGATCAGATCAATGTCCCGCTCCTGTTCCTGGACGATGACCTGCTGCGACGGGATTCCATGCACGACCAATGCCGAATAGTCGGCCGGCGCCAGTCCGGCGCTCGCGGCCAGGGCATGGAGTCGCCGCCGACGCTCGTCGCCCGCGGTCCGCACGTATTGCTGGATCACTTTGTCGTCGACGCCGGCGAAACTGAGCTTGCCCTCGTAGGGCAGCTCGAAGGCGTGAAGCAGGACGACGTCGGCTTCTGGAGCCAGTGCCCGGCCGAAACGAATGGCATGCGCAGAGACCGGCGAGAAATCGACTGAAATCAGCAGGCGGCGATAGCGATCATGGGCCGGTTGCTTGACCACCAGCACCGGACGCCGAATCGACTTGCGCAGCAGGCGCGAAGCCGTCGACCCGAGCAAGGCGTGACGCAGAAAGGATTCGCCGCGCGCGCCCAATACCAGCAGGTCGGCGTCGAAGCCATCCGCCACACTGGCAATCGCCTCCAGGGCTTCGCCGACGAAAACGCTGGCCTCGGCGCCGACGCCGCAGTTTCTGGCAGGATTGCCGAGCATGTCCCAAAGCGTCGCGCGGGCCTGGTCTGCCAGCCGCTGCTTCAACTCGGACGTGCCATCCCCAAGAAATTCGCTCAACTCATCCAGAGCGCTCAACTCGATTGCATGGATGACGGAATACCGGGCTCCGGTATCGGCAGCAATCCGGAATCCGCGATCGACCGCATGGTGTGAAGGTGCCGACAAGTCGGTGGCCGCAATGATTCGTGCAGGCATGATCATGGATGTCTCCCTTTTCTCATTGGCAACGGCAACAGCCTCACGTCTCGAAGGTGGCGAGAACGAAGGATGTATTGCGCCCCTTGCCCCTGATGCGGCGGATCTTGCCGCTTCTTTCGAGATCGAGTATAGCCCTGCAGAGGGTTTCATTTCTGGCATCGACGCCGTGCAGCGCTGCCAGTTTCCGCACATCGAGGCAGGACTCCTGCCGGAATTCGTGCAACACGGATTGATTAGAGATGTTTGTCATGGCCGACCAGGTCGCGTTGTTCAGAATGCCTGGTCCCACCGCACCGACAGGCGTATGGCAGCGTTGATCAGGCCGACCATGCTGTAGGTCTGTACGAAGTTCCCCCATTGCTCGCCGGTCTTCGGATCGATGTGCTCGGCCAGCAGGCCATGTTGATTGCGGCAGGCCAGCAGGCGCTCGAACAGCGCGCGCGCCTCGTCGCGGCGGTCCAGCGCGGCCAGCGCATTGACATACCAGAAGGTGCACACCAGGAAGGCATTTTCCGGCTTGCCGAAATCGTCCTTTTCGACATAGCGAAAAATGAAATCGCCGTGGCGCAGGTCCTTCTCGACGGCGGCGACGGTGGCGGCAAAGCGCGGATCGGCGACGTCGAGAAAGCCGACCTCGGCCAGCAACAGCAGGCTCGCGTCCATCGCCTTGCCGTCGAAGGTCGAAACGAATGCGCCGCGCCGCTTGTTCCATGCGCGGCGACTGATCGTTTCGTGCATCAGCGCTGCATGTTCGACCCAGTACGCCGCGCGTTCCGCCAGACCGAGACGGGTGGCGATGCGTCCAAGGCGATCGCAGGCCGCCCAGCACATCACGGCCGAAAAAGTATGCACGCGGGCACTGCCGCGCAACTCCCACAGCCCCGCATCGGGCTGGTCGTAACAGCGTCGCGCCTGCTCGCCCAGAGCTTCGAGGCGGTGAAACAGCGCCTCATCGCCGCGCCGGGTGAGGCGCCGGTCGAAGAAGATGTGCGTCGCGGCGAGGATGGCCGAGCCATACACGTCGTGCTGGACCTGGCGATAGGCCAGGTTGCCGATGCGCACCGGCCCCATGCCGCGATAGCCTTGCAGCGCGCCGACTTCGCGTTCGGCGAGTTCGGCGCGGCCGTCGATGCCGTACACCGGCTGCAGCGTTCCGCTGCCCGCATTCGCCGCGACGTTGACGATGTAGGCGATGTAGCGCTCCATGCTGCGCGTGGCGCCGAGCCGGTTGAGGGCATTGACCACGAAATAGCCGTCGCGCAGCCAACAGTAGCGGTAGTCCCAGTTGCGGCTGCTGCCGGCGGCTTCGGGAATCGAGGTGGTCATCGCGGCGATGATGGCGCCGGTGTCGTCGAAGGCATTCAGCTTGAGCGTGATGGCGGCGCGAATCACCGCCTCCTGCCATTCGTAGGGAATGCCGAGAAAGCGCACCCACTCGCGCCAATACTGGGCCGTCTCCTCGAAAAAGCGCCGGCCGACTTCGCCCGCCGCCTCGTGCACGCTCTCGTCGGCGCCGAGCAACAGGGTCACGGTGTCTTCGAGGAAGAACGAGGTTTCCTGCAGGACGGCGGTCAGCGAGGCATCCGTCGTCAGGCGCAGCGTGATTCCCGGTGCCACGTAGCGAATATGATTGCTGCCCCATGTCACCTCGGGGCGCGCGGCGCCGTCGCCGCAGGCGGGCCGCAGGCGCAGCGTAAGGCGCGGGCTGCCGCCGAGTCGGCGAATCCGACGCACCAGCATCATCGGCCGGAACATGCGCCCGTACTGGCCGAAGCGCGGGGCGAAATCGGTGATTTCCACGCCGCCGCCATGGCAGTCGTGGAGCCGCGTCACCAGAATGGCGGTGTTCTCCAGATAGTGCTGCTCGGTGCGCTCGCAGTCGGCCAGCTCGACGGCGGAATAGCCGTAGTCGTCGACATTCTTCAGCAGCGAGCAAAAAACCGGATCGCCGTCGAAGCGCGGGAAGCAGCCCCACACGATCTTCGCCCGCGCATCGACCAGCGCACCTACCGTGCAGTTGCCGATCATAGCCAGGTCGAGGTTGTTCATTGCCGCCCTTTCAATGCGTCGCCCAGCCAGCTCCGCACCGCGGCGACGCCGGACAGGCGATAGCCCGCACAAGTCCGGCCGGCGCCCACCTTGATCGAGATGCCGCCCATGCGGTTCACCTCGGCGAAGCCGTGTTCGTCGTTGAGGTCGTCGCCGATGAACACCGGACGGCGTCCGCGAAACGGCGACTCCGTCAGGTATTCGGCCACCGCCGTGCCCTTGTCGACGCCTGCCGGCTTGATTTCTATCACACGTTTGCCCTTCTGCAACTCCAGCTCGCCGCCCGCCTCGCGCATCAGCCGCGCCATCAGCCGATGCGCATAGGCGGCCAGGTGCGGCGCCAGCCGATAGTGCAGCGCCAACGTCAGGCCCTTGTCCTCCAGCAGCAGGCCGGGGTGGCGCTCCAGCACCGGCGCCAGCGCCTCCTTGATCACGCATTTGGCGCCGGGCGGCGCGGCATGGATCCAGAGACGTCCGGCGGCGTCGCGCCGCTCCAGGCCGTGCTGGCCGGCCAGGGGCAGGCGTGCCGCGCCAAGCAGGGCTTCGAGGTCGGAAATCGAGCGGCCGCTGATCAGGGCGACTGCACCGCCACTCAGTCCATGCAGTTGTGCGACCAGTTCGAGCAGGTCCGTATCCACATGTACCGAGGCCGGCTGGTCGGCGATTTCCAGCAGCGTGCCATCGACATCGAGGAAAAAGGCCCAGTCGATCTCCGCGACAGGCGGCCGGGTGCGAGTGCCCGTCATGCCGCCCCGCCGTTTTCGACCAGGTGGCTGCGCTGGCGCATCGACGCCGCGTCGAGCAGCATGCGGCCGGCCCAGCGGTAGACGTTGAATTCGGCGACCAGGCCGCGCATCAGCCGCATGCGGTCGCGTTGTTCGCCGCGCGGCATGGTCAGCGCCAGATGCAGGGCCGCGGCGCACTGGTCGGTATCGTAGGGATTGACGATCAGAGCTTCCGGCAGCTCGCGCGCGGCGCCGGTGAATTGCGAAAGGATCAGCACGCCGTACTCGTCGTCGCGCGCCGCGACGAATTCCTTCGCCACCAGATTCATGCCGTCATGCAGGCTGCTGACAAAACAGCAATCCGCCGCGCGATAGTATTCATAAACCTGCCGGGCATCGTGATGCTCGACCTTGAGCACGATCGGCAGGGGCAGGTCGCGACCGCCGCGGCCGAAGCGCTCGTTGATGCGTATCGCCAGCGCCCGCACCTGGGCCTCGTGGCTCTGGTATTCGTCGATGCTGGAACGCGTCGGCGCGGCGATCTGGATCAGGCTGAACTTGCCTATCCACTCCGGGTTCAGCTCCAGCAGGCGTTCGACGGCACGGAAGCGTTCGAGGATGCCCTTGGTGTAGTCGAGCCGATCGACGCCGACGCAGAACCTGTGGCCCGCCGGGAAATTGTTCAATTCGCGCACGTCGGCCGCGCACTGTTCGACCGGCTTCGCCAGCAGGTTTGCGTCGGGCGGCCAGTCGACGGAAATCGGATAGCGCCGCACCGCGGTGGATTTGCCGCGAAACGATACCGTGAAGTTTTCCCGATCCACCCGCGCCTCCATGAAACGATCCACGGTATCGACGAAGTTGTTGCAGTGAAACTGAGTGTGAAAGCCGAGGATGCTGCTGCCGAGCATACCGGCGAGTATCTCCTGGCGCCAGGGGCAGATGGCGAAGGACTCCGGATTCGGCCACGGGATATGCCAGAAGGTGATCACCGTGGCCTCCGGCATTTCCTCGCGAATCATGCGCGGCAACAGGGCCAGGTGGTAGTCCTGCACCAGCACGATCGGATTCTTCGTGCGCGCCTCGGCGACCACCGACTTGGCGAACTTGCGGTTGACCGCGACGTAATGCGCCCAGTCCGAGGAACGGAAGATCGGGCGCACATGGGCGATGTGGCACAGCGGCCATAGCCCTTCGTTGGCAAAACCGTAGTAGTAGCCGGCCTCCTCCTCCGCGCTGAGCCAGACCCGGCGGATCTTGTAGGCCGGATTTTCGGGAGGGACGCCGACGCAATCGTGGCGATCGACCACCTCGCGGTCGGCCGAGCCGCTGCCATGGGCGATCCAGGTGCCGGAGCAGGCGCGCATGATCGGTTCCAGCGCCGTCACCAGGCCGCTGGCCGGCCGCTGCACCTCGATGCGCTCGCCGCGGCGCTGATGGATGTAGGGCTCGCGGTTGGACACCACGATGACGTCGTCGCCGCGCAGTTCGCCATGCAGGATCGCGCGCAGGGTTTCCGGCGTCCAGGCCATTTGCGATTCGTCGCGCGCGCGGTGCTCCGCTTCGAGGTCGCGCACCAGGCGCTGCAGATCGCGGGCGATCGGCCGGAATTCGGGCAGGCCCATTTTCGCCGCCGCGGCCGGGTCGCGCAGCAGGCCTTCGCCGCGCAGCAACGAGCGCATCCCGGCCAGCCAGCCGCGCCAGGACAACTGGGCAATCACCACCGTCAAGAGCGAGACGATCACGGCGAGGCCGATGAAGGCATGGAAAATGTAGCGCGTGGTTTCCTCGCTGCGCCGCGTGGCAAAGCTGAGATCGTGCACCAACACCAGCTTGCCGGCCGGATAGGCGTCGTTCGCCATCGGCTGGACCGACACATGCAGCGGGCCGCGCTTGCTCGGCAATGCGTTCTCGCCGCCCGCAGGCCAGCGCTCCAGATCGTTGCAGCGCACTTCGGCCGGCATGGACTTGGAGGCAACGGCGGTACCTTCGCTGCCGGGACAGAAGCCGATCGCATACAGGCGCTCGTCCTGGGTGATGCGGAAGAAGAACTCGCCGATCTTCGCCTTGCGTCCGGCAGCCAGTTGTTCGAACAGGGGCTCGCTGATGGTGTTGGCGATCAGCGCCGCGCGAATGTCCAGGTCGCGCGTGAACCAGCGCAGGATCATTCGATCAACCAGCGGCGAGACCGCGTAGGCAAAGCCGGTCAGGACCAGGATCAAGGGCAAGACAAAACGCAGGGAAAGTCGCATCGGGGTCTGCTTCCGCACAAATGGCTGCACCGGCGCCGTCCCGCCGGCGTCGACTCTTCAGCCGTCAGCCGCGCACGGGGCCGGAAAAAACGGGCGGAAACAGCTTTCACCGGATCCGCCCGAACCTCTCCTCACGAGAAACTGTAAAAAACGCGTCATGTCCTCACGCCACGGCGACGCCGGCATTCGTGACCGCCACCAGGCGCGCGGACCTTTGCCTGGCCATCAGCACCGGCACGACCCGGCGCGACAGCAAACCGAAAACCCCTTTGCCGGGCTCCGCCACGACGATTTCGTCGCAGGCCAGTTCTTCCGCCGCATCGAGGATCGTGAACACGATCGGCCCCGATCTGACATAGGCGGCAAATTCGATGTCGAGGCCTTCCAGCATGCGCATGGCCGGCGCGAATACATGGTCGGCCCGCCGCCGCTTCACGGCCCGTGCCTCGGCATTGGCCGACAGCGCCTGCCACTGCGTCGGCGATTCTTCGACATGCAACAGGCACACCGCCACGCCCAGGCCCTCGGCGCGTCGGCGGATCGCGTAGGCAACTGCGTGCCCCGCATCCTTCGCGCTCTTCACGGGAATCAACAGCCGCCGCACCTTCGCATGGCGAACGGCGGTTGGCGGCGGGACGGCCTCCGAAGGCATGGCGATCGCAGTACTCACGCGAAGCATGGTAGGCATCAATCGCCCTGCTGAAAATTCGGGCCATCACGTACGGGAAGCCGACGGCGTCGGCGGCCCCGAAGGCCTGTCGGCACAGGCATTTGCGGTTGTGATAAGGGAAACCCGTAGGGTATCGCGCGATGCCCTTGCTCCCCGAATCGGCGACAATGCCGGCGAAACCCGAAAGGAATCACGCTTGGCATTCCGCCTGTCCGACAATCTGAGCACTGCCGCACGGTTTGCGATCTTCGTCGCTCTGTACGTATTGCTCGACTGGGCCAGCTTCATCCTGCCGCTCAAGCATCTCAACGTCACGCCGTGGAACCCCGCGCCGGCGCTCGGCCTGCTGTTCGTCGTCCGCCACGGTCGCAGCGGCGTGCTTGCCCTGTTCATCGCCATCGTCGCCAGCGACATTTTCGTGCGCAATGTCCCCGGCAGTCTCCCGATCACCCTGTGGCTGGGCGCCACCCTCACGGCCGGGTACGCCGCGATGGCGTGGGCCCTGAAGCGATACTTTCCCGATGGCGGCGTGTTCGGCGACCGTGCCGGCCTGCTGCCCTGGTCGGCCATTGTCATCTTCGGTTCGCTGCTCAACAGCCTGCTGTTCATCACGGCGCTGCTGGTCACCGACTTGCTGCCCCTGAGCTACTGGACCGACGCCGTGATGCGCTTCTGGGTCGGCGACGGCGTCGGCATCTTCGTCACCATGCCCCTGCTGTGGTGGCTGCAGGATGCGCCGCGCCGGATACTGTTTCGGACCATCCTGCTGCGCTGGGAAACGCTGGCCTACTCCGCACTGACGCTATTGGCGCTGTGGGTCGCCTTCGTACCCGGCGCCGAGGCAAATTTCCGCTACTTCTACGTGCTCTTCCTGCCGGTGGTCTGGGCCGCGTCGCGCCAAGGCGTGGCCGGCGCGGTGTTCTGCGTCTCGACGATGCAATTGGGATTGCTGGTCGCCGGCCTGCTGCAGCATTCCGAGGAAATCTCGCTGTTCGAACTGCAGATGCGCGCGTTCCTGCTGGCGCTCGTGGGCTTCCTGATCGGCATCGCGGTCGACGAGCAGCGCCGCGCGGCCGCCGAACTGCGCCTTTCACTGCGGCTGGCCGCCGCGGGCGAAATGGCCGGCGCCCTGGCGCATGAACTGAATCAGCCGCTGGCCGCGCTGGCGGCTTACGGCTCGGCCGGCAAGCACCTGCTGGCGCGCGGCGCCGACGCGGATCAGCTGCGCAACGTCATCCAGCGCATGATCAACGAAGCCGGACGGGCCGCCGAGGTCGTGCGGCGCCTGCGGGATTTCTTCCGCACCGGCGCGACGCGTCTCGAACGGATTTCCCTGCCCGAACTGGTCGAAGGCGCGGCGGCGCCGTTCCGCACCAAGGCCGCCGAGGCCGGGATCGAGTTCATCGTGCGCGACATGCCGGCGGTCGTCCTCAACGCCGACCGGCTGCAGATCGAAGTGGTGCTGCGCAACCTGCTGGCGAACGCCTTCGACGCTGTCGCCGAGCTGGCCGGCGCGCGGGCCAGCGTGATCCTCAGCGCCGATGCCGGTCAAGGTGGCGAACTCGCCATCGAAGTGGCCGACAACGGGCCGGGCATATCGACCGCGCTGGCCGAGCAGATCTTCGAGCCCTTCGCCTCGACCAAGTCGAGCGGACTCGGCCTCGGCCTCGCCATCAGCCGCGCCATCGCCGAAGCGCACGGCGGCAGCCTGACCGCCGATATCGGCGGGCGCGGCTGCTTCCGGCTGACCCTCCCACTGGACAAGCGGAGCATGCGAACCCATGGATAACACCGTATTCATCATCGACGACGACGCCTCGGTGCGCGACGCCCTCGGCCTGCTGCTCGGCTTGCGCGGCTACCGCACCTCGGTCTTCGCCGACGCGGCGAGCTTTCTCGGCGCACTGCGGCCCGACTGGCACGGCTGCCTGATCATCGACATCCGCATGGCCGGCATGGACGGCCTGACGCTGCAGCGCGAACTGCAGGCACGTGGCTGCGCCATACCCGTGGTCATCATCACCGGCCACGGCGACGTCAGTTCCGCGCGGGAGGCCTTTCGCGCGGCCGCGGTCGACTTTCTCGAGAAGCCGCTCGACGAGGATCGCCTGGTTCAGGCCATCGATGAAGCCTATGCCCGGCAAACCGCCGACCTCACGAGCCAGCGCCGGCGGGAAGGCTTCCTGCGCCGCATCGAGGAACTGACGCCGCGCGAACGGGAAGTCATGCACCTTGTCATCGCCGGCCACCACAACCGGGAGATCGCCGAGGAGCTCGGCATCAGCGTGCGTACGGTCGAAGTGCACAAGGCGCGCATGATGGCGAAGCTGGAGGCGGAAAGCATTCCGCAGCTGGTTCGGGTCAGCCTCGGAGTGGGCGGCGACACGTGACCCGACCCGCAGGGGTCATCCGGGCTTGCGCGCCACCATGCCGATCAGCGCCGAGCGCCCCTTGTGGCCCATGCCTTCGGCGATCTCGTCCTCGTAGTCGACCAGTTCCTCGATCTCCCAGCCGGCGAACGCATCGAGCAGGATCTCCCGGGTGTAGAGGTTTTCGAGGACGGCAGGCCCGCCGGTGCGGTAGTCGAGCTGCTTCGGCGTGTAGCCCTGCAGCAGGATGCGTCCTCCCGGCCGCGCCAGTTGCTTCATGGCCGCGAATTGCCGCTCGCGATCGGCGGCGCCGACGAACTGGATGAAGACGCCGACCACCCAGTCGAAGGCATTGTGCATATCCGGCGGGGGCCAGTCCGCCGCCAGCATGTCGGCCAGCAGAAAGCGGATCGGCAACTTGCGCCCGGCGGACAGGCGGCGCGCCTTCTCGACCGCCACCGGGGAAATTTCGACGGCCGTCACCTCCAGTCCCTGCTCGGCCAGCCAGACCGAGTTGCGCCCCTCGCCGTCGGCGACCGACACCGCCGTGCGCCCGTTGCGCAGCAGTTCGGCCCGATGCGCAAGAAAGCGGTTGGGTTCGGTGCCGAACAGATAGTCGTCGCCGGCGTCCCGGTAACGCGTATTCCAGCGCGCTTGCTGATCCATCGGCGAGCTCCTTTTTCCCTGTTTGCAGACCATCAATGATCGCACTGGATCGGCCGGCGCAACCGGAGTATATTAGATCACACTAATGTACTGGAGATGACCATGAGCACGGACCCGCAGGCACTCGGCGAACAAGCCTATGACAAAGCCGTGAAGTACGAACTCGATTATGGTTGCTGCCCGCAATGCGTGCTGGCCACCGTACAGGAAACCGTCGGCATCGTCGACGACCAGACCGTCAAGGCCAGTCACGGCCTCTCCGGTGGCGGCGGCCTGCTCGGTGAAGGCGTCTGCGGCGCGCTCAGCGGCGGCCTGATGGCCCTGAGCGCCAAGTACGGCCGCGACCGCGACAAGCTCGACCGCGGCCGCTACATCAACAATTTCAAGAAGGCCAGGGAGCTCACCGAACGCTTCCGCGCGGAATTCGGCGGCGTCACCTGCAGGGAACTGCAGCAGCAATTCACCGGGCGCACCTACGACATGTGGGATGCCGCCGAATACAAGGCCTTCGACGATGCCCGCGGCAACAAGTGCGCCCACGCCACCGGTACGGTGACGCAATGGGTGGTGGAGATGCTGTAGGCCACCGCCCTGATTGCAATGCAATCAACCCTCCGCTAGACTGCTATCATTGATTGCAAACAAGGAGATCAACGTGGCTGCCAATCTTGTGGTTCGCAATGTCGACGAAGATGTCGCCCTGGCTCTGAAGCAAATGGCTGCGGCGCACGGCAGGAGCGCCGAAGCGGAACACCGCGAGATTCTGAAATCCGCCCTGCAGCGCCCGAAAAGGCGCTCCGTTGCCGAGGTTCTGGCGAACATGCCGAACGTCGGTGAAGACGCCGACTTCAATTTCCGGAACGGCTAGAAATCCGCATGTACCTGATCGACACCAATGTCATCAGTGAGGCGCGTAAGGGCAAGGCGGCAAATCCTGGCGTCCGGAAATTCTTTCAGACCACCGACGCCAATGCACTTTATCTCGCGGTGCAAACGATTGGAGAGATTCGACGCGGGCTCGAGAACATTCGACGTCGCGGCGATTTGCCCCAATCCAGAAAGCTGGAGAAATGGCTTGACCTCGTCGTGGTCGACTACGCCGACCGCATTTTGAGTTTCGACGAGGCATGCGCCCAGGTGTGGGGCCGATTGATGTCGCCCCACCCTACGCATCCGATTGACAAGCAGATAGCCGCGATCGCGTTGATTCACGACCTGACAGTGATAACCCGCAACGTCGATGATTTTCGCGGAACCGGCGCGGGCGTCAGGAATCCCTTCGTCTAACGATCATGACGACATTCGCCGCCCCCGCTCGCGCCTACAAGAGCATGACCTGGGTAGCCGCTGACTGCCTCGCCGCGCTGGCGCTGGCCTTGCCGGCCGCCGCGGCGGACCCGCAGCCGCCGGCCTCGATCGAGACCATCGTCCAGTTCAATACCGTCTGCAGCAACTGCCACGAAGGCCAATGCAGCGGCCGCCTGAGCTTCGATTCCGGCGCGGCGGCGGCGCATTCGCACGTCGAGCGATACATCGGCAAGGCGAGCGAGGTTCACGTGGCGGCGCTGTTCGCCATGCTGCGTCACGTCAAGGAGACCTGCGCCCATTACCCCGCGGTGCCGATCCGGCCCGCAACGGGGGCTTGGGAGGCGGCGGAACTGGCGCCCTGGCGCAATGCCCAGGCCGGCGCCTACTTCATCCCACTCGGTCGGCTGGCCGCGGGACGGCGGCAACTGCGCCTGGAGTTCGACGGCGCGGCCGAAGGCGGCGCCCGCATCGACGACGAGCGCATGGAAACCGTGGCCGACGAGCGGCTCTGCGGCGACACAACGAAGGCCGTCGCCTTCGATGCCACCGCCACGACCAGCTATTTCCTGCACCTGAAGGCGGGCGCCGCAATCCTTCGCCGCATCACTTTCCGCTGAACCGCCAGAGCGGCATCCTGCCCCGCATGTTCGACCACGCCGCCACCCTGCCCCTCGCCTTCTGGCTGCTGGCGATTTCCGCCACGGTGCTGGTCGGCATGTCCAAGGCCGGCTTCGGCGGCGCGGCGGGCAGCCTCGGCGTACCGCTGATGGCGCTGGTGGTGGCACCGCCCTTCGCCGCCGCGGTGATGCTGCCGATCCTGCTGACCATCGACGCCATCGGCCTGGTGGTGTTTCGCGGACGCGGCGACGCGGCCAACCTGCGCATCATCCTGCCCGGCGCCATGCTCGGCATCGCGCTCGGCTGGCTGACCTTCGGCCACGTCGATGCGCGCTGGATACGCCTGCTGATCGGCATCGAGGCGCTGGCCTTCGCCTTCGACCGCTTCCGCGCCGCGCGCGCTGTCGCAATCGCCGTACCGTCAGCGCCGACTCTCAGGCCGGGCATTTTCTGGAGCGCGCTGTCCGGCTTCACCAGCTTCGTCTCGCATGCCGGCGGCCCGCCGATCATGCAATACCTGATGCCGCAGAACATGGACAAGATGCGCCTGGTCGGCACCACGGTGATTTACTTCTCGGCGGTGAATTTCTCCAAGCTCGGGCCCTATGCCCAGCTCGGCCTGCTCGACCTGTCCAATCTCGCGGTCTCGCTGCTGCTGGCGCCGGCGATCCCGCTCGGCTACGTCGTCGGCTACCGGCTGCTTCATGCCGTCGACATGCGCGGCTTCAATCTCGTCACGGCCTGGACGCTGCTGGCGGCGGGGGCGAAGCTGGTCTACGACGGGCTGGCCGGATAGGCGGCAAAACTCCGGCTGCCGGGCGGGATCAGGCTGCGACGCGCTTCAGAGCGAGAAATCCCAGCCGTGATCGTTCGGATCGAACTTGAGGCCGAGCACGGTCTTGACGGCCTTGACCAGCGGATGGATCTGAAAGGGTTTCGTCACGTAGCCGTCGGCGCCGCCCAGTATTCCCTTGAGCACGGCCTCGCGAGTCGCTTCTGCGGTCAGCATGATGACCGGAATCGACTGCGTCGCCCGATGCATGCGCATGCGTTCGAGCACCAGAAAGCCGTTCACCTCCCCCAGATGGACGTCGAGCAGCACCAGATCCGGCAAGGGATTGCGGCGCAGTTCGGCGACGATCTCCTCGCGATTGGCGGCAGAGCGCGTTTCCATGCCCTCCAGCTTGAGGTACATGCCCAGCAGCTTGCAGACGTTCGGGTCGTCGTCGATCACCAGCACCGTCAGCTTTTGCCCCTCGGCAGGCTGGTGCTCGGCGGCCGAACGACGCGCCATGTTCACGTAGTAGCCGTTGCGCCGGAGAAATTCCGTGTTCGATTCCGCTTCGGCATGGGCCTGTGCGCTCGGCTTGCGCCCGAGGCTGAAAAAATTGCCGGGGTCGACCAGGTTGTAGGGCAATTCCTCGAGGATGCGGATCAGGCCCTTTTCCATGAGCGCGCTCAAACCCGCCCGCAGGCCTTCCGGATCGACGCTGCGCGTCTGTTCGAGCACCTCCGCGACCGTGGCATGGCCGTTGATGCGCACCAGCGCTTCGAGATGGGCCGCCGGCAGCGCCGTTCCGGGTTCGCGCAGTTCGCGCTCGCCGTCGTCGGTCAGGACCAGGACCGCGTTGTCGTCGAGCGGGGGCGGCGGCGAAGGCTGGGCAGGAGGAAAAATGGAGGACATGGAAGCTTTCCGGATTCGTCGAGGCGCCACGGCCGGCGGGATCTTCCCCGTGGCATCTGCTTTGCATCATAGCCGAAGCGCGGATATCCGGGAAAGTGGCGGCCCGGCAGGCCGCGGCGGCGATGCCGCCGGGACTCCGGCCGGCATTCGCCCCGCCCGGGCCTCGATCGCCGTCCCGTCGGCGTCGACTCCCGGGGCTCAGGCCGGAGACATTGTCATTAACAGGGACACTCCGGATTTTGGCGTCATAAAGACAGTTTTCGTTTCATTTTCCCGTTTGCATATCGATTCTTCTTGCCAGCAGATGGCGATCTTGAAGATAGTTGATACCTGCACTATTGAAACAGTTCGTTCCACATTCATGAGGCGGTCCGCCACGACGAAACCGCCCAACGAGGAGAAAGTCCGAAATGTCCTTCGATTTCGACTACGTCGTAGTCGGCGCCGGATCGGCAGGCTGCGTCCTGGCCAACCGGCTGTCGGAGGACCCCCTGACTCGTGTTCTGCTGCTCGAGGCCGGCGGTGAAGACTGGAATCCCTGGATTCACGTACCGGTCGGCTATTTCAAGACGATGCACGACCCGAAGCTGGACTGGTGCTATGTCACCGAGCCGGACCCGGGCATCGCCAATCGCCAGCTGCAGTGGCCGCGGGGCAAAGTTCTGGGCGGGTCGAGTTCCCTCAACGGCCTGCTCTACATCCGCGGCCAGCGCGAGGACTACGACGCCTGGGCGGGCATGGGCAACAAGGGCTGGAGCTACGACGAGGTGCTGCCCTATTTCATGAAGTCGGAAGACCAGGAGCGCGGGGCCAACGCGTATCACGGCATCGGCGGGCCGCAGAAGGTTTCCGACCTGCGGCTGAATCGCCCGATCGCCGACCACTTCGTCAAGGCAGCCCTCGAAATCGGCATTCCCTTCAACGACGATCCAAATGGCGCGCACCAGGAAGGCGTCAGCTATTTCCAGCAAACGGCCCACAAGGGTTTTCGCTGGAGTACGGCCAGGGGCTTCCTCAAGCCGGCGCGGCGGCGCCCCAATCTGCGGGTTGAAACCCGTGCGCAAACGACACGGGTACTGTTCGACGGCAGGCGTGCCGTCGGCGTCGAATTCATTCAGGGCGGAGAACGGCGGCAGGCCACGGCGCAAGCCGAAGTGATCCTGTCGGCCGGCGCCATCGGTTCTCCGCAGATTCTGCAATGTTCGGGAATCGGCGCCACCGAGCATCTGCAACGCGTCGGCGTGCCGGTGCTGCTCGACCTGCCCGGGGTCGGAGAAAATCTTCAGGATCATCTTCAGGTCAGGCTGGTGTTCAAGACCCGCGAACGCACCCTCAACGACGAGGTCAACAATCCGCTCGACAAGTTGTGGATCGGCATGCAGTACCTGCTGTCGCGCACCGGTCCGCTGACGCTGGCGGCGAGCCAGGTCGCCATCTTCACGCGCTCCGGCCCCGAGGCGACCCGGCCGGACATCCAGTTCCACATGCAGCCCCTGAGCGCCGACAAGCCGGGGGAAGGCGCGCACCGGTTTTCCGCCTTTACCTCCTCGGTCTGCCAGTTGCGTCCCTTCAGTCGCGGGCACATCGCAATCCGCTCGGCGGATGCGCGTGAGTACCCCGCGATCCATCCGAACTATCTGTCGGACGAACGCGACCATCCGGTGGTGATCGGCGGCATCAAGGTGGCGCGCCGCATTGCCCAGGCGCCCGCGCTGGCGCCGCACATCCTTTCCGAATTCGTTCCTGGCGCGCAATTCCAGACCGACGACGAATTGCTCGATGCCGCAAGACGCTACAGCCAGACCATCTATCACCCGGCCGGCACTTGCATGATGGGCAAGGATCCGTCGGCGGTGGTCGATGAGCGCCTCCGGGTGCACGGCATTTCCGGGTTGCGCGTGGTCGATGCTTCCATCATGCCGGAGATCGTCTCGGGCAACACCAACGCGCCAACCATAATGATCGCCGAAAAGGCCGCCGACATGATTCGCGAGGATGCAGCAGCAAGGAATTGCCCATGAGGCAATAGTGGAGCCGTCATGGCCCGACGGGTCTGGGGTTCCGGTTTTTATACAACAACGGAGGAGGCAATGATGGCGACTTTGATACGGAAATTCCTGTTGGGTACCGTCGCGGCAATGCTGGTCACCGCCGGCGGCATGGCGCAGGCCCAGCAAGTGACGCGGATGAAAATCCAGACGGCGGTTCCGACCGCGAGCATCTATTTCGACTTGATGAAGCGCTTCGGCGACCGCGTGGACAAGATGTCCAACGGCCGCATCAAGATGGAAATCCTGCCCGACGGCGCGGTGGTCAACGCCTTCGAAATCCTCGACGCGGTAGACAAGGGCGTGGTCGATGGCGGCTTCGCCTGGACGCACTACTGGTCGGGCAAGAACAGCGCGGCGGCCCTGTTCTCGAATCCGGCCGCGGGCTCGGGCACCGGCATGGACCAGATCTCGCACATGGCCTGGCTGTCGCAGGGCGGCGGCAATGCGCTCTACGAGAAGCTGTACGAGTCGGGCCTGAAGATGAACATCAAGCCCTTCATGATGCAGCCGATGGGTCCGGACCCGTTCGGCTGGTTCAAGACGCCGATCAGCTCGATCGCCGACATGAAGAAAATGAAGTACCGCTCGCCCCCGGGACTGACGGGCGAGATCTTCAAGGAGATGGGCATCAACGCCGTCGCCATGCCGGGCGGCGAAATCGTTCCGGCCGCACAGCGCGGCGTGATCGACGCAGCCGAATGGATCGGCCCGGCGGACGACATGATCCTCGGCTTCCACAACGTGTTCAAGCACTACTACCTGCAGGGCCTGCACCAGTCGACGGACGTCGGCGAAATCCTGATCAACAAGACGGTCTGGAACAAGCTGCCGGCAGACCTGAAGGCGGTGATCGAGGGCGCCGTGATGGCCACCATCACCGAGACCTACGCCTTCAACGTGGATCGCAATGCGAAGGCCCTGGAAAAGCTGCAGAAGGACCACAAGGTCACCGTGCATGACACGCCGAAGGAATTCTTCGCGGCTTTCCACAAGGCGACCAACCTGGTGTATGACCGCGAAGCGGCACGCAATCCGCTGTTCAAGGAAGTCCTGGAATCGCAGCGCGCCTATGCCAAGGTCGTGGTGCCCTACTGGACCAAGATCAACGGCTTGTATTACGGCATCGGCGCCGAAGCAGTCGCCCATAAATAGTCGCCGCCAGGTACGACCAGAGCGGTGCACGGTCGCGGCCGTGCACCGCCCTCATACTGCAGTATTTCGCTCGAACACAGGACATGACCGGACAACCCTCAAAACTGCTGCGGATCGCGCATGCGCTCGATCCAATCGCCATCTGGTCCGGAAAACTGACCGCCTGGCTGATCATCCCGATGGTGATGTCGCTCGTCTATGAGGTCGTGGCGCGCTACATATTCGATTCTCCGACGCTGTGGGCCTACGACATGACCTTCATGCTCTATGGCGCCTTTTTCATGCTCGGCTCGGCCTACACGCTGCAGAGCAAGGGACACATCCGCACCGACTCGCTCTACGGCGGCTGGTCGCCGCGCACCCAAGGCATCGTCGATGTGATCTGCTACATCGTGATGTTCATGCCCTTCGCCGCCATATTTCTCTACTTCGGCTGGGGCTACTTCGCCAAGGCCTTCATGACCGGCGAACGCTTCGTCAGCAGCCCCTGGATGCCCATCACCTGGCCCTTCAAGGCCGCCATGCCCCTGACCGGATTGCTGCTGGCGATCCAGGGCGTTTCCGAACTGTGCAAGAGCCTCGATGCCGCGATCAGCGGGCGCTGGCCCGAAGGCGCAGCGCAGGTCGGCCTCGGCCGGGAGGCGACATGAGCAACGAAATCTTCGGACTGGTGGCCCTGGTGGCCCTGTTCGGCATCATCTTCATCGGCTTTCCGATCGCCTTCACCCTGGGCGCCGTTGCGCTCGGCGCCGGCTTCATCGCCTACGGGCCGATGGTGTTCGACCTCGCGGTACTGCAGACCTTCTCGGTGATGAAAGACACCGTGCTGGCCTCGATTCCCTTCTTCCTATTCATGGGCTTCCTGCTCGAACAGTCGGGCCTGATGGAGCGCATGTTTACCGGCATCCAGCAATTGCTGGCCGGACTGCGCGGCTCGCTGTATCTGGCGGTGCTGATCACCGCGACGATCTTCGCGGCGGCCACCGGCATCGTCGGCTCTTCGGTGACCCTGCTCGGCGTCATGGCCGGGCCTGCGATGATCAAGAGCGGCTACGACACCCGGATGAGCGCCGGGGCCATCGCCGCCGGCGGCACGCTGGGCATCCTGATCCCGCCCTCGGTGATGCTGATCGTCATGGGGCCGGTGGTCGGAATACCGGCGACCGACCTGTTCGCCGCAGCGGTACTCCCGGGACTGCTGCTGTCCACCATCTTCACCGCCTGGTGCCTGGTGCGCTGCTGGCTCAATCCGGCGCTCGGCCCCGCGCTGCCGCCGGAAATGCGCGCGACCTCCATGATGGCCGTGGTGAAAGATCTGGTGATCGGCGTCGTGCCGGTGATCGTGGTGATCATCGCCACCCTGGGCGTGATCCTGATGGGCATCGCCACGCCGACCGATGCCGGCGCGGTGGGTTGCGCCGCCGTGTTCATCCTGACGCTGCTCTCCCGGCGCATGACATTCGCGAAGATTCGCCGCTCGGCGTTCCAGACGCTCGAGGTATCGAGCATGATCCTGATGCTGGTGACCGCATCGAATCTGTTCGGCGCCGTGTTCTCCCGCCTGGGCAGCGCCGAATACCTCGCCAGCCTGCTGACCAGCCTGGCCCTGCCGCCGACGCTGATGCTGATCGTGATTCTGGGCCTGATCTTCGTCCTCGGCTGGCCGCTCGAATGGGTGCCCATCGTGCTCATCGTGGTGCCCATCGTGCTGCCCATCGTCCAGGCGCTGAACATCGACCTGATCTGGTTCTGCACCCTGGTCGCGATGACGCTGCAGACTGCCTGGCTTTCGCCGCCGGTGGCGCTGTCCGCCTATTTCCTGAAGGGCGTGGTGCCACAATGGGAACTCAAGGACATCTACGCCGGCATGTCGCAGTTCATGGTCCTGCAAATCGTCGGCGTGGGGCTGGTCATGGCTTTCCCGAAGCTGGCGACCTGGCTGGCCGGCGTCAATTGAACGAGAGAATCCAACATGCTAGCCAAAGACGTCATGACAACTGCGATCCTCACCGTGACACCCGATACGGATGTGGGGGAGATCGCCCGAACCCTGCTCGACGCGCATATCAGCGCAGTGCCCGTGATCGCCGGGGACGGCAAGCTGATCGGCATCGTCAGCGAGGGCGACCTGATGCACCGCGCCGAAGCGGAAACGCGCCGTCGCCCGTCATGGTGGCTGCGCCTGCTCGCCACGCCCGAGGAGCCGTCGCAGCAGTATTTGCGGGAGGTGGGCCGGCGCGCGCGGGATGTGATGACGCGGGACGTGATTACCGTCGAGCCCGACACCTCCCTCACCGAAATCGCCGCCATGCTGGAGAAGTATCACATCAAGCGCGTGCCGGTGATCGAGAACGGCAAACTGGTCGGCATCGTCAGCCGCGCCAACCTGCTGCGCGGCGTCGCGACATGGCAAAAGCCCACCGGCGTGCGCGTCGAGGATTCGGCTCTGCGCAGCCTGCTGCTGAAGGCGCTGAACGAAGCCGAACTGCCGATGCATCTGGTCAATGTCACGGTCACCGACGGCGCCGTGGAGCTTTGGGGCGTGGTCGATTCCGAATTGCAGATCGACGCGGCCCGTGCCGCGGCGGAAGCCACCGTCGGCGTCGTTCGACTGGAAAACCATCTGGTCCGCAGAGCCTGACCGAGGAGCGGGAACATCAAGAAGAAGCCGACCCAGACGGGTCAATACCAAACGGCGGCCTGGCTCGAACCCGGCGCCGATGAAGCGCACGAAGCCCATGACGAGGATTCGAACGAGGATTCGAACGAGGACATACGGCGCCTGCGGCCGCTGACCGTACTGGAAATCCTCAGCGAATCGTCCCAGCCGCAGACACTGGCCCAGTTGTCCGCCCTGATGCGGGTGCCGAAAAGCACCCTGATGCGCCTGCTGCGCTCGATGGAAATGCGCGGCTATCTGATGTACATGCCGGCCGAGCGCGGCTATGTTCCCGGCACCCGGTCGGCCACCCTCGCCCTGCGGGTGCTGCGCGGCTCCAACATCCGGCGCGAATGCCGGGCCGTGCTGCGGAACCTGGTCCGCTCGCTCGGCGAGACCTGCAACCTCACCGTGCCCGATGGCGGGCGCGTGCTCTATCTGGAGCGCATAGAGACCACGGCGCCCCTGCGCGCGCACCTGGAACCCGGCACCTGGGTGCCGATGCACTGCACGGCCAGCGGCAAGCTGTTTCTCGCGGCCATGCCGCTGCTGGAAAGGCGCAGCATCCTCGCCCAGCTGCAATTGACCCGGCATTCGCCGCGCACCATCACCGATAGCCGCGAGCTAGAAGCCGAACTGGAGCGCATCGCCCGCCGCGGCGTGGGCATCGACAACGAGGAATTCGTGCATGGCATGGTCGCCGTGGCCGTTCCCGTGCGCGGCAAGGACGGCAAGCTGGTGGCGGCCGTCGCCTGCCACGCGCCGACGCCGCGCCGCTCGCTGGACGAGCTGCTGACCTGCGTTCCCGAGCTGCGCGCGGCGGCCGATGCCATGGCGCAGATACTGTCGCCGCCGAAAGACTGATCGCGGCAAGGCCAGCCGGCGGCGCGCACGGTACCGTGCCGCCGTGTCGCCAGCGCCGACTCTTGTGCACGGCGCCCGGAGAATCGCTGACCCGGCACCAACTCGTTGCGTTTCGGACTTGGAACCGCCGTTGGATGCACTGCCGCTCCCTGCCCGTTGCCGTCATTCCCGCGAATGCGGGAATCCAGCGGCGTTTGTGCAAGGACACTGGATTCCGGGTTCCGCTTCGCGACCCCGGAATGACGGCTTCTGGCCGCACTGAGCCATGAAGAAAACGGTCATCGATGGCCGCAAAGACCGAACAACCGCCGTACCGCCGGCGCCGACTTTCAAGCAGCTCCGGGCCCTATCGGGGGTATTGCTCAAAATTTAATGACCCTGACCATTTCAGCCCTCTATTAACCAACTTGCCCAATTCACCAAAAAGGTTAATATTTCGCAATGGAGAAATCCACGCCCCATTGCAAGCTGCCGGTCGTCAAAGGGCTGATCGAAACGGGCAAGGTTCGCTCGACGATGTCGGCACTGGCAGGTGGCGCAGCGCTGGGCTTCGGTTTTGACGGGATCGTGGAAGTGGTGATGGCACTGGCGCCGGCCGATTTCTACAAGAGCATGACGACGCATGCGGACCATCGCATCTGGCAGGACGTGTATCGGCCGATGACGGCCGCCGGCCGCGTCTACCTGAAACTCACGGTCATCGACGATGTGCTGATCGTGTCCTTCAAGGAGGTATGAACATGAAATGTCCAGGCTGCGGCGCGGCGAAGCTGGTTCGCGACAAGCGTGAAATGAGCTACACCTACAAGGGCGAGACGACATCGATTGCGGACGTGAGCGGCGACTATTGTCCGGCCTGCGGCGAGGCCGTGCTGGACATGGCCGAATCCGCCCGGACCAGCGCGGCCATGCTGGAATTCAACAAGCAGGTGAACGCCGCCATCGTCGATCCGGCATTCATCGCCAGCGTGAGGAAGAAACTGCGCCTGGACCAGCAGCAGGCCGCCGAGATATTTGGCGGCGGCGTGAATGCATTTTCCCGCTACGAGAACGGCAGAACGCGGCCGCCGTTGGCGCTGGTGAAGCTGCTCAAGGTGCTCGACCGACATCCGGACCTGTTGGACGAGGTGCGTGCGGCCTGAACCGCGGCACGCGGCCGTCCTCTTCCCCTGACCCAATGGGTGATTTCACAAGGTCAAATCACTCTGAACCCCAATGGTTCTGACGGCCAGGAAACCAACGCGCATCGTTACCAAGGCACGGAAGAAGGTAGCTTGGTAACAGTGGCTCAGGCGTGTGCCGCCGGATTTCGCATCGGCTGGACGGCAAGGCGCAGCCCCATGGCCTTGAGGATGGCCGACAAGCTGCTGAGCACCGGGTTCCCGTCGGGTGACAAGGTGCGATAAAGCTGCGTCGTGCTCAGATGGGCGGTCTCGGCCACCGTCGGTACGCCGCCAAAGGCTTTCGTCATCTGACGCAAGGTAATCAGAAGTTCGCTCTGGTCGCCCTCCTCCAGAATGCTGTTGAGCAGTTGAACCGCATAGGCGGGGTCCTCGCGGAACATTTCGGCCATCGCTTCGTCATGCGCTCTATCTCTCATCGCTTGCCCTCCTTTGCCAGTCTTGCCAGTAGCCACAGGCACGGTCGATATCCGCGTCCTGCGTTCGCTTGTCGCCACCGCACAGCAACAAAACAATTTCCTTGTCGGCGACCGCGTGACACCCGGAACCCCGGCCCGACATCGATGCGAAGTTCCCATACGCCATCGCGACAAAACTTGTGGTCGCCGAAATTACCGAGTTCGATGCGGTTCACCCGCCGATCCACGGCAATTTTCGCGGTCACGTCGCGCAGCTTGCGCAGCCAGTCGAGGAAAACATCCTTCCCGTCGGGAGTCAGGTAATGCCGAACTTCGTACATGATTCATGTTTCGTTTATAAACGAAGAATTGTCAAATGCGGCCAGGAGCCCGGCTTGCACCTCGGCGTAATGGGTGTAAATGGGTGTCGTATTGGTTGTCATGATCCGCTCCGACACCATCCAGATCACCCCGGAGGTTCTTCGCCTCATCGCCGGCATCGATGAGTTCGACGGCGCCTGGCACGCGCTCGGCAGCCTGGCGCCGGACCGGCTCTCGGCCCTGCTGCGTGTCGCCACCATCGAGAGCATCGGCTCCTCCACCCGCATCGAGGGCAGCCGGCTATCGGACCGTGAAGTCGAGCGCCTGCTTTCCAAACTGCAGATCAGGTCCTTCGCCACCCGCGACGAACAGGAGGTGGCAGGCTACGCCAAGCTAAGCGGCGCCGTATCGTCACCGCCGACTCTCAAGAAACTCCGAAACCCAGTGAGGTCAGAAATTTCACAAAGTCAAATCACTCTGACCCTTATTGTTGACGCTCACTGAAAATTGACCATTTAGACGCCGTTGTGCGCGTTGAAAATTGACCAGGGTAATTAACCTCCACTGCTCAACATTTGAGCAGGGTAGATGG
>JAOTRV010000029.1 GCA_030247575.1 Sulfuritalea sp.
AAAGGATTTCCAGCCCTCCTTTCGCCAGCTTCGTCCCAACTTCCTTCAGGCAGCAGCTTTTATTTCTGCCTCATTGTTCGCGTGACATTTGCTCTGCGTACGTCTTGCAGAGTGGCGGACGTAACACGGTGAAAGCCGACGTAATCAAGCAGCGCTCCTACAAAAATCAGGCGCCCCGCCCCAATCTCTTCTTCCGCAGCCTCTATTCCCGAGACTTTTCCAAGGTAAAGCGCTTGCGTGGTGACGACCACACCGGTCAGCTGAGTACCGACGTCCGTATCGAAAGGGAAGACCTGTTCCGGGAAGGGAAAATCAGTGCTTTATTCTGTTCGCCGACGATGGAGCTGGGTATCGACATTCGCAATCTGAGTGTCGTTCATATGCGCAATGCGCCACCCAACCCGTCCAACTATGCTCAACGCTCCGGGCGCGCGGGCCGGAGCGGTCAGGCGGCGCTGGTATTCACTTACTGCTCAACGTACTCGCCTCACGATCGGCACTACTTCAATGAACAGGCTGCACTTGTCGCGGGCGCGGTCATGGCGCCGCGCCTGGACCTCTGTAACCGCGAGCTGCTCGCCTCGCACCTGAACGCGCTTGTCGCATCCCAAATCGGCATGCCCGGCCTGGACGACCTTGGAGCGGGCAAGCCGTCCATCATGAAGCTGGTGATCGACGACAACGACAAGATGCCCTTGTCCAAGGAAGTACGTTCTGGCCTCGACATGTCTCCGGCGACGTTCGACGATATCAAGGCAACGTTCAAGCGCGCCATACGGGATTTCGAAGGAGAACTTGAAACCAATGGGGCGACTTGGTACTCCGACCAGTGGATCGACCAAAATTTGTCGAAGGTGGCCGACAATCTCGATCACGCGCTGGATCGTTGGCGAAGGCTCTACCGCTCGGCCCGAACCATACTCAGCCGTGCCACCCAGAAGATTGAAAGCGGAACGCTCAGCTTGGGCAGCGACGAATATCGTAAGCACAAGCGCAATCAGGATCAGGCGACCCGTCAGCTCGATCTGCTTCGCAATGATCTGGCCGGCCGATCCAGCGAATTGTCCGAGTTCTATCCCTATCGCTATCTTGCTTCCGAGGGGTTCCTCCCCGGTTACAACTTCACCCGGCTCCCGCTCCGGGTCTTCCTGCCCACCGGCGACTCGTCCGGTGAGTTCGTATCCCGACCGCGCTCGATTGCCCTGAGAGAGTTCGGGCCGATGAATATCATTTATCACAACGGCCGCAAATACCGGGTATGCCAGCTTGTGATCCAGGATGCGGAATCGGCATTGACGGAAGCCAAGATCAGCAGCAAGACCGGCTATTTCATGGCTGGCGACGCTGCCAAGGACAGTACCTGTCCGTTCTCCGGTATCGATCTTTCTGACAACGCCTTCAAGGAACATCTCCATGACCTGATGGAGATGGCCGAATCCCGTGCCGAAGAGATCGATCGCATTTCCTGCGAGGAAGAGGAACGCGTCTCGCGCGGCTACGAAATTCGTACCTATTTTTCCGTCGACGGTGGACACGTCGATCGCGTCCGCAAGGCGGTCGCAACGTCTTCCGAGAATGCCTTGCTGAATCTGCGCTATGTCCCAGCGGCGCGCTTGATTCACGTGAACACTCAGTGGCGCGCACAGAAAACCGAAGGCTTCCCCATTGGCCTGATTTCCGGCGACTGGCGCGGTTCCATGCCGGATACCAGTGCCGAAGCGAATGCCAACCTCAAGGAAGAATTCCGCCTGGTCAAACTCTGGACTTCCAATCTGGCGGACGCCCTGTATATCGAGCCGATCCAGCCGCTGGGCTTGAAGCCCGACGGGGTCATCACCCTCCAGCATGCACTCAAGCGTGCCATCGAGCGTGTCTTCCAGGTCGAACCGAACGAAATCGGGGTGGTCGCCATCGGCGACTCGGAGGCACCCAACATCCTGCTGTATGAAGCCGCCGAAGGCAGTCTTGGCATCCTTTCGCAATTCGTCGAAGACGTGAATGTCTTCCACAATGTTATCAATCAGGCCATTGCCTTGTGTCGTTTCGACGATGCCGAGTACAAGGGTCCGGCAAGTTACGACGACCTGCTCAGCTACTACAACCAGCGCGACCACAGGATCATCGATCGGCATCTAATCAAGGATGCGTTGGAGAAGTTGCGCATCTGTTCCATTGAGATTCAAACCAACACCAGCTTTGGCAGCTATGAAGAGCAATACCAGGCGCTGCTACGCAATCTCGACCCCAATTCCTCGACCGAGCGCAAGTTCATCAACCATCTCTACGAACACGGCTTGAGGCTCCCCGACGCTGCACAGAAGCGGGTCGAGGGCCTCTATGTCCAGCCAGATTTCTACTACGAACCTCGCATCTGGGTTTTCTGCGACGGTACTCCGCATGACGAGCCCGCAGTGAAGGAAAGCGATCACGCCAAGCGGCAAGCCATCATGGCGCGCGGTGACGAGGTCTGGATTTACTACTACAAGGACGATCTAGCCGCTATCGTTGCGGCCCGACCCGACATCTTCAGGAAAGTGCGATGACCGCCTTTTCACAATCTTCCTTGCAGCCCGGGAAGCTCGTCAGCTTGCGCGGACGAGACTGGATCGTGCTGCCCTCGGACGATCGTGACCTCCTGGTCGTCAAACCACTCGGCGGATCGGACGATGAAATTGCCGGTATCTATTTACCGCTTGCCATTGCCAGCGATTTGCCCGTCGATGCCCGGTTTGAAGCCCCCACTGCCGCCGACCTCGGGGACATCAGCTCCGCCCGCCTTCTCTACGATTCGGCCCGTCTGGCTTTCCGGAACGGCGCGGGGCCATTCCGCGCCCTTGCCAAGCTTTCCTTCCGGCCGCGCTCCTACCAGATGGTGCCGCTCATCATGGCCCTGCGTCAGGAGTCGGTACGGCTGCTGATCGCCGATGACGTGGGTGTCGGCAAGACGGTCGAAGCGCTGCTGATCGTCAAGGAAATGCTGGAACGTCGCAAGATCAAGCGCTTTGCGGTCGTCTGCCTGCCCCACCTCTGCGAGCAATGGCAGGCCGAGATTCGCGCCAAACTGGACATGGAAGCCGTCATCATCCGCTCCAACACGCAGGCGCGTCTGGATCGTCAGATTCAGGGAGACACCAGCGTCTATGACTACTACCCGTATCAGGTCATCAGTATCGACTTCATCAAGTCCGACACCCGACGCGACGTGTTCGTCGAGCAATGTCCGGAACTGGTGATCGTCGATGAAACCCACACCTGCGCCCGGCCGACGGGCGCATCCGACAGCCAGCAACAACGCTACCACCTGATCAGCCGCATCGCCGCCAAGCCAGGCCAGCAGCTCATCATGCTCACGGCGACACCGCACAGTGGAAAGCCGGAAGAGTTTCAGTCTCTGCTGGGACTGCTTCAGCCCGATTTCGAGTTCATCGACCTGCCGAATTCCAGTCAGGCCCAGCGCCGCGAATTGGCGCGCTATTTCATACAGCGCAAGCGTGGCGATGTCGAAAAATGGATGGGCGAAGACACGCCGTTTCCAGAGCGTGATGCCTTCGAATGGCCCTACGAGCTTTCGCCGGCCTATCTGCACTTCTTCGAAGAGATTATCGACTTCGCCCGACGTCTGATTGCGGCGGATTCAAGTCAGGAACGGCGTCAACGGGTCCGATACTGGACGGCCCTCGCACTGTTGCGTGGCGTCATGTCCAGCCCGTCAGCCGGCGTAGAGATGCTCAATACGCGGCTAACGAATCTGGCAGCCGTTGTGGGCGATGATGCAGAAGTTTCGGCCGACGACGACGTTGCACAGCTGGAACTTGGCGACAACCCTGTTCGCGATACCGAATCCGGAACCGAGAGCGACAACACGCCTACCCATATCGTCGAACGCAACACATGGACGCAACGTCAACGACAGGAACTTCGTGAGTTCGCGAAGCAGCTCGAACAGCTTGGCAACATCAGGCAAGACCTTAAGCTGGCTTCGGCCGAACTGATCATCGACGACTGGCTGACTAGCGGCTTCAACCCTGTTGTCTTCTGCCGCTACATCGCCACCGCCAAATACATCGGCGAGCAGCTCGCGCCGATACTCAAAAGGAAGTTTCCCAAGCTCGATCTGGCAGTGATCACCAGTGAGTTGCCCGACGAATTGCGCAAGCAGCGCATCGAGGAAATGGGCAAGTCGCCGCTACGAGTGCTGATTGCCACCGACTGCCTCTCCGAGGGTATCAATCTGCAAGAGCACTTCACCGGCGTCCTGCACTACGACCTGCCGTGGAATCCGAACCGTCTGGAGCAGCGTGAAGGTCGAGTCGATCGCTTCGGCCAGATGGCGCCCAAGGTCAAAGCCTGTCTGCTCTACGGTGCCGACAATCCCATCGATGGCGTCGTGCTCGATGTGCTCTTGCGCAAGGTGCGCGAGATCAAGCGCGCCACAGGCATCAACGTTCCGTTTCCCGAAGATTCGCAAAGCATCATCGACACCATTACCCAGGCACTGCTCCTCAACCCTGGTCGCCATATCGAGCGAAAGCGCGTCGCCAAGAACCAGATCGAATTCGACTTTGGTCAGTTTGACGAAGCAGTCACCGCCCGCGCCAATGTCACCCGCAAAATCGATGAAGCCGCCGAACGCGAAAAAGCATCGCGCAGCATCTTTGCGCAGAACGCCATCAAGGCACAGGAGATCGAGGCTGATCTGCGCGAGATGGATGAAGCCATCGGCGATCCAGTCGTCGTCGAAAACTTCGTCACCTCGGCACTGAACAATCTTCTTGGTGTGCAGGTCGACAAGGACGCCAAGGGCTATCGTGTTGTCCTTGGCAACCTGCCGCCCCAACTACGCGAGCTGTTGCCAGACCTTCGCAATAGTCCCCAGCGCGACGCAATCAAGGTCAGCTTTCACTCCCCGACGCCCGAGGGTTATCACTACCTGGGGCGTAACCATCGCTTCGTCGAACAGTTGTGTCAGCTGGTCATGGCCAATACGCTGTCTCGGGTGGACAAGCGCGCCGCCCGTGCCGCAGTTGTTCGCTCCCGGCAAGTCAGTATCAAAACCACGTTGCTGCTCTTCCGCTGCCGCAATGTCATCGAGCAAGCCAAGCTCAATCACCAGATTGTCGCCGAGGAAATGCTGCTCTGGGGCTGGCGCGGCACGCCACAGGAGAAAGAGTTTCTCGACCATGCCGAAGCCAAGGCGCTGCTGACCGAGGCACGTGCATCGTCTGATATCTCGCCGCAAGCTCGTGCCAGCTTCCTGGAGAACGAGCACAGGCTTCTCGACAATCTTGATGATGATTTCCGCGTGATCGCCGAACAGCAGTCGAAACGCCTGGTCGAGGCCCACGAGCGCTTCAGCGCCCTCATGGACAAGCAGCGTTTTCAGGTGGTCTATCCCGTACTGCCGATGGATCTGCTCGGCATCTACATCCTGCTTCCAGAGTGACGATGCTGATCCCGGTTTCGACCCGCGACGAATTTCGCTTGCTTGGCGACTTGCCAATGCTGGCGGTCGACATGGGTTTCTCAGGCAAAACGGCCTCTTCCGGCTATGCGTATCGCGCCGCCGGTGAACAGCAGACGAGATCAGAGAACAAGACGTTTGCAGCCTGTTTGCAGACGGTAGCCGAGCAGATCGGCCGAGCCGGCGATGTGCTGTTGATCATAGAAGCGCCCTTGTCGGCAGCCTTCGACCGCAAAGGCAACCCGCAGCCGCGAGGCGTTTTCGAGAGCAGTCCGAAACCACGCTGGTGGAGCCTGGGACCGGGTGCCGCCATGTCACTGGCCGCGATGCATTTCCTGAAGCGGCTTGCCAGCCAAATTCCTGCCAACCGGAAGTGCTTTCTGGTGGAAGGCTATGTCGTCGGCGCCAATTCCGGCCACGATGCGGATGTGGCCGAAGCACTGATTCAAAGTGCCTGCTCGGAGCGGCGGTGCTCCTGGCAAGAACCCAAGGGGCAGCAACTTGTTTCCGCAATCGATTGGGTGCAGCCCGATACATCTGGTGCGCCATCTCCGATCGTCTTGATCCCCGAGTTCGAATGAGCTACCCAATAATCCATACCGAAGGCTGTCTTGGCGCCACCCCCAGAAGCCAGTTTGCAACGGCAGCAAAAGTCGGCGCTGGCGATACGGTGATGGTAATCGGAACCAAGTCGGCACCCAGTCGGCACCAAGTTGTGCAGCAGCGAAAGTGCTTCGATGGCGCGACAGTCGCTGGACGCCAGCCATGATTTACCCCAGCATCCGCATCGAAGGCGCCATCCTGTCGCCCGACATCCTCGACCGCCTCGACGATGCAGCGGGCCAGCGCCCCGCCGACTTCGGCCTCGATACCGGCACCAAGGTAAAGGATGAGATCGCCCGCGCCTGGGCCGATGCGCAAGACTACTGGCGCATCTTCCAGCGCAAGCTGGAAACGCTGAGGCCGGAGTCCCCCGCGACCACCGAAACCCGCCAGCAATGGGTCACGCCGCTGCTGGGGCTGCTTGGCTACCAACTCGACTATCAAGCCAAGGGGGTTGAACTCAATGGCAAGACCTATGCCATTTCCCACCGCCTTGCCCATCGCGGCAACACCCCCATTCACATCATCGGCGCCCGAGAGGCCGCCGGGCTGGACAAGAAGCCTGAGCGCACTCACATCGGCGCGCCACGCATGTCCGCCCACGCCCTGGTGCAGGAATACCTGAATCTGCACGACGAGCTCTACGGCATCGTCACCAACGGCCGCATCCTGCGCCTGCTGCGTGACAGCTCCCGCCTTATCAAGCTCAGCTATCTCGAATTCGACCTCGACCGCATCTTCAGCGACGGCTTGTTCGCCGACTTCGCCATCCTCTATCGACTGCTGCACGTCTCGCGTCTGCCGGCCAGTAGTGAAGCCGCAGCGGAAAGCCTGATCGAGCGCTACCACCAGGATTCGCTGGATTCCGGCGCACGGATTCGCGATGGCCTGTCCAAGGCCGTCGAACAAGCCATCCGCGATTTTGCCAACGGGTTCCTTACGCATCGCGACAACGATGCGCTGCGCCAGTCCATCCGCGACGGCAAGCTATCCCCGGAGAACTACTACCAGCACCTGCTGCGCCTGATCTACCGGCTGCTCTTCCTGCTCGTCATCGAAGAGCGCGATCTGGTTTTCCCGCCATCAGCCACTAGTCAGAAGCGCGATATCTACCGGCGTTACTACAGCCTGGAACGCTTGCGCCTGCTGTCCGAAAAGCGTCACCTTGCCGACAAGCGCCATCACGATCTGTGGCTAGCGATGCTCGCCAACTTCAGCTTGTTCGAAGCTCACGGCCCCGGTGACAAGCTCGGCCTGGCGCCGCTGGCCGGTGATCTGTTCAGCCCCGCCGCCATTGGCCCGCTGGCAAGCGCCATGCTGGGCAACGACGTGCTGGTAGGGTGCTTGCGTTCCCTTGGTCTCTACCAGCACCCCGACAACAACCAAACCATCCGCGTCAACTATGCCGCCCTCAACGTCGAGGAGTTCGGCTCCGTCTATGAAGGCTTGCTTGAATACGAACCGGTGTTCCTGGGTGTCTCCCCTCGCTTTCAGGGAGAGGGGGCGGGGGAGAGGGTGGGTTCCATCGAGTTCAGCTTCGCCCAGGGCGACCAGCGCGCCGCAACCGGCTCGCACTACACGCCGGACGATCTCGTTCAGCCGCTTATCAAGCACTCGCTCGACTACCTGATCGCCGACGCACTCAAGAAGTCCGACCCCGCCAAGGCGCTGCTCGACCTGCGTGTCGCCGACATTTCCTGCGGCTCCGGTCATATCCTCTTGGCAGCGGCGCGCCGCATCGCTACCGAGCTTGCCATCGTGCGTACCGGCGAGGAGCAGCCCTCGCCATCGGCTTTCCGCAGCGCCATCCGCGACGTTATCCGCAACTGCATCTACGGCGTGGACTTGAATCCGCTCGCCGTCGAACTCTGCAAGGTGGCTCTCTGGCTGGAGGCACACAACCCCGGCGAGCCGCTCAATTTCCTCGACCATCACATCAAGTGCGGCAACGCCATTGTCGGTTTTGCCCGACGCGAGGAGGTCGAGCGCGGCGTGCCCGATGAAGCCTTTGTCACCCTGCCAGGCGATGACAAGGACACCGCAGCCCTCCTGCGCAAGCGCAACAAACAGGAGCGCAAGCACCACGAGACCGGCCAGTTGCCGTTGGCGCCGACACTTGAGAAACAGTTTGACCATATCCTTTCCGGACAGCAGGCTCTATCCGCGCCGGAGCAGTCGCCCGACGACTTTGAGTTCAAGAAGCACCGCTATGCGGCATGGAAGGAAGATGCCTCGCTGCTGAACCAGATCGTCGGCATTCCCATAGCCCAGTTCTATCTGACCAAGACGGTGGACAATTTGCAAAAGTTCGTTACCGATGCCGCCTTCCGCCGCTACTGGAAGGGAGATGTCGGTCCGCAAGGCCATGCCACTGCGGAAGCCTGGGCGCTGACCGAGCGAAAGCGTTTCTTCCACTGGTTCCTGGAGTTTCCAGAGATCATTGGGCGGGGTGGGTTTGACTGCATTTTGGGCAACCCTCCCTATCTGATGAACCGAAAACTAAGTGGAAAATTTGGGGAAGAATTTCTGAACTGGGTGAAGTTTGCATTCGCGCCTGCGGCTGCGGTTGATCTCGTTGTGTACTTTGTTCGCCGTATGTACGAATTACTTAGCCACAACGGCTTCTTGGCATTGATCTCCACTAATACGATTTCACAGGGAGCTGCAAGAGAGGGAGGATTGGATGCAATTGAATACGATGGCGGTTGCATTAACTTTGCCGTACGGTCACAGCGTTGGCCGGGCCGGGCAGCAGTAACAGTCTCTCTGGTGTCGATTTACAAGGGAAAATGGTCTGGGGAACGGTATCTAGACAATCAAAGCGTTACGCGGATAACAACGTTTCTTGATACCGAGGAGATTTCGGTTGGTCCAGAGACACTGGCAGAAAATATGGATCAATCGTTTATCGGCTCTTACGTTTTGGGTCTTGGCTTTCTGATGTCCGAAAGCGATGCGAGAGATCTATTCGCAAAGTCGGACCACCACCGCAATGTCATTTACCCTTACCTCAGCGGTGATGACCTAAACGGACATCCCGAGCAGCTCGCGAGTCGCTTCACAATCAATTTCTTCGATTGGCCGGAGGAAAAATGTGAGACGGAATACCCCGATATTTTTGCAATCGTCAAAGAAAAGGTCATGCCTGAGCGAACCAGGCTTGATGACAACGGGCAGTATGTCCTGAGAAAGCCACTCCCACAGCGTTGGTGGATCTATGCTGATAAGAGACCGAAACTGTATTCCATCATCGCGAGTTTTGATCGTGTGCTAGTTACGGCACTCGTCTCGAAATACGTCAGTTTTATTTTTGTTCCTCGTCATCAAGTCTTCATGCATAAGCTTGCGGTAATAGCAAAACAGGATTTCGCAACCTTCGCTGTGTTGCAGTCAGACATTCACGTCTACTGGGCATGGCGATATAGCTCAACGATGCGAAATGTTGGTATCAACTATTCACCCAGCGCCTGCTTTGTAACATTCCCCTTCCCGGAAGGTCTTTGGCAAACAACCAACCAAAGCCTTGAATCGTTCGGCGCTGCGTACCACGAACACCGCCGTGCCCTGATGAAGAGCCTCTGGCTCGGCCTCACCGACATCTACAATCTGTTCCACACCCGCGACCTCACCCCCGCCGAAGTCGCCCGAGTCAGCAAGAAGTCGCTACCGGAAGCCGAAACCGGCTATCAGGGCATCCTCGAACTTCGCCGCCTGCATCGCGAACTCGACCTCGCGATCCGCGACGCCTACGGCTGGACCGACCTTGAGCTCGGCCACGATTTCATCGAAGTCGAAACCCTCCCCGAAAACGACCGCGTCCGCTACACCATCAGCCCCACCGCCCGCAAAGAAGTCCTCAAACGCCTACTCGCCGAAAACCACAAGCGCGCCGCCGCCGAGGCAGCCGCTGCGGCGGTGGCAGCGCCGGCCAAGGTGCGGCGGGGACGAAAACCCAAGGACACTGACGCCATGGGCGATCTGTTCGAGATTGGGACTCCCAAATCACCTCCAGTCTGGGATGCGCAGGTGTTCCCCTGGGACGGACGCGAAGCCTTTGTCTATGGCCTGATTCCGCGTCTGGTTCAGGCGCGGCCTGGCGAGCGCTTCGAGTTCTATCGCGATGCGGCCTTGCTCGCTTCGCGCCCCCAACGTTGCGCAACGCTCCTGCTGGATGACGCGTCGCGAGCGGACTACGAGCGAGCGGTGCGGAACCTTATCTGGCTGCAATTCCCGGACGAGCCTCGCATTCGTGCATCAAAGATTCGGCAGACCCTGCAAAGCAAACAGATTGTGAGGACCGATGCCGGGACCGGCGCTACGACAGTGCCAGACAACGCGAACCTGCCGCCACTGCAGCCGACTCTCGAACCCTTGCTGCCGTTGATCCTGAAAGCCGCGGACAACCTGGACAGGATGCAGCGGGATGTCCTCGATCGTGTCGAAGCGGGAAAGCTGGCACTGACAAAAGAGGCGCTTGCCAGGGAATTCGAGGGGCTGATGGCCGCATAGGAGCCATGACGTGAACACGGCAGCCCAAACCAGGAACGTGGAATCACCGCGACTGTGGATCAAGCGGATGGTGCTCTTCGCGTCCCCCGAGCAGCACAATGCGCCCCTCCGCGAAATCCCCTTCCACCGCGGGCTGAATATCGTCTGGGGGGTGGAGTTGCCGGACGATGCCGGCATCGATGCGGCTCACCCCGTCACCCTGTCGGGCCATTCCGTCGGCAAGACGACCTGCTGCCGCCTGATCCGCTATTGCCTGGGCGAATCCACCTTCGGCAATCCGGCGGCGATGGCTCGCATCAGGCATACCTTTCCCGACGGGTGGGTCGGCCTGGAACTGGCTGCTGGCGATCAGGAATGGTCGGTACTCAAGCCCTTCGGTCGATCCGGCGATCCCAAAGCGGCACAGGGACTCGCCATCGAAGCCCTTTTCGCTCTCGACCGTAAGCAGAACCAGTTCAGCGCGTTCTCGGACCATTTGCGCGGCACGTTGATGGCCAACCTTCAGGCGTACACGCCTCCCGGCTCCGCCAAGCCTTACCAATGGAGGCATTTGCTTGCTTGGCTTGCCCGTGATCAGGAAGCGCGCTTCCAGAGTCTGCATGACTGGCGTTCGCCCCGTAGCGGGTCGGAGACGCCAAAATTCGAGAAGCCGAAGGAACATGCGCTGTACCTGGTCCGCCTGGTGTTGGATATCGTCCAGGAGGAAGAACTGCGCATCGCCCGCGCCCTGAGCGAAGCGGAAGAAGAGTTGGAGCAACTGGAGTCGCGCATCGGTGAATTGCGACGGGAGCCGGAGTACGGACGCAACGAGCAGGAACGAGCTCTGAAACAGCTATTCGGCTTGTCGTCCGAGGATGCCTTGAGCATCGACGAGTCCGATTTGACGTCTCCCGTGGTCATCCACCGCACGGAGCTGCACAACGCCATCGCCTCTCTTCAGAACGAGATCGACACGCTCGACCGGCGAATCGCCGAGAAACGCGTATGGCTTGCCTCCTATGACCAGCAACGCCAACTGTTCCGGGATGCGATGGAAACGACGGACGAAGCGATCGAACACTCGGAAAGTGCAGAGGTGGAAGACGAGACGATACAGAAACTCCGCGCACTGAGAGGGAAGGATTGCACCTACGGCAACGTCCCGTTCGTCGAATGTTCGTATGTGCGGGAACGTCTGGACAAGGCCGGCAAGGTCGTCGACCTTCAGCAGGTACGGGAGGATAGGCGCGTCGCCTCCGAGACACAGAGCCGTCTGCTCATCCTGGAACAGCAGCGCAAGGACCATGACGAGATCGTCGCTCTGCTGGATGAACTACAGAAGAAGCTGGATAGTGACGTCGCGGACAAGCGAGCGAAAGAGGTTCAACTGGCGGAACGGCGGGAGCAACTCCAGCGGCTCAATCAGCACCTAGTCCAGCGACAGTTGGCGCAGGACTTGATAGATGGGCGCGCGCCCAATACCGAACTGGAACAGAAGACCGTTCGTGTTGCCGAGCAGAAGGCGCTTGTCGAACAGCAGAGCCAGGAGCTGGGGCGCCTACAAGCATCTCATGGGAAGCGCTTGCAGGACATAGGCGTCATCTACGATGGCCTGATCAAAAGTGCCCTATCCGACACCTATTCTGGTGCTCTACGGATGACGAAGGGCGAATTGCAATTCCAGATCGAGGAGGCCGCAGGCCTGTCTGGCGAAGCAGTCGAGACTTTGGCGCTGGTACTGGCCGACGTTGCGGCGATGATGTGCTCATGCCAAGGCATCGGCCATCATCCGCGCTTCCTGATGCACGACAGCCCGCGCGAAGCCGACCTCGACAGGCACATCTACAATCGATACCTGCGGACCGTGATGGCGCTATCAACGGAAAACGGTGGGGCAGAGGCGGCGCCGTTTCAATATATCGTCACCACGACGAGTCGCCCACCGGAAGACCTGCAGTCCGCAATCTGTCTCCAGCTCGAAGCGCATCCCCAGACCAACATGCTGTTCGGATGTGTGCTGAGGAATCCGGAAGTGCCACACACTTCGGACCTCTTCGCGACGCCTGGAGAGCCATAACCAAAATCAAGCTGCCAAGGCGTGGAAGCAAAATCCAGTCATGGCGATCTGCCGAACACAATGAAGGATTTCAACAATGCAGTCTCTTCCCAAGAGGTAGGTCATGGGACTTGATCACCAGGCCATTGCGCGAAAACTCATGAAAGCAAGGGAGCTTCAGTCGCTTACTGTCGAAATGGTAAGCGCAGCGACTGGGATCTCGTCGGATCGCATATCCGTGGTTGAGTCGGGGCAGTCGAAGCCCTCGGGTGATGAGGTGCTGATTCTCGCCAATTTCTACCGACACGATTTCCGGGATTTTCTGGACGACACCCGTCCGGCACCTTTTGAGCAGACCGACATTCTCTACCGGCGCCATGGGGATGCTTTTACCCCGCAGGATCGGCGGGCGATACAGGAGTTTCTCTTTCTTTGCGAGATCGAGTCTTCGCTTGAGGCCGAGTTGGGCGTATCGAAGGAGCCATTTGCCTTCACACCCCAGGGTACCCATTACAAATCTCACGGGGAGCCAGCGGCTAGGGCGCTAAGGTCGCTGTTGGGCTATGCTGCCAACGCGATTCCGCGCGACGTGTTTGAGGACTTTCGGTGCATCGGCCTGCATATCTTCAGACGTCGGCTTGCGAATTCCGAAATCTCGGGCTTGTACATCGAGCATCCCGTCGCCGGGCATTGCATCTTGGTGAATTTTGAGGAAGACGTGTATCGGCAACGTTTCTCAGTCAGTCATGAAGCCGCGCATGCGATTTTTGATTCTGCCGACGCAGTGGTGGTGACTTATCGAAAGGGAGCATCTCGCTACAAGGAAGGGGACCTGAAAGAGATGCGTGCAAACCGATTCGCATCTTGCTACCTGATGCCACCCGACCTGCTGCCACGAGTGTCGCAATGGACTACAGAGCAGGCGATCAACTGGGCTCAAAAGCTGCGTGTCAGCACTACAGCTCTCTCTTTTTCCTTGCGCGAAGCCGGGCTTATCGATGAGGCGATCGCCAAGGTGATTCGATCCGTCAAGGTGCCCAACGCGGAAAAAATCGATCCGGAAGCACCGGCGAACCTCAATGACAAGCAGCGCGCCCGCCGTGAGGCATTACTTGAGCGCGGTCTGTCCGATTATTACGTGGGGCTTTGCTTCGAGGCGCATCAGCGCGGCCTGATTTCCGCCGGCCGACTCAGCGAGGCGCTATTGGCGGACCACGTCGAAACGCGCGAAATTTCAGTTCTGTACGGCAGGGCCATCAGCAGTGGCGCTTGATCCGAAGCAGTTTTCCATGATGTCCGTTGCCGACACGTGTTCGGTTTGGAACATGCTTTCGTCGCGCAAGCTGTACCAGGCGGCCATGAACGCTAAGCTGCACTTCTGCGTCACGCCGATGGTGTTATACGAATGTTTGCACAAACCGCGTTCTTCAATGACACCTGAGAAGGCAGAGCTTATTGGTCGTTTGGAAAGAGCCCAGATAGATGGGGGCTTTCCCGTGCAGGCATGTGACCTCGACGACCTTGCGACACTGGTTCGACAAGCGCCGCAAGGGCTTGGTAGTGGGGAAATGTCATGTATCGCAACAGCCTATCGAATTCGTAGTATTGCCGTCATGACAGACGAGAAGAAGGCTCGAAACTTTGCGTCTAAACAGCTTGGTCTGACTGTCGAAACTACTCCCAAGCTGTATGGATGGCTTCACTATCACTTACATCTCGGGGATGGAGATCACGAGGACGTAATTCGCGAGCATGAGCGTTTTGAGGCAAGACCATTGACATCGTTTCTTCGGGAGGCGTTCAACGAAGCAATGCGGTGCCGTTTGATGGAGCGATCGATTGGCAGTACCCAATTTCCTCCCACGGGTGTCTCCGAGTAATGAGTGAAGCTCGCATTGTCTGGGCCAATGACACCGCAACCAATGCGGCGCGGCACATTACGGAGGTGAGTACGGGATTAGCTTGCCACTGCGTCTGTCCAGGGTGCGGCGCAAAACTCGAAGCGGTCAACGCGCAGAATCCGAACTGGAAGCGGCGCCCCCATTTTCGGCACTACGAAGCGCCGGAACTTGTTGATTGCGCGCAGCAAGCCGTCTTGACCGGAGCGCGAGAGGCCCTTAAGCAGGCAAACGAAATCGAGTTGCCCGCACTGCGTGTCAAACGCATCATGGCCGCACAGGACAGGATGGAATTCGTAGCCGAGGTCAATGAACCCGCGCATCGCGTCCAAATTGAAGGGGTCGAGTTTGTCGATGCTACCGATGCCGTTCTTACTCTCTCAGACGGTCAACAAGTCTATGTCCGTCTGGTGGCCACGGCGAAGAGACCCGGTGATCCCAAGCAACTGAAAATTTCCGAGGTGCTGATCGATATTTCCGATCCGGTTCTGCGCACTGCCAATCCTGAAGTGCTGCGCCAACACATAACACTCGGCAGTAGGGCTAAGCATTGGTGCCACCACTTGCGTGAGCCAGATCTGGTCGCTGAGGCCGAAGCCAAGGTCCTGCAGCAGGTTAACAAGCATTCGGAGGATTGTGCCGCCCGGTTTGCAGCCGAAGAACAGACCCGGCATCGGAGCGCCGAAGCGCAAGGCAATCAACGCATCCAGTTCCAGAGCGCACCCTTAGCGCCGAATGAAATGCTCAAAACCGTACCCCAGATATCCTCCCAGGAAAAGCCGTCAAAGTCTTTACACTCAGTAGCCGTTGACTATGTGTGGTCGCAAGGCGTTCTCAAACCATCCCGGCGGGAGAATGTGATCAGGCAAAATATGACGATTTGGCCACAGTGGGACTGGCGCGCCATCATGGCGTTCGGCGAATCAGCACGACTTCAGGGGATCTCCGTCGATATTGCAGTGAAGGCGGCTCTGGAACGCTTCAGATTCTCGGAGAATAACAATGTTGTCCGAGATGCGTGGCGTTACGCAGGCATCATCTTCGTCGTGCCCCGCACGGATGACAGGAGTGACCACTAAATCGCTGTTCGCACCGACGCTGAGCGGAAATCACCATGAAGGCGAACAGTAAGATCAACGTCGGTGGGTACAGTGACCGATAGGTTTCTTCGACTCTCATCGCCTGTGATGCGACAAGGACAATCGCTCCGAGCAGGGCAATACCGGTGCGATCCAATTGCAGAAATGGAAGCCCGCCGAAGATCGTTCCAAGGTAGACGAGCAGGAATACCGTGACAACGAGGGATGTCATTTTGATTTATGGTGTTTCATTGACTTGCGTCCCTCTTGGCCTTCTGATCGGAGTGACCTTGTCACCGGTCAGCGCTACCCTTTCCTTAGCCCATGCTTCCCGCTCATCCCACAACTGCTTGACCAGCGACACTTCCCTGGCCAGTGCCTCTTCCCAAAGCACCCGATGGCGGGCGGTTTCGGCCTTGGCCACGTCCAGTCGCTCCCGCATTTCATCGCGGGGCTTGGTCTCGACCTTCGCCGCAGCGTCAATGGCTTCGATCAAGTCGCTGAAGATCGGCCGTGACTTCTTGATCGTGCCCTTCTTCCGTCCGGCTTCCAGAGATACCGAGTCGTTGGTGATCCTGGTTCCCGGGGGGACATTGTCCGGCTTACCCCTTTTTAGGCGCTCCAGCGCCGCGAAGTAGTCTTTGAGAATGTCAGGCATATCCGTCTCCGGCTGTGGCCGCTTCAGGGCCTTCCGGGGTCCGCCATTCGCGTTCCACACGCTCCAGCGCCTCCAGTTCTTCCCTCTCCATCGCTTCGGTGATGGAGCCAGGCGTGATGTGGGTCATCGCCGCACGCTTGAGCCGGATCGTCTGCACGATCTTCGAGTGCTTGCCAATCAGGTGCTTGCAGCCATCAGCGGCACAGACGGTATCAATGAGGTTAAGGCCCTTGCGGGTTTCACACACACCCGGTCGCGTACATCCGCCCAGAGGCCCTTCGCGATAGGCGAGAAGCCCAGCCTTTATCTGTTTGGCAACCTCTTCGCGCGACATAACCTCTCCACGCTCGCTCTGGCGCTCGTAGAACGCGCCGGCCCCACCGAACATTGGCTCGGGGCTGTTCAGCACGTCGCGCACGAAAGCCAGCATCTCTGCCTCCTCGGCGCCGTCCTGCCAGGCGACCGCGACGTGCTTCTTATATCCGTCGAGATCGTCCGCGATGAAGTTCTTGCAAAAGGTGCTGCCGCGCCCGTAGTACATGGCCATCTCCCGTGTTATGTGCTGCAGCTGGCGGCGCAGTGAGGAGATGCGGACCAGACCGCTTGCGTTGGCATAGACCGCTAGGCTCCGGCGCAGCTGATGAGTGGTCAGCGGCCAGCGCTGGCCGACCGCGAACTCGGGCTCCTCGCGCCAGGCGCGGAAGGGGTCGATCTCCTCCAGCTCCGCGATGTCCTCCTCCTCAATGAGCGGGCACAGGCGGGATAGCAGCGAATCTACAACGTCTTTGTGAGAAAGTTTTGTTCCACCGGCCACGATGCGCTGCTCCGGCAAGACACGTTGCCGCATCCACGGCAGGTACTCAGTTGAAGGGAACAGCGGTTGGTCGTCCTTGAGGTCGTCGGCCTCGCTCGGCGTGACACCGAGTACATCGTAGAACGCGGCCGCGAAGTCCTTCGCCAGCCGGATCGCTCGGAACCCATCACGCTCGGTGGTGACCCATTTCGTCCTCAGGCGCCGTCCCTTGTTGAACTTGGTCGTGGCGCCAGCGATCAGGCAGTGCTTGCGCCCGTGAAAGCCCTCTTCCGGGACCATGCAGTGGTATGGCAGATGGCGCGCCTCAGCGTCCCGCATGCCGCTGAACACGTGGATCTGCAGTTTGCACAGATGGAAGATCTCGCCGACGGCCCTCGCAAGTGTCCGCAACGGATACGATTCGCTGTTGTAGCCACGCCTTTCGAGGTAGGCGGCGAGGTCGTGCTTCTCGATCAGGCCGCGACCGCCGGTGGAAATGCCGTGTGCTGTCTCGGCCGCCTTAGCCTGCCGATACGCGGTGACAGCTTCCCGCAGCACCGCCAGCAGTTGGGGCTTGTGTGCCTCGATGTCGTCGAGTTCCGCCGAGAGGTTGTTGATCAGCGCGGCGTAGATTCGCGTCGGCAGTGGCGCGTGCTGGCGAAGGTTGTCGCGATACTCCTTGGCGCGCAGCTCCAAGTCCTTCTTGCGCTTCGGTATCGCCAGGGTGAAGCCCAGTTGCGTTTCCGGATTGAGTTGGCGAAGGAAGGCGATCCAAGTTATCCATATTTGTAAGGATTGATTGGGCAGGCTTGCGCCGCAGGCATCCAGCAAAGCCGTTTGCGTCAGCACGTCGCGCACCGTGCACGAACGCGCCTCGGCAAAGCGTGCAACGTAGTGCAGAACGTATAGCTTCATATAAAGCGTTCTTGGCGAGGTCTCGTTTCCGTAGTAGATCTGCCTCGTCATCAGGAACTGCAGTTCGCGCGAGCGGGCTTCGCGCTCAGCCGTGGTGTCCGCCATGCTGGTGGTTACCTTGTTCGCTTTTTGCTTCCAGTAAAAGAAGTGCAGCAAGAGCCTCGTTTGGTGCGCCGTGTAGGCTGTCAATGGCCAGACGAACTCGCCGACCGTGTGCGGGGTGCCGTCCACGTCGCGGCAGATCACGTGATCCAGAGGCAGGCAGATGCCCCGGTTCTCGTCCCATGGGTCGGGTCCCTGGGCGGCGCCGTGCAGTTCGATGCGCGCCTCGATCTTCATGCGATGACCCCCAGTTCGAGGAACAGCTGGTACTTGTCGGCGAAAAAGGCTGTGAGGTTGCCGTTCTCGAACACATCCATGCGCATCCGCTCAACCATCGCACGGCAGTTGCCGAAGGCGGCGATCTTCTCGAGGTCCTCGTCGCACTTGGCGATCAGCGGACGCAGGGCTTCCTCGTGCTTCGGGCCAAGGATCACCTGTTCCATTACGAAGGCAGCGGAGGACACCTTGCGCGCGTCCTCCTCGCAGGCGACAAGCACCCGGTGGGCGCAGAACAGGCACCCCTGGCTGTCCTTGCAATTCGGCTTGACCGGCACGTGGTCAGCCAGCGCCTCGGGATGTCCGAAGCTGTCGCAGCATCCGCCTTCCTCCAGCGGTCGGGTATCCGCCGCCTTGATCGGGATGATGCGCTGCCGTTTAGCTGACTCGGAGACCGAATTCAGGAACAGCGACAGTTCCCCGCGGTGGTCAGTTGCCGAGCCGGCGTCGTAGTGTTTCTGCGCGGTCTGCTCAGAGTTCTGCAGCACCTTGGCCGTGACCGACGCGTCGTGGTGGCGCTGGTACCAGTCGGCCACGCTGGCACGGAGCTTTCTCGATCCCATGCGGGGCAGCTGCGGATCGATGGTGCGCAGCAAGCTCTTATAAAGCGAGTAGAGCGAGCCTGATCCAATCTGCCTGGGCGGCTTCGCGTTGTTGTACCCCAAGGTGAAGAACAGGTAGGGGAAGGCCCTGGCACCAAGCAGGTATCGGCGCAGTTCCATGAAGCGGCGCAGGGACGACATGAAGCTCGCTGGCATGATCAGCGTAATCGGCTTGCCGCCGGCCCGGAATTTGATCGATCGGTATCGCTGGTTGAGGGTGGCTGCGTCTATCTCGCCGTCCGTCTCGACTTTCTGCGCCACCGACTCGTTGGCGCCGGTGTTGCAGAAGAAGAGGAACAGGAAGGCATTGTGGGCGAACATTCCGAGCATGATTCGCACGCGATCCCGTGCGTCGGCGTTGGCGGCGTTGATCCGGGCCTGCGCTCGTGCGATTAACTTCTGTGCCACCTTGCGCTGATTTGAAGGGAAGCGCCCCATTGCATATCGATGCGCGATCTCGCCGGGGGTGGCGAGGCGGCCGGTGGCATAGTCATAGGCCCAACAGGTGTTGGTGCGATTTTCCCGTTCGGCGCCCCATCGGTGCGGAGGCAGGCGCCACAGTTGGGTAGGGAAGAGCCAGAGGTGGTTTTCTGCCCAGCCGAGGGTGGCCGGCAGTACCAGCTTGTAGGGAAAGGGCCGCTGCTCCAGCACTAGGTCGCACAGGCCGTCGAACAGGGTCTGGTTAATGGCAACGGCATGGGCGAAGTCGTGCTGTGACAAGGGATCGGTGCCGCCATTGAGGTTCCAGCACGTCTTGACCCTGCGGGTGCCGTGATGGAGGTCTTCGAGGTCGGTCGTGGCCTCGAGAAGCTCGCGGATGACATTAAGTCGTTGGTTATGCGACTCTTCGCCAATCTCTTGCCGGAGGTAGCGTTCGCGGGTGTCTTCTGCCCAGGCCAGATAGGCGTGGCGGGTGGCGTCGCCCCCAGACAGGCAGTGATGCAGGCCGTTGGCATCAGCCCAGTCGAGGAACGACTTTAGGCGTTGCGCATAGGCAATGGCTGTCGCCATGCGCTTGCCGTCATCGGTGACGAGGCGGGAGAGCGCCTTGATGAGCTGCAGGATTTGGCTGGGGCGTTGCTTGATGAAGGAGCCGAACACGACCTCGCGCGGCTGGCCGTGCTTGCGCCTCTCGTGTGAGCGCAGGGCGTAGCAGAAGGCGCCGAGGTCGTTGGAAACGACGCCAATTTTCAGGATGACCTGCTCCGGGTGCAGGATGCGGGTGTTCTTGGCCAGCGGCAGTTCGAGTGTGACCGTGGGACGCGTGGAGAAGATTGGCTCTGCAGGCTTATTCATCCGCCACCTCCACGCCCTTCATCGCCTGCTCGACCCACTCTTGCAACTGCTTGCCGTAGCCGTTCACCGCCTCGTAGATGGCATCCATCTGGCTGCGATAGTCGAGGTACAGGTCGGTGGTGGCAAAGCTCTCATGCCAGAGCAGCTCCTTCACAGTCATTCGCGCCCGGCTAAGGGTGATCGTTCCCTTTTGCACCAGTTCCATCAGCAGTTCGGTCATGTTCATGCCAAAGCTGGCTCGGAGGTCGTGGATGCGGTAGTGGAAGTGCTTGTCGTGATGCTCGCGCACATAGGGAATCACGTGCTCCTTGAGGAACTGGCGCACCGGCTGGCCGGTCTTCTCGTGGCGGCGATCAAGGTCCGGGTTGAAGCACATGGCATCCGCCTTGGCCGTGTAGTAGGGATTGCCCTGCTGTGTAAGAAACAAGTAGTGGTCAGGGTGCTCACCGTGCTTGGCCACGAACCGGCCCCTGCGCACCGTGGAGCGCTCGGACAGTGCATAGGTGCGTAGCAGTTCATAAATGGGACGCGGGATCTGCAGCACGCCGTTCTTGTCGTTCTTGGTGTCGATGCCCGTGCCCGGCCCGGCCTTCAACTTGAAGACATCGCCGTCTCCAGTCAACGCCTTGGCGTAGCGCGGGTTGGGGTGCGTGAAGTGCCGCAGGCGCAGCGTGCCGGCCGTCTGGATGCGTGCCCCGGTGGCCAGCATGAAGAGTTGGATCAGGTAGCACTCGGTGTTGCCCTTGGCCTTGGTGGTTTCGAGAATCCAGTTTTGTTCCTTGCCGGTCAGCGGCAGCAGCTTGCCGCCATCTTGGATGGTGCCAGCAAAGGGATCGTCGGACTTGGGCGTACGGATGCTCACGTCGGTGGAAACGACCTTCTTGAACATCGCAAGCCCCGCGGTCGTCTTGAAGGCAAGCTGGTAGTGTCCTTCCTCCCAAGGCGGGTACTCTGGCTGGAGGTAGTTGTTGTCAATCAGCCAGCGGTAGAAGGCGACCACGGTTCCCATTCGCCGCTTGGCAGTAGCGGGCGCAACCTCACCGGCTTGGATCCGCTGCTGAAGGTGACCACGGTAGCGATAGGTCGGGCGCCGCAACTTGATCTTCGGGAACTGGAACATCAGATCGTCGGGTCGGTCATGAGTATCCAGCCATTCCTTGTAAGCACCTAAATCGTCCGCCCTGCTCTGGTACGTCGTCATGACTGGATTCGTTTCGGCCTCTAGTTGGGCGAGGATGTAAAGGGTGCCGAGATACCATGGCACGGCATTCCTATCGAGCACAACAGGGAACAGGTTGTGGTTGAAGCCCCTCTCAGCCTCATCGTCCCAGACAAAGCGGTAGTGGTAGGTCAAGGCGGGATGTCCCTTGCCCTGCTTAATGACCCGCTTGAGCGCGCGCGGATCGTCCCCCGTCGTCAATTCCGATAGTTGGAAGACTGGCAAGAGTACCTTGCGCCGCAATTCGTTCATTGGCCAGCTTTCTGCTTCGCCTCAATCGCATCAAGGCAGACCTTCACCGACTGGACGAAGCCAAGGCCGGTGATGTGCTTGACTAGGTCGATCGCACCACCGCCGCCTCGGTTAGCCGTATCAAGGGGCAGAAGTTCATTGACGAACTTATCGCCCGTCACCACGAGCCTATAGTCACGGCCGTTGTAACCCACCTGGAGCCGCACGCTACGCCTGGAGGGATCAAGAGGGGTGTAGTCCCTATCCACTTTGACGTGGGCGCCAAGATGCTCAAGCGCGATCCTGAATGGGACGCTTCTGGCTTGGGCGATTTCGGCGGGAGAGAACGGCTTTGTCATCCTCACGCCCCTCCCGTGCCTACCCGGAAAAGACGACTACTGGACGGCACTACTGCGCTCATATACATGAGCTCAAGACCCCAATCCATGGCACATCTCCCATCGAAGATACGTCCATTTTAATAAAACTTGAACTACACGCCTACCAATGGTTTACTTGCATGTACTGCTGCAGGTGCCGGCCAACCGCATCGGCCATCATGAGCTCTCGCTGGGGCAACTGAAGATCCTGCAGGAAGTGATCACTCTCACCGTATTCGTTCCCTTTGCGCTGTTCTACATGAAGCAGCCGCTCAAGCTTGATTTTCTGTGGGCGGGTTTGTGTATCCTAGGCGCCGTTTATTTCATATTCCGATCGCCATGACCTATCTAGCCAGCAACAAGCCGATCACGCTGCCGGAGTTGGCGCGCATGAAGCGCGAAGGCGAGAAGATCGCCATGCTTACCTGTTATGACGCCAGTTTTGCCGCGCTGGAGGACCGCTGCGGTGTGGACGTGATGCTGGTCGGCGATTCGCTGGGCAACGTCATCCAGGGCAAGACCTCGACGCTGCCGGTGACCATGGAACACATGGTCTATCACACCGCCTGCGTCGCGGCGCTGCCGTCGCGACCGATGCTGGTCGCCGACCTGCCCTTTGGCGCCTATCACGAGTCGAAGGAACAGGCGATCCGCAACGCCGGCAAGCTGCTGGCCGCCGGTGCCGAGATGGTCAAGCTGGAAGGCGGTGAGGTGATGGCCGAGACCGTGCATTTCATGACCGAACGCGGCGTACCGGTCTGCGCCCACATTGGCCTCACGCCGCAGTCGGTGCACGCGCTGGGCGGCTACCGCGTGCAGGGGCGCGACGAAGAGGGCGCGGCGCGCATGAAGCGCGAGGCCCTGGCGCTGGAACAGGCCGGCGCGGCGCTGATGGTGCTGGAAATGGTCCCCGCCCAGCTCGCCGGTGAAATCACCCGGCTGCTCAAGGTCTGCGCCACCATCGGCATCGGCGCCGGCAAGGAGTGCGACGGGCAGGTGCTGGTGCTGCACGACATGCTCGGCGTCTATCCGGGCAAGAAGGGGCGCTTCGTCAAGGATTTCATGGCCGCGGCGGCCAGCATCGACGGCGCCGTCACGGCCTACGTCACGGCCGTCAAGGACGGTTCCTTCCCGGGTCCGGAGCACTGCTACTGATGCAGATTCACGACACGATCGCCGGCCTGCGCGCGGCGCGCGGCAAGGCCGGCCGGGTGGCGCTGGTGCCGACCATGGGCAACCTGCACGAGGGGCACATTGCGCTGATGACCCAGGCGCGGGCCCATGCCGACCAGGTCATCGCGACGATTTTCGTCAATCGTCTGCAGTTTCGTCCAGGCGAGGATTTCGAAAAGTACCCGCGGACCTTCGAGGCCGATTGTGAAAGACTGGTCGCCGCCGGCGTGGACCACCTGTTCGCCCCGACGGAAGCGGAAATGTATCCGCAACCGCAGACCTACCAGGTCGAGCCGCCTCCCGAGCAGGCGAACATCCTCGACGGCGAGTTCCGTCCCGGGCATTTCCGCGGCGTCGCCACCGTGGTGATGAAGCTGTTCCAGATCGCCCGGCCCGATGTGGCGCTGTTCGGCAAGAAGGATTACCAGCAACTGATGGTTATTCGCAACATGGTGAGCGAATTCAATCTGCCCATCGAAATCGTCGGCGGCGAGACGGTACGTGCGGCCGATGGCCTGGCCCTGTCCTCGCGCAACGGCTATCTGTCCGCCGCCGAAAGGGCGGAAGCGCCGCGCCTCTACAGGGTTTTAACTAAAGTCGTAGAGGCCGTGCGTGCCGGAGACCGCGGCCGGGCCGTGCTGGAACAGGCTGCAATGGCCGAATTGCAGGCCAGCGGCTGGGCCCCGGATTATGTTGCATTGCGTAAAAAACTTGATCTACAATTGCCATCCGCTCACGATTCCGGGTTGGTGGTGTTGGCGGCGGCGCGTTTGGGAAGCACGCGCCTCATCGACAATCTGGAAGTTTAGGCCGCTGCGATGCGCTCATGCCGGTGGTGTGCCAGAAGCGAAACAGGCGGGAGTTCCGTTCCCTTAGGGGCGGGTTCCCGGTTTATTGCCGCCTTTGCATGAGAAAGGTCAGACAATGCAACGCATGATGCTCAAATCCAAACTCCACCGCGTGACGGTGACGCACGCCGAACTGCACTACGAAGGTTCCTGTGCCATTGATGAAGCACTGCTCGAAGCGGCCGACATCAAGGAATACCAGCAGATCGACATCTACAACGTGAACAATGGCGAGCGCTTCACGACCTACGCCATTCGCGCCGAGCGCGGCAGCGGCACGATCTCCGTGAACGGCGCCGCGGCGCGCAAGGCGGCCAGCGGCGACCTGCTGATTATCGCCACCTACGTCATGATGAACGAGATCGAACTGCAGAAGTTCGAGCCCGATCTGGTGTATGTCGATGCCAGAAACCGCATCACCCACCACAGCCGGCAGATACCGTCGCAAGCGGCTGCCTGAGCCTCCCTCTTCAGGCACCACGAGCCCACCCCAGCGGTGGGCTTTTTTATTTGTGTCGCTATTATGTCTCTGATGCACAATTCGCAATAAATCAATAAGCTGTGGTACAAAATAACGAGCCCCGGGCAGCAAAGCTGCTCGGGGCTGGGAAGAACCAGTGATGAAGAATCATGGCGACAAGGTTTCCTCGTCGATCGGCCAAGCGCGGGGCACTGCTCCGCGAGTTTGACGAATCACATCCGTTATACGCTGCAAGCGCAACAGAATTCGAACCTTGTCCGCGTAAGGCAGTGCTGCCAGTTCGCGGCGGCGCTGCCGCTTAGCCGCGAGAGCAACATCCATGGTTGGGTTACGGGAAGCAGCCATCAGTTTTCTCCAAGCGACGCCGGCAGAGCGACGCCATGGCGATCGCAAATCTCAGCAAGCAATGTCGCATCGACTTCGCCTTCTTCGGTAAGGAGCCGAATGCGTTCCCAATCCTTCGGCCGATTGGTTTGTGCCGCTATGCAAATGAGGTGTTCAATCCGCAGGACCCGGGTTAGTACCCCTTCCACTTCAACCTGGCGGGCTTGGCCAAGGGCTTCTTCCAAGAGCAAATTGTAGGCCGGAAGGAATTGTACCGGCACACCTTCGACGGTGACATGCTCACCCTTAGGTTCGTAGCCTCGTTGCCGCAGCGCGTCGTAAAGAGGCGTGAGCGTCAGCAGGCCACTGGTGGACGCGGGCAACACAACGAAGATATCAAGATCGTAGGTCGCGACGGGTTCAACGTAGAACATCGCGCCCATTGCGCCCCAATAGCGTAGCGACCCAGCAAACCCTGGGCTTCCAAGTCATTCAAAACAGCAAGCGTGCCTTTCATCTTGTTCCCTTTCAAGCAGGCTGGCGGCGCCGTACGCGCGACACCGAACATAGTATAGGTCCGGCTCGCGCCGGACGACCGATTGGTACAGACAGGCAAATGCCAATTCGTTAGGGTTGCCAACGCGTATGGTGATAAAAGCATTATTGTTGCCCGCAACCAACTGCCGCCTTCAGGTAGCAGGGGTTGTTCTGAAGCCAGCCGCCTTCAGAGCTGCGACACGATATCGTCGTTCGCACCTTCCCGGCTAAGTTGGCGCGCTCCCGAATCAGGCGGCTGAGCTTTGTCCCAACGCGGTTTCCCATTCGCCGTTTGTAGCAGAACGGCAGAGGGGTGTCGTGTGCATCAGAGACATAATAGCGATTTGTGTCCGTGGCGTTCGGCCGCGGACGGCATCCCCTCGGTTAAGTTGTGCGGCCGGCATGGTTTGCGCACGCGGACCGGTTTGGCCTAAGTTCCGCGGCGGTGTATTCTCACGGGCAGAACAAGAATATGTCCGATACAGGAGGGAGTGCATGGCGAAGAAGATTCTGATTGCGGATGACGAGCCGAATATCGTCATTTCGCTGGAGTTCCTGCTCAAGCGCGAAGCCTACGAAGTGGTCGTTGCGCACAACGGTGCCGAGGCGCTCGAACGGGTCCGCACCGAGCGGCCTGACCTGGCGATTCTCGACGTCATGATGCCGCTGCGCAACGGTTTCGAAGTCTGCCAGGATCTGCGCCAGGATCCCGAGTTCAAGGACTTGCGGATCATGATGCTGACGGCCAAGGGGCGCGATACCGAAGTGTCCAAGGGTCTCGCGCTGGGTGCCGACGTCTATATGACCAAGCCCTTTTCGACCCGGGAACTTCTGGCCAAGGTCAAGGCCTTGCTCGACAGGGCATGACTTCCGGCGCCCCGCTGATCGAGTCGATGCTGTCGTGAGTTCCCGGGCCAAGCTGATCGTCGCCGTCGCAATCGCCTGCATCTATCTGCTGGCGGTGCTGCTGGCGGCGGGTGTCGTGCTCGGTTCCGGGCTCGAAGGACAGGAGCAGGCATTGTTTTCTGCCCTGCTCGAGCGGCGGCTCGGCGTCGTGCTGATGGTTGCCCTGTTCGCCTGTGTCTTCCTGTTTCTCATGCTCCGCGCGGCGCACGAATTTCTGGTGCTGCCCCCGGCGCGGGCGGCCGAAGAGGCCGCCGCATTGCTGGAGCGGCCGACGGTTCGCCTGACCCTGCAGGGAAGCGGCGAACTGCAGGCCCTGCTTGCCGCAGTCAACCGCGTTGCCGAGCAGCGCCAGGCGCGGGACGAGGACATCGAAGCGCAGATCCGCGCGGCCAACGCCGCGGCCGAGGCCGACCGCAATCGCTTCGCCGTGCTCATGTCTGAACTCGCGCAGGGCGTCATCGTCTGCAATCCGGACGGCCGGGTGCTGCTCTACAACCGACGCGCCCGCGCCCTGTTCGCCGACGCCTCGGCGCAGGGCATGGCCGCGCTCGGTCTCGGCCGCTCGATCTACGGCCTGTTCGACCGCCATCTGATTGCCTACGCCCTCGAGAACATCGATGTCCGGCGGCGCAATCACCGTCACTTCGTCACGGCGACCGAATCGGGGCGCCTGCTGCGCGTGCTCGTGGCGCCGATACCGGAAGCGGGGGCAAGACCCGCGGACGATGCGCAGGGCGGCGCGGCGCCGGGGCTATCGGGCTACATGACCATGATCGAGGACATGACCGAGACATTCGACAGCGAATCCACGCGCGACCAGATGCTGCAGGATCTGACGGAGAGCAGCCGGGGGCCGGTGGGAAACCTGCGGGCCGCCGCCGAGACGCTGCACGACTATGCCGACATGAGCTCGGAAGATCACCAGCGCTTTCTCGGCGTCGTTCGCCACGAGGCCGAAGGCCTCGCCGACCGCATCGAGGCGGCGGCGCGCAAGTATGCCGCCGTGCTAAAGGCACGCTGGCCGCTGGAGGAAATGCTCGGTTCCGATCTGCTGGTCGCGGCTCGTCGCCGCATTGCCGACCGCCATCCCGTCGAGGTGAGCCTGGAGGATGTCGATGCCGAGACATGGATCAAGGTCGACGGCTTCTCCTTGCTGCAGGCGCTGACCTATTTCGCTGGCCGCCTGCACGATGAGTACCAGATAAGGGATCTGGGTTTGCGGCTGAGTCGGGACGGCGGGATGGCGCAGATCGACCTGATCTGGTCGGGGGTGTTCATGAGCACCGAGACCGTGATGACCTGGGAACTCGATCCGATGACCGTGGCCGGGGAAGCGTCGCCGTTGACGGTGCGTGATGTCGTGGCGCGCAACGGCGCCGAGGTCTGGTTTCAGCGTGACCACGCCGCCTATCGCGCCTTCTTCCGCTTCCTGCTGCCGGCCGTCAGCGCGCAGGCGGAGATCGCTTCCGGTGGGCTCGCGGCGCAGGTCGACAGCCGCCCCGAGTTCTACGACTTCGACCTCTTCAGGGCCGAGGAGACCGGCCTGGCGCTCGACGACCGGCTCCTGGCTCAGCTCGCCTACACCGTGTTCGATACGGAAACCACCGGCCTCGAACCTTCGGCAGGCGACGAGATCATCCAGATCGGTGCGGTGCGCATCGTCAATCGGCGCCTGCTCAGCCACGAGACCTACGAACAGTTGATCGATCCGCAGCGCAGCCTGCCGGCGGCATCGGTGAAGATCCACGGCATCACCGCCGAGATGCTTGCCGGCCAGCCGCCGATCGCGAAGGTGCTGCCGGTCTTCCGCGCCTTCGTCGCCGATACCGTGCTGGTGGCCCACAACGCCGCCTTCGACATGCGCTTTCTCGAACTGAAGGAAGATGTCACTGGCATTCGCTTCGATCGTCCGGTGCTCGATACCTTCCTCTTGTCTGCCGTGCTGTTTCCGTATCAGGAAACGCATCGTCTGGAGGCGATCGCCGAGCGCCTCGGGGTTTCGGTGCTCGGGCGCCACACGGCGGTCGGCGACGCCATCGTCACCGCCGAAGTCTTCCTCAAGATGCTGCCGCTGCTGCAGGAGCGGGGCATCCGCACGCTGGGCGAGGCCCGCGAGGCCAGCGAGAAGACCTACCATGCCCGGATCCGCTACTGAGACAGCAGGCTTCGACGCGGTGTCGGTGAATCTCAACACGGCGCTGCGCAGCCTGCCTCTGGTGCCGCCGGTGGTGGTCGCGCCGGGCACATCGGTGCGCGAAGCCTTGCAGGCCATCGACGCGCGGGGCGCCGATGCCGCCGTCGTCGTCGATGCGGCGAGTTCGGTGCCGCTCGGCATCATGACGCTGCGCGACGCGCTGCGCGCGATCGTCAATGAGGGTTGCGATCCGGCCGGACCGGTGGCTGGCATCATGACGGGCGGGTTGGCCAGCCTGGCGGCCGAGGCCACGGTGCATCAGGCGACCGTGCTCATGTTCCGCCGCGGCATGCGCCATCTGATCTTGACCGGGGCCGACGGGCGCCTGTTCAACGTGATTTCCCAGGGCGACCTGTACGGCCTGCAGGCGGCGGATTCGGCCAGCCTGGCCAACGCGATTCTGGCGACGCGGAGCATCACGGAGCTGGCGGTGCAGACCGCGGCCGTGCGCCGCTTCGCCGCCCGCCGGCTGGCCGAGGGCAGCGGGGCGCAGGCTTTATGCGAATGGATCGCCGCACTGAACGATCTCGCCGCCCTGCAGGCGATCGACCTGGTGGAAGCGGGATTCGAACTGCCCTATGTCCCCTGGTGCTGGCTGGTGTTCGGCTCCGAGGGCAGGCTGGAGCAGACGCTGGTCACCGATCAGGACAACGGCATTGTCTTCGCGGCGGCGTCGGCGGCCGAGGCAGGGGGTTTGCGACAGAAATTTCTGCCCTTCGCCCAGGCCGTGAACGCCGCACTCGATGCCTGCGGGTTCCGCTTGTGTACCGGACAGATCATGGCCGGCAATCCGACCTGGTGCCTTTCCCTCGACGAGTGGAAGCAGACCTTCGGCCGCTGGATATCGGTGCCGGAGCCGACGGCCCTGCTCAACGCCAGCATCTTCTTCGACTTCAGGCCGCTCTACGGCCGTGAAGAACTGGCGGCGGAACTGCAGGGCTGGCTGCTGCAACATACCCGCGGCAATGCCGCATTCGTGCGGGCGATGGCCGTCAATGCGCTGGAGCAGGAGCCGCCGCTGGGCTGGTGGCGCGATTTCCGCTGCAACGACAGCCCGACGCATCCCCACACTCTCGACCTCAAAGGACAGGGTATCCGCCTGTTTGTCGACGCCGTGCGGGTGTTTGCACTGGCTCACGGCGTGGAACCCACCAATACCGTCGAGCGGCTGCGCAACGTCCGGCAGGCCATGGGCATGCCGGTCGAGGAGGCCGCGGCGATGGCGGCAGCGTTTTACCAGATACAGCGTTTGCGCCTGCAGAATCAGGTGTCCGGCGAGTATCCCGATGCCGTCAACCGGTTGAATCCGGACCGTCTGCACAAGCTGGACCGGCAAATCCTCAAGGAGGCCTTTCGCCAGGCGCGAACGCTGCAGCAGCGCCTGCGGCTCGATTACCTGAACCAGGGGTGATGAGCCCGGGAACTCCGCAATCGCCGTATCGCCAGCGTCGACTCCCGAGGGTGCGGCGCGGAATATCCGGACTGGATCGCCGGGCCGTGCGCCGATGCGGCCTTCTGTAGAATGGAAACGTGGCGGAGAATTCAATACAAGACGCATTCACACTGGCCGTGGCCCTGCATCGTCAGGGCAGGATCGCAGAGGCGCTGCGCGGCTACGAGCAGGTGCTGCGGGAATTTCCCGATCACCTCGCGGCCAGTGCCAATGCCGCCGCCCTCCTGCAGCAGGCCGGCCGCCTGCCGGAAGCGGTGAGTTGCTATTCCAGGGCGGTGCGGCTGTCGCCGGACAATCCAAGGCTCAAGTTTTCGCTCGGGTACCTGCTGCTGCGCCTGCGGCGAACTGCCGAGGCCCTGCCCTTGCTGGAGGCGGCGGCAGCGGCCGATCCGGCCATTCCCCTCGTCGCGGAACTGGCGGCCTATGCCCGCTTTCGCCTTTCAGGCAAGGCTGTGGCGGAGTTCTTCCATGACGGCGTGCCGGTGCGTTTCCGCGTCGCGGATCACAACCTCGGGCTCGACATATTTCATGTATCGGGCAGCTTTTTTGAAGCGGCGGAACTCGAGCATTGCCGCGCGGCGGTCAAGCCGAGGGCGGTGATCGTCGATGTCGGCGCCAACGTCGGCAACCATCTGGTGTATTTCGCGCATTTCATGGCGCCGGCCCGCATCTTTCCGGTCGAACCCCATCCGGAATCGATTCGCCTGCTGCGCGAGAACATTGCGCTGAACCGGCTCGCGTGCGTCGATGAGCGTCATCTGGGCATCGGCATCGGCGGCGAACGCGGCAGGCTCGCGATTGACATGCCTGCACAGGGCGATCTCGTACTGGCGCGGCTGACGCCTTCCCCGGCGGGCAACATCGAGGTCTATCCGCTCGACGATCTGGACTTCGAGCGCATCGACCTGCTCAAGATCGACGTCGAAGGCATGGAATTCGACGTCCTGCGCGGCATGTCCGGCACGCTGCGGCGTTGCCGGCCGGTGTTGATGATCGAGGTGCGGGAGGCCGACGTGGACCGCTTTGTCGCGGCCATGGGCGACCATCGCTACCGGCTGGAGCGCGAGTTCGCCGGTATCGGCTACAAGAACCTGTTCCTGCTGCCGGAGCACTGAGCCATGCGCGTGCTGTTTGCCATTGCCCATTACTGTAACGACAAGGGGGGCGGCTTCTACGGCTCGCTCAAGTCCGACCCCGCGCCGCGCGTCAAGGCGCTGGCCGGCACGATTCTCGGCCTTCATCACAATCTGAGCGCCGCGCAGGGCCTGCTCGACGGCCGCCGGCGCCGCATCGTGCCCACCAACTCGGCCATTGCGCAGCAGGTCGATGTGGTGGTGTGCACCACGGGCGGGCATCACGTCCTGGAGAGCCTGACCGGCATCGCCGGCCTGTTCCGCCATCATCCGACGTCGGCCGAGCCGATGCGGCTGGGTTTCGAATGCCACGATGTGCTGCGCAACGGTCTCGGGAACTACGATTATTTCGCCTACCTCGAGGACGACATTCTGCTGGCCGATCCATATTTTTTCCGCAAGCTGCATTGGTTTTCCTCAGCTTTCGGCGACGAGTGCCTGCTCCAGCCGAATCGCTACGAACTGCATCCCCTGCAGCCGCTGGTCAAGCTCTACATCGACGGCAACCTCGCCGACCCGTCGATCAGCGAGCGCATCCAGGACGTCGGCGAGCATCCCCGGCTGCAAGCCGAATTCCTCGGCGATCGCCTCGCCTTTGGTCGGGTCAACAACCCGCACAGCGGATGCTTTTTCCTGAATCGCCGGCAGATGGAAACCTGGGCGGCGAAGCCCTATTTTCTCGACCGCGACACCAGCTTCGCCGGCCCGCTCGAGAGCGCCGCCACGCTCGGCGTCACGCGGACGTTCCGCGTCTACAAGCCGGCGCGGGAGAATGCCGCTTTTCTCGAAGTGCATCACCAGAGCAACCGCTACCTCGGCGTCCGATTGAAGCTCGACCCCGACGATCTGACCAGATTCTGAATGACGAAATCATCGACACCCTGAAGGCGAAAGACAATATGGCAAAGATACTGGTTACCGGAGGCGCCGGCTTTTTGGGCTCCCACCTGTGCGATCTCCTGATCGGCAAGGGCCACGACGTATTGTGTGTCGACAATTTCTTCACCGGATCGAAAGCCAATGTCGCCCATCTTCTGGGCAACCCGCTGTTCGAACTGCTGCGCCACGATGTCACCTTTCCGTTGTATGTCGAGGTGGACCAGATATTCAATCTGGCTTGCCCGGCCAGCCCGATTCACTATCAGTTCGACCCGGTGCAGACCACCAAGACCAGCGTCCACGGCGCGATCAACATGCTGGGCCTGGCGAAGCGCACCCGGGCCAGGATTCTTCAGGCATCGACCAGCGAGGTCTACGGCGATCCCGAAGTTCATCCCCAGCCGGAAGGCTACTGGGGGCGAGTCAATCCCATTGGAATTCGCAGTTGCTACGACGAAGGCAAGCGTTGCGCCGAAACCCTGTTTTTCGATTACTACCGGCAGCACAATCTCGACATCAAGGTGTTGCGCATCTTCAATACCTACGGTCCGCGCATGCACCCCAACGACGGCCGCGTCGTCAGCAATTTCATCGTGCAGGCGCTCAAGGGCGATGCCATCACGATCTACGGCGACGGCCGGCAATCGCGCAGCTTCTGTTACGTGGACGACTTGCTGGACGGCATGATGCGATTGATGGAATCGCCGGCAGGCGTGACCGGGCCGATCAACATGGGCAATCCGAAGGAATTCACCATGCTGGAACTGGCGGAAACGGTGATCCGTCTCACGCACAGCAGTTCGAAGCTGGTGTTCGAGCCGCTGCCGCAGGATGACCCGCGCCAGCGCCAGCCGGATATTTCGCTGGCGCGGTCTCAGCTGGGCTGGGAACCCAGGGTTTCCCTGGAAGACGGCCTCAAGGAAACCATTGCCTATTTCAGGAAGGCATTGGCCGTCTGACCGGATGGGCGGCGGCCTTCAGGCCTCGCGCCCCGGATAACCGGTGATCTCGCGTATCTCCCGATAGAGCGGGCGTAGGCGCCGGTACATGCGGCAATACACCTTGCGGTACAGCTGATCGTAGGTTCGCACGTGCTGCGCTTCGGGTTCGAACACCCGCCCGACGCGGGTCATTTCGCGCACGGCGGTGGCGAAGTCGGGATGCAGGCCGAGGCCGACGGCGGCGAGGATCGCCGCGCCGAGACCGCTGGTTTCATGGAGATGGGGTCGCTCGGCCGGCAGATTGAAAATGTTGGCGGTGATCTGCATCGCCGCGTCGCTTTGCGAGCCGCCGCCGGACACGCGCACGCGCTCGATGCGCGTCCCGCCGCGCCGCTCGATGCGCTCCCTGCCTTCGCGCAGGGCATAGGCAAGGCCTTCGAGTATGGCGCGATAAAGATGGGCGCGGGTGTGCACCTCGCCGAAGCCGATCACGGCGCCCTTGGCCTCGGGGCCGGGGACCTTGATGCCCGGGTTCCAGAAGGGCTGCAGCATCAGGCCCATCGAGCCGGGCGGCACTGCATCCACCAACTCGTCGAACAGCGTCTCCGGCGCGACGCCACGGCTGCGCGCCTCCTGCTCTTCATGCAGGCCGAACTGTTCGCGAAACCAGTTCACCATCCAGAAGCCGCGCGTGATCTGGACTTCCGTGTTGTAGTGGCCGGGCACCGCGGCCTGATAGGGCGGAATGAAGCGGATCGCCTCCAGATAGCGCGGCGTCGTGGTGTTGATGGTGGCGGCGGTGCCGTAGGAAAGACAGGCGATTTCGGGCGTCAGGCAGCCGGCGCCGATCACTTCGCAGGCCTTGTCGGCCGCGCCGGCGATCACCGGCAGGCCCTCGGGAATGCCGGTGTCGCGCGCGGTGTCGGCGCTGACGAGGCCGAGCGGCGTGGCTGCCGGCACCAGTTCCGGCAGCATTTCGCGCTTGATCGGCAGGCACTGCCATTTCCAGTCCCAGGCGGATGCCCAGCGGCCGCGCTTGTAGTCGAATGGAATGTAGCCGACCTGGCTGGCGACGGAATCGACGAAGCGGCCCGTGAAGCGATAGTTCAGGTAGCCCGAGAGCAGCAAATACTTGTCGGTGCGCGCCCAGAGCGCGGGTTGGTGCTGGGCGATCCAGTTGGCTTCCGCCTCGCGCGCGAAGTAGGCGATGGTGTCGCGCATGCCGATGGCGCGCAGCGCCAGTTCCCACCACCACGCCAGTTTCGGCTTGGTGTCGGCGCGCCGCTGATCGAGCCAGATGATCGCCGGCCGCAGCGGCCGCCCCTGCGCATCGAGATTGATCACGCTGGCGCGCTGGGTGGTGATGACGACGCCGCGGATCGAACTCCTGGGAATCCGGGTATTGGCCCAGAGGCGCTGGCAGGCTTGGCACAGTGCGATCCAGAATTCCTCCGGATCGATCTCCGCCCAGCCCGGCTGCGGCGACTGGTAGCTGGTGATATCGACCTGCGCCTTGTCGACCAGATGGCCGCGCAGATCGAAGATCAGCGCACGCACGCTCTGCGTGCCATTGTCGATCGCGAGGAGGTAGTCGTTGCTCATGACGGCTCGATACTACCGAAACCTGCGGAGTAAACGAAGCCAGCGGCTTTACGAAATCCCGTGATTTTTTGCCGTACCGCCAGCGTCTACTGTTGATGCGGCCGGGTCGCGACTACGGTCTGTTCCTGCTCGCCCAGGCCCTCGACGCCGAGCCTGACCCGGTCGCCGATTTGCAGATAGCGGCCGCGCCCCATGCCGACGCCCTGCGGCGTACCCGTGCAAATCACGTCGCCGGGCAGCAGGGTCATGAAGCCCGACACATAGCTGACGATTTCGGCGCAGGAAAAAATCATGTCGGCGGTGGTCGAGTCCTGCATGCGCTCGCCATTGAGGTCGAGCCACAGGCGCAGTTGCTGAGGGTCGGCGACCTCGTCCCGCGTCACCAGCCAGGGCCCGATCGGGCCGAAGCTGTCGCAGCCCTTGCCCTTGTCCCACTGGCCGCCGCGTTCGATCTGGAAGGCGCGCTCCGAGACGTCGTGGAACACGCAGTAACCGGCGACGTAATCGAGCGCCTCCGCCTGCGTGACATAGCGGGTTTCGCGGCCGATGACAATGCCGAGTTCGGCTTCCCAGTCGAGCTTGGTGCTGCCGATCGGCTTCAGGATCGGGTCGTTGGGGCCGGTGATGCAGGTGGTGGCCTTCATGAACATTACCGGCTCCGCCGGGATCGGCATCTTCGCTTCGAGAGCATGCGCCGTGTAATTGAGGCCGATGCCGACGATCTTGGAAATCCCGGTGAAGGGCACGCCGTAGCGCGGCTTGCCGTGCACCGCGGGCAGCGCGGCGGGGTCCAGTGCGCGCAGGCGCCTTTGTCCGGCCGGCGAGAGTTCGTCCCAGCCGATGTCGGCGACATGGCTGGACAGGTCGCGCAGCGTGCCGGCGGCATCGATCAGGCCGGGCTTTTCGCGGCCCCTGGGGCCGAAGCGGACGAGTTTCAACTATTTCCGCCCCAGTCCGCCGAGCAGCGCCGCCACGGGTTTTTGCGGACGCGTGGCGGCAGGCTTTTCGGTGGCGATTTCGACGGCTGCCGTCTTGCTGACGTAGGGCTTGGTCGGATCGAAGTCGAGTTTCGGCAGGCGCGGATCGAGTCGCGGCACGTGGGCAGCCGGGGTGGGCAGTTCGCGCCCGGCCGGCCGGTTGCCGTCCAGCGTCAGCGCGCGATCACGCTCGCGCGCTTTCTCGCGGGCGCGCTCGAGGTGTTCGCGCTTGTGGCCGCGATTGCTCGGCGCACGCTCGGGCGGCGCGGAGGCCAGCTCGGCGAAGCCGCTGATCTCGACGCGCTCGATCTGGCGCTTGATCAGCTTTTCGATGTCGGCCAGGCGCTGCTTTTCCTCGGGGGCGAACAGCGAGGTGGCGTCGCCCTGCTTGCCGGCGCGACCGGTGCGGCCGATGCGGTGTACGTAGTCCTCGGCGGTGTGCGGCAGTTCGTAGTTGATGACGTGGGGCAGGTCGTCGATGTCCAGCCCGCGCGCGGCGACGTCGGTGGCGACGAGGACGCGGATCCTGCCCGACTTGAACCCTTCCAGCGCTTCGGTGCGCTGCTGCTGGCTCTTGTCGCCGTGGATCGCGTCGGCGGCGATGCCCTGGCGTTCGAGGTAGACGGCGAGGCGGCTGGCGCCGAACTTGGTGCCGACGAAGACCAGCACCTGCTTGGCTTTTTCTTCGTCGTGGGTCAGCAGATGCACCAGCAGGCTGCGCTTCAAGTCGGACGCGACCGGATAGACGCGGTGGGTGATGGTTTCGCTGACGGCATTGCGCCGCGCGACTTCGATCAGTTGCGGCGCCTTCAGCATGCTGTCGGCGAGGTTCTTGATCTCGTTGGAGAAGGTGGCCGAGAACAGCAGGCTCTGGCGTTCCTTGGGCAGCATGGCGAGGATGCGCTTGATGTCGGGGATGAAGCCCATGTCCAGCATGCGGTCGGCCTCGTCGAGCACCAGCACTTCGACCGCGGCGAAGGACACGCTCTTCTGCTGCACGTGGTCGAGCAGCCGGCCCGGCGTGGCGACCACGATCTCGCGGCCTTCGCGCAGTTCGGCGATCTGCGGCTTGATGTCCACCCCGCCGTAGATGCACACCGAGCGCAGCGGCAGGTGCTTGCTGTAGGTAACCACGCTCTCATGCACCTGCATGGCCAGCTCGCGGGTCGGCGCCAGGATCAGGGCGCGCACCGGGTGGCGCGCCGGGGAGGGCGAGGAACTGGCGTACTTGGCCAGGCGCTGCAGCAGCGGCAGGGTGAAGCCGGCCGTCTTGCCGGTGCCGGTCTGGGCGCCGCCCATGACGTCCTTGCCGGCCATGATGATCGGGATAGCCTGGGTCTGGATCGGAGTCGGGTGCGTGTAGCCGTTGTCCTTCACGGCACGCAGCAGCTCGGGCAGCAGCCCGAGGTCGTCGAAAGTTATGGGAACCGGTATCCCTTGGTGGGACGGCGCTGGCGGGACGGCGGCCGGGCTGGCATCCTGGTCGTCGACGGCGGAAGGGGTCGTGCTCTGTGGTGTCGCGTTCAAATGAACTCCTGAATCGGCCTGCCCCTCGCGGGGAACCGGTTCAGGCGGCGAAGCGCTTGAGGGAAATGCGGCGAAATGCCGAAACGGGCGCCAACCGGCAGGGCGCACATGGTACGTATTGTATTACAGGCGGCTCTCGTCCGCGATTTGGCGCCGGGTCACTTGAACAGGCCCTTGACCGCGGTCCCCGCCTTGTCGAGCGCCTCGCCGGTCGATTTCATCAGCCGGTCGAAGCTGAACGCGCCGGTCAGCCTGGCTTTCAGGGCGCCGGCCACTTCCTGGCCCAGTTCACCCGGCGTGATGCCGCCCCTGGCCTTGCCGACGTCCTTGAGGGTGATGTCGGGCAGCGGCAGGTTGACGGTCTTGCCGTTCATGAAGGCGGCGCTGGCCTGCGCCTTGGCGTTGCGGATGGTGAGTTCATCGACGATCAGCTTCTTGCCGTCCTTCTTGCTGTCGGCGGGACCGAGATAGCTGGCGATGTTCTTCTGGATGGCATCGAAGTTGGTCATCGCTTCACCCTTTTCGTAGATCACGTCAGGCGCGTCGATGGCAATGCGTCGAATCACGACGACATCCTTGGTCACCGAGGCAAGGTCGATGTCGACCTCGATCCGGCCTACCTTGAACGCATGCGCGGTCTTGAAACCGGCCGGATTGCCGATCAGCAGGTTGCTGATCGCGCCCTTGCCGCTGGCCGGCTCGATCCTGACGGCCTCGACGCTGACCCTGGCCTGCGTCATGGCGCTGCCGTACTGCGCGATGGCGTCCCTGATCAGGCCGTCGATGTTGCCGGAAAGCCAGAACACGGCAGTTCCGATGATGGAGACGAGAACAAGCAGGACGGCGGCAATCTTCTTCATGGCGTTTTTCCCAACAGGCGCAGCGTGGCATGGAACAGGGGATGACCCGGGTCGCCCAGCGTCTCGACGCTGGCCAGGTGATGGCGGCCGGGCAGCGGCAGGTCGCGGCGAAAGCAGTGCGGCCAGATCTCGCCGATCAGCCGGTTCTGACGTTGAAACTCGTCGCTCTCGGCGCCGCCGACGGCCGTGATCAGCGGTGTGGAGAGTTTCGGCCGGTAGGCGACGGGACTGACCATCCACGCTTCGTCGTCGTCGAGCTTGAGGTCGTCCTGCAGGAAGGGCGCGCGCACCACCGGTCGCAGGTCATAGACTCCGGAGATGCAGACGGCGCCGCGCAGCAGATTGCGCGGCAGGTCGCGCCCCCAGAGCGGCCAGTCGGCCGCCAGCATCATGGCGGCAAGATGCGCGCCGGCGGAATGCCCGGCGACCACGATGCGTCGCCCATCGATGCCGAGTTGCGGCGGATTGCGGTACAGCCACGCCATGGCGCGCAGCATCTGGCGCACGATGTCAGCGATCGATGTGGCGGGAGCGAGACCGTAGTTCGGCATGGCGACGGCGACACCGGCCCGCACGAAGGCCGGCGCGAGGAAGGAAAAGTCCTGCTTGTCGAGGGAACGCCAGTAGCCGCCGTGGATGAACACCAGCAGCGGTGCGTCGCGCCTGGCGGCCGGATAGAGGTCGAGGGATTCGGCGGGCGAGGGGCCGTAGTGGCAATCCGGCTCGTAGCGCAGACTGTTTCGGGCGGCGCTCGACGCGGCACGCCAGCGCGCAAAGATTTCGGGATGATCCGGGATCGCGGCCCGGGCGTTGTATTGCCGGTCGAGGTGCTCCGGCGGCCCCCATTCCTGCTTGGGGGCTTGCGGCGCGGCGGAGGAATCCAGGTGAGGTGCAGCAGGCGATCGGGACATTGCATTTGCGCGGTGGCCGCTACGCGCCGCGGTTCAGGCTGCTATTTCGCGGTCGTCCGCGAAGCGCTGGTTTTCAGCGCGGCGAGCAGTCCGTAGAGCTGGCCGCGCTGGGCTTCGTCCATGCCGCTGAACAGTTCGAGTATCCATTTCTCGTGCGCATCGGCCATTTTGCGGAAACTGCGACGGCCTTCCGGCGTCAGCTTGACCAGATAGGCGCGGCGGTCCTTGGGGCTGTCCTCGCGGATCACCAGCCCTTCGCCGACCAGCTGGTCGGTGATCCCCGTGACGTTGCCGCCGGTGACCATCATGCGCTTGGACAGTTCGCCCATCTTGAGGCCTTGCGGCGAGCGTTCAAGCTGGGACATGAGATCGAAGCGCGGCAGCGTGATGTCGAACTCGGCGCGCAGGCGCGAGCGGATGTGGTTTTCGATCAGGTTGGTGCATGCCAGCATGCGCAGCCAAAGCCGCAGATCCGGCGCGTGTTCTGATGTGGCACGCGTTTCGGTGTCGGACGCGGCAGGAACGGATTTTTTCGACATGGAGGCGACGCTCTGGTTGGTTAAGCAAAATGAAAATATCGACCCCTAAAGTATCAAAAGCGGGCTGTTTCCGCAACTGCGATGAAAATGGCATTGGACGCCGGCGGGGCGGGTTTAGAGAAAGTCGGGGTTCACCACGGCGCGCAGCACGGTCGCTGCTTCGCCGTTGCGCAAGCGGTTGGAGAACCACCAGACGCCGCCCTTCTTGATCGTCCAGTCCGCTTCCTCGCCGCCGAGCAGCAGCGAGGCGACTCGACCCAGGGTCGGCTGGTGGCCGATGATCAGCACCGCTCCTGCCTGATCGGGCCAGCCCGCAATTTTCAGCACGTCGTTCGCCGACGCGCCGAGGCCGAGTCCGGCTTCGATTTCGTAGGGCAGGTCCAGCGCGTGCGCCGTCTGTTGGGTGCGTTCGGCGGGACTGACCATGACCTTGCGCTTGTGCGGCAAATGCTGGTGCAGCCAGCGTGCGATCTGCTTTGCCTGCCTTTCTCCGCGAGCCGTCAGGCGCCGCTTTTTGTCGGGCATGGCGCCATCGCTTTCCTCGGCCTCGGCGTGACGCCAGAGTATCAATTCCATCGTCGTGTCTCCATGGGGGGCTGCGATTTTCCGTCACGAACATTAAATGCGTATTACCCCGCAGTCCGGTCGAGCTTCGGCAGGCGCAGCCGGGCGAGACGGATCAGCTCGGCCGATATGCCGGCCAGCAGGCTCGCATAGTGGGGGCCGTGCCAGCCGCCGATCAGGGTCACTGCCTCGCGCAGCCGCGGGTCGTCTCCGGCGCAGTCCATCAGCAGGGCGCCGGCATTGGTCAGGTCATTGAGCTGGCCCAGCGTGTCCTGCATGGTGGCCAGTTGCTTCAGCACCCTGCCCGAGGCGCGCTGCGGGATCAGCGGAGAAAAGAACTCCAGCGCATAGCGCAGCCGTTTGACGCCGATGCGCAGGGCATGCAGCGAGGCCGGGTTCTCGATATCGGCTGCCGCGGCCAGGCGCCGCAGCTTCTTGCGCAGGCGACTCAGGCGCTCGGCGGCAAAGCCGGGCAGCTCGATCATCGGCGCCCCGGTGGTCGGCATGGCGTGCAGCGATTCCAGCGCGGTCAGCAGCATGCGTCCATACTCCGGCGCGGTGAGCAGGGTGACCGCCTCCGCGCGTGCCGTGTAGCGGCGGTTGGTGATGTCGCTGGCCAGCGCCAGCAGCCGCGGCTCGTTGGGCAGGGCGGACAGCACCGGATTGGCGATTTCGGTGAGCAGCACATCGAGGTCGCGCGCGCGGCCCAGTTCCTTCGTCAGCGCCGCCAGCGGCTCACGCAGGGAGTCGGAAAGAGTCTCCGGCAGCGCAGGGGCGAAAAGTCGCAAGGCGGCCCGCAGCCGGCGCGTGGCGACCCGCATCTGGTGGATGTATTCCGGGTCGTCGCTGGCGATGGCGCCGGCATGATTCTGCTGCAGGTGTTCGAGGCAGGACAGCGCGATGGCGCGGAAGGCTTCGAAGGGCGGCATCGCCGCTGACAGCGGCATGACTCCGGCCTTGAACGGCACCGGCGGTGCGCCGATATGCAGGCGATAGCCGCGCTCGGCCTTGGACAGAACCGATGGCGTCAGGGCCACGCGCTGCGCGAGCTGCGTGGCGAGCTTGAAAATCGCGTGCACCGGGGCGCCGGCAAGCTCCAGTTCCACTTCGGAGATGGCTTCGCGGCGGCCATTGGCGATGATCCAGCCGCGATCCATGGTGAGCATGACGGCGCCGTGCCCGGCCGGGAATTTCCATGTAATGCGGCGAAAGCGCGTTTCGCAGATGGGGATGATGCGGCTCAGCAGCTTCGGCCGCTGCAGCCAGTCGCGCACCGCCGGCACGTCGACGGCGGAGAAATCGAAGTTCCCGGTGTAGGGCGTTTCCCACTCGGGCCGGCTGCTGAGGCCCGCAGTGGAACTGCCGGCGAGCTTCACGGTTTGCAGCCAGTCGCGGCCCTTGCGGCGCAGACGCAGCGCGATGCCGCGGCGACGCAGGGAAAGATCGGCCGTGTCGTAATAGATGTTGTCGAGATTTTCGGCATGGCGCAGGGTCGCCTGCTTCAGCAGCGGATGGCGCAGGAAGCGCGCCTGGTGGCCTGCCGCGAGCGCGAGCTTGAGTTCTACTTCTTCAGCCATGACCGCTTTTGCGATGGAAAACATGCATTATCCATGATCCGCCGGCACAGACCGCCGGATCGATGCGGCGCGGCCTTATTCGTAGCGCAGCGCTTCGATGGGCAAGAGGCGCGACGCCTTCCGTGCCGGGTAGTATCCGAAGAAGACGCCGATCGCCCCGGCAAAGCCCGCAGCGAGCACGATCGAGCTGGCGGAGAGTTCGGTGCGCCAGCCGGCAAATTCGGCGATCGCCGTGGCGCCGCCGACGCCGAGCAGGATGCCGACGGCGCCGCCGATCAGGGACAGCGTCACCGCCTCGACCAGGAATTGGGTCAGGATGTCGCGGGCACGGGCGCCGACGGCCATGCGCAGCCCGATTTCGCGCGTGCGTTCGGTCACCGAGACCAGCATGATGTTCATGATGCCGATGCCGCCCACCAGCAGTGAGACCGAAGCAACGGCGGCCAGCAGCAGCGACATCACCTTCGACGAGGCTTCCTGGGCCTGGAGAATCTCGGACAGGTTGCGCACATAGAAGTCGTCGTCCTGCCCGTTCTGGAGGCGATGACGCTGGCGCAGCAACTCGCGCATGCGGGCCTCGGCGGCGGCCATGTCGGCGCCGTCCTTGACCTTGACCATGATCGAGCCGACGTTGCGGCCGGCGGCGAATCGACTGGAGCCGAGTACGCGTTTCCTGGCCGTGCTGATCGGCATCAGGACGATGTCGTCCTGATCCTGGCCCATCATGTTCTGGCCCTTGCGGTCGAGCACGCCGATGATGGTCAGCGGCACCTTGTTGATGCGCACCACCTGGTCCACGGGGTTGGTCTCGCCGAACAGGTTCAGCGCCACGGTCTGGCCGATCAGGGCGACCTTGCCGGCGCCGTTGATTTCCGCCTGTTCGAAGCCGCGGCCTTCGATCACCGGCCAGTCGCGTACCTGGAGGTATTCCGGCGAGGTGCCGTAGAAGACCGTGGACCAGTTGGTGTTGCCCAGCACCACCTGTCCGCTGCCGCGCAGCGACGGTGCGGCAGCCTGGATTTCGTCGATCTCGCGGTTCAGCGCGTAGGCGTCGTCCTCGGTGATGGTCGGCTGCGAACCGCTGCCGCCGCGGGCGCCGCCGGAGGTCATCGAGCCGGAGAGCACCATGATGATGTTGGAACCGAGGCTTCGGATCTGGTCTTCGACGCGCGCCTGGGCGCCGTTGCCGACCGCGATCATGACAATCACCGCGGCGACGCCGATGATGATGCCGAGCATGGTCAGCGCCGAGCGCAGCTTGTTGATGCGCAGGGCGAGCAGGGCGATGCGCAGGGTGGCGGTGAAGTTCATAGCTCCGCCGCCGCGTACTTGGCCACATTCGCCCGGTCCTCGACGACCTTGCCGTCGCGGAAGGAAATGATGCGGCCGGCGAAGTCGGCGATGTCGTGTTCGTGGGTCACCAGCACGATGGTGATGCCCTCGCGGTTGAGCTGCTGCAGCAGCGCCATGATTTCGACGCTGGTGCGCGAATCCAGCGCGCCGGTCGGTTCGTCGGCCAGCACCAGCTGCGGATCATTCACCAGCGCGCGTGCGATGGCGACGCGCTGCTGCTGGCCGCCGGACAGCTGCGAGGGATGATGGTCCATGCGTTCCGCCAACCCGATCTGGCTCAGACGCCGCTCTGCCCGCGGGTAGCGCTCGGCTGCCGGCACGTTGCCATAGAGCAGCGGCAGCGCGACGTTATCCAGCGCCGTAGTGCGGGCCAGCAGGTTGAAATGCTGAAAGACGAATCCCAGCTTGCGATTGCGCACCGCCGCCAGTTCGTCGCCCGAGAGTGCGGAGACTTCCTGTCCGCCGAGCCGGTAGCTGCCCGCGCTCGGATGGTCGAGGCAGCCGAGCAGGTTCATGAAGGTGGATTTGCCGGAACCGGAAGGCCCCATCACGGCGACAAACTCGCCGGCCGCGATGTCGAGCGTGACGCCGCGCAGGGCGGGCACCACGTTGCTGCCCATGACGTAATCCTTGGTCAGTCCCTCGACCCGGATCAGCGGCTCGCTCACGGCTGGAAGCCCTTAACGTGAAACAACTCGTTCGGAGCGACTGATGATAGCCGAGCGAAGCGAGCCGAGCAGTAGTCCCCCGTGAGGCGGGATTGGGGGGCGGGCCTTCAATTTGTCTTTCGCGTGTTTCATCTTCTGCAGGTGGAGCTTGTTGCCATGAGCGTTAGAACAGTCGCGGGCCGGGCGCGCCTGTCTTTGCCGCAGTCTGGCCGGCGATGACTTCCTGGCCTTCCTTGACATCGCCGGAAACGATCTCGGTCATGCTGCCGTCGGTGAGGCCGAGGCGCACCTCGATGCCCTTCGGCTTGCCATCTTCGCCGACGACCCAGACACGCCCGCTGCCGCCACCGCCGCTGCGCGCCGCTTGCGCCTCGCTGGCCAGCTCGTCGTAGCGCTTCTTCTGCTCCGGGGTGAGGATTGCCGAAATCTGCTCGCGAATCTCGGCACGATTGCGTTCCTGTGCCTTGGTCTTTTCCGCTTCGGGCAGATCGCGGGCCGCGCGGAACTTGTCGCGCATGGCGGCGAAGATGGCGTCCACTTTGCCTTGCTGATCCGCATCGAGCTTGAGTTCCGTCACCAGACGTTCGCGCAGCTGGGCAAGGCCGCCGTTGCCTCCCCCGGTGCCGCCGCCACCGGGAGTGCCGGCTGCCGCAGGAGTAGACGCCGGCGACACGGCGGCCGCCTTCTTGTCGTCCGCGGCGCCCGACGGCCGGAAGCGCAATGCCGCATTGGGCGCCTTGAGCACCTTGTCCTTCTGCGCGGTGATGATGCGCACGTTGGCCGTCATGCCCGGCAGCAAGGTGAGATCGGGATTTGCCGCGGAGATCACCACGATGTAGGTCACCACGTTCGACACGACGGTGGCGGCCTTGCGCACCTGGCGCACCTCGCCTTCGAAATGGCGGCCGGCGAAGGCATCGACAGTGAAGGTGGCTTTCTGGCCGACGCGGACGCGACCGACGTCGGCCTCGTCGATCGAGGTTTCCACCTGCATGTCGGTCAGGTTCTTGGCGATGACGAACAGCTCCGGCGCCTGCAGGCTGGCGGCCACTGTCTGTCCCGGCTCGATGCTGCGCTTGACCACGATGCCGTCCACCGGCGCCCGGATGGTCGTGCGTTCCAGGTCGACGCGGGCCGCCGCCAACTGGGCCTCGCGCTGGCGGACCACGGCTTCGCCGTTACGTACCTGCGCTTCGGCCGAAGCCAGCGAGGCACGCGCCGCATCCAGGGTGTTCTGCGCCGTATCGCGCTCGGCCGGGGAGATGAAGTTTTTCTCCACCAGGGTCTTCTTGCGCTCGTAATCGCGTTGGGCGTTGGACAAGCTGGAACGGGCGCGGGACACTTCGGCCTGCTGCACGCCCTGACCGGCGCGGGCCGCGTCCAGGTCCGCTTCGGCCTGGCGCACGCGATGCTGATAGGTTTCCGGGTCCAGCTGTGCGATCACCTGACCGGATTTTACCGGCGAGTTGAAGTCGACCAGGATTTCCTTGATCTGGCCCGAGACCTGGGAGCCGACCTGCACCGACACCACCGGGTTCAGGGTGCCCGTGGCGGAGACGGCCGCGGTAAGCGGGCCGGACTCGACTTTCGCCAGTTTGTATTTGGGTGCGTCGCCGGCGGTAGCGAAATTGCGCCACGCCGCGTAGCCGCCGGCGGCAAGAATGATCAGGGCAAGAAGGGCGAGCCCCAGGCGGGAGGATGTTTTCATGGCAGCGATTCTAGACGATCCCTTCCATGAGGCATGTAAGCAGATGTTAGGCGATGCCGGGGTTGCCTTTCATGCCAATCAGCTTGGGCTGGTTGAGCTTGCGCGGCGTGATGGTCTTCTTGTCGCGCAGGTAACGCGCCACGATGTCCCACACCGGCTCGCCCTTGGCACCCTCGGCGACGGGCGCCCAGCCGGCGACCTTGTAGCTCTTGCCGGCATCGATCGGCTTGCCGGCGAGGCGCATGTCCTGGATGCGGCGGCCGATTTTCGCGTTCGGGTCGCAGGTGTATTCCATGCCGCCGACGCGCACCATGTCACCGCCCTGCTGGTAGTAGGGATCGGGATTGAACAGGTTGTCGCCGACATCTTCGAGAATGGTCTTGATCTGTTCGCCACTCATCTCCGTGAGCGTGGCACTCGGGTAAGTGATCGCGGTCTGGTCCATCAGGTGCTCGAAGGTGATCGCCTGTCCGGGCAGGATCGTCGTGCCCCAGCGGAAGCCCGGCGAGAAGCCGATGTCGGCGCCCTGGACTTCCATCATGGCGTCGAGGATCAACTGGTCCCAGCTGCCGTTGAAGTTGCCCCGGCGGTACAGCAGTCCTTCCGAGACCGCCAGCTTCTCGCCCAGCTTGTCCTTGTAGGGCGCGCGCACCTTGTCGATCAGCGCGGCCATTTCGGCGTCGGCCGGCAGCAGGTTGGAAAATACCGGCAGCAGCTTGTAGCGGAAGTCCGATATCTTTCCATTCCTGACGTCGAAATCGAGCACGCCGAGGAACTTTCCGTTCGAGCCGGCGTTGGTGACCAGCGTCTGTCCGCCGCGGTTCTTGACGACTACCGGCGCAGGCACTCCGTCGTGGGTGTGGCCGCCCAGAATCGCGTCGATGCCGTTGACGCGGCTGGCCATCTTGAGGTCTACATCCATGCCGTTGTGCGAGAGCACGACGACGACCTGCGCGCCCTTGCTTCGCGCTTCGTCGACCGTCTTCTGCATGTTGTCGTCCTGAATGCCGAAGGTCCAGTCCGGCACCATCCAGCGCGGGTTGGCAATCGGCGTGTAGGGAAAGGCCTGGCCGATCACCGCCACTTTGACGCCATTCATGTCGCGCAGGCTGAAGGGCTCGAATACCTTGTCGCCGAAATCGCTGGTCTTGATGTTCTGGGCCACGAAATCAATCTTGCCCTTGAAATCCTTTTCGACGATTTCCAGCACGCGCTTGTCGCCCAGCGTGAATTCCCAGTGACCGGCCATGATGTCCACGCCGAGCAGCTTGCAGGCATCGACCATGTCCTGGCCCTTGGTCCACAAGGCGGTGGCCGAGCCCTGCCATGTGTCGCCGCCGTCGAGCAGCAGTGCGTTCGGACGTTCGGCGCGCAGGCGTTTGACCAGCGTGGCGAGGTGCGCGAAGCCACCGATCTTGCCGTAGGCTTTGGCCGCTTTTTCGAAATTCAGGTAGGTGAAGGCATGGGCTTCGATGCTGCCGGGTTTGATGCCGAAGGCCTTGAGCAGATGTTCGCCGACCAAATGCGGCGCCTTGCCCATTGCGTCGCCGACACCGAGGTTCACGCTCGGCTCGCGAAAATGGATGGGCATCAACTGGGCATGGCAGTCGGTGAAATGCAGCAGATGGACATTGCCGAATTTTTTCAGATCATAAAGGCCGTCGCCCTTGCCGGCAGCCCATACGCTGGGGGCATCGAGAGCGAAGCCGGCGGCTGACGCGGCGGCCAGAATCTGCAGGAATTCGCGTCGGTTCATGGATGACATGGCGTGTTCCTCAGGATGAATCCCGCAAAGGGATGCGGTCCCCGCTGGCGGCGGGGACATGAAAAGCCTGGCCGGAGCCAGGCTTTTGGGAGGCGGTGCGTTTACTTGTTGACCGGCGACTCCGGATCGAGCAGCAATGCGACCAGATCCTTGAGCTGCGTTTCGTTCAAGGCACCGACATGGCCGAAGCGCGGCATCGCCGAGCAGGCGTTGTAGGCCTTGGAGTTGTAGATCTTGCTGTAGGTGTATTTCTGGATCTCCGGCGAGTTGCCGCGCAGCTTGCCGTAGTTGAGCAGGCTCGGCCCAATGGTGCCGAAGGAGATTTCGGTCTTCGACAACTGGTGGCAGTTGTAGCAGTTGCCGCCTACGGGTTTCTCCGGGTTATCCGACCAGGTCATGCCGGTTCCGCTCTGGGCCAGTTTTTCACCGGCCTTCCAGTTGCCGAGGAATTTGCCGTCGGCGGGGTACTTGATGCGATCCAGTTCCTCATGTTCGAGAATCGCAGCGATATCGGGCGAGGGGTTGTTGGCGGAACGGTTGCAGACGTCCTGCAGCTTGTCGGTGGTCAGCCGGTCGATGCCGGCGATGCCCTTCGCCTGGAAGTCGCGCTTGAACGCCAGCGTGGCCTGCTTCATGGCGGCCGGTGAGGCGTGGTTCGGAAATGCCTGGCTCTGCGAGCCCTGCGAAGCGCAACCGGCAAGCATCAGGGCGGTCGCGCCGGCGGTGGAGGCAGCGATAACCGAGAGTCTGGTGATATTGGTTTTCATCGTATATGTCCTCCGTCGTTCAGCGCTTGAGCGCCGGGCCTTTGTATTCGGCGCCATTGGCCGTTTGTGCCATGTAGGTGATCAGGGCATCGACCGCTTCCGACATGTATTTCGGCTCGGGGAAACGCTGCTGACGGAAACAGTCGTTGATCCGCCACTGCATGGTGTGCACGCGACTGGTGGAAACACGATAAGCGGGCCAGCCGATATAGGCGCGACGGGCGTCGGCGGTGGTGGTCAGGTTGGGCAGATCCTGCAGGCGGATGCGCTTGCCGCTCTCGCCATGGCAACTGGCGCAGGAGAAGTCGTAAGGGCCGGCGCGGAAGTGAAACATGGCCTCGCCGAGTTCGTAGGCTTCAACCTCTTTCGGATGGCTGGTGGGGACGTTGACCTTCATGCCCTTCGACGCGGTGACGACATAAGTCACCAGATCCTCGATTTCCGACGGTTTGTCGGCGCTGCCGAAGGGGCGCTTGCGCACGTCGGCTTCGCTGAAGCCCTGCAGCGAGGTGCGGCACCAGTTGATGCGGGTCTCGATGTCCATCACCCGGCCGGCGTCGGCAAAGTAGCGCGGCGTCTGCACGTAGGCGCCCTTGACGACGCCCGGGCCGAGGCCGAGGTCGCATTTTTCCAGCGACGCGTTTTTCGGTCCGGCCTTCATTTTCCAAAGGATTTCGCCGCGGGCTTCGTAGAGTTCGGCGGGATTGTCGTCGCCGAGCATTTCGCGGTACTTCTCGATACCGGCAATGGTCGGGTCCTTGGCCTGGGCCAGAACCGAACCCGTCCCAGCGACGGCCAGCGTTGCCACAACTGCGATGCGGTATTTCATGGTCTCTCCTCCAGGGGTTTCTTGCCGCCGGTCTTGATCGCCGGCTACGGCAGGGCTGCAGATATGGTCAGGCAACTGCGGCTTCGTCGGTCCTCTTGTCGCCCTTGTTGTCGACCCAGCTGACGACAACCTTGTCGCCGGCCTTGGCGCCTTTGACCTTGAAGCCGAAAACGGGGTTGCGCGACACCGACGTGCCGACCTGGCCTTCGACCACTTTCTTGCCGCCGACTTCGACGGTCAGGGACTGGATGAAATGCGGGGGGATGGTCTTGCCCGCGGCATCCTTGCGCTGCCCGGTTTCCATCGCGTGGCCCATCAGGACGCGAATTTCTGCGACATCACCCTTCAACTGGGCGCGAATCTTCATCGGATCTGCCATGGTGTGTTCCTTGTTGTCTCGTGAGTTGGATCAGCCGCCGCAGCCGCCGACGGTGACTTTGACTTCCTTTTGCGCCGTATAGAACTTGCCGTCGGCTTTGGCGACTGCCTTGACCATGGAGGTCTGGCCCATCTTGAGTCGTGCCGAAACCTCGGGCAGGGCGCCATTGGCAAAATCGAAGGATGCGGAAAGGGGCGACGGGTTCTTGTCGACCAGAATCGAAATAGAGGTCGTGTTGGGGATATTGCTGATGACGTCCACCGGGACTACGGCTCCATTTTCGGCGATGTCCGGCACCTTGAGTATCAGGTCCTTGCTGTCCATCGGCGTTCCGGCGCCAATGCCCTTGAGCGCGCTGGCGGTGTCGTGGGCATCGAAAGCGGCCTTGTTCCACTCGGCTGCCAGCACTTGTGTCGGGCGCAAGGCGCCGGCGGCGATCAGGCCGGCCAGCACGCTGCCGGCGGTGGCGCTCTTCAGCACCGTTCTGCGGGTTGTATTCATTGAATGACTTCCTCCTCGTGTCGAACGATTACTCTTTAGGCCTAAATATACATTAAACAGGTGCGTGGATTCTTTGCTGCTTTGCGCTGTTTGGCAAATCACCGAATGTAATACGGCAATCAGACCGGCTGATGCCTGCCGGTGATTCGGATCAAAGCTCGACTTGGGTGCCGAGTTCAACCACGCGATTGGTCGGCAGCTTGAAGAAGTCGGTCGCCGTGTCCGCATTGCGGAACATCCACATGAACAGCACCTGCCGCCACAGGGTCATGGCCGGCACGCGGTTGGGGACGATGGTTTCGCGGCCGAGGAAAAACGAGGTTTCCATCATATCGACGGGCGCCATGCCGTGCTTTTCGCACAGCTGCAGCGCCAGCGGAATATTGGGGTCATCCTTGAAACCGTAATTCAGGATGAGGCGGTAGAAGCCTTCGCTGAGCTTTTCGATCACCATGCGTTCGGTCTGGTCGACGTGTGGAATGTCCTGCATGTTGACGTTCAACAGGATGACCCGTTCATGCAGCACCTTGTTGTGCAGCATGTTGTGCAGCATCGCGCGCGGCACGCCGTCGGGGCGCTGGGTCATGAAGATGCCGGTGCCGGCGACGCGATGCGGGCCGCCATACTGAAGGCTGGAGAGGAAGGCGTCGAGCGGGATGGAATCCTGCTGAAGCTTTTCGTAAAGCAGGGCGCGTCCCTTCTTCCATGTCGCAAACAGGGTGAATATGCCGAGGCCGACCACCAGCGGGAACCAGCCGCCGTCGAGCACCTTGATCAGATTGGCGGAGAAGAAGGCGAAGTCGACCACGATGAACAGCGCCAGGAAAAGGCCCGCCTGCAGCCAGTTCCAGTTCCATAGCGCGCGCACCACGACGAAGGCGAGCAGGGTGTCAATCATCATGGTCAGGGTGACCGCGATGCCATACGCGGAGGCCAGATTCGATGACGACTTGAAGCCGAGCACCAGGATGATCACGGCCAACAGCAGCAGCCAGTTGATGTTGGGAACGTAGATCTGGCCCTTTTCGCGCTCCGAGGTGAACTTGACCTGGATTCGCGGGCAGTAGCCCAACTGCATGGCTTGGCTGGTAAGCGAGAACGCGCCGGAAATTACCGCCTGCGATGCGATGACCGTAGCGGCCGTCGCCAGGGCGACCATGGGATAGAGCAGTTCTTCGGGAACCAGCATGAAGAACGGATTCTTTATCGCCCCCGGGTGATCGAGCAGCAGGGCGCCTTGTCCCAGATAGTTCAGGTAAAGGCAGGGAAAGACATATCCCAGCCACGCCCACTTGATCGGTCGCCGGCCGAAATGGCCCATGTCCGCATACAGCGCTTCGCCGCCGGTGATCGCCAGCACCACCGCACCAAGGGCGAGATAGGCGTGAGAACGGTTCTCCAGAAAGAAGTGTACCGCGTACCAGGGGTTGATCGCGGCCACGACCGCGGGGTGCTTGAGAATGTTCCAGACACCCAGCACGCCGAGCGTACCGAACCAGAACAGCATGACAGGTCCGAACAGGGCGCCGACACTGGCCGTGCCTTTCGGCTGGAAGAGGAACAGGGCGCACAGCACACCGATGGTGATGGGCACGATATAGGGCTTGAACATCGGCGTGGCGACTTCCAACCCTTCAACAGCGGACATCACCGACATGGCGGGCGTGATCACGGCGTCGCCATAGAACAGTCCGGCGCCGAAGATGCCCAGGATGGACATCAGCGACATCAAGCCCGGTCCTGCGCCGCGGGTACGCAAGGCGAGCGAAGTCAGCGCCATGATGCCGCCTTCCCCGCGGTTGTCGGCGCGAGTGATGAACATCACGTACTTGAGCGTAACCGTAATAGTCAGCGCCCAGAAAATCAGCGAAAGGATGCCCAGCAAATTGTCGGGGCTGACCGCGACGGCGTGGGGGCCGTTGAAGACTTCTTTCATCGTGTACAGAGGGCTGGTGCCGATATCGCCGTAAACCACTCCCATGGCGGCGACCGAGATCGCGGCAAGGCGGGGTTTCGACGTGTCATCGGAAATTATGCTGCTCTGCACCATCGAGCGATTATAGGCGTATTGAGAACGGCACTGTCTCATGCCGGCACAGCGGAGGCACCACACTTGCGGTGTTTGCCGGAACGATCGGCGGAGCGTTGGCGGTGGCCGATGGTTGCCGTGACTGCGGCCGATGTCGGGTGCGAAGGCTCTTGGAGATTGTGGGACGGTCGAGTTTGTCGGATAATGCGCGCCTCGCGCAGCAGGCAGCACGGTGCTGCGGCATCCCGGGCCGGGGTGACGGAATCGGTAGACGTAGCGGTCTCAAACACCGCCGCCGCAAGGCATGGGGATTCGACTTCCCCCCCCGGCACCAGAATATCTGTCAGGCAGTCCGGGTTCTGCCGACGTTCGAGGACAGCAGGCGAAACGGCGCTGTTCCGGATTACACTTCGCTCCCGTGCACGTTTTGCCCGCAGCCGCCGCGCTTGGCGTTGATGTGGCGGGTGCCGGAGTTCACCGGGTGCAGTTTCAGCTTTCACGGAGGTTTTGTGTTGATGTCGCCGAATCCTGGAGTTTCGTTGACCATCCTGCGGGCGCTGCCGATTTTCGAGCGGCTCGACGACGAATGCCTCAAACCGCTGACCCGCGTGGCCATGCTGCGCCATGTAACGCGGCATACCGTTGTGCTGCATGCCGGCGACCGAACCGACAACATCTATTTCGTGCTGTCCGGCGCACTGAAGGTGCAGATCAGCGACGAAGAGGGGCGCGAAGTCATCCTCTCGATGCTCGGTCCGGGCGAATTGTTCGGCGAAATGGGGGTGCTCGACGACCATCCGCGTTCGGCGACGGTACTGGCGGTCGAACCGAGCGACGTCGTGGTGATCGGCAAGGCGGACTTCAAGCAGTGCCTGGTCGAAAATCCCGATGTGTCGTTCTTCATCATGCGCAACCTGACCAAGCGCTTGCGCCTGGCCGATCGAAACATCGAAAGCCTGGCGCTGCTCGACGTCTATGGCCGTGTTGCGCGCCTGCTGCTCGAAGCGGCGGAGACTGTGGATGGACGCAAGGTGGTGACGCACAAACTCACCAAGCAGGATATCGCGAAGATGATCGGCGCTTCGCGCGAGATGGTCAGTCGCGTCATGCGCGATCTGCTGGCGCAGGGTCTCATCCAGGAGCAGGACGGCCAGCTGGTTCTGGTCGATCTGTCGGTGTTCAAGCGGCACGGCGACGTCTCCGCCGCGAACTGAGCGTCGACGCGACGGATTCCGGTTCCGCCGAACCTGGCGAGTCGGGCAAATCACGCTGCTACCATTCGCGACGGCTGCCAGAACTGTCGCCGATTGCCGTATGACCTGCGGCGATCAATTTGCTGCACCACCCTCCCTGTTCAGTCCATGCCTTTGACACTCGACGATTTCGACTACGAACTGCCGCCGGAACTGATTGCCCAGACGCCCCTGGCACAGCGCTCGGCGAGCCGCCTGCTGGTGGTCGACGGCGAGCGCCGTACGGATAGTCGTTTCGCAAATGTGTCGCAGTGGTTGCGCCCCGGCGATCTGCTGGTGATGAATGACAGCCGCGTGCTGCATGCCCGCCTGCTGGGGCGCAAGGAGAGCGGGGGGCAGGTCGAGATTCTGGTCGAGCGTTTGCTGGACCACAGTGAAGTGCTGGCGCAGGTGCGGGCGAGCAAGTCGCCGCAGCCGGGCAGCCGCTTGCTGCTCGAAGAGACGCTCGATGTCGAAATGCTGGGGCGCTCCGGAGAGTTTTATCACCTGCGGTTTTCCGGCGATGCCGCGGAACTGGTCGAGCGTCATGGGCGCCTGCCGTTGCCGTCCTATATCGAACGGGCTGCCGAGGCGCCCGACGAGGAGCGTTACCAGACGGTTTACGCCCGCGAGAAAGGTTCGGTGGCGGCGCCCACCGCCGGTCTGCATTTTGACCAGGACGTTCTGGCGAACCTGCGCGAAATGGGTGTCGACATCGCCTATGTCACACTGCATGTGGGCGCCGGAACCTTCCAGCCGGTGCGCACCAGCGACCTCGCGGAACATCGCATGCATACCGAACGCTACGTGGTGCCGCAAGCGACCGCCGATGCCATTGCCGCGGCCCGGGCGCGTGGCGGGCGCATCGTGGCGGTCGGCACGACGTCACTGCGCACGCTGGAATCGGCGGCGCTGGAAGGGGCTTTGAAAGTCGGCGCTGGCGAGACGGCGCTGTTCGTCACACCGGGCTTCGAGTTCCGCGTGGCAGACATGCTGATCACCAATTTCCATCTCCCCAAGTCCACGCTGCTGATGCTGGTTTCGGCGTTCTGCGGCCTCGAAGATATTCGCGCCGCCTATCGTCATGCGATTGCCGCGCGCTATCGTTTTTTCAGCTATGGCGACGCCATGTTGCTGCACAGAAGGTCACCGGAATGAACTTCGAACTGCTCGCCACAGACGGCGTAGCGCGACGCGGATTGCTGACGCTGGCCCACGGCGTGGCGCCAACGCCGACTTTCATGCCGGTCGGAACCTATGGCACGGTCAAGGCCATGGCGCCGGACGAACTGGTCGACATGGGTGCATCCATCGTGCTGGGCAATACCTTCCACCTCTGGTTGCGGCCGGGTCTGGAGGTGGTCGCGGCGCACGGTGGCCTGCACCGCTTCATGGGCTGGAACGGCCCGATCCTGACCGACTCGGGCGGCTTTCAGGTGTTCTCGCTGGGCGACTTGCGCAAGATCACCGAGGAGGGCGTGAAGTTCGCCTCGCCGATCAACGGCGACCGGCTGTTTTTGACGCCCGAAGAGTCGATGCGCATCCAGCATGTGCTCAATTCCGACGTGGTGATGATCTTCGACGAATGCACGCCTTACCCGGCCGACCTGTCGATCGCCGCCGAGTCGATGCGCCTCAGCCTGCGCTGGGCGCAACGCTCGCGCGACGCCCATGACCGGCTGGAAAATCCGAATGCCCTGTTCGGCATCGTCCAGGGCGGCATGCACGAGGCGCTGCGCGACGAATCGCTGGCGGCGCTGGTCGATATCGGGTTCGACGGCTTCGCCATCGGCGGCCTGTCGGTGGGCGAACCCAAGGATGAGTTCTCGCGCATCCTCGCCCATACCGCCCCTCGCCTGCCGCATGACAAGCCGCGCTACCTGATGGGCGTCGGCACGCCGGAAGACCTGGTGTACTCTGTGGGTCAGGGCATCGACATGTTCGACTGCGTGATGCCGACGCGCAATGCGCGCAACGGCTGGCTGTTCACGCGTCACGGCGATGTCAAGATCAAGAACGCGCAGTACAAGAGCGACACCCGGCCGCTGGATGAAACCTGTGCCTGCTATACCTGCCGCAATTTCACCCGTGCCTACCTCCATCACTTGCATCGCGTCGGCGAGATTCTCGGGGCGCGGCTCAATACCATCCACAACCTGTTCTATTACCAGACACTGATGGCCGAAATGCGTGCCGCCATCGAGCAGGGCGACTTCGCCGCCTTCTGCCTCCGTTTTAACCGGGGACGGGCGGGCGAGCAGGTATAATTCGCCGCTTAATTTCTGACACTCCTGGAGACTGACAGTGCTGATTTCAAATGCTTACGCGCAGGCGGCCGGCGCCGCCGCCGATCCGTCCGGTGGCCTGATGGGCATGCTGCCCATCCTGCTGATGTTCATCGTGCTCTGGTTCGTCATGATCCGGCCGCAGATGAAGAAGGCCAAGGAGCAGCAGAAAATGGTCAGCGAGCTGGCCAAGGGCGATGAGGTCGTCACCCAGGGCGGCATTACCGGCCGCATTGCCAAGGTGGGCGAGAACTACCTGAGCCTGGAAGTCGCCGAAGGCAAGGATGGCCCGGTGGTGATCACCGTGCAGAAGAACGCCGTGGGCGCATTGCTGCCCAAGGGCACGCTGAAGAACCTGTAATTTTTATGGGCCGGCCGCGTCAATGCGGGCCGGCCACCACGCCATGAATCGCTACCCGCTCTGGAAGAACGCCACGGTGCTGATTGCCCTGGTGCTCGGATTGCTCTACACCCTGCCCAACTTTTTCGGCGAGGCGCCGGCCGTGCAGGTGGCCAGCGTCAAGTCCACGCACAAAGTCGATGCCAGGCTCATGGCGCAGGTGCAGGATGCGCTCAAGGCGGCAAACGTCGCGCCGCAGGGTGTCGTCCTCGACCTCAACAGCGTGCGCGTGCGGTTGGCTGACACAGACGCGCAGCTCAAGGCCAAGGATGTCATCGAGAAGGCCGTGAATCCCGTTGCGGCCGATGCGACCTACAGCGTGGCACTGAATCTGGTGTCGAATTCTCCCAACTGGCTGACCGGCATTCACGCCCTGCCGATGTACCTCGGCCTCGATCTGCGCGGCGGCGTGCATTTCCTGTTGCAGGTCGACATGAAGGGCGCGCTGACCAAACGCCTCGATTCGATCGGCGCTGATTTGCGCAGCCTGATGCGCGACAAGAACATCCGCCATGGTGGCATCAGCCGCGAAGGGCAGAGCGTGGCGATCCGTTTCCGCGAAGCTGAAACGCGTGAAAAGGCGCGCGCGGCCCTGACGGACAATCAGCCCGACCTGCAACTGGCCGACGGCCAGGATGGACCGGATCTCAAACTGGTGGCAACCCTGAAACCCGAAGCGCAAAAGCGCATCCAGGAATTCGCGGTCAAGCAGAACATCACCACCCTGCACAACCGCATCAACGAACTCGGCGTCGCCGAGCCGGTGATCCAGCAGCAGGGCGCGGATCGCATCGTGGTGC
>JAOTRV010000030.1 GCA_030247575.1 Sulfuritalea sp.
GTAAGGAGGTGTCCGACCCAGAGAATGCGCTACACTTATCCACAGCCATGCCTATGACAGGCGGCTTTAGCCCCTGGTCAAAATTCAATGCGCACAGCTGGTCAGTTTTAAACGCGCACCGACACCCATTCAAGTGGAGCTCCAACCGGCACGGCCGCCGTCAGTCGAAATCCTGGGATGAATTGCCTGGCGATCCGAAAGACCAGCATTTCCCATTTGTACGGGTTGTCCTGGTCCAACTTGTGATGATCGAGCAGCAGATCGAGCTTGCGGACGATCTCGTCGACGATGCGCCAATTCTCCTTGACCATCGCCTCCTGTACCGCAGGGTGTTCCTCACCCAGAACGTGAGCAATGACGGGGACGTGGACCCGGATCGGATCGGCCAAGGGGCCGGAATACGGCGGCGCGGTTGGCTTCTTCTCGGTCATCGACGAAGCCGATCAATTCGCTGAGGAAGGCTGGTGCCCGGAACCGGAATCGAACCGGTATGGATTGCTCCGAGGAATTTTAAGTCCCTTGCGTCTACCAATTTCGCCATCCGGGCTCATGCTGATTCGATGACCTGGTCTCGAGTGGGTTTTACCCGACAGGTAGCACGGAGGTAGCACCGGTGCTCAAATTGATGGAGGCGCGACCCGGAATCGAACCGAGGTACACGGCTTTGCAGGCCGCTGCATAACCACTCTGCCATCGCGCCACAAACCGCTACCAGACTGCATTTCAACAAAAGGGGAAAGCATTGCTGCTTTCCCCTTGAGATTTGGAGCGGGAGAAGAGTCTCGAACTCTCGACCTCAACCTTGGCAAGGTTGCGCTCTACCAACTGAGCTACTCCCGCAGAACAGGCGCGCATTATAGCGTCCGCATTCGATGTGTCAACGAGTGCGTGCCGAGATTTCCGGCCACGCTTTCCTCAAGTAGTAGACCATCGACCACAGCGTGAGCACGGCGGCAATCCAGAGCGCCCAGGTGCCGAGAAGATGGATGTCGATCGGGCCGATCGGCGTGTGCCAGAGCAGCATCGGAATCGCCGTCATCTGCGCGATGGTTTTCAGTTTTCCGATCAGGGAAACGGCGACGCTTTTCGCCGCGCCGATTTTCGCCATCCATTCGCGCAAGGCCGAGATCGCAATCTCGCGACCGATGATGATGAACGCCAGCATGACATCGGCACGATCCAGCCGCACCAGCACCACCAACGCCGCCGCCACCATCAACTTGTCCGCCACCGGATCGAGGAAGGCACCGAAGGCCGAGGTCTGGTTCAGTTTGCGCGCCAGCCAGCCGTCGATCCAGTCGGTAACGGCGGCGACCAGAAAGGCGCCCGTCGCCACAAGGTTTTGCTCGGCGACAGTCAGCGGCAGGTAGTAGACGCCCACCACCAGCGGAATGAGGAGAATGCGCGCCCAGGTCAGCAGGTTCGGAATGTTCAGCGGCATGTCATCTCAGGGATTTGTGTATTTCTTCCGCCAGGCGCCGCGAGATTCCGTCGACGCGACACAGATCCTCGATGGTAGCCGCCCTTACGCCATCCAGGCCGCCGAACTGCGCCAGCAGCTTCTTGCGCCGCGCCGGCCCGACACCCGCCACGTCTTCCAGTTTCGAACGTCCGCGCGCCTTGGCCCGCCGCGCGCGATGGCCGACGATGGCGAAGCGGTGCGCCTCGTCGCGAATTTCCTGAATCAGGTGAAAGCCCGCGTGGTCCATGCCCAATTGTAGCGGCAGCTCATGCGGCCCGGCCGGTCCATGGACGAATAGTGTTTCCAGGCCCGGCTTGCGCTCCTCGCCCTTGGCGACGCCGATGCTGGCCAGATGATCCAGACCCAGTTCGGCGAACACTTCCCGCGCCACCCGGTGCTGGCCCTTGCCGCCGTCGATCAGCACCAGGTCGGGCGCCGCCGTCTCGCCGGTGGCGACTTTCTCGTAGCGCCGCGTCAGCGCCTGGCGCATCGCGGCGTAGTCGTCGCCGGGCTGGATGCCCTCGATGTTGAAGCGGCGGTAGTCGCTTTTCTTCATCGCGCCATCGACGCAGACCACGCAGGACGCCACGGTGCTCTCGCCCATGGTGTGGCTGATGTCGAAGCATTCGATGCGGCGCGGCGGCTCCGGCAGGTCGAGCGCCCCCTGCAAAGCCGTCAGGCGCCCGCTGCTGCGGGTTTTGGCCTGCCAGCGGGCCTGCACCGCCAGCCGCGCGTTGGTCATCGCCATCTCGACCCAGGCGCGCTCCATCTCGTTCCTCGGCGGCCCCGCATTCACGCCATCGGGCAAGTCCTCGGCCGGCCACGGGCTCAGGATCAGCCGCGCCGGCGCCGGCTGCTCCACATAGTGCTGGGCGATGAAGGCCGCCAAGCCTTCGGCCGGCTCCGCCTCGGCCGCCGCCTGCGGAAAGTAGGCTCGATCGCCCAAATGCAGGCCGCCGCGCACCATGGCCAGATTGACGCACAGGCTGCCGCGCTCGACCACGGCGGCAATGATGTCGACATCGGCATCGCGGGTCGAGCTGACGTACTGCCGGTGCAGCACGGCCTGCAGCGCCCGGATCTGGTCGCGCAAGGCGGCGGCCTCCTCGAAGTGCAGCTCCTGCGCTGCGGCCTCCATCTGTGCGGTCAGGCCCTCGATCACCTCCGAGTGTCGGCCGCGCAGGAACAGTTCCGCCAGACGCACGTCGGCCGTATAGTCCTGCTTCGACACGAGGCCCACACAAGGCGCCTTGCAGCGCTTGATCTGGTGCATCAGGCAGGGCCGCGAGCGATTCGCGAACACCGACTCCTCGCAAGTACGCAGCAGGAATGTCTTCTGGATCAGCTGGATGCTCTCGCGCACCGCCAGTCCGTTGGGAAAGGGCCCGAAGTACTGCGACTTCTTCTCGAAAGGCCCGCGATGGTAGAACAGGCGCGGGAACTCTCCACCAGAAAGCCCGATATAGGGATAGGACTTGTCGTCGCGGAACAGGATGTTGTACTTCGGCGCCAGCTTCTTGATCAGGGTATTTTCAAGGATCAGCGCCTCGGCCTCGGATCGCGTCGCCGTCACTTCCATGGCCGCCACCTGCTGCAGCATCAGCGCGATGCGCGGGCTGTGGCCGGTCTTCTGGAAGTAGGACGAGACGCGCTTCTTGAGGTTCTTCGCCTTGCCGACATACAGCACGGCAGCATCTGCGTCGAGCATGCGATACACGCCCGGCGCCTCTGTCAGGGTCGCCAGGAATTCCTTCGATTCGAAAGTTGGCTTAGGCGTCAAGCTCGTCACGGATCTTGCGGAAGACATCCTGAAAGTCGACGCTGGTGAGACGGCGAGTTTGCGTGTTGTAGCGGCTGCAATGGTAGCTGTCGATCAATATCTGTCCGTCCGGAAGAACATGGCGCGCGCCGTGGCCGAAGACCAGCGCCGACTGCTTGAGCCCGAGCGCCATCAGCACCGCTTTGTGCGCCACCAGTCCAAGCGCCAGGATCACGCGCACATCGGGAGATGCCTGCAACTCGGCCGCCAGATAGTGGTTGCAGGTCCTGATCTCGGCCGGCTCGGGCTTGTTCTCCGGCGGCAGGCATTTCACGGCGTTGGTGATGCGGCAATCGGCAAGCCGCAAGTCGTCGTCGGCGGCAATCGACACCGGCTTCGAGCCGAAGCCGAAGGCATGCAGGGTTTCGTAGAGCAGGATGCCGGCATAGTCGCCGGTGAAGGGTCGCCCCGTGCGGTTGGCGCCATGCATGCCGGGCGCGAGGCCCACGATCAGCAGGCGGGCCCGCGGATCGCCGAAGGGCAGCACCGGGCGCGCGTGATAGTCGGGGTTGCGGCCGCGCACCTCGGCGAGAAATCCGGCGAGCCGCGGGCAATCGGTACAACGTAGAAGTGCAGTCATTGGGCTAGGATACCGCCTCGCCATGACGAACAATCCAATCCGCTGCGACATTTTCTGCGCCGTCGTCGACAACTTCGGCGATGCCGGCGTCTGCTGGCGTCTGGCGCGCCAATTGGCCGGCGAGCACGGCTGGCAGGTACGGCTGTGGATCGACGATCCGGCGCCCTTGCAGCGCATGGCGCCGGATCTCGCGGCCGACCGGGTGAATGTCCGCATCTGGCCGACGCTGTGGCCCGCTCCCTGGCTTGCGGCCGACTGCGCCGACGTCGTGATCGAGGCCTTCGCCTGCGAGCCGCCACTGCCTTACGTCGAAGCCATGGCGACGCGCGCCCGGCGGCCCGTGTGGCTCAACCTCGAATATCTCTCGGCCGAAGCCTGGGTCGCCGGCTGCCATGGCCTGAGGTCGCCCCATCCGCGCCTGCCGCTGGTCAAATACTTCTTATTCCCCGGCTTCGAGGAAACCACCGGCGGGCTGCTGCGCGAACGCGACTACGACGAGCGCCGCAGCCGCTTCGACGCAGCGGCCTTCCGCGCCGAATTCGGCCTGCCGCCGCGCGCCGCGAAAGAACTGGTGATTTCGCTGTTCAGCTACGAAAACCCGGCGCTGCCGGAACTGCTGCAGGCCTGGGCCGCGGCGGCGACCCCGGACCGCCCGATTACCGTGCTGCGGCCGGGCTCCAGCGAGGCGCCCCGCGTAGACGGCGGTCTGCGCCTGCATCCCCTGCCCTTCCTGCCCCAGCCTCGCTACGACGAGGTGCTCTGGGCCGGCGACCTGAATTTTGTCCGGGGCGAGGATTCCTTCGTCCGCGCCCAGTGGGCTGCCAAGCCCTTCGTCTGGCAGATCTATCCGCAGTCCGAAAACACCCACCTAGTGAAACTTGAAGCCTTTCTAGCCACCCACCCCGCCGGAGCGCAACTGCGGGCGTTCTGGCTGGCCTGGAACAGCGCCGGACCGCTCGACTGGCAAGGCTTTGCCGCACGCCTGCCCGTCCTGCGTGCGCCGATGCGGCAATGGGCACAGACGCTCGCAGCCCGCCCCGATCTTGCCGGCAAGCTTGTGAAGTTCTGCCGTGAAAGTCTATAATGGCGGGTTTTAAATTTCCGCCCCAGGAAACATAGCCATGAAAACCGCCCAGGAACTCCGCGCCGGCAACGTCATTATGGTCGGCAACGACCCCCTCGTCGTGCAAAAAGCCGAATACAGCAAAGGTGGCCGCAGTTCCGCGGTCGTCAAGTTCAAATTCAAGAACCTGCTCACGGACGCCGCATCGGAAGCCATCTACAAGGCCGACGACAAGTTCGAGCAGGTGGTGCCCGACCGCAAGGAATGCACCTATTCCTATTTCGCCGATCCCATGTATGTCTTCATGGATGCCGAGTACAACCAGTACGAAGTCGAAGGCGAGAACATGGGCGACGCGGTCAACTATCTCGAAGACGGCATGCCGGTCGAAGTGGTGTTCTACGACGGCAAGGCCATTTCGGTCGAACTGCCCAACAGCGTCGTGCGTGAAGTGATCTACACCGAGCCCGCGGTCAAGGGCGACACCTCGGGCAAGGTCATGAAGCCGGCCAAGATCAGCACCGGCATGGAACTGCCCGTGCCGCTGTTCGTCGAGATCGGCAACAAGATCGAAATCGACACGCGCACCGGCGAGTACAAGAACCGCGTCAAGTAATCGCGGCTCATTTCGGCAAAGCAACGGGCAGCTCAGGCTGCCCGCTGTCGTTTACGGCTCATGAAGGATGATGACAGGCAACCAGGTGCCCTGCGCCAATTTCGCACAACTCGGGTTGCTGCACGGCACAGTCCTCCCTGGCGCGCGGGCAGCGCGCACGAAAACTGCAACCCTCGATCGAATCCATTGGCGAAAAAGGCTCGCCGGGCAGCAAGTCGCTTGCCGCCGGACGATGCTTCGGGTCCAGCCTCGGAATGGCCGCGAGCAATGCCCGGCTATACGGATGGCGCGGCGCGCTGAACAGGGCGCCGACCGGCGCCACTTCGCACAGCTTGCCCAGATACATCACCGCGACCCGATCGCAGAGGTGCCGGACGATGGCCAAATCGTGGGAAATGAACAACAGGGAAAGCCCGCGCGTCTGTTGCACTTCGCGCAGCAGGTTGATGATCTGCGCCTGAATCGACACATCCAGCGATGACACGGGCTCGTCGCAGACAAGCAGCCGCGGTTCCGTCATCAATGCGCGCGCAATGCTGACCCGCTGGCACTGGCCACCGGAGAGCTGCGACGGACGCCGTTCGTAGAACTGCAGCGGATCGAGGCCGACAGCCGCCATCATCTCCCTGGCCAATCGCGTCCGCTCGGCCGCGTCATGGCGCCCTAGGGTCCGCAGCGGCGCCTCGATAGCCCTGCCTATCGTCCGCAACGGATTCAGGGAAGCAGCCGGGTTCTGGAAAATCATCTGGAAGCGCGGCCGCAAGCTGCGCAGATTTGCGGCATCGAGCGCCGTCAGCTTCTCTCCATCGAGCGCAACCGTGCCCGAGGTCGGGCGCGGGAGCTGCATGATGGCCCGGGCCAGGGACGATTTTCCGCAGCCCGACTCGCCCACCAGCCCGAGCGCTTCTCCCCTGGCCAGATCGAAACTGACGTCGGCGACGGCACGAACGCGGCCCCGGTTGCCGGCCGGAAATTCGACCGCGAGGTTTTCGACGCGCAGCAGCGTGTCGGCATCGTTCATGCGGTCGCCCCCACGGCACACGGGAACCAGCAGGCATAGCGGTGCCGCGCATGGCCATCGCTGACAAGCATCGGGGCTTGGTCGCTGCAGCGCTCTTCGGCACGTGCGCAGCGCGGCGCGAAGCTGCATCCACCGGGCAGCGCAGCCAGATCCGGCGACTGTCCGCCGATGGCCGTCAGCATCGCCTGTGCCGGATCGTCGAGGCGGGGGATGGCATCGAACAGCGCGCGGGTGTAGCGCATCCGCATGCGGGCGAAGAGCTCGGCGGTCGGCGCCTGTTCGACGACCCGCCCGGCATACATCACGGCGGTCTCGTGCGCCCGTCCCGCCACCACCCCGAGGTTGTGGCTCACCAGGATCATCGCCATGTTGCGCTCTCGCTGCAGGCGCGCGAGCAGGTCGAGGATCTCCGCCTGCACGGTCACGTCGAGCGCCGTGGTCGGCTCGTCGGCGATCAGCAACTGCGGCTCGCAGGCGAGCGCGATCGCAATCACCACCCGCTGCCGCATGCCGCCGGACAACTGATGCGGATAGCAGTCGATCCGCGTTTCGGCCTGCGCGATACCCACCGCGCGCAGCAACTCGATGCTGCGTTCCCGCGCCTGGACCCGGGTCATTCCCAAGTGATGTCGCATCGGCTCGGCAATTTGCCGGCCTATCTTCATCACCGGATTGAGGGCGGACAGCGGGTCCTGCAACACCATGCCGATCCGCCTGCCGCACAGCCCGGCCCGTTCGCTTGCTTTGAGCACCCCCAGATCCTGCCCGGCGAACACGATCCGCCCCGGTGCCGGCAGCCGCGCGCGGCCGGGCAGGAGTCCCATGATGGCGCGGCAGAGCATGCTCTTGCCGCTGCCCGATTCGCCGACGAGGGCCAGGGTCTGCCCCCGTTGCAGCGTGAAGGAAACCTCGTCGACGGCGCGCACGATGCGATCGCCGCAAGGCAGATGCACCGACAGCTTGTCGACTACGAGGAGAGGCTCGCTCACAACTGACTTTCCCGGACATCGAGCCAGCCGCGCATGCGGTCGCCGATCAGGTTGACGGCAAGGACGGTGAGGAACATCACCGCGGCGGGGATCATGCTGACATGGGGATGTTCGGCGAGGACATCCCGTCCCTCGGCGATCATGCCGCCCCAGCTCGGCATCGGCGAGGCAACGCTCAACCCGAGAAAGCCGAGGCTGCCCTCGGCAACGATGACCAGCCCGGTCATCACCAGCATGTAGACCAGCATCGGCATCAGAACGTTGGGCAGGATTTCCCGGAGGATGATCGCAGCGTCGTTGGCGCCGGCGGCACGTGCCGCCAGGATGAACTCGCGCTCCGCGATGCGGATCGTCAGCGCCCGCACGATGAGCGCAAGCGAGGGAGCGATGACGATGCCGAGCGACAGCGTCAGGCTGAACAGCGAAGAGCCGAAGACGAAGGCGACGACCAGAAGCAGCACCAGCCGGGGAAATGCCAGCAGCGTGTCGATGACGACGACGATCAGCGCATCGATCGTCCCGCGATAGAAACCCGCCAGTATCCCGAGCAGGCCGCCCGCGAGCAGGCCGATGCAGGGGGCAAGAAAGCCGACGAACAGCGAAACGCGCGCACCGAACAGCAGGCGCGCCGCAATGTCCCGTCCCAGATTGTCGGTGCCCAGCAGGTGGCCACCGTCGCCGGGCTTTGCAGTGAGGCGGACCCAGTCGATCTGGTCGGGCGCAGGCAGCGGCCACCATGCCGCGCTGACAGCGAGGACGGCCACCAGTGCCAGCCAGGCCACCGCCAGCCAGAAAACGCCCCCGGCCTTTCTATCCACGCGCGAAGCCCCCCCGCCGCACGCGCGGATCGAGCAGCCCGTAGCCGACATCCACCAGGAAATTGATCGCCACGTATGCCACCGCGATCAGCAGCACGCAACCCTGGACCATCGCAAAGTCCTGCGCGAAAATTCCGGCGAGGAGCAGGCGGCCGACCCCAGGCAAGGCAAACAACTGTTCGACGATCACCGCACCGCCGATCAGGTTGCCGACTTGCAGTCCGAACACGGTCAGCGAGCCAAACAGCGAGGGGCGCAGCGCATGCTGCAGCAGGATATTCCAGGCCGGCAGCCCCTTCGCCCGGGCCTGCAGGATGAAGTCCTCCTGCAGGGTCGCAATCAGTTCGCTGCGCAGCACGCGCATCAGGATGACCCACTCGACCAAGGCAAGCGAGACCGCCGGCAGGAACAGGCTTTTGAGGTTGGGCCAGATGCCTGCAGAGAGCGGCGCGTAGCCGACGGCGGGAAACCACTTCAACTTCAGTGCAAGGAAATACACCAGGACCATGGCCAGTGCAAAGCCCGGAATCGACGTCAGGCCGAAGCCCAGGGTGCTGCAGAAGCGGTCGAAGCGCGAATCCACCCGCCAGGCGGAAAGCAGGCCGACCGGCACGGCGACAAGCAGGGTGAACAGCTGCGCCAGAACGACCAGCTCCACCGTCGCCGGCAAGTGCGAAGCAATGGCCTGTGCGACGGGCTGCCCGGACACCAGCGACACGCCGAGGTCGCCGCGCAGGACGCCTGCCAGCCATTTTCCGTAGCGCACCAGCGCCGGATCGCCCAGGCCGAGATCTTCCTGTATCGCGGCGATGTCATGCGCGCTGGCATTGGCGCCGGCAACCGCGTATGCCGCGCTGCCCGGCAGCAGATCGAGTATCGCGAACGTGAGTGCCGTCACGGCAAGGATCACGACGATCAGATGGAGGAACTTGCCGCCGACAAACCGCATGTTCTTTGCTCTCCCGGCGCGGAACGAAGGAATTCCGTTCCGCAACGCAAATGAAACGGGGCGAACCTGTCCGTCCGCCCCGCGGTACCGCCACATCGGCCAGCCAGCCGGCTTACCTTGCGTTTTGCAGCATTCTCGCGCCACCAGCCAACCAGACGTCGCCGACGCGGACAACCGGATGCGGCGTGGCACTCAATCCCTGTACATCGGTCCTGGCCAGTATATGGAAGCGCCGCCCACCCAAATACAAGAATACCGCATCTTCATTGATGGTCCTGGCGACGCCGCACAGGGCTTTCTTCCGCGCTTCGGCATCGTTGCTCGTTGCCTGGGCAAGCAGGTGTTCGTCCATGGCGGGGCTGGCGTAGCCGCTGAAATTCACCCGGCCTTTCGAGCCGAGGCTCTCGTGCAGATAGGGGCCCATGTCCGGGTAGTCGGAGAAGCGCCAGCTGGAAATCTGGTATTCCCCGTTCATGACCTTCCTGAACACTTCACCCGGCGCCAGCGGCGTCAGTGTCAGCGTCACGCCGGCCTCCTTGAACAGGCGCTGCGCGATCTCGCCGGCTTCCTTGCCGCGCGGCGTGTTGGTATGCGCCAGTTCCAGGGCCACGGGCTGGCCATACTCGGCCAGCAGTTCCTTCGCCTTGGCCAGGTCGTGTTTCCGGTAGCCGCTGTCACCGCAGGCCGGGCTGCCGCCGTAAGGATCGGTGACGACCGGAATGGTGCCGCGGAAATCTGCCTTCACCAGGAATTCCTGGTTCCAGGCATGTGCCAGCGCCCGGCGCACGCGCGGATCATTGAGCGGCGGTTTCGAACTATTGAAGAGGAAGGCATAGGGTCCGGCGTAATCGCCGCTATACACCTTGAGCGTCCGATCCTCCCGTGCCTGCAGGATGTGGGTGCCGCGGTCGGTCACGATGGCATCGGCCTGCCCGGCTTGCAGCGCGGAGAAGCGGGCCTGCATGTCCGGCATCGGACGAAACACGACCGTATCGAGATACGGTCGGCCCTTGCGCCAGTAGTTGGGGTTGCGCGCCAGCACAAGGCGGTCGTTTCTCACCCACTCCTTGAAGACAAAGGGGCCGGTGCCGACCGGAGCGCGGTTCTGCGTGTCCTCCTGCACCGCCTTCGGCGACGGGATGACGGAGGCGAATCCCGCGCTGCCGATCTGGATCTTGAAGTGGATCCACGGCCGCTTCAGCGTGAAGCGGACGGTATGGTCATCCGCCCTCGTCACGGACTCGATCGGTTCGAGGGCGGAGCGTCCCAAATAGCGGTTCTTGGGATCAAGCAGGCGCTGCCAGTGGGCGACGACGGCGTCGGCATTGAAGGGGGTGCCGTCATGGAAGGCGACACCTTCGCGCAGCAAGATCGTCCAGACCTTGCCGTCCGGCGATGTCGATGCCGAGAGGGCCAGTTCCGGCACCAGGTTGCCCTTCTCGTCGAGGTCGAACAGCCGTTCCTCGACCGCCAGCAACACATTTCGATCCATGGCACCGAGAAAGCGGGCCTTGATCGGATCGAAGCCGACGAAGTCCTCCTCGATGCCCACCGTCAGGCTGCCGCCCTGAACGGGACCGGATGCCGATGCCGGGGCGCCCTGAACCAGGATCGCCACCAGCGCCAGCAGGCACAAGCCCTTCGCCCAGACAGGCGGCTTTCGTGAATCATTCCTCGCGTACACGCTCTGCTCCTTTTGTCGAAGCGAGGGAACTGTCGCTCCCCCGCATCACCTCGTTCAACCGCCGAGCATGGACTTCTTCAGGCTTTCGCTCGCCGGCTGCTCGCCCAGCCAGATTTTCAGCAAGGCATTGTTGAAGGCGTCGCCGGCGATGGTCCCTTTGGCGGCGCCGTTGTGGGAAACAACCGTGCCGGTGCCGGGGATGAAGTCGAAGAATAAGGCCTGTCCGCTTTTCACGTCCTTGATGTCGCGGATGATGCCGACCAGTTGCTCGACCTGGGGCTTCATCGCGTCCATTTCGTCCTTGCTGTGGTTTTTCGACAGACCGCCGACGAAGGAGGGGGCCAGTTGGTCGGCCGTCGCGTCGATCAGGAGCGACATTTGCACCCGGCGCGGGGCAGTGACCCCGAGCACGCCGCCGAGGCTGGTCTGCTTTTTCGGTACGTAGAGCGCGCCGACATAGATATCCATCATGGGATTGCCGCGAACTCCCGCGCCGTTCAGTACCAGATCGGTGCCGGAGAGCGACACCTTGTCTTCGAGCTTGACGCCGGCGACTTCTGCCGCGCCTGCAGCGGCGGACAACACAAGGCCCAGGAATAGTACCGTCAGTTTGTGCATGTTTTCTCCTCTTCGGTGGTTGGATGAACGGCAGGATGCCGCTCCGGGTTGAAGCCTTCGATGTCGTTGATGCGTACCGCATGGGCAAACCGGAAAATGTCCGACACTTCGGTGGCCCGGTTGGCGCCATGGAACCAGGCGTCCTTGCAGGCCGCGGCGCTGAGCATCTCCAGCGTCTCGAATCCGCGCGCGCGCAGAAATGGCACGACTTCGTCGTCGTCGAGTCCGAACAGAAAGGGCTCGCCGCGTTCCTTAACCCGCTTGCGCAGGGTGATCGCCTCCCGGCGCCGGCTGCTTCCATCGATCACCGCGCGCGGAAAGTAGTCGAAGAGGACGGCGCTACCCACGGCGGAGTTGCGCGCCATGAACGCCAGCGTCTGGTCGATGGCGGTGGCGGTGAGGTAGTAGCTCACGCCTTCCCAGATGAAGAGGGTCTTCTTGTTGCTGTCATAGCCCGCCCCGCATAGCCGGCTCTTCAAATCGTCGCGGCTGAAGTCCATAGGAACGAATTCGACGTGACGCGGAACCGTACCCAGAACCTCCGCCAGCTTCGCGAGCTTGACGGACTGGGTTGCCGGGTGGTCGACCTCGAAGACCCTGGCGCCCGTGGCGGGATCGACCAGACGATAGGCCCGCGTGTCGTAGCCGGCGCCGAGGATGACCACCTGGCGGATGCCGTTGCCGAGGCAGGTTGTCGTGTGCTCGTCGATGTAGCGGGTGCGGGCGAGGATGGCGCCGCCGAGCCCCGGGCACTGCCTTTCGCCCAGCCAGCGGAAGAATCGTCCCAGCCACGGATGGCGCCCCATGGCGAGATAGGAAGGCCCGATGAAATGCCGCGCCAGGGGATCGCTGCAAACCCTTTCCGTTTCCGGCTTCAGCGTTTCGCGTGCGCGGAAGGCGGCGGCAGCCTCGGCGGTTTTACTGGGCGTTCCCGTGATCATGCGGCGAAGGATGCCGCCGCAGCGACGTGTTCCGCAAACGCAAAGATTTCACCTCGAACTGCATTTTTCGCATTCGACAGGCCGCACCCTATAATTCCCGATCGATTTCATTCGGCGAGGTCAGCGGTCGACATGCACGCGGTGCGTCTTCCCTCCACCAAGGACTTGCGGGCTTTCGAGGCCACGATGCGCCTGGGCAGCATCAAGGCCGCCGCCGAATACCTCAATCTGAGCCCATCCGCGGTCAGCCGGCGCATTCAGAGCCTGGAAGAGGAACTCGGCAGGCAACTCTTCGACCGAGACGTGCAGGGCCTGACCCTGACCGAGGCCGGCAGCTATTACGCCGCGCAGCTGCAATCGATTTTCCAGGCGCTGGAACAGGCCACGCTTACCGTGCGCAAGCAGTCGCGCCAGCGCCTGGTCGTGCTCGCGCCTTCGATGATCTCCCAGGCGATCGTGGGGCAACTGGACTCCTTCAATACGGCGCTGCCCGATATTGAACTCATCCTGCATGTCTTCCCCGGATCCCCGGGATCGGATCCCGGCATCGCCACCGCCGACATCGCCTTCTCATGGGGCAACAAGCAATGGGAAGGCTGGAACTCGCGCCTGATCTCGCCGCGCGGCCATCTGGTGCCGATGTGCACACCCAGGCTGCTCAAATCGGGAAAGCCGTTTTCAATCGAAGAATTGCCGGAACAGACCTGGATTGTCGCGCGACACTTCGAAAGTGCCTGGAATCTTTGGTATCAGGGGCTCGGCATGCCGATGCCGGCTCCCCGCCGACTCCTCGAAACGCCGAACGGACTGATGGCGATGGAGGCGGCGGAACGCAGCGACGGCGTCCTGATCGGCTTCGGCTTCGCGGGTTATCCGGACTTCAGCATCCTGGCCGGCCGCTTCCAGCCGGCGCATGCCTTCCACGCTCTGGTGCCCGACCATGGCTTTCGCATGAATACCCGCCCGGACGGCGAAAACCCGGCCATCTCCCGCTTCGCTGCGTGGTTTTTCGAAACCGTCTGGGGACACGCTCCCGTCCAAAAGATGATGGCTGCGCAGGAGCTTCGCGCGTGAGGCGATCCATACCTGATCGGAGATACAGGGCGACCGCGCGAGCTGCTTGGGTGCCCATTGCTTTCTAAGGTGCCAGCGCCCGTTCAGCCAGCCGCACCCAGTAGCGTATGCCGGTGGCGATGATCTCGTCGTTGAAGTCGTAGTGCGGGCTGTGCAGCATGCAGCCGCCCTCGCCCGGGCCGTTCCCCAGCCAGACATAACAGGCGGGCACCACCCGGGCCAGATAGGCGAAATCCTCGGCGCCCATGCTCGGCGCCAGCCCCGTCAGCACCTGCGCCTCGCCCGCCGCATCTGACACCACTGCGCGCGCGACCTCGCGGGCAATGAAGCTCGGCTCAGGCGCATTGATGGTCGGCGGATAGCCGCGCTCGTAGCGCAGGTCGATGCTGACCCGGTAGGTCGCTTCGATGCCGCTGCAGATGCGCCGCAAGCCCTCTTCGAGCGCATCCTGCAGTTCGCCATTCAGAGTACGCACGGTACCACCGAGCGTGGCCGTTTCGGGCAGGACGTTATCGGCATGGCCGGCATGGAAGCGCGTGACGCTGACCACCGCCGCGGCGAGCGGATCGGTGTTGCGCGATACCAGCGACTGCGCCGCCTGCACCAGCGCGCTACCGGCCAGCACCACATCCACCGCCTGATGCGGCATCGCGGCGTGGCCGCCGCGCCCGGTGATTTCGATCTCGAAGCGATCGGTGCCGGCCATCACCGGCCCTTCGGTGACGCCGAAGCTGCCCGCCGGCATGCCCGGCCAGTTGTGCAGGCCGAACACCATGTCCATCGGAAAACGTTCGAACAAACCCTCTTCCACCATTACCCGGCCGCCGCCTTCGTGCTCTTCGGCGGGCTGAAAGATGAAATACACGGTGCCGTCGAAATTGCGCAGTTTGCTCAAGGCTTCAGCGGCGCCGAGCAGCATTGCGGTATGGCCGTCGTGGCCGCAGGCATGCATTTTTCCGTGATGGGTCGAACGGTGCGGAAAGGAATTCAGTTCCGACAGCGGCAGCGCATCCATGTCGGCACGCAGGCCGATCGCGCGCTTGCCGTTTCCCAGGGAGAGCTTCGCCACGACACCGGTGCGGGCGATGCCGCGATGGACTTCAAGCCCCAGGCTGTCGAGGTAATCTGCAACCTTGGTCGCCGTGCGCTTTTCGTCGAAGGCCAGTTCCGGATGGGCGTGGATGTCCCGGCGAAACGCGGCGATCTTCGGCGTCAGGGACGGCAGCAATTCGTTGATCATGGCAAAACCTTTGTGTCGGATCGGTAATCCTAGCCCAAACCCGGTCCCGACGAGTCAACTCCGCTTTTGCGGTATCGTCGCAACGTCATGCCTACGCCTCCTCGCCGCATCGCGCATCTGGATATGGACGCCTTCTATGCGTCGGTCGAACTGCTGCGCTACCCGGAATTGCGCGGCCTGCCGGTGGTGATCGGCGGACGCGGCATCCACCAGCCCGAATTGCTGGCCGACGGAAGCCGGCGCTTTGCCCGGCTGCGCGACTATGTCGGGCGCGGCGTCATCACCACATCCACCTATGAGGCGCGGGCGCTGGGCGTGTTCTCCGCGATGGGCGTGATGAAGGCTGCGAAACTGGCGCCCGATGCCATCCTGCTGCCGGTCGACTTCGACGCCTATCGGCATTATTCGCGCCTGTTCAAGGCCGCCGTCAGGGCCATCACGCCGCAGGTCGAGGATCGCGGCATCGACGAAATCTACATCGATCTGACGGACCTGCCCGAGGACACGCCGACCCTCGCGCGCCGCATCAAGCAGGCGGTGAAGGACGCCACCGGCCTCTCCTGCTCGATCGGCATCAGTCCCAACAAGCTGCTGTCGAAAATCTGTTCCGACCTGGAAAAGCCCGACGGCATCACGCTGCTGGACGAGGGCGACATTGCCCGGCGCATCTGGCCGCTGCCGGTACGCAAGATCAACGGCATCGGGCCCAAGGCCGGCGAAAAGCTCGCCGCGCTGGGCATCGCCACCATCGGCCAATTGGCCGACGCCGAACCGGCGCTGCTGCAGGAACACTTCGGCCGCAGCTACGCCGAGTGGTTGCACCAGGCGGCGCACGGCATCGACGAGCGGCCAGTGGTGACATATTCCGAACCCAAATCGATCAGCCGCGAAACCACCTTCGAGCGCGACCTCCACGCACGCCGCGACCGCGCCCTCCTGTCGGAAATATTCACCAGGCTGTGCACCGGCGTCGCTGACGATCTTCGGCGCAAGGGCTATCTCGGCCGCACCATCGGCATCAAGCTGCGCTTCGAGGACTTCCGCATCATGACGCGCGACCTGACGCTGCCCGATCCCACCGCCGACGCAGCGGTCATCCGCCGCGCCGCCGGCGAGTGCCTGCGCCGCGTGCCGCTGGAAAAGAAGCTACGCCTGCTCGGCGTGCGCGCCAGTGCCTTGTCGCCCGGCAGTACGTCGCAGGAGACGGCGGAATCGCCGCAGGGCGAACTGCCGCTGTGACCCTCGCGGCGGCGGGGTTTTGGCGTCATGGCGCAAAACAGCCGCTTGCTAGAATGCGTCTCCGTTCCATATCGTACCTCGACGGCCTGACCCCATGAGAATCCTGATCCTCGCGCTGACGCTGCTGCTCCACCTCTCGCCGGCACACGCCGGCAAGACACTGGACCAGGTCCGACAGCGCGCGCAACTGGTGTGCGGCGTCAGCACCGGCGTCATCGGCTTTTCCTCGGCCGACAGCCAGGGCCGCTGGAACGGGCTCGATGTCGATGTCTGCCGCGCCATTGCGGCCGCGGTGCTGAACGATCCGAACAAGGTCAAATACGTGCCGCTCAATGCGCAGCAGCGCTTCACCGCATTGCAGTCGGGCGAAGTCGACCTGCTCTCGCGCAACACGACCTGGACATTGACCCGCGACGCGTCGTTGGGCCTGCAGTTCACCGCCATCACCTACTACGACGGGCAGGGCTTCCTGGTGCCGAAGAAGCTCAAAGTCACCAGCGCAAAGCAGTTGAAGAATGCAGAGATCTGCGTCCAGTCGGGCACCACGACCGAAAAGAACCTTAGCGACTGGTTCAAGACGCAGGGCATCAAGATCAAGCCCGTGGTGTTCGAGAAATTCGAGGCCTCGATCAAGGCCTTCTTCAGCGGCCGCTGCCAGGCCTACACCACCGACGCCTCGGCGCTGGCCTTCATCCGCAGCAAGGAGGCGCCCAAGCCGGATGACTACGTCGTCCTGCCCGAGCTGATCTCCAAGGAACCGCTGGGACCGGTGGTGCGGCGCGGCGACGACGAGTGGTTCGCCATCGTCAAGTGGGTGATCTTCGCCCTGATCGAAGCCGAGGAATACGGCATCACGCAGGCCAATCTGGAGCAGATGAAGGCCAGCCCCGATCCGGGCATCCAGCGCCTGCTGGGCAGCGCGGAAGACACCGGCAAGCTGCTCGGCCTCGAGCGCGACTGGGCAGCACGTGCAGTGAAAGCGGTGGGCAACTATGGCGAAATGTTCCAGCGCAATGTTGGCAGCGCCTCGCCGCTGAAGCTGCCGCGTGGCGTCAATGCGCTGTGGAACAAGGGCGGACTGATGTACGCGCCGCCCGTGCGCTGAATCGCCGTAGCGCCGGCGTCGACTCTTCGATCATGTCCAGTCAAGGCCGGCAGAATCTGGCTCTCCAGGCCGCGCTCGCGGCCGGACTCCTGGCCCTGCTCTGGTGGCTGCTCGACGTCACCGCCGCCAACATGGCCGAGCGCGGCATCCGCAGCGGCTTCGACTTCCTGCGTGACCCCGCCGGCTTCGCCATCGGCGAGAGCCTGCTGCCCTTCGATTCGGCCGACAGCACGCTGTGGGCGCTGGCCGCCGGGCTGGCCAATACCCTGCGCGTAGGCCTGCCGGCGATCGTCATCAGCACCCTGCTCGGCACCCTGATCGGCCTCGGCCGGCTGTCGACCAATCTGCTGCTGCGCGCGCTGTGCGCGGGCTACGTCGAGGCCCTGCGCAACGTGCCGCTGCTGCTGCAACTGCTGGCGTGGTACTTCGTCGTGACCGACCTGCTACCGCTGGCGAGCGAAGCGCTCCAACTCGCGCCGCATGTCTTCCTCAGCAAGAGCGGCCTGTCCCTGCCGTGGTTCGGTGGCGACGGCGGACTGTTCGACCTGCCGCTGCGCGGCGAGATGGGCATCGCCGGCGGCGCCGCGCTGACGCCCGAGTTCCTTGCCCTGCTGCTGGGCCTGAGCCTCTACACCGCCGCCTATGTCGCCGAAACCGTGCGCGCCGGAATCCAGTCGGTGCCGCGCGGACAAAGCGACGCCGCGCTGGCGCTGGGACTGACGCGGGTCCAGCTGTTCCGTCTGGTGCTGCTGCCGCAGGCACTGCGCAGCATCATTCCGCCGCTGACCAACCAGCATCTGAGCCTGACCAAGAACGCCTCGCTGGCCGTCGCCATCGGCTATCCGGATCTGGTGTCGGTGGCCAATACCACGCTGAACCAGACCGGCCGCGCCGCCGAATGCATCGCGCTGATCATGGCGGTATATCTGATTCTCTCGCTGCTCGCGGCCTGGCTCAGCGCCTGGCTGGAGCACCGCAGCGGACGCTGGGCGCAGCGCACATGAATCAGCTCGTCGCCACTCGGGCCTGGCTGCGACGGAATTTGTTTTCCGACCTATTCAGTGGCATGGCGACCCTGCTCCTGCTCGCCGCCGCAGTGTACTGGTTGCCCGGACTGATCGACTGGATGCTGCTGCAGGCCGTGTTCAAGGCCGACGCCGGCGCGTGTCAGGCCGTGAATCATGCCGGCGCCTGCTGGGGCGTGGTGGCCGAGAAATACCGCTTCATCCTGTTCGGCCGCTACCCCCATGCCGAACAGTGGCGGCCGCTGCTGGCGACCGCATTGCTCCTGCTCGTGATCGTCGCCAGCGGGCTGCGCCTGTCGAGCCGACGGTCGCTCCTGGCGGCATGGGCATTGGCCCTGCCGGCCTTCTTCATGCTCACGGGCGGCGGCAGCTTCGGCCTCACACCGGTCGGCAGCGACCAATGGGGCGGCTTGCCGCTGACGCTGCTGCTGGCGACCATGGGCATGCTGATGGCGTTTCCGCTGGCGATCGCGGTCGCCCTCGGCCGCCAATCCCGATTGCCGCTGCTGCGCGGCCTGTGCACGCTCTACGTCGAACTGGTGCGCGGCGTGCCGCTGATCTCGGTGCTGTTCCTCGCTTCCTTCCTGTTCCCGATCGTCCTGCCGCAGGGCGTCTCGATCGACGTGCTGCTGCGCGTGCAGGCCGGCATCGTGCTGTTCGCCGCGGCCTACCTGTCGGAAACCATCCGCGGCGGATTGCAGTCGATCCCTGCCGGCCAGCACGACGCGGCGGCGGCGCTGGGGCTCGGCCGCTGGCAGGCGATGCGCTGGATCATCCTGCCGCAGGCGCTGCGTGCGGTGATTCCGTCGATGATGAACAGCGCCGTCAGCGTTTTCAAGGACACCTCGCTGGTGACCGTGGTCAGCCTCTACGAGCTGACCGGCTCGCTCTCGCTGGCGCTGGCGGGCGATGCCGAATGGCGCTCCTTCCATCTCGAAGGTTACCTGTTCATCGGCCTCATCTACTGGACCGGCTGCTACGCCATGTCGCGCTTCAGCCGCGGCTTCGAGTCGAGAGTAGACGCCGGCGGCACGGCGATCTGAAGCCCACCGAGACCCGACTACACCTCCAGGTGCTGGTAGAGCACCGTCGACAGATAGCGTTCGCCGAAGGACGGCACGATCACCACCACCAGCTTGCCCCGGTTCTCCGGCCGCTTCGCCACTTCCAGCGCCGCCCATACCGCCGCGCCCGACGAAATGCCGACCAGCAGGCCTTCCGTTGTCGCCAGACGGCGTGCCGTATTCAGCGCCTCATCGTTCGTTACGGGCACCACTTCGTCGTAGATTTTCGTGTTGAGAATCTCCGGCACGAAACCGGCGCCGATGCCCTGGATCGGATGCGGCCCGCGTGCTCCGCCCGACAGCACCGGGCTGGCATCGGGTTCGACGGCGATGATCTGCACTCCCGGCTTCCTCGCCTTGAGCACCTCGCCGACACCGGTGATGGTGCCGCCGGTGCCGATGCCCGACACGAAAATATCCACCTTGCCGTCGGTGTCGCGCCAGATCTCCTCGGCCGTGGTCCGGCGATGGATTTCCGGGTTGGCCGGATTCTCGAACTGCTGCGGAACGAAGTAGCGCGAATCGGCCGCGGCCATTTCCTCGGCCTTTCTGATGGCGCCGGACATGCCTTCCGCTCCCGGCGTCAGGATCAGTTCCGCGCCATAGGCCTTGAGCATCAGCTTGCGCTCGCGGCTCATGGTCTCGGGCATGACGAAGGCCGCCTTGTAGCCGCGCGCCGCGGCCACCATGGCGAGGCCGATGCCGGTGTTGCCCGAGGTCGGTTCGAGGATGATGCTGTCGGGCTTGAGCTCGCCGGCCTTTTCGGCGGCATCGAGCATGGCCACCGCGATACGGTCCTTGACGCTGTGGGCGGGATTGAAGAACTCCAGCTTCAGCGCGATGCTTGCCGCATTTTCAAACTCCTTGCCGGCATTGATCCGGTTCAGCCTGACCAGCGGGGTATTGCCGATCAGTTCGGCGACGTTGTTGGCGATTTTCATTTCCTCTGCTCCCTGTATTCTGCGCAAACCCGGCCCGCACCTGTTGCGATTGTGCCGCCAAATTGCACGGGGCGGCAGGCGGAAACAGGCTGCGGCGCCCTTGTACGGCGGGACGCGGGGCATAATGCGCGAATCGGCGGGCCATCGGACCAGACGGGAATCGGGCGAACAATGGGATTGTTGGACAAGTTCAGGCAGGAGAAAGCTCCCGCATCCATGGAGGAGGAGCAGCTCCGCAGCATCTCGCGCTCGGTCGGGGAGATCGAATGGCTGCTGCTGATCGTGGTGCTGCTGTACCACGTCTTCGGCGGCACCGAGCCGGACGACCGTTCCGGGATCGTCCTGTCGATGGTGCTCTACACCCTGTCCATCATGGGTTTGCGCTACGCCGCCTTCTTCAAGCGCGAATCGCGCTGGAAGCTGGCGGTGGAAACCTGGATCATGACCGGCTTCATCACCTGGGCGCTGCTGCATACCGGCCGGCTCGAAAGCCCGCTGCTGAACTCCTACCTGCTGATCATCATCACCAGCGCGCTGGCCCTGGGCAAGCTCACCACGCTACTCGAACTGGCGCTGATCGCCGTCTGCCTGATATTTCTCGGCGGAGATTTCACCGTCATCGAAATCGTCTCGCCCAAGTATCTCGCCGGCCTTTCCGTCCAATTGGCGCCGATGGTGCTGGTAGCCTACATCACCACCATGTTCGCCTCCGACATACGCTATGGCATCAACCAGCAGGGACTACCCTCGGAAGCCGATGAACTCACCGAGGCGCTCAGCGGGCGCGGCTTCGCCATCATCGCCGACAGCCTGTTCGGCCAGGCCATACGCTACGACAGGGCGATCACCCTGCTGGTCATCGAATGCGACACCCTCAAGCAGATCAACGACGAACAGGGCCAGAAGGCAGGCGATGCCCTGCTCGCTTCGCTGGCTACGATCATCCAGGGGCAGTTGCGCCGCTCCGACGTGCTGGCGCGCCAGAGCGGCGAAGAGTTCGTCGTGCTGCTGCCGGAGACCCCGCCTGCCGGAGCGCTCCATGTCGCCGAAAAGATCCGTGCGGCGGTGGCAGCCAGTTCGCTGAAGGCGATCGGCCGCTCCGTGACGACGACGGTCAGCATCGGCACGGCGAGTTATCCGCGGGACGGCAACAGCCTGGATCACCTGCTGACCCAGGCCACCCGCAACGTGTACCAGGCCAAGCTCGCCGGACACAACCGCGTCGTCCAGCAGTCGCGCTAAGTCGCCGCTGCCGCCGACCGGCGTTGCGGGCCCCGCAGTCCGCGGGCGGCAAGCACGCAGCGACCGGCGATCCCGGCTGCCGCCGCGAAAACCGGAGCGGCACGGTTACAATCGCGTCATGCAAACGCCCCTCCTGCGCAGCGCCGAATTGCGCATCCTCGAAACGCGCCATGCCGGCGTCGAGCCGCCCCTGATGGAACGGGCCGGCCACGCCGCCGCAGAATTCGCCAGGCATCTGCTGCAGGGCAGCCGCGCTCCCGTGCTGGTGTTCGCCGGCCCCGGCAACAACGGCGGCGACGCGCGGGTTGTGGCGCGTGTGCTCACCAGACAGGGCATCACCGTGGCCGTGGCCGGCATCGACGACAAGGTGCCGGCCGGCGACTACGGTCTGGTGGTCGACGGCCTGTTCGGCATCGGCCTGACGCGGCCTGTCACCGGCGCCGCGGCCGATCTGATTGCGCGCGTCAACGCGTTTCGCGGCCCGGTGCTGGCGCTCGACGTGCCCAGCGGCCTCGACGGCGACACCGGGCGCGTGCTGGGCGCCGCGGTGCGCGCCACGCATACCATCAGTTTCATCGGCGGCAAGCCGGGGCTGTACACGCTCGACGGACCGGATCACGGCGGTGAAGTGAGCGTCGCCAATCTCGGCCTGAAGCTCGACGGATTTTCCGGCGCGTTGCTCGCCATCGACGATTTCCGCGATTGCCTGCACCCGCGCGCAAGAAACAGCCACAAGGGCAGTTACGGATCGCTGGCCGTGATCGGCGGCGCCGCCGGCATGACGGGTGCCGCGCTGCTGGCCGCACGCGCCGGACTGAAGCTCGGCGCCGGACGCATCTTCGTCGGTCTGCTGCAGCCGCTCGCGGTCGATCCGCTGCAGCCCGAATTGATGCTGCGCGCGCCCGACGATGCGCTGGCGCAGGCGACGGCGGTCGCCATCGGCCCCGGCCTCGGTGCATCGGACGCCGCGACAGAGATTCTGCGCCGTGCCGCCAGCGTCGACTGTCCGCTGTTGCTCGACGCCGATGCGCTGAATCTGCTCGCCGCGCATCCGGTGCTGGCCGTGCGCGTCGCACGCCGCGAGGCGCCCACAGTGATCACGCCGCACCCCGCCGAAGCCGCGCGGTTGCTGGCGACCACCACCGAAGCGGTGCAGGCCGACCGCGTCGGCGCGGCGCTGCAACTGGCGCAGCGTTTCAAGGCCCACGTCGCGCTCAAGGGCTGCGGCACGGTAGTCGCCCATCCCGACGGCTGCTGGCGCATCAACGCCAACGGCAACCCGGGGCTGGCCTCCGCCGGCAGCGGCGACGTGCTGTCCGGCATGGCCGGCGCGCTGCTGGCGCAGGGCTGGCCGGCGGCCGCCGCGCTTTGCGGCGCCGTCCATCTGCACGGCGCGGCGGCCGATGCGCTGACCGCGGCCGGCGACGGCCCGATCGGCATCGCCGCCGGCGAATTGATTCCCGTTGCACGCACGCTGCTGAATCGCCTGATCGCCGCGAATGCATGACGCGCGGCCGTTCATCGGCATCCTGCTGATGCTGGGTGCGGGGCTGTGCTTCGCCGCGCTCGACGCCACTTCCAAATACCTGTCGCAGACCTTTCCGGTGCCGATGCTGGTGTGGGCGCGCTACACGGTGCATATGCTGCTGATGGTGATCTTTCTCGCGCCCTCGATGCGGGCCAGGCTGATCGCCACGCAGCGCCCCGTCGCCCTGACCGTGCGCGCCCTGATGCTGGTCGGCACCACCGGCTTCTCGATGGCCGCATTCAAGATCATGCCCCTGGCGGAAAGCACCGCCTTCCTGTTCATCACGCCGCTGATCGTGGTGATCCTCGCCAGCTGGCTGCTCAAGGAATCGGTCACGGCGGGCCGCTGGATCGCCATCATCGCCGGCTTTGCAGGCGCCCTGCTGATCGCGCGTCCCGGCGGCGCGCTATCCACCGAGGGCGTCATCCTGATGTCGCTGGCGGCCGCCTGCTACTCGATCTACCAGGTGCAGACGCGGCAAATGTCGCTGACCGAAAACACCATCACCATGCTCTTCTACACCGCCCTGACGGGCACCGTGGTCATGTCGCTGGCGGCGCCGCTCTACTGGGGCGGGCCGATGCCCGACGCCTGGCAGTCGCTCTCCATCGCTTCGCTGGGCATCCTCGGCGGCACCGGCCATCTCCTCCTGACCCGCGCCTTCCGCCACGCGCCGGCCTCGACGCTGTCGCCCTTCCTGTATGGCCAGCTGATCTGGGCCATGCTGCTCGGCTGGCTGTTCTACGACCACCTGCCCGACCTGCTCTCGGTGGCGGGCATGGCCGTGATCGCCGCCAGCAGCCTTTCGATCGCGCTCTCGGAACGATACAAAAGCGGACAAGCATCAGGTGTAAAGTAACGGCGCAGCGCGGCCACACCGAATCACCCGACGGGAGGACGTCCATGTTGCAGGGTCTCGACAACATCGTTCCGAAACGCTACTGGGCCTGGGGCCTCTGCGCAATCCTCGGCGCGGCCTGTCTCGCCCTGCTGCCCTTCTCGACGCAATGGCTGTGGCCCGCGGCGGTCTTCGGCGCGCTGGCGCTGCTGGGGCTCAGCGATTACCTGCAGGTCAGGCAGGCGATCCGCCGCAACTATCCGGTGCTCGCGCATTTCCGCTTTTTCTTCGAATACATCCGGCCGGAGATCCGCCAGTATTTCCTCGAAGCCGACTCCGAGGAGCTGCCCTTCTCCCGTGCGCAGCGCTCGATCATCTACCAGCGCTCGAAGCAGGCCGCCGACAAGCGCCCCTTCGGCACGCAGCTCAACGTCTATGAACCGCACTACGAATGGATCAACCATTCCATCGCACCGGTGCACATCGACAGCCACGACTTTCGCATCGACATCGGCGGCCCGGACTGCAGCCGGCCCTATTCCGCCAGCGTGTTCAACATTTCGGCGATGAGCTTCGGCGCGCTCTCGGCGAATGCGATCCTGGCCCTGAACGAGGGCGCCAAGCGCGGCCACTTCTATCACGACACCGGCGAGGGCTCCATCTCGCGCTACCACCGGCAGAACGGCGGCGACCTGGCCTGGGAAATCGGCAGCGGCTATTTCGGCTGCCGCGATGGCCGCGGCAATTTCGACGAAGGCAAGTTCGCCGAGAACGCCGCCCTCGACCAGGTCCGGATGATCGAGATCAAGCTTTCGCAGGGCGCCAAGCCGGGACACGGCGGCGTGCTGCCCGGCGCCAAGGTGACGCCGGAAATCGCCGAGGCGCGCGGCGTTCCGGTCGGCGCCGACTGCATTTCACCGGCGCGGCATTCCGCGTTCTTCACGCCGCTGGAACTGCTCGCCTTCGTCGCCCGCCTGCGCGAACTGTCGGGCGGCAAGCCGGTCGGCATCAAGCTGGCGATCGGCCATCCCTGGGAATGGTTCGCCATCGTCAAGGCCATGCTCGCCACCGGCATCGCCCCCGACTTCATCGTCGTCGACGGCGGCGAAGGCGGCACCGGCGCCGCGCCGCTGGAATTCACCGACCACGTCGGCGCGCCGCTGCGCGAAGGACTGATGCTGGTGCACAACACGCTGGTCGGCGTGAACCTGCGCCACCAGATCAGCCTCGGCGCGTCCGGCAAGATCGTCACGGCCTTCGACATGGCGCGCACCATGGCCATGGGCGCCGACTGGTGCAATTCCGCGCGCGGCTTCATGTTCGCCCTCGGCTGCCTGCAGGCGCAGACCTGCCACACCGGCAAATGCCCGACCGGCGTCACGACGCAGGATCCGCAGCGCATGCGCGCGCTGGATGTGCCGGACAAGTCGACGCGCGTGTTCCAGTTCCACCAGAACACGCTGCTCGCCCTCAAGGAACTGCTCGGCGCTTCGGGCTTGAAGCATCCCTGCGAACTCGGCCCTGAACATGTGATCCGCCGCGTCTCGGCCACCGAAGTGCGCTCGCTGGCGGCCCTGCATCATTGGGCGAGACAGGGGGAACTGCTGTCCGGTGTGCCCGACCATCCCGTGTTCAAGGTGTTCTGGGACGTCGCCCGCGCCGACAGCTTCGCCGCGCCGGCCACGGCGCTCAGCCTGCGGGGATCGAAAATTCACTGAAGCGGCCGGCTGCTAAAATCAGCCGATCCCACACGTCACGCATCGACACACCATGGAACTCCCCCTTCAGCTTGCCGCCGAGGTGCAACGCAACGTGCTTGCCGCCCTGGTGGAAGACATCGGCGGCGGCGACCTGACCGCCCTGCTCACCCCCGCCACGCGACGTTCGCAAGGCACCGTACTCAGCCGCGACGATGCCGTGCTCGCCGGCACTGCCTGGTTCGACGCCTGTTTCCGCCGCCTCGATCCGCTGGCCGCGATCCGCTGGAGCGCGCGCGACGGCGAACGGATCGCCGCCGGCCAGACGCTGTGCCAGATCGAAGCCAGCACCCGCGCTCTGCTCACCTCCGAGCGCGCCGCGCTCAACTTCCTGCAGTTGCTCTCCGCCACCGCCACCGCGACGCGCCTGTATGTCGATGCCGTCGCCGGCACCGGCGCGCGCATCGTAGACACGCGCAAGACCCTGCCCGGGCTGCGCCTGGCACAGAAATACGCCGTCACCTGCGGCGGCGGAGCCAACCACCGCCTCGGCCTCTACGACGGCATCCTGATCAAGGAAAACCACATCATGGCGGCCGGCGGCGTCACCGCGGCGCTGACGCAGGCGCGCGAAATCGGCCGCGACGACGTCTTCGTCCAAATCGAAGTCGAAACCCTGGAGCAGCTCGCCGAAGCCCTCGACGCCGACGCCACGATGATCCTGCTCGACAACATGAGCCTGGAACAGATGCGCCAGGCCGTGGGCCTCACCGCGGGACGCGCCGCGCTCGAAGCCTCGGGCGGCGTCAGCCTGGAAACCGTGCGCGCCATCGCCGAAACCGGCGTCGACCGCATATCCATCGGCAGCCTGACCAAGAACGTGCGCGCCGTCGATCTCTCGCTGCGGCACAGCGAGGGCTGATCTGCTAGAATTCGCGCCCTGCTTTGCCAGCAGGGATCATCAAGCATCGCGGAGAGGTGGATGAGCGGTTTAAGTCGCACGCCTGGAAAGCGTGTTTAGGATAATATCCTAACGAGGGTTCGAATCCCTCCCTCTCCGCCAAACACCTTGATTTTTGAGGCGGTTTGGCAAAATCATTCACGAGGTGGCCAGGGCCAGCAGTAGCAAAACAGCCGACGAAAGTCGACTTTTTCGTTTTCTACTGCCCCGAAAAAGCCCCGAATGTCCCTAATCGGACTTGCTTGCCTGCCTCGAGTCTGCCCCGAGGAATTGACGATCAACCACTACTGACCGACCTTCACTTCCTTGCCTTGACCTCCGGCATGAAGCCACTTTGCCGCTCGCTGAAAAGTTGTAATTGCACAAGTTAATGAAAGTTACGAGGCACGAGGGAATGATGGGTGTCTGGCTCACGATCATGCTGAATTCGTCTGCAACTGCATCACTATCCCGGCATCCGCGCGAATTTGACCACCCGTTCATCTTTTGCCTTCCACGAAGGTTCTTGCTAGAGTGCGGGCCATAACGCCCTTTCCATCGCATTCTCATCGGCCCCAACATTGCGGAGGACAAGATGATCGCCGTCAGACCTTATCGCATTGCCCTGCTCATTGCCGCGTTGGCAAGCACACTGGAAATTGCCGCGGCGCAGACCATCAATCTGCTGACAGAAGACGCTTTCCCGTTTCAGTATCTGGAAGACAAGAAGCTGACCGGCATGGCGGTCGAAGTAGTGAATGAAGCCTTCAAGCGCGCCGGCATCGCCCACAAGGACGAAATACTTTCGTGGAAGGACGCCTACGACCGCACCCAAATCTATCCCAACACCTGCGTCTACAGCACCGCGCGCACTGAAAATCGTGAAGTCGTTTTCAAATGGATCGGACCGATCGTCGAAAACAAATGGGCCGCATTCGCCAAGAAGGGCTTCAAGGGAACGCTGTCTCGTCCCGAAGACCTTGCCCAATACCGCGTCGGGGTGCTGCAGGGCGATGCCAAGGAGCGCTACCTCAAGGATCTCAGGATAACCTTCCGCGTCCCCGAAGCGGACGATGCAAGAAATCCGTCGAAACTCACCCTCAACCGGATGGAACCGGACAAGATCGATCTGTGGATCACGGGCTACTATTCCGGGGCTCATATCGCCGCAAAAACAGGCGTCAAGGATGTAGTTCCGGTCTGGGTGTTCCAGTCCTCGGAGAACTACCTCGCCTGCAACCTCAGCCTGCCGGAAGCGACCGTAGGCAAACTGCAGAAGGCCTTGGACGCGATGAAGCGCGACGGCAGCCATAAAGCGATCCTGTCCCGCTACGAGGCGAAAATCAAGGCGCAATAGCACCTATTGGGTTGTTCCGGAGGTTTCCGGACCACGCCGCAGAGCAGTGCATCGCGGCTTCTCACAGCGCGCGGATCGATTCTCTGCGAACGTCCAGCCAGACGCATTCGCCGTTTCTGCGCTTCATGTTGAGAATGGTCGTACGCGGCAGCCCGGCGATGTGCCGCGTGATAACGTCCATCACCCAGCCGTGGGTGATTGCCAGGATGCGCCTGCCGGCGTTCGGCCGGGCAATGCCGGCGATCGCGTCGAGCACGCGATCGGCGAACTCATCCATCGACTCGCCTTCCTCGAAATCGATCGCCGGGTTTCGTTTGAGAATCTGCTGCAGGAGCACCGGATTCAGCTCCGCAAGTTCCGACTTCGGAATTCCCTGAATGGCTCCGAAATGCCGCTCCTTCAGTCCCTCGTGGGTTTCCGGCGGCTCCAGGCGCAGTGAGCGCGCGATGATCTCGGCGGTTTCGAGCGAGCGGATCAGGGGGCTCGAATAGACCTTTGAAAACTTCGCATGGGAAAAACCGCCGACCAGCTCGTAGGCCTGCCGGCGCCCCTGGTCGTTGATCGGAACGTCGGTCCAGCCCTGCAGGATTCCCGCAATGTTCCAGTCGGTTTCGCCATGGCGGGCGACGCAAACGTAGGCGGACAGGCTCATGGCAAGCGCAGCCCGGTCGCCGCTGCAGGTGCAGACGCAGCCATCAGCAAAGCCTCAGGCCGCCTGGAAATACCAACGGGTGACCATCTCCGCCACACAGGCAGGCTTGTCGCCGCCTTCGATCTCGATCGTCGCCTGCCACACGATCTGGGCCCCGCCGGGGATCTCTTCCAGCTCGGCCAGCACGAATCTCGCGCGCACCCGGCTATCGACTTTCACGGGTGAAGCGAAGCGCACGCGATTGAGGCCGTAATTCACGGCCAGCTTGACGCCCTCGACGGCGATGCATTCCTGGGCGAATTTGGCCAGCAGCGACACAGTCAGATAGCCGTGCGCGATCGGGCCGCCGAACGGCGATTCGCGCTTTGCCCGCTCGACATCGACGTGTATCCACTGTTCGTCGCCGGTAACCCTGGCAAAGGCGTTCACGCGCTCCTGGTCGATCAGCAGCCAATCGCTGACGCCGACCTCCTGGCCAAGATGGGATTTGGCGTCGGCAATGCCGGAAAAACGCGTCGATTTCATGATTCCCCCTTAAATGATTCTTCCAACGCGACCTATCGATAAACTTCGCGCCGATTACCGATGCGCAGCACACGGACAATAATGCGACTGTCCTGAATGTCGCAAATGATGCGCCAATCGCCGACACGGTATTTCCAGTAAGCGCCCAGCTTTCCCCCCGCCAGCGCTTCGCCAATATCGCGGGGACTGTCGAGGGTGGCGACTCGCAGCCTCAAAAATCCTGTCAAGCGCTGCTGAACCGGACGATCCAGCTTTTTCAGATCCTTCACCGCCTCGGGATCGAACTCGATCTCAAAGGCCAAGCTTGCGCTCCACCTCACCCAGGGGAATGGTTTTTCGATTCAGCCGCGCTCTTGCCTCAGCAAGATAGTAGTCTTCGAGATCGGCAATGTATTCGACGATAGCCTCGCGTGCCAAGGCAGTTTTGGTGCGCCCCGTTTCACTGGCGAGTGCATTCAGGCGTTCTTCGATTGAATCGGGTAAACGTATCGCAAGCATGGCGCTTTCCTTCATGGAAAATTTGCTATACAAGTATAGCATCCGCTAGAAATAATGCCCGTGGCCGATTGGAGCCCGCCTTCCATGCGGCGCCGGGAATGATCGCGAGCCTCCGGGAATTACGGAAAATTGTCACACCGCGTTGCAATTGACCGTTACGAGGCCGCAAGGGAAGCCTTACCTCGGTCGCGTGAGGACCATCGGCTACATGGATACGGCAATCAACAACGGTGCTCTGCTTATTGGCCCGCCCGACAGGACTCGAACCTGTTACCCCCGGCTTAGAAGGCCGGTGCTCTATCCAGATGAGCTACGGGCGGATGCGCTGAGCGCGCGTCGCGCGAGTTTACAGCAGGACGGAACAAACCGTACCGGGAAGGGCATAATTGAAACCGTCACCGCCCCGCCTCCCGCACATGCCCATGGCCACCGAACAGACTTACTGCTACCACTGCCGCATACATCACCCGCGCAACGAAATGCGCCTGATCGTCACCAAGACCGGCAAGCGCTGGCGCTGCATCAAGTCGATCGAAGCCACCCGGCAGGGCCCCGAAGCGCGCGAAGCCTACGGCCGCCAGGTGTCCGAGATCAACAAGGCCGAATCCAAAAGCCGCGCCCAGCGGCTGAACAATCTCCTGCAGGAAAAATAGGCGGCATGAAATCCGGCAACCCGGGCAAGCTCGACCGCATCGTCGCCGACGCGCGCCGCTACGCCGAAACCCGCGAGCAGGGTTACCGCGAGCAGGCCTTGAAGATATACCCCTGGATCTGCGGCCGCTGCGCCCGCGAATTCACCCGCACCAACCTGCGCGAACTCACCGTGCATCACCGCGACCACAACCACGGCAACAACCCCTCCGACGGCAGCAACTGGGAACTGCTGTGCCTCTACTGCCACGACAACGAGCATCAGCGGCAACTCGAAACGGCGGGCGGCGGGGCGACAGTAGACGCCGGCGGCACGGCGGCGACGCACTCACCGTTTGCCAACCTGAAGGCGATGCTGGGAGACAAGGACTAGCCGCACAACAACACAAGGGGCGGCACACCTGCCGCTAGGTGAGCAGCGTCATCCCCGCCCTGGCGGCGGCTTTGTCGAACGTCATCACTGCCGAGCATCCTGCTGCCGCTGCCATGCGCTCAACCAGGCAATCCGCGAAGTCTGCTTTACTGGATTCGAAGACACGAACAGCTTTCCATGCAACCTCGGCGTCCTGAACGACCAGTTGCCGGATGCTGAGAATTCGGCGCACCATCTCAGCCACCTCGCCTCGGGAGGCGCCGTAGCAACTCTCGCTGACCCAGGCGAGTTCGACGAGCACCACGAGGCTGATAAACCCAGGGATCGCCGCGCTGCATTCATTCTCGATGAGACGGCTTGCCCGTTTCGACTGGGCGGGATCGTCCTGGGCAATGTAGCGAACAAGGACATTGGTGTCGATGCCAATCACCGGCCACGCCCCGCCGCCGCGCGTTGACGGATTGCCGTTTTCATATCGGCTACGCTCACCGGCTTATCCGGCTTGCGCAGCAAACCCTTGAGAGAGCGAACGTCATCAATCGCCGGCTTGATCGCAAACCCGCCGGCTTCAAGCTCGACAAACTCGATACGATCTCCGGTACCCAGCCCCATCCGTTGCCTTACCTCGGCAGGTATGGTGACCTGGCCCTTGCTGGTCATGGTGGCGGTTGTCATGGCGAGAGTTCTTGAATGTGGCGATAGCCTTACTTTACAGTAAGGAGTGTCGAGTATCAAGCACGTTCCTGATCTGCCTCCATGGCCACCGACCGGACTTGCTGCCATCACTACCGCACGCACCACCCGCGCAACGAAATGCGCCTGATCGTCACCAAGACCGACAAGCGCAGGCGCTGCATCCGCAGCATTGAAGTCAGCTTGCTCCTACGGAACCTGCACGAATGTGGCAGGGAAACCCCAAAGCGCCCGCTGAGCGAGCGGGCCAAGGCGACCAAGGACCTGCTGCAGGCCGCAAGCCTCGCCAGCTTCTTCATGGACAACCATCAGGCGGATGTCTTCAATGCCGCTTGGCGGGATGCGATCGGACGCGGCAAGGGGTGGCGAGCACGCGCCCTGAAAGGAAAAGCGGTGCTGCTGAGGCTGGCACCGGAACTTGATCAACCTGCCTTGTGGCTGGAATAGGCGGCCGTCACCTCACAAAGAAACCGTCACTGCCCGCCGCCCGCATATGCCCATGACTGCCGAACAGACGTGGCATCAGCGGCAACTCGAAGCGGCCGGGGCGGCACGGAAATCGGCGCCGGCGGTACGGCGGCGACGCACTCGCCGTAAGCCAACCTGAAGGCGATGCTGGGCAAGCAGGACTGAAGCCTCCCCCGCCGACAATTGGCGGACAAAAATCAACTTTTCCAGACGCGCGACCGCAAGAGTCGGCGCTGACGGCACGGTGCCTGCGACGACCCCAGCTACGCAAATGGCTAAAAGCCTCGTCGAACTTCCCAATTCGTGCCGAATGCATAGCTGAATTGCATGGCATGACATACAATCGACCCTGCCGTCGAGCACTCCATGCAACCCGGATCAATGCCATTCGAATTGGATAGCCATGACAACGCCCGTTGACAACCTCGTCCCCCTCACCGGCAACCCACTGATCGATGGCCTGACCTGGGGCGCCGCGTGGCAGTTCGATGGCACCGCCCACACGCTGAGCTATTCGCTGAGCCTCAACGATACGTTGACAATGCAACCTCCCTGGACCCCAGCCCTCACGGATGCCGTGCGGCGGGCGCTCATGGAATGGTCGAACGTCGCCAATCTGACATTCGTCGAGAGCGACAGCGGAACCATATACAACGCAAGCTCCGCAGACCTCGCCTTCCTCCTGACCGGCAATGAGATGCAAACCCAGATGCCCGGTCTGGTCGGCCTCGGACTTCCCCCAAGCCCCTCCTACGTCGATAGCATAATCTCAAGCCCAGATTACCCCCAACCGGAAGGCGATGTCGCGTTTGATAACTATCACAGCGGATTCGGTTACCTGAATTCGGGCGGCGTTGGCCTGACGATCATGCTGCACGAGATCGGACACGCTCTGGGGCTCAAGCATACGGATAACGGACCCGCCGGCCGGCCCGACTTGCCCATTGCTTACGATTCGAACCTCTACACGGTGATGAGCTATCACGATGCGCTCGGAGGTGAACTCGGCTACCACCTGCTCGCCAATGCGGCCACCCCCATGCCGCTCGACATTCTGGCGATGCAACATATTTACGGCGCAAATACTTCATATCACACCGGGAACGACACTTACACGTTCTTGGGAGGAGCCCAGATGGCATGGACCATCTGGGATGCCGGCGGCGATGACACACTCGCAGCGGGTGCCATAAACCAGTACAACAATGTCACGCTGGACCTGCGCGAGGGACAGTATTCCCAGTCGCCCACGATAAGCGGGCTGACGCTGGCGATTGCCTACGGCGCCGTCATCGAAAATGCGATCGGCGGCGACGGCAACGACACGCTGCTCGGCAACGACGCCAACAACCGCCTGGATGGCGGACTCGGCAACGACAGCATGACCGGCGGCGCTGGTAACGACACATTCGTAGTCAATGCGACCGGCGACGTCGTCACGGAACTGACCGACGAAGGCTACGACGAGGTTCGCACCAGCGTTTCCTACACACTGACCGACAACGTCGAGAATCTCACCCTCACCGGTTCGGCCGCCATCGCAGGCACCGGCAATGCGCTCGACAACGTGCTCATCGGCAATGCCGGCGACAATTCGCTTCATGGCGCAGCTGGCAACGACACGCTGATCGGCGGCGCCGGCAACGACAACATCATCCTGAGCCTGGCGGGGGCCGTCAATGGCGGCGTCATCGATGGCGGAGACGGCAACGACACGATCACGCTGCAGGGGCCGGGATGGGCAAACCTTTCAGGCCTCGACATCACTCTGGATCAAGCGGATGGAACAATCTCCGGGCCCGGTTTCAGTTTCTCGGTAACGAATGTCGAACATCTTTCCATCAGCACTGGTGAAGCCCTGTCCATCGCAAACTGGCACCTGTCGGTGCCAGGAAGCCTCATCGTCGACGCGGGAAACGTCACGATAAGCGACGGATCCACGCTGACTGCGGGGCAGAATCAGGTGATAACCACCACCGGGAACATCTCGATATCCGGAGGCAGCCTGAGCGCTGGACAGGCCCAAACCCTAACGGCCGGCGGAAACATTGCTGTAGGTGGAACTGGCGCTGTTCTTCTTGTGAGCGCGCCGACATCGTCAGTCACGCTAACGTCGGGGAATCTGGCGTTGAATGGCCCGCTTGATATCTATAGTGACTATTCCTCTTCGTCGGTCACGCTTTCGGCGGAAAGTGCAGTCGGTGCGGCTGGCATTTCGCTAACAGCGACGGATGTCGGTTCCATCGCATTCGCAGGCTTCGATGGAGTCATTGAGATAACCATAAGTGGCAACCTTGTCGGGACGTCCTATGCGGACACCTTGCTCGGCCTTGCCGGTAACGACACACTGAGCGGCGGGCTCGGCAACGACACCATCGATGGCGGAGCGGGCTTGGATATGGCCCACTACTCGGGCGACCGGGACGACTACACGATCGCCCAGAGCGCCTGGTATCACTACACCATCACCGACAACAATCCTGCGGACGGCGATGACGGCGTCGATGCGGTAGTCGGCGTCGAACAGATTCAGTTTGCCGACAGCATGGAAGCGCTGCAGACCGCGAACTCCTGGCACGGGGTCAAGCACCGGCCGATCACGCCCTTCTGGGCGGGGACGGACTGGCAGGTACTCGACAGCCAGCACGACTTCGACGGAAGCGGCAAGAACGACGTGCTGCTCCACAAGCCGGACGGATCGGTCGCCCTGTGGCTGATGGATGGAACCGAACGAATTGCCGGCGCCATTTTCGACCCGTCCCCGGGACGGACCCTGGTCGCTGCCTCGATCGACTACAACGTCGACGGCAAGACCGACCTGGGCTGGCGCGAAGCCGACGGCAGCAATTCGTATTGGCTGATGGGCAGCGGATGGGTGACGTCCGCCGTAGCGCCCCCGGTGACTCCGCCGCCTATTATTGATCTGCCCACCGAGCCCCCGCCGCCGCCTCCCACCGAGCCCCCGCCATCTCCGCCCGAAGTGCCCGCGCCGCCTCCGCCCGACGGATGGTGGTTTTGAGTCTTGCCGTCAGTTCAGTCAACTTGTTTCTTCTGAGGGGATGCGATTGTTAGACTGGTTTACGGGCAACGAAAATCAGACCGGCGAGTTTTCTTACGACTAGCTTTTGTGTTGATGCAGGCAACCAAGTGGCGATTATTTTTCGCCTACCAAGTCTTTGTTGGAGCCAGTAATCTTCAATGTGCGTAACATCACAAAAGTACTTCTTATAGGCTAATTCAATCTCTCCTTGTGTTCTGTAGTGAGTCCAAGTGTCAAGCCATTCGCAAAAATCCTGGCTCCACCGCATTATGCTTTTATTACCTTTGAAGTATCCGAGGCCAAGAGTCCTACAAGCGGCAGCATAGTAGACACGAGAACGGCTACCTTTCGGAAACCAGTGGAGAAAGGGAACTCCACAGTGGCCTTCACGCCAAACGCCCTTATCCGGGAATAGACTTAAAATTTTCCCACCAGGTTTCAATATCCGCTGAATCTCAGCGAGCACATTGTCGAGATTCTCAACGTGCTCCATTACCTGATTATTGATAACGAACTCGAACGAAGCACTCTCAAAGGGTATAGCGCTCCCGGACATTCTTCTAATGGCGCCATCCAAAAGAGTGGGCTCAATAGATGTCGAAGAATCCCCGCCTTCGTAGAAAACATCGCACCCGAACGCATTGATACCTCGGCTCCGTAGCTCTTTTACAATTGCCCCTGCGCCGCAACCATAGTCGAGGACGTGGACATTCTTTCCATGCTCCTGACCAAGAATCCACTGTGCGCAGAACTCATAGTTGTTCATATCTACACAAAACTCCAAGACTAAAGTGCAATCCGTATTTATCCTACGATAGGAGTCCGCGCTAATGGCACGGCAAACCTCCTGATTTCAAATCAGCGGCGTAATCCCAACTTTTTGGCGCCGATCAACCTCACCGCGCCAAAAACTCTTCACGTTTTCGTCCTGCGGATTCGAGCGCCACCAGCCACTTGGGCATCCGGCCGCGGCCAGACCATGTTTCGCCACCGGCGGGATTTCGATACTTTTCTGTCACGATCTTGCGAGTCTTGGCTATCTTGGCGCTACCGCCTAAGTCGCCGACAGTAATCCCATAGTCGCACATCTTCTCCCTGATTTCAGCAATCACCGCAGCGGTCTCCGCCTTGCGCGCGGCCTCGGCCTGACGCATCAGGTCTTCCGCCTTTGCCTTCAATTCCTTGTACGTCGCCATCGACTTTCCTTTCGCATTGTTGATCAGTTCAACATGAACCTCTCACTATTCATCGATGCTGCTCACCCAGAATTGCTTTCACCACATCCAGATAGCGTTCGACGACAATCTTTTCGTCAAACTCTCGACGGATTCGCGCGCGCGCAGCATTGCCCATCTTGGCCCGCTGTTCGAATGTCAGCAGCAACATTCGTTGCATTGCTCTGGCAAGAGCCGTTGCATCGCGCGCTCGACATAGAAAGCCAGTCTCCCCGTCCACCACAGCCTGCCTGCAACCCGGAACATCCGTAGCAATTGCGGGCAAGCCCATACTGGCAGCCTCAAGCAGTGTCCTTGGCATGCCTTCCCGATACGACGGCAGCACTACGCAATCGGACTCGGCATAGATCGACACCGTATCGTCCGAGTGACCGAGATACTCAATAAGCCCTTCGCTCACCCACGCTTCAACCTCGTCCCTCGACACTGCTGAAGGACTAGGTACATCCAGAAAGCCGAGCAATCTGAACGACACCCCAGGGAACTCAGTCTTCAACTGACGGGCCGCGGCGACGTACTCACCCACGCCTTTGTCCCACGTCAAACGCGCTACCATCAAAAACACAAAACCGCCGCCATCCTGCACCTTTGGCCTTGGAGCAAACCGGGATACATCCACCCCCGAACCTGGGAGCAAAGCCGTCTGCTCCACCTTCACCAAACCAGCATCAAGGAAAACCGTCCTGTCCTCGGCATTCTGAAAAAATATGCACCTCGGCCAAGAAAATGCAATTCGATACAAGACCCGCGCGACGCGGGTCAGCCAACCACCAGCAATGAATGTCCGCCCCAAGCCCGAGACATTAGCCACCACAGGGATTCCCCACACGCGTGCCGCCAAGGCAAGATAAATATTCACTTTTGGGGTGTAAGTCAGCAACAAAGCCGGTCGCTCGAGCGCCAACAATCGCACCATCCGCCACAAGGTCATGAGCTCTCGTAACGGATGAGTGCCAGCATTGTTCAGTTGCATCGGCACATACCGCGCACCTCCAGCCTCCACTCGACCAATATACTCATCAGGCGCCGCATAGGCCGCAACGCGAAACCCTGATTCGGAAAGTGCTGCAATCAAACTGCGGCGGAAGTTAAAAACATTCCACGTCGTATTGATGGCAATCCAGACTTCCTTGGGTAACCCCTCGCTCACAACGACGCCCGCTCCGCCTCCAACCACGCTTGAAACATCAATACGTCCCATAAGTAGTACTGCCAGTTGCGCACACCGGCAAGATGCTCAGTCCACTTTCGTCGAATTGGCTCGGGCTGAAAATAACCTTCGCGCCTAAGTCTGGCTTCGCCGAGCAGTTCCTCCGCCCATTCGCGCAATGGTCCACGTAACCATGAATCGATTGGAACGCCAAACCCCATCTTTGGTCGATCAACAAGCTCTTGCGGCACATATTTATAGAGGACTTGGCGAAGCAGCCACTTGCCCGTTCCTTCTCGCACCTTGTAGTGCAAGGGTAACCGCCAAGCGAATTCAAAGATGCGATGATTTATCAACGGCACCCGGGTCTCCAAACTGACCGCCATTGCCGCTCGATCCACCTTTACCAATATATCGTCTGGCAGATAAGTTAGCGCGTCCAACAGCATCATCTGTTCGGTCAATGACGGTAGCCCGGGCGGAGGGCCAGACAGCAGAGTTTCCGGTTCCGTCGCGCCTACCACCACATCGTCCGGCTCCCAGTGGCTCACTAGGGCGCGATACAGACCCATTCCGTGACGGGCATTCAGCAGCGCCGCCCCCTTGTGAAGCTTGTCGCCTGGGGCCGGCCAACGGCGCGTCTTCGGAATTAGGGGTACCACCAACTGATAGAGCTTGTCCCAGGCCGCTGGCGGGACATTCAAAATGGTGCGCGCTGCAGCCCTTCGCAATGCGTTAGGCATGCGCTCTATCTTCGCCCATAGCCGTGCCGCGAGAAAGTAGCGCGCGTAGCCCCCGAATAACTCGTCACCTCCATCGCCTGATAAAGCGACGGTCACCCTCTCGCGCGCCAGTTGCGCGACCAAGTAAGTTGGAATTTGCGAGGAATCGGAAAACGGCTCGTCGTAAATCATTGGTAGCTTCGGAATAATCGCCAGCGCGTCCTGCGGTGAGACATAGAGCTCGGTGTGCTCGGTGCCTAGATGGCGCGCTACATCGCCAGCGTAAATGGCTTCGTCATAGCCGTCCTCGCGAAAGCCAATTGAGAAACTCTTCACCGGCCGGATAGATTGCGCTTGCATCAATGCCACTACGGTAGACGAATCCACGCCCCCAGAAAGGAAAGCACCAAGCGGCACATCGGCCAGCATCTGGCCCGCCACCGCGCGAGACAGCTCCGATTCGAGCGCTGCCACTGCCTCAGAGTCCGACTCAAAAACCAACTGATTGCTTGCGCCGGCAATAGCCGCTTCAAGAGCCGACCAATATGCGCGCGGAGACGGCATCTCCCCTTGGCGCAGATCATCTTCGGAAAGTTCCAGCCAGGTTCCGGGCCGCAATTTCGCCAAGCCACTATAAATGCTATAGGGCGCTGGAATACAGTTGTGGCGAAGCAGCACTGCCAAGGCCCGTCTGTCGATTTCACCGCTGAATCCTGGCAACCCTTTCAAGGCCTTCAACTCAGAGGCAAATGCAAACATCCCTGCGACATAGCCATAGTAAAGCGGCTTTTCGCCCATGCGATCCCGCGCCAAAATCAGCTTGCGTTCTTGTCGATCCCAGAGGGCTATGGCGAACATCCCTACGGCGGCCTTTAACGTCTTCTCTATACCCCAAGCCGAAAAACAGGCCAGCATAGTCTCGGTATCAGAATGTCCTCGCCAATGTGCAGCGCCTCGCTCTCCCGTGCGAGGCGCACTTGAAATACGGCTTGCTTCCTCCAACCCGTCCCTCAAATCCAGATGATTGTAAATTTCCCCGTTGAACACCATCACATATCGTCCGCAGACGGAACTCATCGGTTGATGGCCTGCAGAAGATAGGTCGAGGATAGACAGACGGGCATGCCCGAGTGCGATACCGCAGTTCTCGTCCAACCAAAGGCCGGAATCGTCCGGCCCGCGATGAGATAGCCGACGTACTGCAGCGCGGAGCACTTCTTCTTGAGCAACTTTGCCCCATGTACCAACAATGCCGCACATATCAGCGCCTTCGGAACATACAAGTTGGAGTCCAACTCATCGAACTTGCTGCCATAAGTGGGAATAGGCAGCTACCATTTTCGACAACTCAAAATTCTCTTGGATGCGTGCCCTGCAGTTCTGACCCAACACTGCTTTCCCTTGTGCGGTTGCAACTTCTGCCGCCTTCTGAATGGCGCCGGCTAAAGCTTCAGAGTCATTTGGAGGAACCACCCAGCCAGTAGTCCCCACGATTAGGGCGGCATCACCTACGTCAGTGACCACATTAGCGATCCCGCAGGCCATTGACTCCGCTACCACGTTGGGAAAAGCCTCACCATAGGCGCTGGAAAGTACATGCAAATCGAGGGCGTTCATCACAGCAGTAATATCGTCAAGAGGTCCGGCGAGAATCATTCGCTCGGCTAGTCCCAGCCGAGTAATTTTGTCGACCAATATGGCATTTTCCTGGTCCATGCCCGACCCCACTAACACACATCGAAATATCGCCGCGCGTTCCATCAGCTTGCCCAATGCGCACAACAGGTTTCCGTGATCTTTCTGCGGGTCCCAGCGAGCTACCATCCCCAACAGTAATTCATCGGGTTGAACGCCCCACGACAAACGTAAGAGCTTTCCTGCCTCGGGATCTAGCTTGAGGCGGGAAAGATCGTAACCGTTTGGTATGACGTAAAACTTTCTCCGGCAGTAGCCAGCGGCCTGATGTACCTCTGCCGCTCGTTCTGAGCAGCAGGCGATAGCGGCGGGAATCCAGTGCGACAACGGAGCACAGATTCTGGCAATAAGCCGGGTCGAAAAACTGCTCTCTTGTGGATCAAGGTTGGAATGACGTATGCCCCACACGACTGATTGGACGCCTAACCATCGAGCCACCACACCCCCAACCAAATCAGCGTGATACATCCAAGTCTGCACCACGTCAGGATGTATGTCCAAGATCAAGCGCCGCAACCTCTTCAGCCCGCGGATAGTGAGCCTGCCACGCGGCTTATCAAGCGTATGTACGACTATGTTGGAAGCGCGCAGTTGCGGACCGAAATAGCCCTCACCTCTCATCGACACAACAACGTGCTCAATATTTGGCGGTGAAGCTGATATCAACCGGTACAACACACCCTCCGCACCGCCTTGACCTAGGTTCGCAATGATGTGCAGAATTTTCATAGTCTACATTGCCTCAAGATAATGATTGGATTCTCATCGGGATGACTCTATTAGTCTTTTCTTGCAACCAGAAAAACTCCAGTCACCGAGATGTCGTCATCCGAAACGGTACGAAAGGCAGTTGCAAACCGATGGCGCACCGCCCTTACATAGGCCGTGGATTTGGCACGCAGGTGAGCCGGAATTGCTTCGTAAGGCACATGTGGACTGATGTCACCTACGCCGGCCAAGCGGGTAACCAGCAATTGGCCGGAAAGCCCTAGGCGGTTCATTGCGTCGCGGTACTCATGGAACATGACTCTGTTTGGTCTCCCAGTTCCCTTGGTCATCCATGGATATAGCCACGCCGGCACTTCGAGAAACTTCAATTCGTGATGTGCAAGAGAAAACATACCGTGATCTCGGAGATCGATCTTGTGTAACAAGTAGCCGCCTGGCGCCAATGCTCGTGCCATGCAGCTTAGAGCTGACGAAGGGTTATACATGTGTTCAAAAACCGCCCGTGAAACGATAAAATCGTAACCAGTATTTGTCAGAAAGAAATTCTCCGCGGCAGCTCTTGCCCCGTAATGCCTTTCTAACGATCTAAACACCGCCTCATCGACCGGTTCTGCGTGGCCAAGGAATCGCCCAAGGGCGGGGTACTTTAAAAGTAACGCTTTATAGATTGTCGCTTGCGATCGAACATTTCTTTTTGAGAAAAAGCGATCGACAAGGTCGACCTTACTGCAACCATCCTTGAGAAACAGCAAAGCAACACCACAATTGTCGCCTGGCCCCACCTCCGCGACGCGGCCATAGAATTGCTGGACTCCAGAATACCGTTTGTAATCCTCAAACACTCGTTCAACATAGCGCACGGAGTCCTCTGCTGACAATGTGCTGTGGACAGTGCCAGAGGTAGTATCAATATCGCCAGCGGAAGCTCTCAAACGGGCAAACAGATCAGACAGCACGTAGTAAGAAAGTGCTGCTTCATAATTGGATCGTATCCAGCTTCTCAATTCCGACCTCATTGTGACCCTTCAGACAATTGATCCGGCATTTTTATTACCCTTTTTAATACCGTCCCATGCACTTCAATATCGAAATGGATAGGCACCATTGTCAATGCGAACATCCCAGTTCGCGAAACAGCGAATCCCACTTCTGGAGGACCTCTTTCAAAGCGAAACGCTGGAAAACTGATGCGCGCGCCGCGATGCCAAGCACCTTTCTCAACTCGTCATCAGACATCAACCGTTCCAATGCGAGTTCCAATGCGACCTCATCATTGGGGGCGACCAATAGCGCAACTTGGCCATCCATCGTGATCTCTCGCGGCCCACTCGGACAATCGAATGTGACACACGGTAATCCCGCTGCCATCGCTTCAAGCAGTGCATTGGGAAAACCCTCGAAGCCAGATGTCAAGACAAAGGCATCGGCGTGCGCGAATTCATCAGCAATATCGGCGACTCGGCCACACAATTCCACGCTGGACTGCAGACGAAGCGCGACAATTTGTTGCTGCAAATCAGTTCGCAAAGGCCCTTCCCCGATGATTTTGAGCGACCAGTCGCTGTGGCTACTCGCAAGGCGCGCGAACACTCTAATCAAGACATCAAATTGCTTTTCAATGGACAACCTGCCAACTGCCAATAGTCGCCTTCCCCCCGGTCTGCCGCCCAACGGTACCAACTCGACAAATTGTGGCGGAACGGGATTAGGGATCACCCGAATTCGCCGCAGCGCCCGACCCGATAGGATATATTTGGACGCCACAGCTTGTGTTTGGACCATCAGCGCATCGGCAAATGGATAAGCAAATCGGCACGCAACTCTCAGCTTCAGCGGGGATGGACATACAAAAGGATCGGTACGCTCGCAAACAACAATCGGAATATCCAAGCCAACGGAAGCAATCACGGCAGCTATATTGACATTGGGCAAAAATGAAACAATTACAGCCGGTTGCTCCGATGCAATGAAACGCCGCAAGGCGCAAAGGCGGGAAAACTGATTGACGGCAGATCGCGTTCGAGTCGTAACCCTATCCGCAAGATAAACAAGCCGGACATACGAAGACAAATCGTAATAGCACTCCAAGCGCCCAGCAAACGTCGGCATGAGGACAACTTGATCGCCCCGCAACGCCCATGCATTGGCGAGCGTGCTGGCAACCCGCTCGGCCCCACCCGCACTCATCGACGAGGTTAGAAGTAGTATCCGCATGAATTCATCCGTGGCAACCGAAGATTCGTGAAGCAATGGTCTGCACGTCAAATTTCTGCCGCTTGCTCCACTCAGAACTGCGGCTTACCACGTCCTGCCTTCGAGAAAACAAATTCATTGCATCCGTGCCGGCCACCGCACGTTTTCAATTCGTCCAGACTGAACCCTCGATCACGGTAGAAGCGGAATATCTCTTCGGGCCGCGCAACTTCAAATGGATATCCGCCAATCCAGTCAATCATGTCGTGCCACAGCGACATCCCGCGCTCCAAATTAAGTCGCCCCGTCATTGCACGCAGCAGGAAGCGGAGACCAAACAAGTACGGCAGGTGCACGAGCAATACTGCCCATCGCGAAATAACGCCACCCGTATAGAATTTTTTCACCAAAGTCCAGTAATGGCTGACCCACCCTTGGCTATTGTAGATTGCAATGTACAGTCGCCCGTCATTTGTCACCAGGGGCGCCACGTTACTCAACGCTTCCCACATTGCCCCCGTGTGATGCAACACCCCCCAACTATAGACAACGTCAAACTGACCGAGTCGAGCCAGATAATCACGGTCTAGAACAGAGGCCCCCTCAACCACCCAATTGTCATCAGCCGGAAAGAATCTCTTTCTTAGCTCGGCCGTACATGCCACGGATTTCGGATCGTAATCAAACGAATGTACCGTTGCCCCAAGTCTGCGAGCAGCTAGACTGAACAATCCCGAACCACTACCTGCATCCAGAAAACGCCGTCCCTTTAGACTGCTCACCCCGAGCATCTTGCACAGCGACTGCTGAGCTAGCGAAATACGATCCTCGTTCAGCAATCGAAGAAACCGCGCCCAATTGGCACCAAACTCAAAGCGCTCCCCAGCCAAGACTTCCTCGCTGTGCTGTCTATCGGCAGGAGAGGCAGTATTCTTTAGCACGATAATTCCCTTTTCATCCGTACTTACATAATCACCGCATAACTCGCGAAGACCAATATTTCCAATTTGACAACTGTTCGCCGTCTCCCACTACGACAGGTAACATCGTAGGATCGGGCCCAATCACAATCCCATTCAGTTGCTGCCAACTCTCTGGCACCAAAATAGCATTCCCAGCAGTTGGGCCCGTAATCCCGTCGAACTGCTCACAGCGCTCATGGCGCGCGAAAATCTACCTACCAAGAAATGGGCACCAGCCGCGCCGTTAAACACTATGACATTTATCTAAACAAATATCGCCGCGACGAAATGCGCCAGGAGGCCAGAAACCTCGAGCAATAGAAGACCCCAGCAAAAATAAATACGTTGTCTCTTATCAAGACTAACTCAAAGGCCAAATCATTTCTGTGCATAAACATTACCGCAGGCGCAGTCAAGAAAACGAGGAGTAGACTGAAAATCAAACGGTTTTGCGAAAACACCATCAGGATTTTTCGGTTCAAGAAAAAGACCCCAACAAAAAAAACAATAACCATAAAGAATAGCCCCCCCCATCCCAAAAGCGCAAACTGCTCAGCCCAGATGTTGCTAGCCATCCCCCAAGGAATATTAGGAAATAACTCATTCTGAAAATAGTCATTAAAGCCAAGCGGCGGCCCAAAGATACGGATATGCAACCAGGGAAGAAACACCCGGAGGGTCTCAAAAACATGCGTTATAGGGATAGAAAAATCTACTTGGACAACAACATTGAATATTTTTTGGGTGATAAAACTTTCCGAAAGATAAACTGACTCTAAGAACCCATCTATATCAAGCAGCCTATCCAAGGCAGTATCGCTATCGCCAGTCTTTACGAAAACAAAAACCGCCTTATAAATTGCAGATAAAACTAACCCAAAAACCGCTAGCAATAAAAATCCAAAGATAAATTGCCGGCTCTTATTAGCCCGAAGTCCATAAAACAAAAAAATACAAAGTATTCCGAATACCACGACACCTCTAAATCCGATATATAAATCAACACCTGCAAATAGTAGCCCAATAAACAAATCCCTCCACTTCTTGCCTACAAAGGACAAGAAACAGTAGAGACAAGCGCATTGCTGCCACATAGTATAGAGTCGAGTTTGATTATCTAAAAAGACTTGCTTTTCAGATTCAAAAAACAGATCACCCATGACAACGTAGCTTCCGAGGAGCAGCAGGGGCGTGCCGAAGCGCAAAAAAATGATCATATTTTCTAGAACTAACCTACCTGCCCGATCATTAATTGGAGAATGCTGACGTGCTATGATAGATACGTTCGCAGCATAATTTGAAAATTCCGAAAAAATTAGAAGCAAAAAATAGAATGAGTAGTAGAAGACGTACGAATCAAATGAAATATCCTCCAGAGTAATTGGAAAAGAGGCGTCGGTAACAACCCCAAAAAATGCCGGCGTGAAATAGAGTGCCGAGACGAGGTATATGTATGAAAATAAATCGAATTGCCGCCTAATAAAATACAGCAACAAAGACAGATAAAATAAGGTGAACGCGCCCCCCGCAAACATTCATAACCCCCTAGATTCTTGCCATCATCAAAAGAAGAGTTAACATTTTTATCCCTTGTATCGAGGCAGAAACAATCAAAGCTCAGTCAGAAAACCTTCAAAAATCAGACGCGCTTCAACGTTCGATCAAGCGCAGCTCGCAACCGAGCCAACGGTGCAATAGCAAATGCCCAGTAGCGCTGCTGCGGTGCTACCTTTGAAATGGCCACGTTAAGGCTCAGACCAATATGGGAGGTTAACCTGAGATATTGTTGCAAATACATCACTAGCGAGAAGCGATCCCGCTCTAAATAGTCCTGATTATTGACAAGATAATAATGGAGCAATTTGATCTTGGCATCGATATTACCTAGCTTGCGAGTGTTACTTACTGATAAGGGGTTGCCGGTGTCGTATTGCCTAACAATTCTATCGGTATAGACATATTGAAATTTTCTGGCTATTCGTGTCCACGCGTAGCCATTGACATCACCAGGGACAAAATCACTGAAATATTCCTGAACAATCTCGCGACGCGTACATTGCCACATTTCACCTCGGGTTTTATATACATGTCTTATCTCGAGTTCGTTTGCGAGTATTTCATCGCGGGGCATTCGCGTTCCAATAAGACGGCCTTGCATATCCACACAACGTCCGCAGATACCAATGACATTTGCCACTGAGGAATATTTGTCGATTAGCTCCTTGAATATTCTTAGCGCATCTTTGGCAATCATATCGTCTTGGTCCAGTATCAAGACATATTCGCCAGTCGCTACAGCAGCGCCGACGGATGTAGATCTTGAGCCATAGTAATTCTTTTTCAAGAACACGGTTTTGGTTGGGAACGGTGCGACCCGGCACAATTCTTCAATCAGCGCAACTGTCTGGTTGTTATCATCAGAAAAGTCATCCACCAAAATCCACTCGAACTGAATGGCTCCACCATACTGCGCCGCTAAGCTTTCGTAGGCTCGGCGGAGTGTAGCGGTACCTCTATAGCATGGAGTGATGATTGAAAATAGCGCGGAGGACATAATATTTATTGTTCCAAGATTGCAAACACTTCGCCAGCAGCCGACACACCGCTGAGAAATGGAGCTTTCTAGCCTTTTGTGAACGACAACCTAACACCAGTCGATCTAGTTATCGACTAGACCACAGCTGAAGTCGTATCCGAACCACGGAAGATGCTAGCGCACTAGCCAGCAGTACGAGCACACCGAATGCTGTAATCGCGCCCAACTGGAATCCTCGGCTGGCGCTTTGTGGCAAAACGCCACTCAGGCAATAGCCGACTAGCATAGCAACAAGAAATATCTTTGAGACATCCTCCCAATACCATTTGGAGTTAAGTCCCGGTTCAAACTTGCGGTGCACTAAAGGAATCCACCCAACGAAGTAGAGCAAATTTGTTCCCAACCAGACATAACCCGCACCTGAACCGCCGTACTGTCTTGCAGCCAAAGCAATCGCTGGTAACAATACTACGACGAATATTACATTGCCTATCAGGTGCAGTCGCAGATCACCCTTGGCGAACTGCAAGTAGCCTGGGAATGCTGCCACTGCGAGAACTCCATTGCCGAGAGCATATAGACACAACACAGGCGCCGCCTGCTGCGATAGAAGACGGTCCCCTGTCCACGCCCACAACAGTGGCTCCGCACAAAATGCCGCAGTGACTGACGCTGCACCGACGATTACTGCCACCAGTTGGGTGAACTGGCGATAAACACGAATTAGCCCGTCATGATCGCCCTCCGCTTCCAATCTAGTCATACGGGGAATGATTGCAGCTGCAATTGGGCTGCCAATCATCATCACGCCGGAAGCGACCAACACTGCTAGAGTGAAGTGGCCATAGTCACCCAACTGCAAGATCGTTGAAAGCACCAACTTGTCGGTCTGCGTTACCAGCACCCATACCGACGAAGTAAAGGCTATGGTCAAAGAGAATCTGAATACCGGCCTGAGCGGAGCCCAGTCCCAAGACAAGTGATCGCCCGCAGGAATGTTGGGTAACAGCCGATACGCATAAAATAGCAATCCTGCAATTTCTAGCACGGCCACACCCAGCTGAAAGCTAAAAAAGATTGTCGGTGTGCTCCCGACAAAGGCCAATACCGGAAGCACGACAACAAAACGCAATGTCGCAATCATGGAATTGTAGCCGCCCAACCATACCAAACGCTCTGAGCCGCTAATCGCCCCGCGATACAAACCCGACATCCAGCGCAAGGCAATGATCGGGGCCATCAGTTGTATTGCCGTTTGCACCTGATCCAAGGTTAGCCCGGATGCGTGCAACCAGTCGTGAGCGATGTAACCGGATGCCGCAAACATGGCCAAGCCGCCAGCCCCCGCTAGGAACAAGAACACCCCCTCCAGCGCGCGTACTAAGCGACGATAACTCATGGCATCGGCCGCGCCCCCGCGGAAACGCGCAGTTTCCCGCGCGATAGTGGGTGTCAAACCGACATCTAGGAGATTAAACCAAGCCTGCAACATCGAAAAAAAACCCACTAAGCCATACGCCTCGGCGCCCATGTACCTGATATACAGGGGAAGCACGAGAATGCCAATTAACGTGACATAGAGTTGGCTAACGTAGTTGGCGAGGATGTTCTTCTTCAGTGACATACGACAACACTTTCCGTCCCCTAACCAGCCGACTAGTAGCGGTGAAGGAACTCGGCACTCACCTCACCTTTCAACCAACCATGATTCTGTCAATTTGCGGCCGCTTCCATCAAGTACTTCTCGCCGCGATCCTCGATCTGCCGGAAGCCCAAAGAGCGGTAGAAATTGACTGCGCCGGTATTGTCTTTTCGAACTTCAAGGCGGCATACTTTAAAGCCTCTTTGCTGAGTCAAGGCCAAAACAAAACGTATTAGTGCCGTCCCGACGCCAGTTTTTCTTGCCTCGGGTGAGACCAATAGAAGAGAAATGTAACTGGATTGATTTTGAGCGTCATTGCAATAAAAAAAAACGAATCCCAAACACTTGCCTTCTACATCGTGCGACACAATCCCGGCCTTACTAGTAATTTTTTCTAAGTACCCGGCATCCTCGGGGAAAAAATTTCCGCACTGCCGCCTTTGTTCATCTCGAATAAGCTCAAGGATCCCTTCACGTAGATTCATCGCAGATTACTCTAATATCATTTTCCATGGCATCCACTATCTCCAGCATTTCGGCCATCGAATCGAATTTCAGGATCATCGTACCCAGAGTGTGGTTGGATCCCATATATTTCTCAACCTTTTCCCCGGTCGTCACCCAAATGTCTTGCTCGATGATTTTGGGTTTAATCCGGTCGGAAAGCCAGATGTCTTTGAAGATGCCTGCTTTGAGCGAGTGCACCATGTAGCTAGACCACCAGCCTTGGGTCGGCATCATGCCGAGTCCAAGACACGGCAACCCCAAAGCTGCGTCAACAGTGTATTTAACAAGGTCGATCCCAGTCGCATACCGGATAACTTCAGGGATTAGACAGCCCCCGTTGCGCGGCCCTAGCTCCAAAAAGAAAAATTCACCCCTGTCAGTAAACACAAAATCGAAATTCAAAGCACCCGTTTTCATACCCAACAAGGTGAGCAGCCGTTGACATTCGTTGTGGGCAATCTTGAGCCAGTCCTCACGGTGCGAGGTAGGAAAAGTCTGGCCGATTGGAACCAAGCCATTGCAAAGTTTGTCAAAGTGTTCGTCGGCCCAGCATCGGAACAGCAATTGGCCATCCACCACAAAACCGTCGCCGGCCACTTGGTATCGAGTGCGATTGATTTGAGCCTCGACCACAACCATCTTTTCGCGGGAATACTCCAATGCATGATCGAATGCCGCGTCAAATTTGACAGGATCGTTCAGCCTTGTTACTCCTTTGCTGCCTGACGAATCAACTGGCTTAATGAATGCAGGAACCCCTATTTCCTGCAACCAACCACGCGCATGCTCGCGGTCGTGGAACGACTGGGAACGGGGTACGTTGAAGCCATGTTCTTTTAGGAATGCACGAAAGAGATCTTTACGGGCCAATGTCAGCACCGCACCGTAGGGATTGCCCGGCAAATCCATTTGCTCCGCCACATAGGCAGCCGTCGGTGCAGCAGGGTCGGAGGCGTATGCAACGATGGCATCGATCCTAAGGCGCCTAGCTAGCTCAAGAACGGCTTCCTTATCGGTGGTGCTTACGTTGTGGTACTCATGCGCTAGTTTGTGGCCTGGGTTCGTGGGTAAGTAGTCACAGGTAATAACATAGTGGCCCTGCTCGAGTGCATAGCGTAGCGGCGGCATTTGCGTTGGTGCGGCGCCCAGAAAGAGTATTCTCTTCGACATGGCCTACTCAGCGATCAATTGACTGATACGCCGCTGGTCGTCATCCGTTAATCCTGGATAGATCGGCAGACAGAGAACTTGCTGAGCCGCGGCAGTTGCCACAGGTAGATTTTCTCGTTGGGCTGAAGGCAGACCACGATACATGGGAAAATCTGAAATTAAGGGATAGAAGTACCGGCGAGGATGTATGCCGTTATCTTTCAACTTCTCATAGAGATCGTCTCGGCTAATTGGGTAGTCGGGTTGCACTAGAATTGGAAAGTAGGCAAAGTTGGCGACTACCTCCTCGCTACGACTCAAGCAGCGTATCCCCGGTACGTCCTTTAGATTTTCACGATAGATCGCATCGATACTTTTCCTACTGGCGAGTGCCAGACAAACATGCTTTAGCTGCAATAGTCCCAAAGCCGCATTGAATTCGCTCATTTTCCCGTTGATCCCTGGCGCCACGACGGTCACTTCGTCGACAAAGCCGAAGTTCTTCAACTGGTCAATACGCACCTTGGACTTGGCATCGGGACAGATAATGGCGCCGCCCTCAAATGTGTTAAACACTTTCGTAGCATGGAAGCTGAGCACCGCCAAATCACCATGCCGAAGTATGCTGCCTTCGGCATCCTGCACCCCAAAGGCATGCGCCGCATCGTAAATGACCTTTAGGTTGTAGTTGTCGGCGATTTTCTGAATAGCTACTACATCACAAGGATGCCCGTAGCAATGCACTGGCATGATCGCTGTCGTCTGCGGTGTGATAGCCGCTTCGATTCTCGCCGGGTCGAGATTGAATGTGTTCGGGTCGATGTCGACAAAAACCGGTTTGATCCCATTCCACACCAAGGAATGTGAGGTCGCCGCGAATGAGTATGGAGTGGTGATCACTTCACCCGTAATGCGCAACGATTGCAGTGCCGTCACCAGCGCGATCGTTCCGTTGGTGAACAAGGCGATGTGTTTAACGCCAAGAAATTCGCAAAGAGCTTCCTCCAGCTGCTGATGGAATGGTCCCCCATTGGAAAGGATCTTGTTGTCCCAAATCTCTTGTAGATAAGGAATAAATTCTTCCAGTGGCGGGAGGAATGGTCGAGTAACATAAATGGGTTTGTTGCTCATCGAATTTGCCGAATGGGTGAAGACAGCGTTAGTAGACGTATTTACCAAAGCGGAGCGGCCAGCGATTCGAGCCGGGGCGCCAAGATTCGATTCTTGGGGCACGCAGGCGCCTTAGGGCAGACAATTCTAAGCGATAGACCCCATTTGTGCGTGGCACCGCGTCCTACTTTGAACAGGGCCTGACGCCTCCCCCCCAAGATTCAATCGAGGCATGCCGTGCCTCTGAATCCTTGCACCGAACCCGGAGCATTTCAGATATTCGGCCCGAAGTCATCAGCAATGGCTCGCGACGGCATGGAGGTCGCGATTCGCAGTGCGGTCACAGAACCACGGGCCCTTGATCCGATAGCGTCAGGTAGGCACTCGGGGCATTACGCTCAGGTGGTAGCTGACGCGCCTAACGCACGTAGCCGATCGTTGCGATGCCAACCGGGATCGCATCCTCCTTACGCGGAAATCACTCCACTTCCTTGGCTACCCGTGTCCCTAGCGCCGACTCTTGCGCCATGACAGATCTGATCGTGAAAAACCTGCGCCTCCAAGAAAATTCCTTCATCCACCGCTCTGCGGAAGGCTGCCGAAATTGCCCGAGACGTCCGTCCTTCAACTCACCCGAAAAAATCCTCCCAACAACTTATGTTACCGACCATCCATCAAAAGGCCCATAAACCATGCTGCCCTCAATCTTGTTGATCCCGTCCATCGTCCAAGTTGTGTTCGAACCGTCGGTGTGCTCCCAACGCAGGTCTGCCTTCCCGTCGCCGTTGTAATCGCCCTTGCTATCGACCAGATTCCACCCGGCAAACGGACCATATATCTGGCTACCGGCCATCTTGTTGATTCCGTCCATGGTCCAGATCGCTATCGACCCATCGGTATTCTTCCACAACAAATCGGTCTTGCCGTCACCGTTGTAGTCACTTTGCTGGTTGACAACACTGAATC
>JAOTRV010000031.1 GCA_030247575.1 Sulfuritalea sp.
TGACACGCGACCATGTGCACCCGAAAGCGCGTGGCGGCAAGGACGTCTGGACCAACGTCGTCGCGGCGCACCGATCCTGCAATATGAGGAAGGGTTGTCGCACACCGGAAGAAGCGCGTATGCCGCTTTTATACATCCCGTATGAGCCGTGTCGATTCGAGCACTTCATTCTTTCCGGTCGCCATATCGTCGCCGATCAGATGAGCTATCTCGCCCACCGGCTTCCGGCGCATAGCCGGGTGGAGACGGCTGGCATGCGGTAGTCCGCTACGGACAAGAGGGACATGACGCTCGCGCGAGTTCTCCGAGGGCGCCGGATCGACTTGCGCCCAGCCGGTGCCGCAGGCTTTCCAGGCAGTCCAGCCCTCGCTCGCAACGCGCCGCACGCTCTCCAGCGAGCAATTTCTTTGCCCTTGTCGGGCTTGTCTGTTGACCAGGAACCACAGCCGCTGGGACGGGCGAAGGATAAACACGACACGGCACAGGCCAGCAATGCGACGCAACGCCTCTGCTGCTCTACGTTTGGACGTAGTTCAGACTTGTGGGTTTATGTCTGGTAAGGTGCTTCCCATGGTGGCGAGAGTCGGTGGCTTCGATCTTGATGGGCCGGTTTAGTAGAAATTTGGTTCTCCGAAGCTGCCGGTGGTCACTGTGTAAAATCGGCCATGAGCGGCCACTGCCGGCAATTGAATTCGGTGCAACTGAACGTCAGGTCCGCATATTTCAGGAGACATTCGGCGATACCAGTTGAGCGACTCTCCATTGGCAAGCTCAATTCAGCAACCAGATTGGTGGAATTGAGTATTTGCCAGCGACCCGAGCGGCTTTCTCCACTTGCAACTTGGCCACTGCTCACGCCTTACGCACTTCGACCGTCCTGGTGCGAAGACTAAGGTCCGATCGTCGGTATGAACGTTCTGGTGGCATCCAGTTGCCAGGAAGTTATCTATTCTGGGTGACTGTCATGGCATCCGCATCTCAAAGCGAACTCCGTCCTTCAACGATCTAGCGGAAATCTCTCCGCCATGCGCATGGAGAATTGAACGAGTTATGGTCAAACCAAGGCCGGCACCCTCGCCGCCTCCATGCCGCGATGGATCGGCGCGATAAAATCGATCGAATATCCGCGGCAGGTGTTCCTGCGGTATCGGGTCACCAGAATTCTCGACGGCAAGCGTCGTACCGCCGCTGCCAGTCTCGATGCAAACGCGAACGCTGCCTCCGGTCGGAGTATGGCGAATAGCATTTGAGATCAGATTCGCCAGTGCCCGGCGCAGCATGAGTTTGTCGCCGGATACCTGTCCGTTGCCTGTCAGCGAAAGCTGGAGCGCGTTGTCCTCGGCCAACGCGTCGAAGAAGTCGAATAGTTCCCTCGCCTCCGCCGCGAGATCGACCGGCTCACAATTGGGCAATATCAGACCATTGTCGGCCTGCGCCAGGAACAGCATGTCGCTGATCATGCGTGCAAGGCGTTCGTACTCCTCGGCATTGGAGGCCAGTACATCGCGGTACTCCTCTGCAGAGCGCGCCTTGGTCAATGCCACTTGGGTTTCTGTCATCAGGTTGCTGATCGGTGTACGCAATTCGTGAGCAAGGTCGGACGAAAAGTCCTTCAGTCGCCTGAACGAATCCTCCAGCCGAGCCAGCATGGCGTTCAAGGTTTCTGCGAGTTCGGCAAGTTCGACCGGAACCGAATCGACAGCCAGGCGATAGTCGAGCCGGCTTGCCGTGACGCCAGCTGCACCCTGACGGATGGCTTGCAGAGGGGCCAGTCCGCGCCTTACCGCAGCCCAGCCGAGAAGACCGGCCAGTGCGGCGGCAACTGCAACGAACAGCCACAGAGTGCGCTTGAACGACGTCATGAAATGCTCGTGGTGGGTGATGTCGACCGAGACCGCGACCACCAGCGATGGCAGATCAGGCGTTCCTGTGGGCAAGAGCGCGGCGATGCCACGTCGCGGTTGCGTGCCTTGCTGCCCGCCCTGGCGCCAAACCCGCACCCGAGGCGGATTTCGAATAGCACCGCGTTCCAGCAGGGCAGGCGGAAACCATGCATCGGAGGTGGCAAAAATCGTTCGCTCGTCGAGAGCGCGCACCAGCAGCGCAAGCCCGTGGTGGCCGACCAGCGAGTCGTCGAGTTGGGCTGGCAGCGAATCAAGATCGGCCGGTGTACGCACTTTTTCCAGCAGGCGGCCAGCTAACTGCAACTTTCCAGTCATCACCTCCATGTCCTGCTCGACAAAATGCTGCTCGACGGTATTGCCGATCAGCAGACCCAGCGTCAGCAGTACCGCCGTCGAGACGGCAGCGAACAGCAATGTCAGGCGGAACGTGATCGATTCGCTGCGGCGACTCATTTCGTGTCGTCTTCCAGCACGTAGCCCATGCCGCGTATGGTGCGAATGAGCTTCGGCTCGAAGCCGTCGTCCATTTTGGCGCGTAGCCTGCGCATCGCGACTTCGATGACGTTGGTGTCGCTGTCGAAGTTCATGTCCCATATCTGCGAGGCGATCAGGGAGCGCGGCAGCACTTCGCCGCGGCGGCGCAGCAGCAGTTCGAGCAGGGCGAATTCCTTTGCCGTCAGGTCGATGCGCTGTCCGCCGCGCGTAACCCGGCGGCGCATGAGGTCGAGTTCGAGATCGGCGACGAGCATCTGCTCCGACTCCTTGCCGCGGCCACCCCGGCGCAACAGGGTGCGCACCCGCGCCAGCAACTCGGCGAAGGCGAAGGGCTTGACCAGGTAATCGTCGGCCCCCAGTTCGAGACCCTTGACCCGGTCTTCGATCTGGTCGCGCGCGGTAAGGAAGAGCACCGGCATCTCGCGTCCGGAGCGACGCAGACCGGCGAGCAACTGCCAGCCGTCCAGCCGCGGCAGCATCACATCGAGAATCGCCAGGTCGTGATCGCCGGTCTCGCCCAGATGCAGCCCGTCGACCCCATCTCGCGCCAGATCGACGACAAAGCCAGCCTCCGCCAGACCCTGCTTGATGTAGTCGCCGGTCTTCGGCTCGTCTTCAACTAAAAGGATTTTCATGTCATTCCCCGCTCGCACTCATGCCGGAATTGTGCGCTCGCCGTATCGATACGCGCCGAAGATTACAGAAATGTAATCGGGGCGTCAGTCTGCCGTTAGGAGCGTACTTGCAGAATGCTCGCAACACATCTTCAAAGGAAAGCCTGCAATGAAACCACTTCGCGTCGCCCTTGTTCTTGGCCTGCTCTCGGCGGCTGCCGCGTTCGCCCAGGGCGCTCCCAATGTTGAAGTTTTCAAGAGCGCCAGCTGCGGTTGCTGCAGTGGCTGGGTCGAACACATGCGCCAGAATGGATTTCAGGTCACCACCCGCGACGTGCCCGACGTTCCTGCGCAGCGCAAGAGGCTCGGCATGCCCGATCGTCTCGGTTCCTGCCATAGCGCGAAAGTCGGCGGCTATGTGATCGAGGGGCATGTGCCGGTCGAGGACATTCGGCGCTTGCTCAAGGAAAAACCCAATGCGATCGGGCTTGCCGTGCCCGGAATGGTACCCAGCTCGCCAGGCATGGCAGGCCCGAAGACAGCCTACGACACGCTGCTCGTCGGCCGCGACGGCACGACGCGCGTCTTTGCCAGCCACTAAGCCATGAACGTCAACCCGCTTCGTTGGCAACGACAGCTACTCATCTGCGCTGCCGGCCTGGTTTTCAGCCTGCCGACTTACGCCGCTGAAGGTGAGCCCGCCCGGGCCGGACTGGCTCGGGCTCTGGAGCAGGCGTGGCGGCTGCACCCGCAGGCCGCAGCACTTGACGCCCGAGAGGCCGAGGCGCGCGCAAATGGCGACGTCGCTAATAGCCTGACTCCGGAGCCAGGTTCGCTCAGCATCGGCAGTCGCAACGACCGGCTCAATCGCAATCTGGGCAAACAGGAATACGAAGTCGAACTGGCGACACCCTTGTGGCTGCCGGGACAAAAAGCGGCGCGCGAGGCCGAGGCGGCAAGCCGGATCGACGAGGCCCGCGCAAAACGTGGCGCAATGCGCGCGGAGCTGGCCGGGGAACTGCGCGAGGCGTGGTGGGCGCTAGCGGCGGCACGCAATGCCAAAGCTCTCGCAGCCCGTCGCCTCGATACCGCGCGTGCGCTGGAAGCCGACGTGCGGCGCCGCTATACCGTGGGCGAACTGTCGCGCATCGATGCCAACCTGGCACTGACCGAAGTGCATGCCGCCGGCGCCGAACTGGTGGAGACCGAGGCGACGCTGCTCCAGGCGGAACAGGCCTTGCGCACCCTGACCGGCACGGCTGCACCGGCGGACATGGTTGAAGAATCGCCGACGACGCGTCGAGCTCCAGGCGTCGACCTGGGCACGCCCGAAACGCATCCATTGCTCGCCGCAGCGGCGGCCGCCTCGCGCAGCGCCCGCGCCAGGGTTATGGTCGCAGACGAATCGCGGCGTGCCGCGCCGGAACTGGCGCTGCGAGTGGTGCGCGAGCGTGGCGATTTCGCCGAACCCTACGGCAACACGATTGGCATACGATTGAAGATTCCATTTTCTTCGGGAGCGCAAGTGCGCCGTGAAACGTCTGCGGCACAGGCCGAGGCCAATCAGGCCGACGCCGAAATGCTGCGCACCCAGACGCGCGTCCAGCTCGAAGCGGAGCGCGCACAACGCGCCCTGGCTGCAGCGGAGCGTCAATTGGCCATGGCACAGGAGCGTCGCGAGCTTTCTGCCGAAAATTTGCGCCTGAGCGAAAAAGCCTTTTCGCTCGGCGAGTCCGACCTGGCGACGCTGCTGCGCATTCGCGCCGCCGCCTTCGATGCCGAAGCCTTTCTCGGCCGCCAGCGGGTAGCCCGCGCGGCGGCCATATCGCGTTTGAATCAAGCCCTGGGAGTATTGCCGTGAGATCACTTGCTGTCGCCGCCGCCGTGGCGATGTTTTCCATGACGCCTGCCGCCTTTGCTCATGGCGGGGAGGATCACGGCGCGCCACCGCCGACGGTCAGCCAGGGCGTGACGCCGCGCGCGGTGGCCGCCACCGAAGAGTTCGAAGTGGTTGCCGCCCTCGAAGGCAAGCAACTGGTGGTGTATGTCGATCGCTTTGCGACCAACGAGCCGGTGGTGAAGGCCAAGGTAGAGATCGAAGGGGCAGGACTGAAGGGGCTTGCCGCCGAGGCCGCGCCCGGAACCTACGTGATGGACATTGCGACCGCCATGCCGCCGGCAAAACATGCCTTGACCATCAGCATCGAAACCGGCGATAGCGCTGATTTGCTCAGCGCAACGCTGGACACCTCACTCGCCGTGGTCGCTGAAGAGCATGCGCATAACTGGGGCGAGCGGGTGGTCTGGAGCCTAGCCACCCTGCTGCTGCTGGTCACCACCTTGCTGATCGTTCGGCGCAACAAGAAGAAAGCCAAAGGAATACATAAATGAAAGCCACACAGTTCCGGTTTCTTGCGGTCGCCGCTTCCCTCGCATTGGTTGCGAACGGCGCGCTGGCCCACGGCGACGAGGACCATAGCAAAGACGCAAAGAAGCCGGCACCGGCCGCGTCGACCAATGTTGCGTCAGGTACGTCTGCGGCACCGGCCGCGCTGCAGCGGCTGGCCGATGGCAGCCTGTTCGTGCCCAAGTCCGTGCAGCGCCAGTTAGGTTTGCGCACTCAGCCGGCGCGCCTCGGCGATCTCGCTGCGACGGTCGAGCTAAACGGCAAGGTAATTCCCGACCCCAATACCAGCGGACGGGTCCAGGCCATGTATTCAGGCAGTGTCATGCCCGGACCAAAAGGCATGCCCGTGTCGGGGCGCAAGGTGGCCAAGGGCGAAGTGCTGGCCTGGCTGCGTCCGACGGCCAGTGCTATCGAACGCGGCAACCAGAAGGCGCAACTGGCCGAGCTGGAGGCCCAGCTGGCGATTGCCGACGGGCGCGCGAAGCGTTTCGAACAGCTCGAGGGCGCGGTGCCGCAAAAGGAAATCGAATCGTCGCGCATCGAGCGCGACGCGCTGCAAAAACGCCGCGCCTTCGTCAGTGCCAGCATCGACTCCGCCGAGCCGCTGCTGGCGCCGGCAACAGGCGTGATCAGCGCCTCGCACCATCTGGTCGCCGGGCAGATCGTCGATGCCAGGGAGGTCCTGTTCGAGATCGTCGATCCAGACCGCCTTGCCGTCGAGGCTCTGGCCTACGACGCGGGCATTGGCGCGACACTGATCTCCGCCACCGCGCTGGCTGAGCAAACCTCGCTGGAACTCAAGTTTGTCGGCGGTGGCAGGCAGCTGCGCGAACAAGCCTTGCCCTTGCTGTTCCGCATTGTCGGCGCCAACTCGATGGTTGCCGTTGGTCAGCCGGTCAAAGTCATTGTGCGCACGGCACACGAGATCAAGGGTGCGGCGGTGCCGCGCACGGCGCTGACAAAAGTCGGCGCTGGCGAGACGGCGGTGTGGGTGCATGTCGAAGCCGAGCGCTTTGTCGCCCGCAAGGTACGCCAGCAGTCACTGGACGCCGGCAACGTTGCCATTGCCGACGGCCTGCACGAGGGCGACCGAGTGGTGATCGAAGGCGCCGGCTTGCTGTCGCAGGTACGCTGAAATGTTCGACTTCATCATCCACACCAGCCTCAGGCAGCGACTGCTGGTTCTTGGCGTCTCGCTGCTGCTGATCATCTACGGTGCGCTCACGCTGCGGCAAATGCCGGTGGACGTCTTTCCGGACCTCAACAAGCCGACCGTGACGCTGATGACCGAGGCCGGCGGCATGGCCCCGGAAGAAGTCGAGCAACTGGTGAGCTTTCCGATCGAATCCGGCATGAACGGCATGCCGGGCGTGACTCGCGTGCGCTCGGTATCGGGCATCGGCTTGTCGATCATCTATGTCGAGTTCGAGTGGGGTACCGACATCTATCGCAACCGGCAACAGATCGCCGAACGATTGAATCTGGTGCGCGAACAGTTGCCGCCCGGCATCGTGCCGCAGCTCGGGCCGATTTCCTCGATCATGGGCGAGATCCTGCTGATCGCCATCCCGGCCGACCCGGCCCAGGTGAGCCCGATGGCGGTGCGCGAATACGCTGACTGGGTGATGCGGCCGCGTCTGCTGACCATCCCCGGCGTGGCTCAGGTGATCCCCATCGGTGGCGAAGTGCGCCAGTACCGCGTCGAGATCAAGCCCGCGCAGTTGCAGGCGCTGGGCATCGAGCGCGAAAAACTGGAAGCCGCGTTGAAGGATTTTGGCGCCAACACCAGCGGCGGCTTTCTGGAAGCCCAGGGCCGCGAATACCTGATCCGCCAGATCGGTCGCAGCTCGCGCATCGAAGATTTGCAGAATCTGGTGGTCACCGTCAAGAACGGGCAACCGATCCTGCTCAAGCAGCTCGCCGATGTGAAACTGGCGCCGGCCATCAAGCGTGGCGACGGCAGCTACAAGGGCAAGCCGGCGGTGATCCTTTCGGTGCAGAAGCAGCCCAGCGCCGATAGCGTGACGCTGACCCGCGAAGTCGAGAAGGCCATCGCCGAACTGGGCAAGAGCCTGCCCAAGGGCATCGACACGCCATCCTTCCTCTTCAAGCAGGCCGACTTCATTGAGCATTCCGTCGGCAACGTCAAGGAAGCGCTGCGCGACGGCGCGATCCTGGTGGCCGTGATCCTCTTCCTGTTCCTGCTCAACCTGCGCACCACGATCATTTCGCTGATGGCGATTCCGGTTTCCCTGCTGGCGACGGCCCTGGTCTTCCACTACTTTGGCCTGTCGATCAACACCATGACGCTGGGCGGGCTGGCGATTGCCATCGGCGAGCTGGTGGATGACGCCGTGGTCGGCGTCGAGAACGTCTTGCGTCGCCTCAAGTTGAACCGGGCGATGGCGACACCGCGTCCGGTGGCCGAGGTGATCGCCGCCGCCACACTGGAAGTTCGCTCGGCCATCGTTTATGCCACCGTGATCATAGTGCTGGTGTTCGTACCGCTGTTCGTCCTGCCCGGCATCGAGGGGCGGCTGTTCACGCCACTGGGCATCGCCTACATTGTCTCGATTCTGGCCAGCATGATCGTTTCGGTAACGCTGACGCCGGTGATGGCCTATTACCTGCTGCCGAGGATGAAGCAACTGCATGCCGGCGACAGTCCATTGGTGATCTGGCTCAAGCGCTGGGATGCGAAGTTGCTGCACTGGTCCTTTGGCCACGCGCGAGCGCTGCTGGCCACTGCGCTGGCGCTGGTGGTGATCGTCGCGGCGAGCGTACCCTTCTTCCCCCGCTCCTTTCTGCCGCCCTTCAACGAGGGCACGCTGACGGTGAATGTGCTGCTCAACCCCGGAACTTCCCTGACGGAATCCAACCGCATCGGTACCCTGGCCGAGCAACTGGTGGGGCAGGTGCCCGAAGTAACGCAGATGGGGCGCCGCACCGGCCGCGCGGAGCTCGACGAACATGCCGAGGGCGTGCATTACACCGAGATGGAAGTCGACCTCAAGGCCTCCGACCGCAGCCGCGAGCAAATCATCGCCGACATCCGGCAGCGTCTGGCCGCCTTGCCCGCCGTCACCAGCGTCGGCCAGCCGATCTCGCACCGGCTTGACCATTTGCTCTCCGGCGTGCGCGCCCAGATCGCACTGAAAGTCTATGGCGACGACCTCGACACGCTGCGTGGCCTCGCCGCCGATTTGCGCGACCGCCTGGCGAAGATTCCCGGCATCACTGATCTGCAGATCGAGAAGCAGGTGCTTATCCCGCAAGTGAAGATCCGTCTCGACTACGAAAAAGCAGCGCAATACGGCGTCGCGCCTGGCGCCATGCTGCGGGGCCTGGAGCAAATGATCGAAGGCGAACGGATCACCCAGATCGTCGAGGGCAACCGGCGCTTCGATCTGCTGGTGCGTCTGCCGGAAAGCGGCCGCGGTCCGCAGGCGCTGGCCGACCTGTTGATTGAAACGCCGGGCGGATATGTGCCGCTGTCGAAGATAGCCAGCGTGGAAGACAGCGACGGCCCGAATCAGGTCAGCCGCGAGAATTCACGCCGCCGCATCGTGCTCTCGGCCAACACCGATGGCCGCGACATGTCGAAGGTAATCGCCGACATTCGCGCCGAGCTTACTGCCAGACCCATGCCGGAAGGCTACTTCACCGCGCTCGAAGGCCAGTTCCAGGCGCAGGAGCAGGCGTCGCGCCTGATCGCACTGCTCGCCGTCATATCGCTGACCATGATCTTCATGGTGCTCTACAGTCGCTACCGTTCGGCGGCCCTGACCTTCATCATCATGGGCAACATCCCGCTGGCCCTGGTCGGCAGCGTCATCGCCCTGTGGATCTCGGGGCAGCCGCTGTCGGTCGCGGCGCTGGTGGGCTTCATTACGCTCACCGGCATCGCCACGCGCAACGGTATCCTCAAGATCAGCCACTACATCAACCTGTGCGCTTTCGAAGGCGAAAAATTCGGCCAGCACATGATCGTGCGCGGTTCGCTGGAACGCCTGACGCCGGTGCTGATGACCGCGCTGGTCGCCGCCTTCGCCCTGCTGCCGCTGATGCTCGCGGCCGACGCGCCGGGCAAGGAAGTGCTGCATCCGGTCGCGGTGGTGATTTTCGGCGGCCTGGTCAGCTCGACGCTGCTCGATTCCCTGCTGACGCCGCTGATGTTCTGGCTGTGGGGCAAGCCCGCCCTGGAGCGGCTGCTGGCCGCCAAAGAAAGCGAAAGTTTCTGAATCATCAATCCACCAGGAGAACCCAATGAAATCCCTGAAACCAGTCGTCGCACTGATCGCATCTCTGTTCGTCGCTTCCGCGGCGCTCGCCCACAGCGACGAATACCTCGATACCCAGAAGTCGCCGAACGGCGGCCAGACGCGCATGGCCAGCATCTATCACTTTGAGCTGGTGGTCGCCAAGGACAGCAAGGAGGCGAAGGACAACCCGGTCGTCGTCCATGTCACCGACCATGCCTGGGCCAAGATTTCAACCGCCGGCGCCGTTGGCACGGCGACAATTCTTGCCGGCAAGACCAAGGTCAGCGTCAAGCTGGTTCCGGCAGGCGAGAATCTCATGCAGGGTGTCGGCAAGTACGCCTCTACGCCGGACATGAAGGTGGTGGTGTCGATCACCCTGGCCGGCAAGAGTCCAGAGCAGGCGCGCTTCACGCCGCTGGCGCCCGTTGCAGCCGCGGCAACTGCGGCACCGGCGAAGGACGGGCATATGGATCACAAGCACTGAACTGGCGCAGGCAAGCGGTTGACGCCGGAGCTTTCCCGCGCGAATGACGCAATTGCGAACTTGGTTTCCGGATGCTGGCACCCCCCAGGCATTGCGCCGACAAATTGTCAGTCGGTTGGCGCTTGCGGGTATCCTCATCAGCCTGATTGCCGGGGCGATTTCCTATGCCATTGAAAATCGTCATATTGAGACGTCGGTCTTCTCGATGGTGCTCGAAAGTGCGCAGCACTTCAATGCGCCGGAAAATCGTCGGCACCTTGCCGGGGATAACGGTCCTGACCAGTCTGGACTGAAGCGACTGCTGGATGACTCCCCGTTCCTGGCAATAAGAATCCTCGATCCATCCGGCCGATTGCAGGCGGAAGCATGGAAATCCGCACCTGCCGATCTCCGATTGCGGGTGGCGGCGCATCGTCAGCCGCTGCCGGAACCGGGGGCGAGCCATCGAGACTGGCTTCAAAGCAATGGCGAAGAATTCGTGCAGGTCGTCATCCCGCTTGCCGAGACCCCAGGAAAGCCACTTGCCTACCTTGAAGGTATTTTCCCGATCGATGCGCGCTTGCGGCAAGAGCATGATGCACGCGCGAGAAGCAGCATGTTGTTTGCGCTCTTCTCGGCGCTCGTCGCAACCGGGTTGCTCTACCCCGTCTTGATGGGATTGATGAAACGATCGTTGAAATTGTCGAGCACGCTGCTCGACTCGAATATTGAACTGATCGGAACCCTTGGCAGCGCAATCGCCAAGCGAGACTCGGATACCGACTCCCATAATTATCGGGTCACGTTGTATGCAACTCGGTTGGCCGAAATTCTGGGCAGGCCCAACGAGGAAGTGCAGGATTTGATTGTCGGCGCTTTCCTCCACGATATCGGCAAGATCGGAATACCCGACGCCATCTTGCTCAAGCCGGGACGCCTGTCCGAGGACGAGTTTTCCGTCATGAAGCAGCATGTCGCCTTGGGGCAGCAGATCATCGTCAACAATCAATGGCTTCGGAAAGCCGCGACAGTGATCGGCAGTCATCATGAGAAATATGACGGTACCGGCTATCCGAGCGGACTGCGGGGCGACGATATTCCTCTGGCTGCCCGGATATTTTCCGTGGTCGATGTTTTCGACGCGCTTACCTCCGAACGGCCCTATAAAAAGGCGTTTCCCCTGGAGGAAGCGAAACGAATTGTTCGGGACGGCAGCGGCAAGCATTTCGATCCCACCATTGCCCATGCATTTCTCGAGAACGCGGACCGGTTGTTCGATGAGATTGGCGCCGCTCCGCATAGTGATCTGGTGGCGCGGCTTCGACTAGTCTTAGGTCGCCGTTTCGAGCACGCGCAATATGGGTAGCCGACCAGAAGGCAGGGATGAGGATTACACAAATGTAATCCTGGTGTCACCTTGCTGTCGGAGTCGAAGGGGGATACTGGGCCCGTGTTCAAAAGGAGCCTCAAATGAAGTCCCCTGTTCGAATTGCTGCATTTCTGTCGCTGTTGGCGCCAGCCGTCTGGGCCGCGGCGCCCTTACCAACCGTCACCGTCTACAAGAGCCCGAGCTGCGGCTGCTGCGGGAAATGGGTCGAGCACATGAAGGCCAGCGGTTTCCCGATGGTCACCATCGACACCGAAAACGTCGCCGCGCACAAGGCCCGCCTCGGCGTGCCGGTGGCCATGGGTTCCTGCCATACCGCCGAAGTCGGCGGCTATCTGGTCGAAGGCCACGTGCCGGCCGCCGACGTGAAGCGCCTGCTGGCCGAGAAGCCGCGCGCCACGGGTCTGGTTTCGCCCGGCATGCCACAGAGTGCCCCCGGGATGGACATCGCGGGCAAGGTTCCCTATGAAATTCTGCTGGTCGCCAAGGATGGCACGACCACCACCTATGCACGCCACTGATCGTTATGAAGACCAATCTGCAGATTTCAAACGTTTCAAATCGTCGTTGAACAACGACTTCAATCCAATAAAAGGAGAAACACCATGAAAAAGATTGCCATGACAGCCATAGCGGCCGCGCTCGCATTCTCGGCCCCTGTTTTCGCCGATGACGCGCATCACCCGGAGAAGGCGGCGGAAGCCAAAGGCGCACCCGCCCAGATCGCGCCGCAGGTCAAGAAGATGCAGGACAACCTCAAGAAAATGCAGCCGCAGCTCGATCGCATCGCCAAGGCCAAGACCGATGCGGAACGGCAGAAGGCGATGGCCGAGCACATGCAGACCATGCAGGAGAACATGGGCATGGCGCGCGGCATGCAAGCCGGAATGATGATGGACTGCCCCATGATGGAAGGCGGCATGATGGGCAAAGGCGGCATGGGCATGATGGGAATGATGGGCAAGGGCGGCATGATGGGGCAAGGCGTGGCCGGTTCGGACGAGATGATGGCCAAGCGCATGGACATGATGGAAAAGCGCATGGACATGATGCAAATGATGATGCAAGGCCGCATGGGGATGCCCGAGGGCGCTCCTGCCAAGCCGGCCAACTGAATCTGTTGAGGAGAAGTGCAAATGAAACACCCGATCGACGAACGAAGCTACAAGGACCCGGTTTGCGGGATGGTCGTCAGCCGCCTTACGGCGATTGCGGAAGCGGAATTTCAGTCCAAGACCTACTATTTCTGCGCGCCGGAATGTCGCGATGCCTTCCTTGCCGACCCGCAGCAATATCTTCACCTGCACCGGCAGCACGGCCTGAAGGCCAAGCTGCCGATGTCATGATTTCGGAACCATTGGTCTGGCTGAAAGGAAAGCGCGATGCTGGCGTGGCTAAAAAGGCAGTGGCTGGCTTTTCAAACCTGGATGCGCGCCAACCAGGACGCGCATGCCAAGGCTCACAGCACGGGATGCTGCTCGTCCCCGCCACCGGGAGCTGGCCACAACCATGAACCATGATCGTCATGAGCATGCGCCGATGGCAGGAAGGGCGAAGATCGGCTGGATCGTCTTTGCCGTGATCGCCGCCTTCTATCTTCTGTCCGAGCATCGCGCCCATTTTCTGGGGGCGCTGCCCTTTCTGTTGCTACTCGCCTGCCCGCTGATGCATTTGTTCATGCACGGCGGTCACGGCGGTCACGGCCACGGTGATGACAAGCCGCCGGACAAAGGAGAAGGCAAATGAGCGGCAACGAATCGGCTTACGGCCTGTGGACCTTGGTGCTGCTCAACTCGGCAGTGTTCATCATTTTCGCCTTCAGCTTCTACAAACCGAAGAGTTCCCGCGACTGGCGCAGCTTCGGCATGTATGCGGCTTTCATCGTCGCGCTGTTTACCGAGATGTACGGCTTTCCGCTGACCATCTACCTACTGTCGGGCTGGCTGGCGCAGCGCTTTCCGGAGGTGAATTTTTTGGCGTCGCATGATGCCGGACACCTACTCGAGATTATGTTCGGCTGGCGCGCCAACCCGCACTTCGGCCCCTTCCACATGTTGAGCACGGCTTTTATCTTCGGCGGCTTCTGGCTCCTGGCGTCGGCCTGGAACGTGCTCTACCAGGCCCAACGCGCGCATCGCCTGGCATCCAGCGGCCCCTACGCGCGCATCCGCCATCCCCAATACGTGGCCTTCGTGCTCATCATGTTCGGTTTCCTGTTGCAATGGCCGACCATTATTACCGTCGTCATGTTTCCGATTCTGGTGATCGTCTATGCGCGCCTCGCCAGGCGGGAGGAGGCGGAGGTAGCGGCCGAGTTCGGCGCGGAATACGCCGCTTACCGCGCCAGGACACCCGCGCTACTACCTTGGCCCATGGTGAAGAATGCGCAAACGGAGCCCAAACAATGAGTCGCATCAAGCAGGCCGCGGCGCCTGAAACAGTAACTTGCGGGCTGGCCCAGCGGAAAAGCCGGATGTTCGGCAACGCACCGACCGGCAAGGCCGCTATCAAGCAGGCTGTGACGTTCCATTTGTCCCTGGCCAGGGGACAGGAAAAAACCTCACCAAGGAGAACCACCATGAACAGGTTTGCCATGACAGCCATTGCGGCCGCACTCGCGTTTTCGGCACCGATTTTGGCCGAGGAAGCTCACCACCCGGAGAAGGCGGCAGACGCGAAAAGCGCCCCCGCGCAACCGGCGCCGCAGGTCAAGAAGATGCAAGACAATGTCAAGAAAATGCCGGCGCAGCTCGACCGCATCGCCAAGGCGAAGACCGACGAAGCGCGGCACAAAGCCATGGCCGAACACATGCAGACCATGCAGGAGAACATGAAAATGGCGCACGACATGAAGGCCGGGATGATGGACTGTCCGATGATGGAGGGCGGCATGATGGGCAAAGGCGGCATGGCGGCGATGCACGGCGGCATGATGGGCAAAGGGGGCATGGGCATGATGGGCGGTGGCGCCGCGCCCGCCGACGTGCCGGACCGCATGCAGCACATGGAAAAGCGCATGGACATGATGCAGATGATGATGGAGCAGATGATGCGCCGTCCGGAGGGCGCAGCCCCCACCGCACCCATGCCGATGAAGTAAGGGCAGGCAGCTCTGCTATGGTCTCCCGGCTGCAGCGACTGCGTCCGCCAGCCTGATGTTGCGCTCGCGGCGAAGCGGCGTGATGAACTGGCCCGAAGCCAACGTGGCCCTGTTCGCCTTCCTGCTCAACCTGCCTTGGGAGCTGTGGCAAATTCCCCTGTTCAAGAACATGCCGTCGCTGGCGCACTGGGATGGCGTCATTCTGTGCACCCGCGCCGCACTGGGCGATGCGGCAATCGCCTTGCTGGCCTTCTGGCTGGTCGCAGCAGCGACCCGCACGCGCGGCTGGATGCGGCGGCCTTCCGCCATCACCCTGGGCGCTTACATCGCCATCGGCCTGATCGTCACGATTGCGCTGGAATACTGGGCCACGCAGATCGGCGGCCGCTGGGAATATGCCGAAGCAATGCCACGGCTGCCGCTGCTGGGCACCGGACTGGCGCCGCTGCTGCAATGGCTGCTGATTCCACCCCTCGTCATCTGGCTGGTACGGAGACAAATCCCATGAAAACGGACGAAAAAATTATCGACCCGGTGTGCGGCATGACGGTCAAGCCCGATTCCGTCCACGTTGTCGAGCACGCCGGACAGACCTATCATTTTTGCAGCGCGAAGTGCCGCGCCAAATTCGAAGCCGAGCCGCAACGCTATCTGCAAGCCGCTGCCGAACCGGCTGCGGTGGTCGCAGTGGCCGTCGCAACAGAGGGCACGATCTACACCTGCCCGATGCATCCCGAGATACGCCAGCCGGCACCCGGCAACTGCCCCAAGTGCGGCATGACCCTGGAGCCCGAACTGCCGACGCTGGACGACGAGGAGAATCCCGAGCTGGTCGACTTCCGCCGCCGCTTCTGGTGGACCCTGCCGCTGACCGTGGTGGTGACGACGCTCGCCATGGCCGGACATCGCCTGGAACTGCTGGCGCCACAAAACCAGAGCTGGGTCGAGCTGGTGCTCTCGGCGCCGGTGATCCTCTGGGCCGGCTGGCCGTTCTTCGTGCGCGGCATGCAGTCGGTGCTGACGCGCAACCCCAACATGTGGACCCTGATCGGTTCGGGCACGGCCGCCGCTTTTGGCTACAGCGTCGTGGCGACCGTCGCGCCGGAAGCCTTCCCCGCCTCCTTCGCCGACCACGGCCGGGTCGGCGTGTATTTCGAGGCGGCGGCGGTGATCGTCTCGCTGACCCTGCTCGGCCAGATCTTCGAATTGCGGGCACGCTCGCAGACCTCCGCCGCGATCAAGTCCCTGCTCGGCCTGGCGCCCAAGACGGCGCGGCGCATCGCCGCCGACGGCAGCGAGGAAGACATTCCCCTGACCCATGTCCATCTCGGCGACCGCCTGCGCGTGCGTCCCGGCGAGAAGGTGCCGGTGGATGGCGCGGTGGAGGAAGGACAAAGCGCGGTGGACGAATCCATGCTCACCGGCGAGCCGATTCCGGTATCCAAGCAGCCCGGCGACAAGCTGATCGGGGCGACGATCAACGCCAACGGCAGCCTGATCATGCGCGCGGAGAAAGTCGGCGCGGAAACCGTGCTGTCGCAGATCGTGCAGATGGTGGCCCAAGCCCAGCGCTCGCGGGCGCCGATGCAGCGGCTGGCCGACGTAGTGGCGGGCTGGTTCGTCATGGTGGTGATGAGCATCGCCACGCTCACCTTCCTCGGCTGGGGCCTGTTCGGCCCCGAACCGAGCTGGGTCTATGGCCTGATCAATGCGGTATCGGTGCTGATCATCGCCTGCCCCTGTGCCCTCGGCCTGGCGACGCCGATGTCGATCATGGTCGCCACCGGCAAGGCGGCCACGGTAGGCGTGCTGTTCCGCGACGCCGCCGCGATCGAACAATTGCGCACCATCGACACGCTGATCGTGGACAAGACGGGGACGCTCACCGAGGGCAAGCCGGCGTTTCACAGCGCGGTCGCGGCGCCGGGCTTTACCGAGGACGAGGTGTTGCGCATCGCCGGCAGCCTCGATCAGGGCAGCGAGCACCCGCTGGCGCATGCCATCGTCGCCGAGGCGAAGCAGCGCAAGCTTGCGCTGGACGCGCCGGAAGAATTTGAATCCGGCTCCGGCATCGGCGTGCGCGGCAAGGTGGCGGGCCGCGCGGTGATTCTCGGCAACACCGCCCTGATGGATGACGAACGCGTCGCCTGGAACGGACTGGCGGAGCAGGCCGAGGCCCTGCGCCAGGAGGGCGCCAGCGTCATGTATCTGGCCGTGGACCAGAAACTGGCGGGCCTGCTGGCGGTCGCCGATCCGGTCAAGGCGTCGACCGCGGAAGCCCTGGCGGGACTCAAAGCCGCCGGCATCCGCGTCGTCATGGCCACCGGCGACGGCCTCACCACGGCGCGCGCCGTGGCCGCCAGCCTCGGCATCGACGAGGTGCATGGCGAGGTCAAGCCGCGCGACAAGGTGGACCTGGTGGATCGCTTGCAGCAGGAAGGGCGCAAGGTCGCCATGGCCGGCGACGGCATCAACGATGCGCCGGCGCTGGCCAAGGCGAATGTCGGCATCGCCATGGGCACCGGCACCGACGTGGCCATGAACAGCGCCCAGGTCACGTTGGTCAAGGGCGACCTGCGCGGCATCCTGCGCGCGCGGGCGCTGTCCGTCGCCACGGTCGGCAACATGCGCCAGAACCTGGCCTTCGCCTTTGTCTACAACGCCCTCGGCGTGCCGCTCGCGGCCGGACTGCTCTATCCATTCACCGGCTTGCTGCTGTCACCGCTGATTGCGGCGCTGGCGATGAGCTTCAGTTCGGTCTCGGTCATCACCAACGCCTTGCGTCTGCGCAGGGCAGTGATTTGATCGCCAGCGTCATTTCATGACGAAGGGCGCGCCGCAGCTTTCCGCGCAAGACGTGCTGCGCCCGGCGCAGCCCAAGGCCGGCCGCAAGCGGGTGCTCCGCGGCATTCACGGCGTCGTGGTGAAACGCCTTGCCATTGCATGGATTCTGCTTTCCCTGGCGGTCGGCGGCGGCGTTGCCTGGCTCGAAATGAGCAAGATCGACGAACGGGCGCTTGACCTTGCCATGTCCGCATCGGAATCGCTGCGGTCCCATGTCAATCAGGTCGGCGTCGAGCACACTGACCAGTTGCAGACGGCTCTGGCGCAACTACTGCGGAATAATTTCGTCCAGGCCGCCGTCGCGGATACCCAGGGCGGGATCGTCGCCGAGATCGCCGCACCCGGGCAAGGCGACCTGCTTGCGCAGGCAGGCTGGCCGGCGCGGCCTGCGGTATCGGGCAGCAGCGGCAGCCATCGCCTGACGTGGCTGACGGACGAGTTGCTCATGCAGATAAGCGTGCCGATCCAGGATCGGAACGGGTCCGTGCTCGGGAATTTTTCGGGTGTCTACCGCGTCGACCCGGCGACGCGCCAGCATGCGCGTACCGATCTGGAGCGCAACGTCTCGCTGACGCTGCTGGCCATTCTTGCCACCGCGCTCGCGCTTTATCCTGTCATCATCGGCTTGAATCGCGGCGTACTGCAACTTTCGGCCGGGCTGATGCGCAGCAATATCGAACTCATGGAAGTGCTCGGCAGCGCCATTGCCAAGCGGGATTCGGATACGGATCTGCACAACTATCGCGTCTGCCTCTACAGCATCCGGTTCGCCGAGGCGCTTGGTCTGCCGGAGACGGAAATCCGTACCATCATCGCCGGGGCGTTCCTGCACGACGTGGGCAAGATCGGCATCGGCGACGCCATCCTGCTCAAGCCGGGCAAGCTGACCGCAGAGGAGTTCTCGACCATGAAAACCCATGTAGAACTGGGCACCGACATCGTCGCCAAGTCGACCTGGCTCGACAGCGCGCGGGAGGTGATCGAATTCCACCACGAGCGCTTCGACGGCAGCGGTTACCTGCAGGGACTGAAGGGCGAATCGATACCGCTGGCGGCGCGCATCTTCGCCATCGTGGATGTTTTCGATGCCCTCAACTCGCGCCGGCCCTACAAAGAGCCGTTCCCGCCGGAAGTGGCGATGCGCATCCTGGCCGAGGGGCGTGGCAGCCATTTCGATCCGCGTTTGTTCGACGTCTTCGAGAAGATCGCCGCCGGCTTGCTGGCGGAAATTTCCGATCTGACGGAGGGGGGACTCCGGGCACAGCTACGCGATCGAGTCACGAAATACTTCTTTGACGGCAGCGATTACTGGAATACCAGCGGCTGCCCAGCCTGGCTCGCCGAGCAATGCGGGGAGGCGGGCAGCCAGGCGCCGCCTCGGGGCGGCGACCGCGAAACACCGGTCGTTCGGTAGCGGCAATCGAACCGGCGCCAGGCGTTCGCTCAGCGGCCTGGCACCGCGACGCTTCGGGCGGACGGAACTATGGCAAATCTGGAATGTCAGTTTGCTATGTGATGCGAATTCGCGCGGACGCCATTGCGCTAGCCAAGGAGGACGACGATGTGGGGGCACATGGGTGATTGGAGCGGCTGGGGCTGGGGCGGCATGGGCTTTGGCATGATCGGCATGTCGCTGTTCTGGATTCTGCTCATCGTGGCGATCGTTGCGCTGGTGAAGGGCGGCTGGGGCGGGGCTGCGTTATCGGGCCGCAGGCCGGAAGAGCCGCTCGACATTCTCAAGCAGCGCTACGCGCGCGGCGAGATCGAGCGGGAAGAATTCGAACAGAAGCGGCGTGACCTGGGTGGATCAGCCTGATATACAATCGGCCGATGCGTGCATTCCTGACTTTCCTGCTCTGTTTCGCGCTTGCCTTGCATGGCAACGCGAATGCGCACGTCTTCAAGCAACCCTGCCCGATGGAACAGGGCGCGCCGATAGCGATGGACATGTCAGCCGCCGCTGGCGATTGCTGCAATGATGCGGACACCGCGGCCAAGACCGGCAAGCTTTGCAAGACCGGACAAAGTTGCAGCGTGCCTGTCGTCTTCGCCATCGCTTCGCTCCCGTTGCAGGAGCCGATCCTCGGCTCACCTTGTCTGATACCGACCGCCAGGCCGGTCACGGCGTCGTTCGATCCCCCCGCCGTCTGGCGACCGCCGACTCTTAGCTGATCCCGTTCAACCGCATGCGGTTTCCGGCCACGCCATGCAGCGTGCAGCCTGAAACCGTGGTTCGTGTGCGTCGCGGCATCCTTGCCGCGAGCGCACGTAACTCGACCGGATTCAGCTCATGTCAAATCTTTTACCCATTCGGGCGCCCATCGCGGCGCCCCCTGCCCGTCGCCCGTTGCCGTGGCTCGGCGCCGCCTTGCTGGCTGCCGGGCTCGCCGGCGGGGCAGTGGCGCAAACACCCGATGCCGCTTCTCGCTTGACCCTGGAAGCCGCGTTGCGCACAGCGGAAACCCGTTCGCATACCCTCGAAGCCCAGGATGCCGCGGCCCGCTCGGCGCGCGAAATGGCCGTGGCGGCCGGGCGCTTGCCCGACCCGATGTTGCGGCTGTCGATTGACAATCTGCCCACTGACGGACCAAAGAGCTACAGCCTGACCGAGGATTTCATGACCATGCGCTCGGTCGGCCTGACGCAGACGCTCACCCGCGAGGACAAGCGCCTGGCGCGCAGCGCGCGCTTCGAGCGCGAAGGCGACGCGGCGCTGGCGATGCGCGGCATGCAACTGACCGTATTGCGCCGGCAAACGGCGCAGGCCTGGTTCGACCGCTACTACCGGCAGCAAATGCTGGACCTGCTGGCGCGGCAACGCGACGAGGCGGCCCTGCAAATCGACGCGGCCACGGCCGCCTTTCGCGCCGGGCGCGGCGCGCAAGCCGATGTGTTTGCGGCGCAAGCGGCGGTCGCGCGCATCGACGACCGGATTCGGGAGGCCCGCGCGCGCTTGACCAATGCCGGCACCTCGCTGGCGCGCTGGGTGGGCGACGCGGCGTTTGTGCCCCTCGGCGACGCGCCGCCGATTGCGCAGACGCGGTTGGCAGCTCGCGCATTAGCGTCCCAGCTCGATCGACACCCCGACATTGCCCTGATGGCGAGCAGGGAAGCGCTGGCCCAGGCCGAGGCCGAAGTGGCTCGGCAGGACAAGACTACGGATTGGACCGTGTCCTTGATGTACAGCCAGCGCGGTCCGGCGTTCTCGAACATGCTCACGGTGGGTGTTGCCGTGCCCCTGCAGTGGGACCAGAAGAACCGCCAGGACCGCGAGCTGGCGGCGAAGCTGGCGAAGACGGAACAAGTGCGCGCCGAGCGTGAAGAGCTTGGACGCGAACGCATGGCGCAGATGCAGCGCTGGCTGGCGACCTGGCAAAGCAACCTGGAGCGCCTGGACGACTACGACAAGAGCCTGATTACGCTCGCCAGCGAACGAACCCGTGCCGCGCTGGCCGCCTACCGCGGCGGCAAGACACCGCTCGCCGCCGTGCTCGATGCCCGGCGGATGGAAATCGACACCCGCGTCGAGCGCCTGCGCATCGAAATGGAAACCGCCACACTGTGGGCCGAACTGGAGTTCCTGATGCCCGTCACCTCCTCGCCGGAGCAAAACCAATGAAACACAAGAACATTCTTACCGCCCTCCTGGCCGCTGGCGTACTGGGCGCGGCCGGATTCGGCCTTTACCGACTTGGCATGCAGCAGGGCATGAGCACGGTCGCCGCGCCGACCGCTGTCGCTGGCGCCGCGCCCGTCGCCACGGCAACGGTCGATCCCACAAGCTGGGGCATCCCGGAAGGCGAGGCGGCAACGCGGCGTCATATCGCAAGCGGGCTCAAGGCCGGTGAAGTCGACCCGGTCACCGGCCGCAATATCCTCCACTATCACGACCCGATGGTGCCGGGCAAGAAGTTCGAGGCGCCGGGCAAGTCGCCGTTCATGGACATGATGCTGGTGCCCGCCTATGCCGGCGCCGCGGGGGCGGACGCCAGCACGGTCACCGTGAGTCCGCGCATCCAGCAGAACCTCGGTCTGCGCACCGGCGAAGTGAGCGAAGCCAGCATGGCGCCGGAAGTGCTGGCGGTCGGCGCCATCGCCTGGAACGAGCGCGATCAGGCGCTGGTGCAGGCGCGCGCCCTGGGCTATGTCGAAAGGCTGCACGCGCGGGCCGCGTTGGACCGCGTCGCCCGGGGGCAGGCACTGTTCGATCTTTACGTGCCTGACTGGGTCGCCGTGCAGGAAGACTTTCTATCGCTGCGCCGCATGCAGGGCAGCGATCTGGCGCCGCTGCTGGATGCGGCGCGTAGCCGCATGCGCCAGGCCGGGATGAGCGAGGCGCAGATCGCACTGGTCGAGAAAAGCGGCGTGGTGCAGGCGCGCATCACGCTTTATGCGCCGATCGCCGGCGTATTGACCGAACTGAATGTGCGCGAGGGCAGCACGGTGATGCCGGGCATGACGCTGGCGCGCATCAACGGCCTCTCCACCGTCTGGGCCGAGGCGCAAGTGCCGGAAAGCCAGGCGGCGCAGTTGCGCGTCGGCGCGCGGGTCAAGGCGCGCAGTCCGGCGCTGCCGGGCGCCGAGTTCGCCGGGCGGGTGCAGGCCCTGCTGCCGGAGGTCAATAGCGGCACGCGCACGCGCAAGGTCCGCATGGAGCTGGGCAACCCCGGCGGCCAGTTGGTGCCGGGCATGTTCGTCGAGATGGCGCTGAGCGCTCCGCAACGCGAAAAAATCCTGCTGATCCCCAGCGAAGCGCTGATCCGCACCGGCCGCCGCACCCTGGTGATGGTGACGGAAGCCGACGGCAGCTTCCGCCCGGTCGAGGTCGAGACGGGTATCGAGGCGGGAGGCAAGACCGAAATCCGGCGCGGCCTGCTGGCAGGACAGAAAGTGGTGCTGTCCGGCCAGTTCCTGATCGACTCGGAGGCAAGCCTCAAGGGCGTCGAGACGCGCCTGGAGCCGTCCGCTTCCGCCGCGGCGGCCGGCACGCATCGTACCGGCGCCCGCATCGAGGCCGTCGCCGGTGACGTACTGACCCTCACGCATCCCCCGATCCCGGCGCTGCAATGGCCGGCCATGACCATGGACTTCAAGCTGGCGCCCAATTTGAAGGAATCGGCTTTGGGCGCAGGCCAGGAGATCGAGATCGAGTTCCGCATGCAGGAAGGCGCGGCGCCGCAGATCGTATCGATCCGCCGGACTGGGAACAAGGGTGGTGCGCGATGATCGCCCGGCTGATCCGCTGGTCGATGGCCAACCGCTTCCTGGTGCTGCTCGCCACCCTGATGCTCACGGCATGGGGTGTGGTGGCGCTCTCGCGCACGCCGCTGGACGCGCTGCCCGACCTGTCGGACGTGCAGGTCATCATCCGCACCAGCTGGCCGGGGCAGGCGCCGCAACTGGTGGAGAACCAGGTCACTTATCCGCTGACCACCACCATGCTGTCGGTGCCCGGCGCCAAGGTCGTGCGCGGCTATTCCTTCTTCGGCGACAGCTATGTCTACATCCTGTTCGCCGACGGCACCGACCTGTACTGGGCACGCTCGCGGGTGCTGGAATACCTGAACCAGGTGCAGTCGCGCCTGCCGCCGGGCACCGCCTCGTCGATCGGCCCGGATGCCACCGGCGTCGGCTGGATCTACCAGTACGCGCTGGTGGACCGGACCGGCAAGCAGGACCTCTCGCAGTTGCGCAGCCTGCAGGACTGGTTCCTCAAGTTCGAGTTGAAGACCGTGCCCGGCGTCGCCGAAGTGGCCACCATCGGCGGCATGGTGCGCCAGTACCAGGTGGTGCTCGACCCCGACCAGTTGGCCGCCTACCGCATCCCGCACGGCCAGGTGATCGAGGCGATACGTCGCGCCAACCAGGAAGCCGGCGGTGCCGTGGTGGAACTGGGCGAGGCCGAATACATGGTGCGCGCCAGCGGCTACCTGAAGACCCTGGACGATTTCCGCGCTATTCCCCTGATGACCACCGAGGCCGGCGTGTCGGTGCGCCTGGGCGATGTGGCGCGGGTGCAGCTCGGCCCGGAAATGCGGCGCGGCATCGGCGAACTCGATGGCGCCGGCGAGGCGGTGGGTGGCGTGATCGTGATGCGCTCGGGCGAGAACGCGCTAACCACCATCCAGGCCGTCAAGGCCAGGCTGGCCGCCTTGCAGGGCAGCCTGCCGGCGGGCGTCGAAATCGTGCCGACCTACGACCGCTCCGGCCTGATCCAGCGCGCGATCGACAACCTGGGCCACAAGCTGATCGAGGAATTCATCGTCGTCGCGGTGGTCTGCGCGGTGTTCCTGTTTCATCTGCGCTCGGCCTTCGTCGCCATCATCTCGCTGCCGCTGGGCATCCTCGCCGCCTTCATCGTCATGCGCTGGCAGGGGGTCAATGCGAACATCATGTCGCTGGGCGGCATCGCGATCGCCATCGGCGCCATGGTCGATGCGGCGGTGGTGATGATCGAGAACGCCCACAAGCACCTGGAACGCTGGACGCACCGGCATCCCGGCGAGACCCTGGCGGGCGACGCGCGCTGGCAGGTGATCGGCGACGCCGCGGTCGAGGTCGGGCCGGCGCTGTTCTTTTCGCTGCTCATCATCACCCTGTCCTTCGTCCCGGTGTTCAGCCTGGAAGCGCAGGAAGGGCGCCTGTTTTCGCCGCTGGCTTTCACCAAGACCTACGCCATGGCGGCGGCGGCCGGCCTGTCGGCGACCCTGATCCCGGTCCTGATGGGTTACCTGATCCGCGGCCGCATCCCGGACGAGCAGCGCAACCCGCTCAATCGCTGGCTGATCGCCGCCTACCGGCCGCTGCTCGAAGGCGTGCTGCGCTTTCCCAAGAGCACGCTGGCCGCCGCCGTGCTGGCCCTGCTGCTGAGCCTGTGGCCGTTGCAACACATCGGCAGCGAGTTCATGCCGCCGCTCGACGAGGGCGACCTGCTCTACATGCCGACTGCATTGCCAGGTCTTTCCGCCGCCAAGGCGGCCGAGCTCCTGCAGCAGACCGACCGCCTGATCAAGAGCGTGCCCGAGGTGGCGAGCGTCTATGGCAAGGCCGGACGCGCTGCGACCGCGACCGACCCGGCGCCGCTGGTGATGTTCGAGACCACCCTCCAGTTCAAGCCGCGCGACGCCTGGCGGCCGGGCATGACGCCGGACAAGCTGGTCGACGAGCTGGACAAAATCGTGCGCGTGCCGGGGCTGACCAATATCTGGATTCCGCCGATCCGCAACCGCATCGACATGCTCGCCACCGGCATCAAGAGTCCGGTCGGCATCAAAGTGCTGGGGCCCGATCTCGACGTCATCAACCGGCTCACCGCCGCCACCGAGCGCGCGGTCAAGTCGGTGGCCGGCGTCACCAGCGCCTTTGCCGAGCGCCTCGACGGCGGGCGCTACATCGATGTGGATATCCAGCGCGCGCAGGCCTCCCGCTACGGGCTCAACATCGCCGACGTGCAGTCGGTGGTGAGTTCCGCCATCGGCGGCATGAACATCGGCGAGACCGTCGAGGGTCTGCAACGTTTCCCGATCAACGTGCGCTATCCGCGCGAGATCCGCGATTCGCTGGATAAGCTGCGCGCGCTGCCGATCGTCACTCCGCGCGGCCAGCGCCTAGTGCTGGCCGACGTGGCGAGCCTGCGCATCAGCGACGGCCCGCCCATGCTGCGCAGCGAGAACGCGCGGCTGGCCGGCTACGTCTATGTCGATCTGCGCGGCCGCGACCTGGGTTCGGCGGTGCGCGAGATGCAGGGCGCGGTCGCCGCGCAAGTGAAACTGCCGCCCGGCTATTCGATGTCCTGGTCGGGCCAGTTCGAGTTTCTCGAACGTGCCAGCGCCAAACTCAGGCTGGTGGTGCCGTTCACGCTGCTGATCATTTTCGTGCTGCTCTACCTGAGCTTCAAACACTTCGGCGAAGCCCTGCTGATCATGGCGACACTGCCCTTCGCCCTGATCGGCGGCATCTGGCTACTCTATCTGCTGGGCCACAACCTGTCGGTGGCCGGCGTGGTCGGCTTCATCGCGCTGGCTGGGGTGGCCGCCGAATTCGGCGTGATCATGCTGCTCTACCTGAAGCAGGCCTGGTTCGCACGGCTCGACGACAACCGGACCGGCGAGGCCGATCTGCAGGATGCAATCCGCGAGGGCGCCGTACTGCGCGTGCGGCCCAAGGCGATGACGGTGGCGGTGATCCTCGGCGGCCTGCTGCCCATCATGTGGGGCGGCGGCACCGGCAGCGAGGTGATGCAGCGCATCGCCGCGCCCATGGTTGGCGGCATGATCAGCGCACCGTTGTTGTCGATGTTCGTGATTCCGGCGGCGTATTACCTGATGCGACGCCCGCGAGCGGGTCGTACGCGATGGTTCATGTTCTGGAGGAGGCCCCAGGGGCCGGCTTGAGTATGGATGGCAATCGCCATTCCCGAATGTTTAACGAAGGAGGTGTTTATGAAAACGGATTTGGACAGTTACCACCCGGACTCGGCAGTGCATGACAAGGGCGGCACATCCGCGCCGCGCGTCGACGCCGGCCGCCGCCGGATGATCGCCGCTGCGATCCTAGTGCTGGCCGCCGGGCCGCTCGCGGCCGCCCCATCCCGCCCCGCGATCGAAGTCTGGAAAGGCCCCGAATGCGGCTGCTGCAAGGACTGGGTGAAGCACCTGGAGGCTCACGGCTTCCGGGTGCAAACCCATGATGACGGCAATACCGAGGCGCGGCTGCGTTTCGGCATACCGCTCAAGTATGGTGCGTGCCACACCGCGCGGGTCGGCGGCTATGCGATCGAGGGGCACGTTCCGGCCCGCGAGATCCTTCGGCTGCTCAGGGAAAAGCCGGACGCGATCGGGCTGGCCGTTCCGGACATGCCCCGCGGAGCGCCGGGGATGGATGGTCCGGAGTACGGGGGCAAGCGCGATCCCTACGAGGTACTGCTGCTGCGCCGCGACGGCAGCGCCAGCGTTTACCAGTCTTACCTATGAAAGGAGTCGTCAAATGAAAACAGCCATGTTCTTGTCGCTTCCATCCCAATGATGGGTGGCATGAACATGATGGCCAAATGCCGGACAGCGATGTCCCGCAAGTAAATGCTGTTTTGCCGGGCCGCGCGCGAAAAAGCGGGAGCCTGGCCCTATCCCTGTAATTTTTTTGGAGAACTCTCGATGAAGAAAACACTGATCGCGTCGCTCGCTGTCGTTCTGGCGCTCCCGGCAAGCTCGGCAATGGCGCAGCAGAAGATGGGCAACATGAAAGACATGCCCATGAACGAGCCGAAGACCGCCATGCCGACCACGCATAGCGCCAGAGGGACGGTCAAGAAGGTCGACGCCGGCGCCGGATTGGTAGTCCTCGCGCATGATCCGGTGAAGAGTCTGAACTGGCCATCGATGACCATGGGCTTCGCGGTCAAGGACAAGGCGCTGCTCGACAAATTGACGGTCGGCAAGGCGGTCGACTTCGAGTTCATGCAGGCCGACAGGGGTTACGTCATAACCAGCGTCAAGTAATTCTGCCGCTGGCAGCCAGCAAGCCCTATCATCGCCGTCCCGCCATCGCCGACGTTTGCGTCGGCGATGGCGGGGTGGTGGAGCGGGATATCGAGGCTCGTGGCGTTGCCTGAAGCAGTTCGATCCTTCCAATACATCGCTGGCAATGGCCAAATTCGCAGCCGAGCCGCAACGCTATCTGCAAGCCGCTGCCGAACCGGCCGCAGTGGTCGCAGTGGCCGTGGCGACAGCGGGGACGATCTACACCTGCCCGATGCATCCGGAAATACGCCAGCCAACCCCCGGCAACTGCCCCAAGTGCGGCATGACCCTGGAGCCCGAACTGCCGACGCTGGACGACGAGGAGAATCCCGAGCTGGTCGACTTCCGCCGCCGCTTCTGGTGGACCCTGCCGCTGACCGTGGTGGTGACGACGCTCGCCATGGCCGGACATCGCCTGGAACTGCTGGCGCCACAAAACCAGAGCTGGGTCGAGCTGGTGCTCTCGGCGCCGGTGATCCTCTGGGCCGGCTGGCCGTTCTTCGTGCGCGGCATGCAGTCGGTGCTGACGCGCAACCCCAACATGTGGACCCTGATCGGTTCGGGCACGGCCGCCGCTTTTGGCTACAGCGTCGTGGCGACCGTCGCGCCGGAAGCCTTCCCCGCCTCCTTCGCCGACCACGGCCGGGTCGGCGTGTATTTCGAGGCGGCGGCGGTGATCGTCTCGCTGACCCTGCTCGGCCAGATCTTCGAATTGCGGGCACGCTCGCAGACCTCCGCCGCGATCAAGTCCCTGCTCGGCCTGGCGCCCAAGACGGCGCGGCGCATCGCCGCCGACGGCAGCGAGGAAGACATTCCCCTGACCCATGTCCATCTCGGCGACCGCCTGCGCGTGCGTCCCGGCGAGAAGGTGCCGGTGGATGGCGCGGTGGAGGAAGGACAAAGCGCGGTGGACGAATCCATGCTCACCGGCGAGCCGATTCCGGTATCCAAGCAGCCCGGCGACAAGCTGATCGGGGCGACGATCAACGCCAACGGCAGCCTGATCATGCGCGCGGAGAAAGTCGGCGCGGAAACCGTGCTGTCGCAGATCGTGCAGATGGTGGCCCAAGCCCAGCGCTCGCGGGCGCCGATGCAGCGGCTGGCCGACGTAGTGGCGGGCTGGTTCGTCATGGTGGTGATGAGCATCGCCACGCTCACCTTCCTCGGCTGGGGCCTGTTCGGCCCCGAACCGAGCTGGGTCTATGGCCTGATCAATGCGGTATCGGTGCTGATCATCGCCTGCCCCTGTGCCCTCGGCCTGGCGACGCCGATGTCGATCATGGTCGCCACCGGCAAGGCGGCCACGGTAGGCGTGCTGTTCCGCGACGCCGCCGCGATCGAACAATTGCGCACCATCGACACGCTGATCGTGGACAAGACGGGGACGCTCACCGAGGGCAAGCCGAGCTTCCACAGCGCGGTCGCGGCGCCGGGCTTTAGCGAGGACGAGGTGTTGCGCATCGCCGGCAGCCTGCATGGCCGTCTGCCCGCATCACCGTGTCACTTGGGCTTGCGCAAAGCACCTTGCTGGCTGCCGCTCTTGTGGGCGCGGCGCAGGAGACCGGGTGTGCCAGATTCGTTTCTTGTAGAGGGGCGCGCATTGTGCGCCAGTTCGTTGAGAATGCCGCAATGTCCAGCATCTTGCGCCTCCTGGCACAGCACGCGCAGTCCCTTGAGGTGCCGCTCCAGTTGGCGCAGTTCGCGGATGCGATCGGCGACATGGCCAATGTGCTCGTCGAGCAGCGTGTTGACCGCATCGCACTTCACCTCAGGCGAATCCTTGAAGCGTAGCAGTACGCGGATTTCGTCGAGGGTCATGTCGAGGCTGCGGCAGTTCCGGATGAACGACAGCCGCTCGGCATGAGCTTCCCCGTAGATGCGGTAGTTGCCTTCGGTGCGGCTGGTTTCCGGCAACAGCCCATCACGCTCGTAATAGCGGATCGTTTCCACATTCGTCCCGGCAAGGCGGGCCAGTTCGCCAATTTTCATCTTCGCCTCCTGACGTTCAAACGGACCGGGCCGGTTGGAGCATGATGAGCGCCATACCGGCCAGCGTGACCGCACTGCCGACAATATCCCATCGGGTTGGGACAACGCCATCGATCTGCCATAGCCAGATCAGTGCAATCGCCACATAAACACCCCCGTAGGCCGCGTAGATTCGCCCGGCGGCACCTGGGTGCAGGGTCAGCAGCCAGGCAAACAGCCCCAAGGAAACGGCGGCGGGGATCAAGAGCCAAGGTGGACGCTGCTGGGTCAGCACCAGCCACGGCAGATAGCAGCCGAGAATCTCGGTCAGCGCAGTTATGGCGAACAATCCCAGAACTTTGACGAACTCAAGCATTGCTTTGGCTCCGATTATTTTTCATTATTGTAATCGCTTGACTCTGTAGCCACTCAAGGGTTTCTAATGGTGGAAACAAGGAAACGCCATGAGTCTTGATCCCAACCCGAAGCCCCTTCAGGAAACCGCCCATTGCGGATGTGCGGGCGGCTGTTCCGCAGCAGTGCCCTCCGCAGCAGGAATCCCGGCAGCCTCCGATCTCGCTCAAAGTGATGGCGTGCCCGTCTTCGTGATTCCAACCATGGACTGCCCGAACGAGGAGAATGATATCCGTCGTGCGGTGGCCGGTATCGATGGCATCCGTTCCCTGCGTTTCCAACTATCGGCACGCACCGTTTCAATTGATGCCACGACGGATGCCCTCGATGCAGCCTTGGTCGCCATCCGCAAGGCCGGCTTCGACCCCCGGCCGCTGACGCGGGGCGCCGACGGGATGCCAGCCGCGGCGGGCGTGACTGGTGGCATGAGTGATCTGCGGCGGGCAATCCTAGCGCTGGGGCTGGCCGTGGGGGCGGAGGCACTGGATTTCTTCGCACCCGACACGCCGCTTTTCATGGCCCTGGGCATGGCGCTGTCCGCCACCGCGATCTGCCTGTCCGGTTTCTCCACTTACAGCAAGGGTCTAGCGGCATTGCGGCGCGGCAAGTTGAACATGAACGCGCTGATGGGCGTAGCGGTGACGGGCGCCTTCCTGATCGGCCAGTGGCCCGAGGCGGCCATGGTTATGGCCTTGTATGCCATTGCCGAACTGATCGAGGCGCGCTCGGTGGATCGGGCACGCAACGCTATCAAGAGCCTGCTCGACCTGACACCCGACACGGCGGAAGTCCAGCAAGCTGATGGCAAGTGGCTCGCAATTCCGGCTGGGCAGGTGACACTCGATATCATCGTGCGAGTCAAACCGGGCGCCCGGATACCGCTCGACGGCCGCGTTACTGCGGGCACGAGCGCGGTCAATCAGGCGCCCGTGACGGGCGAAAGCATTCCAGTGGACAAGGTCGTCGGCGACATGGTGTTCGCCGGCACGATCAACGAAACCGGCATGCTGGAGTTTCGGGTCACCGCCGCCGCCGACAACACCACGCTGGCGCGCATCATCCATGCGGTGGAACAGGCGCAAGGGACACGGGCGCCGACGCAGCGTTTCGTCGATCGTTTCGCCGCCATCTACACGCCGGCAGTCTTTGCCATCGCGGTGGCGGTGGCCCTGCTGACGCCCTGGCTGCTCGGTTGGAGCTGGACGCAGGCGGTCTACAAGGCGCTGGTGCTGCTGGTCATCGCCTGTCCCTGCGCGCTGGTGATCGCGACGCCGGTGACGGTCGTCAGCGGCCTCGCCGCGGCGGCGCGACGCGGAATCCTGATCAAAGGCGGCGTCTATCTCGAAGATGCGCGCAAGCTGCGTGTGATCGCACTGGACAAGACCGGCACCATCACCGAAGGCAAACCCCGCCTGGTCGCCACCGAGCTACTGCCGTCGCCCATTCCCGAGTCGCAGGTGCTGACCTGGGCCGCCAGTCTGGCCGGTCACTCCGACCATCCAGTCGCCAAGGCGATTGCCAGCGGCCTTGACCGCCCCGCCAACGGTTTGACAGATTTCATTGCCCTGGCGGGACGGGGCATCGAGGCGCGCACGGATGGCCAGCGGCTGACCCTCGGCAATCATCGCCTGATCGAGGAGCGCGGCCTGTGCAGCACCGAGATCGAGACCCGCTTGCAGGCGCACGAAGCTCAAGGCAGGACGGTCACCCTGCTGGCTTCGGAGCAGCAGGTATTGGCCCTTTTCGCCGTGGCCGACACGATCAAGGAAAGCTCGCGCGAGGCGGTCGCCGATCTGCACCGGCTCGGCGTCGCCTCGGTCATGCTGACCGGCGACAACAGCGCGACAGCAAGCACCATTGCCCGCGAGGCCGGCATCGACGACGCCCGCGGCAACCTGCTGCCCGAGGACAAGCTGGCGGCCATCGAGGACTTGCAGCGCCGTTACGGCCCTACCGCCATGATCGGCGACGGCATCAACGATGCGCCGGCACTGGCCCGTGCCGATATCGGCGTGGCGATGGGCGCGGCGGGGACAGACACCGCCATGGAAGCCGCCGATGTGGTGATCATGAACGACGACCTGCGACGCATTCCGGAAACCATCCGTCTATCACGAAGCGTACATGCCATTCTCTGGCAGAACATAGTGCTGGCATTGGGCATCAAGGCGGTGTTTCTGGTGCTGGCGATAGTCGGCGGCGCCACCATGTGGATGGCGGTGTTCGCCGACATGGGCGCCAGCCTGCTGGTGGTGTTCAACGGCTTGCGCTTGCTGCGGCGATGACATTCAAGCAACTCTTCTACGATTGGAACGGTCTGAACGTGGCGTGGTTCGGAACAATCAACCAGGCGACGCCGGATTGGCTTGCGCCCCTTGCCCAGCTTGGCAGCGCACTCGGCAGTTACTGGGGCGGGCCGTTCTTGCTGATCGGGCTGTTGCTTTGGTCCAGGCGCCTCGATGCAGCGACCGAAACGCAGGCGGCGGCGGTGCGAGTCCAGACCCAACGCTTCGCGCTTGGCTTCGCACTGGCGTGGCTGGGAGTTGCGATGCTGAAGCTGATCGTGGATTTCCCCCGGCCCGTGGCAGCGCTGCCCGATTTGGTGCGGATCATCGGCGAGCCGGAATTGCAGTACAGCTTTCCCAGCGGGCATGCGGCCTACGCCATGCTCGCAGCCGCAACCCTGTGGCCGCTTGCGGCGCGCCGCTTCCGAGCATTGCTGGTGGCGTGGCTGGCATGGGTGGCGTGGTCGCGCATCGCTGTCGGCGCGCACTTCCCGGCGGACGTGATTGCCGGCTTCCTGATTGGATGGCTGGCGGCGTGGATCGCTTGCTCCTCGGGGACACGGTGGGTCTGGTGGTGCGCGGCGGTGGCAATCGCCCTGCTCGATCAGGGAACCAAGCAGCTCGTCGAGGCCAGGCTGGAGTATGCCCAAGTCATTCCGGTGACAGCTTTCTTCAATCTTGTCCATGTATGGAATAGCGGCGCGGCATTCAGCCTTCTGGCCGACGCAGGCGGTTGGCAACGCTGGTTCTTCATTGCGCTGGCGACAGGTGTTTCGGCGTGGCTCGCCTTGGCCTTGCTCAAGCCGCGCCTGCCACTGGAGGCCGCCGCGTACTGCCTGATTCTAGGTGGCGCGTTGGGAAACCTGGCCGACCGCGTGTTTCGCGGTTACGTCGTGGATTCACTCGACTTTCACTGGGGCGGCTGGCACTGGCCGGCCTTCAATTTTGCCGACGTAGCGATCACACTCGGCGTCGGAATCTTTCTCGCTGCCGGCAGCGTTTGCCTGGATCCCAGACATGGAGCTACAACTTGATGAGGACGCGAATCGATGTACCAAAGGCAGCAATAGCGGGGCTGCTTGCCGTTTTTGCCATGGTTCGGCCCGCGCCGGCAGCGCAGGAGCAACCTCTGCCGCCGGAGCAAGCCTTCGTTGTCACTGCGAAGCTCAAAAGCGCCAATGTGGTCGCCGTGGAAATCATTCCGGCGAAAAAGCATTACCTGTACAAAAGCAAGACCCGGTTTGCCTTGAAGAATTCGCCCGGAGTCAGCATCCGGGACGTTGTGCTGTCGTCCGGCGAAATCAAGGACGACCCCTTCTTCGGTCGAATCGAGGTCTACAGGGGAACGGCTCGCGCGGACATCACGCTGGACAGGAAGCCCTCTGCCGGCGGGATGACGCTGATTGCCTATTTCCAGGGGTGCAACGAAGCGCTGGGCATCTGTTATCCGCCGCTGGAACGAAGCATCGAGCTGAAATTTTCCCGCTGAGGTTTTTATACCGTCAATTTCTATTCCGATTCAGGAGAGTCAATGAGCACACTGGGAGCCGAACGCGTCTTGAGCGTTCACCACTGGAACGACAGCCTTTTCAGTTTCACGACCACCCGCAACCCCGGGTTGCGTTTCGCCAATGGCCAGTTTGTAATGGTCGGACTCGACGTAAACGGGAAACCGCTGACCCGGGCCTACAGCATCGCCAGTCCGAATTACGAGGAACATCTCGAATTCTTCAGCATCAAGGTGCAAGACGGTCCGCTGACTTCCCGCCTGCAGCACCTGCAGCCGGGCGACCCCATCGTCGTCAGTCGAAAACCCACCGGCACCCTGGTGCTGCACGACCTTCTGCCGGGGAAGAATCTCTATCTTCTTGCCACGGGCACCGGTCTTGCGCCCTTCTTGAGCGTCATTCAGGACCCGGAAACCTACGAACGGTTCGAGAAGGTGGTCCTCGTCCACGGCGTCCGCCATGCAAGCGAACTGGCCTATGCTGACTTCATCACCGCGCAACTTCCGGTGAACGAATTCTTCGGCGAGGAAGTCCGCAACAAGCTTATCTATTACCCGACAGTGACCCGCGAGCCTTTCCGCAACCAGGGGCGTCTGACGGAACTCATCGACAGCGGCAAACTGTTCGCGGACATTGGCCTGCCACCGCTCGATTCGGCCATCGATCGGGCAATGATCTGCGGCAGTCCCGCCATGCTGCAGGACTGCTGCGATCTGTTGAACTCACGCGGCTTCCGTATTTCACCGCATATCGGAGCGCCTGCCGACTATGTGATCGAACGGGCATTCGTAGAGAAATGAAGCGCGCTCGCCTGATTCTCCTGTTTGTCCTCGGGACCTGCGGCGCCCAATCTGCCTGGGCACAAGGCTGGCAATCCGGGCGCCAGGGCGGCGCTTGGGGCGGCGGTGGCTGGAACAAGCTGGAGATGTGTCACGGCTGCCACGACATGGGAATGCGCGGCGGCATGGGAATGGGCATGGGCATGAACCGGGGCGAGACCGCGCCGAAGCTCGGCGGCCAGCATGCCGCCTACCTGGAGAAAGTGCTCAGGGCCTACCGCTCCGGCGAACGCCGGCATCCGGTCATGAACCGCATGGCCGCGATGCTGTCCGATCGGGACATTGCCGATGTTGCCCGTTTCTATGCCTCGGCGCAGGAGTGAAGAATGAAGCCCCCATTGTCCGCAGCCCTGTTTCTTCTGTGTCTCGCCAGCGCGGCCATGGCGGACAGCGGGCCCTCATCGAGTCCGCTCAAGGCCCGGCAAGTCTGCTCGGCATGCCACGGCAAAGATGGCAACAGCGCATCCGACCAATTTCCCCGAATTGCCGGGCAACGCGCGGCGTATGTCGCTTCCGCCCTGCGCGCTTACCGCGCCGGACTGCGTAATGACCCGACCATGCGCGCCCAGGCCGAGCACCTGAGCGATCAGGAAATTGTCGATCTCGCTGCCTACTATGGAGCACAGACCGGTCTCGCCACCCGCCGTTCCGCCTGGTGCGGCGGGTAACCACCCTCAACCTCGCAAAGGAGTAATCGATCATGAAAAAGACAGTCTTGATAACCGCGTTGTCCTTCCTCGTTCTTTCGATGACGCCGGCCCTGGCCCAGCAGCCCGCCCCGGCCGCCAAGGGCGCCCAGGCGAAGCAGGCGGCGCCGAACGTGGCCGAGTTCGACAAGCAGATGGCGCAGGCGCAGGAGAACATGAAGAAGATGCAGGAACAGATGGACAAGATCCGCCAGACGCAGGATCCGCAGGAGAAGCAGAAGCTCCTGCAAGACCATTGGGCGGCCATGCAGAACAACATGCAGATGATGCAGGGCATGTGGGACTGCGACGGCGATATGGGCTGCTGCATGGGCGGCCCGGGAATGGGGCCGGGCATGATGGGTGGCCCGATGATGGGATGGGGTCATATGGGCGGGTATTACTCCAATCTGACCCCGGAACAACTGAAGCAGCGCCAGTACATGATGGATCGGTACATGAACATGCAACAGATGATGAACGATCAAATGATGCAGCATCAGGGCTCGATGCGGAGATGGTAGGCATTTGTTCAGATCCACAATGGCCCTTGGTGCGGCCAATCGCCCGACAACATCAGGGTGCTGTTGAAACTCGGCTACCCCGCTCGCAAACTGGTCTGGTATCGCGGCGGCATGCAGGACTGGGAGGTCATGAGGTTAACCACGATCAAGTCGGGACAATGGTAGCGGAACGCCGCAGGAGGGAAAAATGTGGATGAATTATGAAGGCTATGGCATGGGTTGGCATGGTCTGGGCTGGCTGGGCATGGTGACTTTCTGGCTGTTACTGATACTGCTGGTGCTGGCGGCGGTCAAGTACCTGTCGGGTGGCCGCCGATCGGATTCCCCGAGTGGAGAAAACGACAAGACGCGCCCCGAGCCGTTGCTCATTCTGGAACAGCGCTATGCGCGCGGAGAAATAGAACGCGACGAATACCTGCAAAAACGCGACGACTTGAAAACTGGCTAGACGCATGCGGATAATTCCTGAAAGGTGAGGTTAATCATGTACTACATCGTTGAAACGGCGAAATCCTTCGAACAGGCAGCCACGGACCTGGAGGCGGCCGTGAAACGACATGGCTTCGGCGTGCTGCATGTTCACGACCTAGGGACAACCCTGAAGAGCAAGGGCGTTGCATTCGAGGAGCAGTGCAAGGTCTTTGAAGTGTGCAACCCAACGCAGGCTGCGAAGGTGCTTGCTATGGACATGAGATTGAACATGGCGCTGCCTTGTCGCATTTCGGTATACACGGAGAACTCGAAAACGATGATCGGGCTCATCAAACCGGCAAGACTGCTTTCCGCGCTCTCGCAGGATGCGGCGTTGCTTCAGACGGCAAGGGAAGTTGAAGAAAAGACGATGCAAATGATCGACGAGGCAACATCGTGAGCAATTGCTGGTTGTTGCGGAGGTGATGCCGTAGGGGCAGCAGCGGCAGAGAATTCAACAGTGCAGCGATCCCGTCCAGCGCCAGAAGCTGATGCAGGAGCGTTGGACTGCGATGCTGGAAGGCATGCGCATGATGCACGGCTCCGACGCCATGCCCGGTTGCGGCACGATGATGGGGCCAATGATGGCGAGCATGGGGTGCTGGGGTGGCGATGGCATGCAGGGCATGGGTGGTATGGACGAGATGGGCGGCATGCGAGGCATGGGGTGGTGGAATCAGGAGGACACCTCGCCCCAGGCCATGAAGCGCCGCCAGCAGATGATGGGAGCCTGCATGGGCATGCAGCAGCAGTTGATGCAGGAGAACATGAAGATGATGGGTGGGGGCATGGGCGGAATGATGGATCCCGCCATGACGGGCGGAAATGGGAAGGGCGCCACGACGGTCGCGCCGGCCGGCAAGAAGTAATGGGCCAACAGGCGCCCTCGCAAAATCCACCCGCACTGCGGGCATTCATGAGTTTGAAGACCGGCGTCAGGCCGGTCTGATCAACCACGACAGGAGAAATCTTATGGGTCCGGAACATTTCTGGTGGGGCGGATGGTGGCCATTTCCCATCATCATGCCTATCGTCATGGTCGTTATTTTTGTGACCATGTTTTACTTTGTCTTCGGGCGTAGCGGTTTCAGGCCGCCATGGCGGAACGATTCTGACCGCCCATCGCACCATTCTCAGCACTTCGAGACAGCCCTCGAAGTTCTTGAGAAACGCTATGCGAAGAGTGAAATCTCCCGCGAGGAATTTGAACAAATGAAAAAAGATATTCTGGGCTGACGGCGAATATCGGAAGGAAAGGCTGAACACCAGAACGCCGTAGCGCCAGCGCCGACTTTCTGGCTCGTCGCGCAGCCCCTCAATGCACGTCCGGCAGTTGCCTTCCAGGCGCGGCCGCTTTTGCTTCCAGCAGTTTCACGATCTCGTCGTGGCCCTTCATGCCCGCCACCCACAGCGCATCGCGTCCTCCGGGGTCGAGCGCATCCCACTGCGCCCCGCCCGCCAGCAGCAAACGGGTCACTTCTGCGTGACCCTTGTAAGCAGCCATGAACAAGGGCCGGTCACCTTCATGGGTTCCCGCATTTGCATCGGCGAGGTGCGCGACCAGAAAACCGACGATGTCCGTGTGGCCATTGAAAGCCGCCCAGAATAGCGGTGTCCATCCACGCCGGTCCGGGAGATCGATGTTCGCTCCTCGCGCGAGGAGTTCCTCTGCAATGGCGAAATGCCTTCTGAAAATCGCATGGAAAAGCAAACTACAGCCGTCCCTGTCCTGCCAATTCACGGCTACCCCTTCCCGCAAAAGGGCGCTCACGCGCTCCAGCGCACCCCCTTGGACCGCCACAAGACAGGCTGCCTGCGCGGAAGGATTTGTTCTTTCCTTCGCTGCAGACGATGGACGCTGTTGCTTGTTTTTCATTGCCCGCCTCAGCGAATCTGGACTGAGCGCTGGATATCGTTCACAAAAATCCAGCCCGCTTCGGGCTGTCCCGTGTGCGCCGCCTTGGCGATGGCGTCAACCAGGGCATCGGCCACGTCGTCGGCGCAGGCCAGTTCCAGCTTGTACTCGGTGACGACGGCTTCGGCCAGGTCCATCGAGTAATGCTGTTGCGTCGGATCCGTGCTGGCCAGCGGCCGTTGCACCTGGGCTACCGTGATGTTGTGGCAACTGGCGCCAGGGGTAGCCAATTCACAAAGGCCCGATTGCCGTAGCGCCTGCAGCACGTCGGCGATGCGGTGCTGACGGATGAATGCCTTGATCTCTTTCATGCCTGTTCTCCTTCGTTCACTTTGTAATCTGTCTTTGGCGCACTCGAACTACTCGCACGAACAAATAGTCCTCGCCCGTAGCCGTCCTGTGTGCTTTCGTCTGGCATCTACTTGGTATTTTCTTCGCCGGGATAGGCCAACAGACGCAAGGCGTTGATCACGACCACGAGCGTGGAGCCTTCATGCACCAACACCGCGACGCCGATGCCTGCCCAGCCAAACAAGGTGGCAGGAATCAGCAGTGCCACCACGCCTAGCGAGACCCACAGGTTCTGGCGAATGATGCTTCTTGATGCGCGACTCAAGGCCACGGCAAAGGGCAGCTTCGAGAGATCGTCCGCCATGAGTGCCACGTCCGCCGTTTCAAGCGCCACATCGGTGCCGGCGCCGCCCATCGCGATGCCGACCGTGGCGCGTGCCATGGCCGGAGCGTCGTTGACTCCGTCGCCGATCATGGCCACCTGACCGTAACGTTGCCCGAGTTCTTCCATGGCCTTGACCTTGTCTTCCGGCAGCAGTCCCGCTTTCACTTCGTCCAGACCGACCGCGTCGGCGATGGCGCGGCCGACGCGTTCGTTGTCGCCGGTCAGCATGATGGTTTTGCTGATGCCGATCTGCTGCAATCGTTCCAGCACCTGCTTCACTCCGTCGCGCGGGGTATCGGCCAGGCCCACGACGCCGAGGAACTGCCCGTCGGCCTGGATCAGCATGATGCTTTTGCCTTCCGTCTGGAGGCGCTCAGTGTGCTGCAGAATGGCTTCGGGGATGGATTCGCCGTCAAACAGTTTGGCATTGCCGATGACTATCTTTTTTCCATCAACTGTTGCGCGCAATCCCTTTCCCGTAACGGCTTCGACTTCGCCGGCCTCGCTCCAGCTCAAACTGCGCTGCTTCGCCTCCGTCACTACCGCCTGTGCCAGGGGGTGGGCGCTGCGACTTTCCACGGCGGCGGCCACGGTCAGCAGACCTGCCTCGTCTGCGTTGACGGCGACGACGTCAGTCACCTTTGGCTTGCCGACGGTCAACGTGCCGGTCTTGTCGAAGGCGATGGCCGTCAGCACGCCGAGATTTTCCAGGTGCACGCCGCCCTTGATCAGCACGCCGCCGCGCGCGGCGCGGGCGATGCCGGACAACACCGCCGAGGGGGTGGCGATGGCCAGCGCGCAGGGGGAAGCTGCCACCAGCACCGCCATGGCGCGGTAAAAGGATTCGGCGAAGGGGAAACCGAACAGTGGCGGAATTACAATGAGCAAACCGACACCCACCAGCACGACGGGCACGAAAATCCGCTCGAAGCGGTCGGTAAAGCGTTGGGTGGGCGATTTCTGCGTCTGCGCCTCGGCCACCAGATCCATCATGCGCGCCAGCGTGCTCTCGCGCGCCAGCTTGGTCACCTCGACGATTAGCGCGCCCTCGCCGTTGACCGTAGCGGCGAAGACCTTGTCGCCCGCCTGTTTTTCCACCGGCATGGATTCGCCGGTAACCGGAGACTGGTCCACCGCCGAGTTGCCGGTCGCCACCTGGCCATCGGCGGGAATGCGCTGACCGGGCTTGACGATCACCCGATCGCCGCGCTGCAAGTCTTCGACCCGCACCTCGATCTCCACGCCATCCCGCTGCACGATGGCGGTCTTCGGAGCCAGTTCTGCCAGTGCCTCGATGGCCTTGCGCGCCCGGTCCATGGCCATGTGTTCCAAGGCATGACCCAGGCTGAACAGGAACAGCAGCAGCGCGCCTTCTTCCCAGGCGCCGAGCGCTGCCGCCCCGGCCGCCGCGACGATCATCAAGGTGTCTATGTCGAAGCGCCGGCTGCGCAAACTCTGCCAGGCATCGCGCAAGGTATAGAAACCGCCGGCGGCGTATGCGCCCAGCAAAAGGCCGAGCGCGAGGCTGCGTGGCGCGTCGGCGCGACCCGCAAGCCAGCCGGCCAGCAACAGCACGCCGGCTACGACGCTGAAGATAAGCTCGCGATGCTCGGCGAACCACCCTGCCTCATGGCCTTCCTCGCGCACGGCATAGCCGAGCGCCTGGATGCGCTCGACGATTGCCGAACGCTGGATTTTCTCGCTGTCGAATTCCAGGCGCAGGCGCTCGGCGGCATAGCTCACGGAAGCTTCTAGCACACCGTCCGTGCGTTGCAGGGCATGTTCGATCACCGTGGCGCAAGTCGGGCAGTCCATGCCGTCGACACGCAGGTTCTCGTGGCGAAAGCGGTCCCCGATCTTCGCGCCGGCCGCTTGCGTCAGATCGCGCACCCGGCTCACGCTGAATCGCTGCGGGTCGTAGTGCAGGCAAAGGCGGGCGCTGCCGTCCTCGTGGACCATGTGTGCCATTCCCAACCCTTCGGCCTGCAGCAACCTGGTCAAGCGCCCCACGCAGGCGTCGCGCTCATCGGCGACATCCGGCAAGATCAGGGGCAAGTCCAGTTTAAGTTTCTCGGTCATGATGAGCTTTCTGGCTGGCTATCAGCGGTAGCCGGACAATTTGTGAAGGACAAAGGTCGCGATATCCGGTGGCATTTCCGCGGACAGCGACTTGAACAAATCGATAATGCGATTGGCGTCAAACGCACCATCCTCAAACAACAGCGGCGTTTGCGTTTTTCCGGCAAAAGGGTTTCCTTCATCCACTGCATAGTGACGGTATCCCTTTTCCGCATCCCAGGTAATCGACCGCTCATCGCGATACTTGTCATACGCCAGTTGAAAGGCGACCGGGTGGTCCCGATCGTCGAACCAGATCACCAGGTCGAGGTCGTGGCAGAAAAACCAGCGACGCTTTCTTTCGCCGGGCACCTGCTTATTGGAAGGAAGCTCCCTCAGCATGATCTTCTCGCTCTCACGCGCCAGCAAAGCGCCTCGGAGTTCCGTTCAGCGGCCAGGCGTTCGGCATCACTATCGATCCAATTTCGGCTTGGCGACACCGCCGGCCGATTCGAGCACCTGGATCAAATCGGCGGCGCGGCGCTGGTGGATGAATGCCTTGATCATTTTCATCTCGGTTCTCCATCGTGTGTTGGGTGGCCTGAGATCGCTCACTCGAACCGAAAATTGATGTGCGTACCCTCGGTGGTCACGCAGTGCCCTGCCGGGGCGCCGTTTGCCCGCCAGACGGTGGGGCACAGCAAGCTTGCGCCGTTCTCGGCGCGCAACACGGGCTCGGCCGAATACACGTAGTGGTCCGTATCCATGCCTGAAAAAATCCGGTCCCAATGCTTGCGATCAATCCCGTAACGTCGCTTCAATTCCGCAAGGTTCTGATTGCGTTCGATAGCAAAGCCGCGCGCTTCAAAGCGTGTCCCGCGAAATGTCAGGACCATCGTCGAGCCCTCCGGCCCTTCGTGGCGGAACGTGCCGACCGTGATCTCTCGATCGCTCTCCCCTTGAATGAGGTTGTGCGTATGCCCGGCGCAACCGGCCAGCGCGAGCGTTGCCAGGCACGTCGATACCGCACTCCGCAATCTCATGATTTTTCTCGTCCGTCCGATGAACCCGGAGAGTTCCGCTCCCTTCGGGTTTCAAGCCATTCGTACATCAGCGGCAGCAGCAGGAGCGTGAGCGCGGTCGAGGTGAGCAGCCCGCCAACGACGACCGTCGCCAACGGACGCTGCGTCTCCGCGCCGACACCCTGGGAGAGCAGCATCGGAACCAGGCCGAGGATCGCCACCGAGGCGGTCATCAGCACCGGTCGCAAGCGCAGCGCCGCTCCTTCGCGCACCGCTTCGCGAATGCTGAATCCCTGTCGTCGCCGATCGTTGAGGAAGGAGACCAGCACGATGCCGTTGAGCATCGCCACACCGAACACGGCGATGAAGCCGATGGCGGAAGGTACCGACACGTACTGTCCGGTGATCGCCAGGCCGAAGACACCGCCGATCACCGCGAAGGGCACGTTGGCGATGATCAGCGCGGCGTGGGCCAGTGAGTTGAACGCCGTGTAGAGCAGGATGAAGATCAGGCCGATGGTCAACGGCACGATCACGGCGAGCCGGGCCATGGCCCGCTGCTGGTTCTCGAAGGCGCCGCCCCATTCCAGCCAGTAACCCTCGGGCAGCTTCACCTGGCTGCGGATTTTGGCGTCGGCCTCCTTGACGAAGCCGTCCACGTCGCGACCCTTCACGTCCAGTTGCAGTACCGCGTAACGGGAGAGCTGCTCGCGGCGCACGAAGGTGTAGCCCTCGTCCATTTCCACCGTGGCGACGCGCGACAGAGGCACCAGTGCCCCGGTCTGGGTACGCAAGGGAATGTCACCGATGGCCTGCAGGCTGTCGCGGAAGGCCGGGTCGAGCCGTACCTGGATGTCGAAGCGGCGCACGCCGTCGAGCAGGGTGCTGACGGCCTTGCCGCCGATGCCGGCCTGCACCACTTCGAGAATCTCGTCAGCATTGATGCCGAAACGCGCCGCCGCTTCCCGGTTGACCTTGACCACGATCTGCGGCTTGCCCTTGTTGGCTTCCAGCGAGAGGTCGGCGACCCCCGGCACGGTACCGAGCACCGGCTTGATCTCGGCCGCCAGGCGATCCAGCGTGCCCAGTTCGGGGCCGTAAAGCTTGAGGGCCAGGGTCGCGCGCACGCCCGAGATCAGTTCCTCGACGCGCATCTGGATCGGCTGCGTGTTGCCCAATACCACGGTCGGCAGCACTTGCTCCAAGGTCTCCTTCATCCGGTCGGACAGCTCGGGCATGGAAATCTTCTCCGGCCATTCGTCCTTAGGCTTCACGTCCACCAGGACTTCCATGTAGTTGGCGTCGGTGGTCTCGCCCTTCTCGGCGCGGCCGATGGTGGCGAGCACCGAGCTGGTCTGCGGATATTCCTTCTTCAGCACCGCGTCTATCTTCTGTGAGACGCGCACCGACTCTTCGAGCGATGTCGACGGGATGCCGGTGACGCGGAACATGATGGCGCCCTCCTGCAGCGTGGGCATGAACTCCTTGCCCAGGAAAGGAAAGGTGGCAAGCGCCGCCACCAGCAGTACCACGGCGGCGCCGATCACCTTCTTCTTGTTCTCCAGCGCCCGGTCGAGCAGCGGCAGGTAGGCGGCCTTGACCCAGCGCACGAGAAAGGTGTCCTTCTCTTCCATCGGCTTCAGGATCAGCGCCGAAAGCACCGGCACCAGGGTCAGCGTCAGGACCAGCGAGCCGACCATGGCGAAGGTGATGGTCAGCGCCATCGGCTTGAACAGCTTGCCCTCGAGGCCGGTGAGCGAGAACAGCGGCAGGAACACGACGATGATGATGAGGATGGCGAAAGCAATCGGATTGATCACCTCGCGCGCCGCTTCCAGGATGATGTGGGTGCGGTTGACCGTCTTGCCCGCCTGATGGGAAAGCAGGCGGAAGCCGTTCTCCACCATCACCACCGCGCCGTCCACCATCATGCCGATGCCGATGGCCAGGCCAGCCAGCGACATCAGGTTGGCCGACAGGCCGAAGTACTGCATCAGCAGGAAGGCGATCAGCATGGCAAGCGGCAGGGTCGCGACCACCACCAGTGCCGAGCGGATCTCGCCGAGGAACAGGAAGAGCACGATCGCCACCAGGATCGAGCCTTCGGTCAGCGCCGCCGTGGCGGTCTTGATCGCCTTCTCGACGATATCGGTACGGTCGTAGACGGGATTGAGCGTGACGCCGGCGGGTAGCGCCTGCTGGGCCAGCTTGAGCTTCTGCTTCACCGCGTCCACCACATTCTTGGCGTTCTCGTTGATGCGGGAAAGCGCGATGCCAAGCGTAACCTCCTTGCCGTCGCGGGTCACCGCGCCGAAGCGGACGGCGGCGCCTTCCTTGACTTCGGCCACGTCGCGCACATAGATCGGCACGCCTTCGTGCGCGGCGACGACGATACTGCCGATGTCCGTGGTGTTGGCGACCAGACCAAGTCCGCGCACCAGGTACTGCTCGCGGCCGAGGTTCACGTACTGTCCGCCGACTTGCCGGTTGTTGGCGGCGAGCGCCTCCATCACCGACTTGAAACTCAGACCGTACTTGATCAGCTTCTGCGGGTGGATCAAGACCTGATACTGCTTTTCCTGGCCGCCCCAGGTAGTGACGTCATCCACCCCGGGCGCGGTGCGCAGCATGAGCCGCACGCTCCAGTCGTGCAGGGTCCGCAGGTCCATCGCCGAGAGCTTCTGGTCGGCCGACTCGATGGTGTACCAGAACACCTGGCCGAGGCCCGAGCTGTTGGGTCCCAGCGCCGGCTCGCCATAGCCCTGCGGCAGGCGCTCCTTCGCCTCCTGCAGCTTCTCGCCGACAAGGCGCCGGGCGAAGTAGATATCCACATCGTCCTTGAAGTAGACCCCAACGTAGGACAGGCCGAACAGCGACACCGAGCGGATCTGTTCGACGCCCGACAGCCCCGCCATTGCGGATTCGATTGGCGCCGTGAGCAGCTTCTCGACATCCTCGGCGGCGAGTCCGGGCGACTCGGTGTAGATATTGACCTGGTTCGGCGTGACGTCCGGGAAGGCATCCACCGGCACGGTCAGCACGGCGCGGACACCGAAGAAGGTCAGCAGCAGGAAGCCCAGCAGGACCAGGAGTTTGTAACGCAGCGAGAGATCGACAATTCCGTTTAGCATGCTGCCCCCTTAGTGTGCGTGGCCTTCGCCGAGCAGCGACTTCTGCACCCGTGCCTTGAGGGCATAGGTGCCGGCGGTCACCACGCGCTCGCCGGCCTGCAGCCCGGCCTTGATGACGACCCGGCCGCGCAGCCTGTCGCCCAGCTCCACGATGCGGGGCTCGAAGCCGCCGTGCTCCTCGATGAAGACCGTGGCTTTGCCGTCCATCAGCACGACCGCGTCTTCAGGCAACAGCAGGCCGCGACCCTTGCCGCCGGTACGGATCGCGGCGGAGGCGAACATCTCGGGCTTGAGCCGTCCGTCCGGATTGGCGACTTCGAGGCGCGCCTGGATGGTGCGGGTTTCCTTGTCGACCATTGCCGCGATGTAGGTCAGCTTGCCGCGGAAGACCTGGTCGGGATAGGCGGCGACCGTCACCTCGGCCTCCGCCCCGGTCTTGACGCGGCCGAGGTCCTTCTCGAACAGGTTGGCCTCGATCCACAGCGTCGAGAGGTCTGCCACGGTGAATATCAGCTTGTCGGGCTGGGCCAGCTCGCCGAGGATGGCGTGCTTCTCGATTACCGTGCCGGCAAACGGCGTGGTCAGCGGGAAAGTCGATACGGCCCGGCCATCGTCGGCTGGCGTTGTCCCCACCCCAAGCATGCGCAGCTTGTCGCCGGCGGCGGCGAACGATGCCTTGGCCTTCTCGTACTCGGCGTGGGCGCGCAAATGGTCCTTCTGGGCGATGATCTGGTCGCCGTGGAGTTTTTCGGCACGCTCGAAGTCGGCCTTGGCCACCGCGAGCTGGGTCTTCGCCTGGAGATAGCCGGAATGCGCTTCGCCCACATCGAGGCTGTCGAGCACGGCCAGCACCTGTCCGGCCTTCACCCGATCGCCGAGATTGACGTGGACCTTGACGATGCGTCCCGGCACCCGTGGTGCGACATGGGTGATGCGGTCCTGGTTGGGGCGGATGGTGGCGGTCACGATCAACTGCTCGCTGATTTCCTGCGCCGCGAGTTCTTCGACCTTGATCCCGGCGGCTTCGATCGCCTCGGCGCTGAGCTTCAATGACTCCTCCTCACCGTGTCCGGCCTCGCCTTCCTTGTGCTCGCCTTTCTTTTCACCCGGTTTGTCGGCCGACGCGCCGGGCTTCGCGATAGTCGGCTGCGCCGATGCCGTCGGCGACGGCTCCGGTTTGCCGCAGCCGGCCAGGGAGATGCTCGCCATGGCGATCGCCAGTGCGATGCCCAGTTCTGTTCTTGATGTCTTCATGAGTTCTTTTCCAATACGTGTGTTCTTCAGGTGGCCGCTCATCATTTCGTTCCCGTCCAGCCGGCGCTCTGTTCCAGCTCGCTGCGGGTCAGGGCGAAATCGGTCATCGCCTCCAGTACCTCGCGGCGGGTATCGAGAACTTGCCGGGTGGCGAGCAGCATCTGCACCAGGCTGATCTCGCCGGCGCGATAAGCGGCGCTGGATAGGCGCTGGTTTTCTTCAAGGCGCTGCAGCACCGACTGATCCATGCGCCGGACCCTCTGGCGCAAGCTGTCGAGCTTTTGCCACAAGGTCAGGACGCGCGCGCGGGTGTCGCGGCCGGCGGCCTGTTTCTCGATCTCCGCCTGGGTCAGTTCCGCCGACGCCTTGCCGATGCCGGCGGCGTTGCGGCGGAAGAATGGCAAGGGAATGGAGACGCTCAGCCCGACGAGCTTCTCGCGAGCATCGCCGGGACCTTCGCGAGCGGAACTCAGACCGACAGTGACGTCGGGATACACCGCCGCACGTTCGAGGCCCAGCCGGTTGCGTGCCGCTTGTTCACGGTAGTCGAGTGCGCGCAGCTGCGCCCGGCTCGCTGCCGCAGCCAGCAATTGGTCCACGGAATAAGGCAGTTCCGAATTCGCGACGAGCGCCCCTTTGACGACAGGCAGCTTCTCGGCGGGCAATTGCAGCAAGGTGGCCAAGTCGGCCCGCGCCTGGATCAACAGTTCGGCGACGATTTCGAGCTGGTTGCTGGCGCGCCCGAGTTCGACTTCGGCAAGATTGGCGTCGAGCTTGGTGTCTTCTCCCGCATCGAAGCGCTTTCGAGTCACTGCACTGTTGTTCTTGATCAGATCGACCAGACCTGTTTCCATCTCGGCGCGTAGTTGCAGGCTCAATACGCGGACGAACTTCTGCTCGACCTCGGCGCGCAATTGCCGGCGGGCTTCCTCGATGGTTTCACGGTGCGCCGCCAGATCCTGTTCCGCAGCCGTCCGGCGGTAACCCTGCTGACCAGCAATCTCCAGCGTTTGCGTCAGGCCGACGTTCCACTCGCGTTGCGTGCGTTCGTTGAGCGTCGGGTCGGGAACCGTCCGCCGCAGGCGCTCGGCGGCAATCTGTGGGTTGTTCCAAAACAATCCCTGGGCGTCGGCAAGTTGCCCTTCGGCGGCGACGAGATTCGCTCGTGCGCTGTTCAGGACTGGATTTGACTGGTCGGCGAGTTGCCAGGCGGCTTCCAGGGTCAGCGGGAGATTGGCCGCCGTCGCAGTGGCGCCAACAGGTGCAGGCATCGCGACCGGGTTGGCCGGGTATCGCGAGTTTTGCGCGTGGGAGGGCAGTGCGGTAAGCAGCCCCAGCAATAGCAATAGTGTCTTTTTCATCGAATTCCTCAGCGAGTTGAATCATGCGAAGAATCCGACGGAACGCAGCCGACAGCCCGCTGGCGCGGGCTCGGTCAGCCGTCAAGGACGAAAAGGTGTAGCGCGTCCCGCCGGATCAGGCGAGGCGGGCGAGTGGCGGACGGTCGAAGGGATCGACAGTGGTGGAGCAGAACTCCGCGACAGGGGGTGCCACGAGTTGGGGCGGGCTGTTATCGCCCAGCGTCGGCGACAAAGCCGGGACGAACGACGAGAACGACAGATGGCAGAATCCACAGTCAGGATCAATCTGGGTGCCGGTGTCGCTCGACTTGTCCGTCGAGCGATCATGTTGATGCATGTGATGCCCGAAATGCGCTGCCTGCGAAGATTCCTTCTGATGCTGGCAGTAGCCGGATGCCGCCGCGAAGGCCGCGTTTAGCGGCAGCAGCACCAGCAGAAGAAGGGCGAGGAAGCGTCTCATGGGCGCTTACAGTACCACAAAGTTAGATATCAGCAATCCACGCAGGGCAATCCACGTGTCTTCAACATGATCCCCAATCACCACCTCTACCTAAAGCGGCTAGTCTTGCCGTTCAGTTCGGCGTGACGCTGTCTGAAGAGATATCCGATGCAGATCAAAGCGATGCAATTCGACCGCCTGAATGTGCCTTTCTCGGCTGGCTGCGGTTTCCTCGTACATCAGTTTTGCTTCCTTGAGGGATACAGGACTTGCATTCATCTCGCGTACCACGATCTCCCATTCGCGGTCTACAACACGAAAGTTGAGTACATCACCCGGCTTAACCAGTTGGGATGGTCTGGCGATGCCCCCATTGACCAGGACTCTGCCGCACTCGACACTTTGAGTGGCAAGTTTCCTAGTCAGGTGGAAGCGCGCGGCCCACAGCCATTTATCAATACGCACTGATCGTAGATCTGTCGCAGTTTGAGATAGGGGATGATAACCAGTCCTTTGGCATAAACGTGCAAATATCAAGTCTCGTTTCCAGCACCATGCCTATCCACCTATCGCTTTGGAAATCGCGAAAACCGGCTTCAGCCCGGATCCAAAGCGCGCGATCGCGTCACGTTGCTCACGAAGCTCGCCATAGGAAAATGGTTTCGATGGAGCAGCCTGTACATTGTTCGACTTCACGAACTCTCATCGGAGCAGACCGGACGACCGGGAGTCTGATTTTAACCACTTGACTCTATAGTTGCTGCAGGGTTTGAAATGGTGGCACGTTTACTTGGAGCGCATCAATGAAACCCGATACATCAACGCAAAACCTTCTGGCTGTCACCCCTTTGCTGGACTTCCAACATCCGGCCCTGCAACAACTGATCGATGAACGTGGCTGGCGCGACCTGTTAGAGTTCGAGCGCATCGGCGCGGTCTATGATTTCGTCCGCAATGATATTGCCTTCGGTTACAACCAGTCAGACGACCTGCCTGCCTCGCATGTGCTGGCCGACGGTATCGGCCAGTGCAACACCAAAGGCACCTTGCTAATGGCCTTGTTGCGCGCCGTTGGCATACCCTGCCGCTTTCATGGCTTCACCATCGACAAGGCGCTGCAACGCGGGGCCATTACCGGCCTGGCCTATCTGCTTGCTCCGCGCAACATCATCCACAGCTGGGTCGAAATTCATTTCGATGGGCGCTGGATCAATCTCGAAGGCTTCATCCTCGACGCGCACTATCTGGCCAGCCTGCAGCGGCGCCATCCCGCTGCCACGCGTTTTTGCGGCTACGGCGCGGCGACGCCGAATCTGGCCAATCCGGCGGTCGAATGGAAAGGCGCCGATACCTATATCCAGAAGGACGGCATCAATCACGACTACGGCTGCTTCGACAGTCCGGATGTTTTCTACTCCAGGTACGGCAGCAATCTGTCCGGCTTCAAGCGCTGGCTGTACCAGTGTGTGGTGAGGCACTGGATGAATCGGAATGTTGCGAATCTGCGCCAGTTGAAATGCTTGGACTCAACACATCATCTACTACGCTTTCCCAGATAGCTTGGGTCGGAGTGTCAGAGGCTGCCGTTCAACGCGATCGCCGACTGATCGGCAGGTAACCTGCACATTGCCGACCGAGTCTAGCAGGGGGCCGAGGTTTACTTTGGACGAGCAGTTCTCATTCAGGTCCAACTCTGTACGACTGCTCCAAGTCGAATACCTGCCGTTGAACCGTTGTAAAGTCGAATGACGGCATTGGGCACAAAGCCGAAATTGAATCCTTCAAGTTCGCTGCCGCACAGGAGCCATCGAAACTGAGTTGTCAGGAAACCACCGGTGGCCTACCACGACACCCGGCTACGCGCGAAGTGTTACATCATGGCGCACCACGCCCTTGTGGGGCGTGATGCCCCACAAGGAGTGATTCAAACGGTTTCGGAGGTTTCTTCCTCTTCCACCGCCGACGTATCGCCTTTCGATAGATCCAGGGCGGCGTCGATTTCTTTCTGACGGAAGGCCAGCCATGCCAGCCGATCCGCCTTGTCAAACTGCTTTGCAATCTCAGCCTTCAGGTCGCTCATCCGCTTCTCCGTTCGGGCGAGGTAGTCGCGGTCCTCTGCGAGTCTCTGTTCCATCCGGTTCATCAGATTTTCGAGAACACGGATAAACCCGTTGGGGTTGTCCGTATGCCCGGCCTCATGCTCCACGTTGCCGAGGAGCA
>JAOTRV010000032.1 GCA_030247575.1 Sulfuritalea sp.
CTCAGGGCGGGCGTCGCCATGCGCCCGGCGAGCCAGTGCAGGCCGAAATAGACCAGCGGCCCCAGCGAGAACATCAGCAGGTAGAACGCGGCCAGCGCCTCCGGGCCGCTGACGGCGCGGGCGGACAGCCACACCGCCGCGGCGGCGAGCAGGCCGATGGGCAGGCTGGCCAGCCGCACCCCCAGCCAGGCCCCGGCTTTGCCGCGGGCGGCAAAGCGGCGGCGCTCGGCGCGCAGCGCCAAGCCAATCACCAGCAGGGCACCCAAGGCCAGCACGCCCCAGATGACATGCGTTACCGACATATCGATCCCTTCATCGCATTGCTCCCGGTCAAGGTGGCAATCTACCGGAATTGCATGGGGAAGGGATATGCCGAGCTTGCATGCAAGCGGCCGCTGGACTCAACGCCGCGACGCTCGACCTGGATTCCCCCGTGCGACAATCCCCGCATGCCCGCCGCCCTCCCCCTGCGACATTTCCTGCTCGCGCTCGCCGTGGTCGCCGTCTGGGGCAGCAATTTCGTGGTCATCAAGCTCGCCCTCGGGCATCTGCCGCCGCTGCTGTTCGCCGCCTTGCGCTTCGGCCTCGTGCTGGTTCCCGCCCTGTTCTTCCTTGCGCGCCCGGCGGTGAGTCTGGGCAACCTGGCGCTCTATGGGATGCTGATCGGAGTCGGCCAGTTCGGCTTGCTCTATGTCGCCATCAACGGTCATATCTCGCCGGGCCTTGCCTCGCTGGTGATTCAGGTCCAGGTGTTCTTTACCATCGGCCTGTCGATGCGCCTCGCCGGCGAACGGGTGCGCGGCTTCCAGTGGTTGGCCCTGCTGCTCGCGGCGGCGGGAATCGCCGTCATCATCCTGCATACCGACGGCAGCACGACGCCGCTCGGCCTGCTGCTGGTGCTGCTGGCGGCGCTTTCCTGGGCCGGCGGCAACATCGCGGCGAAACAGGGCGCACCGGCCAACATCCTCGCGTACGTGGTCTGGTCCAGCGCCTTCGCCGTGCCGCCGCTGGTCGCGCTGTCGCTGTTCTTCGAGGGCTGGGACGCGATCGCGGCCGCGCTGCGGGTGGCCGACGCGTCGACCTGGGCCGCGGTGGCCTACCAGTCCTGGGGCAATTCGCTGTTCGGCTACGCGGCCTGGGGCTGGCTGCTGGCGCGCCACCCGGCGGCGACGATCACGCCGATGGCCTTGCTGGTGCCGGTGTTCGGCATGGGTGGCGCGGCGCTGTGGCTGGACGAGTCGCTGCCGCCCTGGAAGCTGGCGGCCGCCGCGCTGGTGATGGCCGGCCTGGCGCTCAACCTGCTGTGGCCGCGAGTGCGCGCCGGCTTGATCCGAAGAGGCTGATCGAAGGCGCCGGGCCGGAATTGAGTTCCCCGGAAGTAGACGCTGGCGGCACGGCGATTTTCGCCTGCACGCGGCGCCCGGCCGCGATGCGGGCACCGGCCTCAGGCAGGTACCGTCTTGACCCGGATCAGCAGGTGCATGCCGGCAGCCAGCAGCGCCGAGGCGCAGACGCTGTGCGCAATCGCCAGGTGCAGATTCAAGCCGCTCAGAATGGTCAACCCGCCCAGCACAAACTGCACCAGCAGCAGCGCCAGCAGCAGGGCCGCGCTCGGCCGTGTGGCGGGCTGCGCCAGCGCGCGCAGGGCGCCGAAGCCTAGCAGCAGCAGGGTCGCCACGGCGCAGTAGCGGTGCAGCAGATGCAGCGCCACGCCGCCCTCATCGCCCAGCGCTGCCGCGACGGCGACGCGGGTGAAGGGATTGAGCGCGCTCCAGCCCGCGGGCGCGGGCCAGGAGGCGTCGATGCAGCCGGGCAGGAAGGGGCAGGCGGTCGCCGCGTAGCGTGCGCCGATCAGGGCGCCCAGCGCCATGGTCAAGGCCAGGGTTCCCAGCCCGGCATGCAGCAGCGCGGCGGGGCGGCGACGGGGCGCGGGCGCCTGCTCGCTGCCGGCGGCCAGCGTCGTGCGCCAGGCGAGCAGGACCAGTCCGGCGCCGCCCAGGATATTGATGAAGGCGGCCCACGCCCGATGCGGGTCGGCGCTCCAGATGCCGACGAAGGTGAGCATGATCATCAGCACCAGCAGCGCGGTGGCATACCGCGCCGGCGGCTGGATCGGCTGCGGGCGCCGGCATTGCCAGACCAGGACGAAGCCGAGCAGCAGCGCGGACGAGGCCACGACGCGGTGCAGGATGCGCGCCGCGTCGCTGTGCTGATACGGCCCGCCGACCAGCAGTTGGCCGTAGCAGTGGGGCCACGGGCTGCAGCCGAGGCCGGCGCCGTTGAGACGGATGTAGGCGCTGACGAGGAGGATCAGAAACGACAATGCCGTCAGCAGCAGCGCCAGTGTTCTGATCCTGCGCAGGCGGGCGCTGTGAGCTTCCATGGCCGCGCCCGTACCGGCGGGCTGCTCAGGGATTGCTGCCGGCCGTCGGCCGCGGGCGCGGCAACGACAGGCCGCGGATCACGCCGGCCAGATTGCGCCAGAGGATCGGCAGCAGCCAGAGGATCAGCGCCACCGCCAGCACCAGCAGCGCCAGCATCACCAGGGGATGGGAGAACATCAGCCACAGCCCGGTGAGGACCACGACGTCCTCGCCGAAGGAGGCGGCGACGTTGGTGAAGGGTTCGGGCGAGGCATTGATGATGGCGCGCGTGCCGGCCTTGGTGAAGTGCGTGCCGGCCGCCAGCGTGCCTCCGAGGATCGCCATCGCGGTCTGCCATTCGATGCCCTGGCCGCCGAAGACCATGGCGGCAAGCGCCGCGCCGGCCGGGATGCGGATGAAGGTATGCACGGTGTCCCACACGGAATCGAGCAGCGGAATCTTGTCGGCGAAGAATTCGGCCGCCAGCATGAAACCCGCCGCGCCCAGCACCCACGGATGCTCCAGCAGACGCAGCCCTTCGGGCAGCAACAGCCAGCCCAGCTTGCCGGCGAGGCCGACCACGAACAGCGTCGTGTACAGGCGCACGCCGGACGCCCAGCCGAGCCCGGCCGCCAGCGCCAGCAGCGCGGCGAGGTCCATCGGAATTCGGGCGAGATCCATCATCGATGCTCCGCTTTACGGCGACACTCAGACAACTCCACTATATCCCTTGGGCGAAATACCTCAAGCCGCCGTCAGGCGTAGCCGCGATAGCAGGGATCGAAAACCTCCGCCTGCACCTGCGCACGCAGGTCGTCGCCGCGCGGCCTGGCGGCGAGCCCGCGCTGGTAGGCCACCTCGGCGACCGCGACGGCGATGCGGGCGGAGACCTCGCGAATGTTGGTCAGCGGCGGGAACAGGCTGCCCTGGTCGAGGTCCGCCGGCGTCACCTGCGCCGCCAGGGTATGGGCGGCGGCGAGGAACATCTCGTCGGTGATGCGCGTGGCGCCGCAGGCGATCGCGCCGAGGCCGACGCCGGGGAAGATGTAGCTGTTGTTGCCCTGGCGCGGCACCAGCGTCTTGCCGCCATACTGCAGCGGCAGGAAGGGGCTGCCGCAGGCGAACAGGGCGCGGCCGCCGGTGCCCTGGTAGGCCTGCTCCGCCGTGCATTCGGCCTTCGATGTCGGGTTGGACAGCGCGAAGACGATGGGGCGCTGGTTGAGATCGGCCATCGCGCGCAGCACCTCCGGCGTGAAGGTGCCGCCCACCGCCGCGACGCCGATGATCGCCGTCGGCTGCAGCGCCTTCAGCGCCGCGAGGAAGTCGGCGACCGGCGCATGTTCGTGGGCGTAGGGCAGCTTCTGCGCGGCCAGGCCCTCGCGCGACTTCACCACCAGGCCTTTCGAATCGACCAGCCAGCAGTGCCGCCGCGCCTCGGCGGCGTCCACGCCCTGCGCCACCATCGCCGCCACGAGCAGGTCGGCGATGCCGGTGGCCGCCTCGCCGGCGCCGAGGAAGAGGAATTTCTCGTCGGCCAGCCTCGTGCCCTTGACGCGCAGCGCCGAGAGCACGCCGGCCACCGCGACGGAAGCCGTGCCCTGGATGTCGTCGTTGAAGGTGCAGATGCGGTCGCGATACTTCTCCAGCAGGCGGAAGGCATTGTGGTTGGCGAAGTCCTCGAACTGGATGATGACGTCGGGGAACACTTCGCGCGCCGCGGTGATGAACTCGTCGACCAGCTCGTCATAGGCCGCCCCGGTCACGCGATGGCGGCGCAGGCCGACGTAATAGGGATCGGCGAGCAGGGTTTCGTTGTTGGTGCCCATGTCCAGCGTCACCGGCAGACAGAGCGCCGGATCGACGCCGGCGCAGGCCGTGTACAGCGACAGCTTGCCGACCGGAATGCCCATGCCGTTGGCGCCCTGGTCGCCCAGGCCGAGGATGCGCTCGCCGTCGGTGACGACGATGATGCCGGCCTTGAGCGGCCAGTTGCGCAGGATCTCGGCGACGCGGCCGCGGTCGTTGATGCCGATGAACATGCCGCGCGGCCGCTGGAAGATGTGGCCGAAGCGCTGGCAGGCGAGGCCCACCGTCGGCGTGTAGATCAGGGGCATGATCTCGTCGACGTTTTCGCAGACAACGCGGAAGAACAGCGACTCGTTGCGATCGTGCAGCGCGCTGAGGGCGACGAACTTCTCCAGCGGATCGGCGATCTTGCGCATGTTTTCGAGGAAGCGCGCCATCTGCTCTTCCTGCGTGTGCACGTGCGGCGGCAGCAGCCCGCGCAGGCCCAGCGCATCGCGCTCGACCTCGGTGAACGCGGTGCCCTTGTTGCGCAGGGGATCGTGCAGCAGTTGTACGCCATGCGGAACGGCGCCCGGCCTGGTCTTCATGAAAGTTCCCCCTTGCGCAGAGTGAATTCATTCTGGCGGGCACCGGCCTGTGCTTCGAAAGCACGGCCTCCCGCACGGCAATCGCGCCTATCGTACACAATTCGCCCCGACTGCTGCACTTTCCCGAACCGGCCGGCGCCGGGCCAAATTGCCACAACGACAGAGGACCGCCCCATGGACACGACAAAACTGCACGACATCGAGGCCTGCGTCTTCGACGCCTACGGCACGCTGTTCGACTTCAACAGCGCGGCCGGCGCCGCACGCGACGAACTGGGCGAGGACTGGCAGCGGCTCTCCGAACTGTGGCGCCTGAAGCAGTTGCAATACACCTGGCTGCGCGGCCTGGCGCAGCATCACGCCGACTTCTGGCAGGTCACCGGCGACGCCCTGGACTTTGCCCTCGCCACCTTGCGCATCGAGCGGCCAGGCCTGCGCGAGCGCCTGATGAACCTCTACCTGCAGCTCAGCACCTATCCGGAAGTGCCGGCCATGCTGCGCGAATTGAAGAACCGCGGCATGAAGCTCGCCATCTTGTCCAACGGCACGCCGGCCATGCTCGCCGCGGTGGTCCGCAACTCCGCGCTCGAGGGAATTTTCGATGCCCTGCTGTCGGTCGAGGAAGTCGGCGTGTACAAGCCGCATCCTGCGGTCTATGGCCTCGCCGCCGAACGCCTCGGGATCGCGCCGGGGCGCGTCTGCTTCCTGTCGTCGAACGGCTGGGACGCCTGCTCGGCCAAGGCCTTCGGCTTCCGGGTGGTCTGGTGCAACCGCTTCGGCCAAGCCCCCGAGCGCATTCCGGCCGCACCGGACGGCGAGATCACGGACCTTTCGGCGCTGCCGGCAGTGCTCGACCGGTAGGGCGTTCTCGCAAAACATCCGCCGCGTCGAAACAGGAGGCGGCGCTCAGCGACTGTCCCAGCCGCCGAAGCGCCGGCAGGCTTCGCGCAACACGCCCATCTGCCGGCGATAGTTGGCGCAGCCGGCGCAGATCCAGACATGCAGGCGCAGGCCGATGCGCTCGGACAGCGCCAGCGCACGGTCCTGTTCCTGCGACATCAATTCGGTCGCTTGTCTGCAGTTCAGCATTTCAGGTTCCCGCTCCGGCAAACCACTTCGTGTCAAGACAGGCGCGCAGCCCCATGCGGGCGCGGTGCAGCACCACCCAGCAATTGGACGAGCTGATGCCGGTTTCCTTACAGATTTCTTCGGTGTCGAAGCCGAGGAACTCGCGCATCATGAAGACGCGCGCCGTCTTCGCCGGCAGATGGTCGAGGCAGGCTTCGAACACGGCCCAGAATTGCTGCTGCTCGAACGAGGCTTCGGGATCGGCCCAGCGACCCGGCCGCGTTTCCGGTTGCCAGTGGCCGCGCCGGTCGAACAGCGACTCGTTGAGCAGATCGTCGCCGGCCTCGTCGTCGGCCAGCGCGCTTGCCGCGACCTCGCGGCTTTGGCCGCGGATGATGTCGATGATCTTGTTGCGCAGGATGGCGATCAGCCAGGTCTTGTAGGAGGACCGGCTTTCGAAACCGTGGCTGCCGGTCAGCGCCGCGAGCAGGGTTTCCTGCACCGCATCCTCGGCGGCGCCCGCGTCGCGCAACTGCAGGCGCGCGAAGCGCAGCAGGTCGGGGCGCAGCGCGTTCAGCTCGGCTTGACGGTCGAATTCCATGCCGCATTTTGACCCACAACGGCCGGCCGCGCCAAACGCAACAACACATGCCGGAAATGACGCCCCGGAGTAGGATGCGTACCGGAATTGCCACTCGAGGAGATGCCCCATGAGTTTGCTCGACAAGATTCTCGGTCCGAAATCCAAATACGACGGGAGCCTGCCTTATGTCTATGAGGCCAGGATTCGCATGTTCGAGGAAGGCGACGAGTACAAGTCGTATTTCTCGGACACCGTTTGCGGCCTGATCGAACATCTGCACCGGCAGCGCATCGATCCGGACGGCGTGACGATATTCGAGGTTTACCAGGAACAGGAAGCGCCGATCGATTCCCGTCTATTCACGACGGCCGACCGGCAGTGGATGTTCAAGCCCGACATCTGCCGCGCCTTCGAGCAGCACTATCCCGGGCACATACACGGCCGGGACTGCTCGTTCAAGGACAGGGATCGCGGCGCCACGGGTCCCTGAGGGCCCCCGTCCCTGTATGTCCCGGGAACGAATCAACCGGCCTGAGTGATCGTCTTCACCAGCTTGGCCAGCTGGACATCCGCCTGCTCGTTGGGCACCTGGCAGGTGCCCGCGGCTTCATGGCCGCCACCGCCGTATTCGAGCATCAGCGCGCCGACGTCGAGAGCCGACGTGCGGTTGAGAATCGACTTGCCGACCGCGAACACCGTGTTCTGATCCTTCATGCCGCGCATGACGTGGACCGAAATGTTCGCCTGGGGAAACAGGGCGTAGATCATGAAGCGGTTGCAGGCCCAGATCGGGTCTTCCTTGCGCAGGTCGAGCACCATCAGATTGCCGTGCACGGTGGAGCAGCGCTGGATCTGTTCCCTGGCCCTGGGCACGTGTTCCAGGTAGAGGTCGACGCGCTGCTTGACGTCGGGCAGGTTGAGGATCTCTTCGATGGAATGGTCCCGGCAGTAGCCGATCAGGGCCATCATCAGATCGTAGTTGCTGACACGGAAATCCTTGAACCGCCCGAGGCCGGTCCGTGAATCCATCAGGAAGCTGAGCAGGACCCAGCGCATCGGATTGAGGATCTCGTCGCGGCTGAACTTGGCCGAGTCAGCCTTGTCGACCGCCTCCATCATGAACAGGAAGCCGTCGGGGAAGGTCCGCCCGCCGCCGAAATGCTCGTAGACAACCCGCGCCGCGGAAGGCGCGGCAGGGTTGATGAAGAGATTCGGATGTTCCCCGGGGTTGCGCAGCAGTTCCGAGGAATGATGGTCGAATGCCATGGCCACGCCCGGCACGTAGGGCAGGTTGGTGGTGATGTCGCGGTCCGTGACCGGGATCTTGCCGTCCTGCATGTCCTTGGGATGAACGAACAGGATCTCGTTGATCATGCCGAGTTCCTTGAGCAGGATCGCGCAGACGAGGCCGTCGAAGTCGCTGCGGGTAACGAGTCGATGCATGGTCATGGCGCGAATCTCCTGGAACTTTCGGGGAAAAAGACAAGATATGCCGCAACGGTTCCTCGAATATACCGCCGAATTCCTCGCTGACAAAGCCGCACGGGAAACCGGCCGTGTTCCAGGGAGCGAATTGCAGAGCGCGCTGACAAACGAGTCGCGTTTGGTCGCCCGCATAGTACGCTGGCCAATGGAAGGTTTTGCGGATCAGCAGCGTAGGCAGGCATAATGCGACTTGGGAGTTTCGATTGCAACGCAGGCCTTGTTGTCCGCCTGAAAACCGCCAAAGGCTTGCCTCCCATCGAGCAAAGATCAGCAAGGATAGCGAACTTGACATCCAGGCAGCTCACCCTTGAGTTGAATGACGGTCTGAGTGGCACTCATTCCGCCAAGGTAGCTGCCGCGATCGAGAAACTCTCCGTCGCATCGGGAGCGGAATCTCGCGGTGCGATCTTTACTCGGTCCGAGGTTGTCGAATTCATTCTCGATCTGGTCGGATACACCGAAGACAAACCCTTGGCCAAGCAAAGACTCCTGGAGCCTTCATTCGGCGGGGGAGACTTCCTGATACCTGCCGTGAGCCGCCTGCTCAGAGCATGGCGGGCCGGAGAGGGCGCCAAGTCAGCGCTTGGCGATCTCGGCGAGGCAATCCGCGCTGTCGAGCTGCACCGCGAGACATTCGAATCCACCCATGCGACTGTGATTACCTTGCTGACACGAGAAGGTCTGACACTTTCCACTGCCGCAGCGCTTGCCGATCGCTGGCTGGTGCATGACGATTTTCTGCTGACGCCACTGAGTAGTCAGTTCGACTTCGTCGTCGGTAACCCGCCCTATGTACGCCAGGAGATGATCCCACCGGCATTGCTGGCGGAGTATCGGGGCCGCTATCAAACGATGTACGACCGGGCCGATCTCTATATCCCGTTCATCGAGCGCTCCCTCTCGGTACTCTCGAATGGGGGTAATTTGGGTTTCATCTGCGCCTATCGCTGGATGAAGAACCGCTATGGCGGACCGTTGCGGCGTCTTGTCGCCGAACAGTTCCATTTGAAAATTCATGTCGATATGGTGGATACCCAGGCCTTCCATTCAGACGTGATCGCCTATCCGGCCATTACTGTCATCAGCAGGGAAAGCCCTGGTCCGACACGCATCGCCCATCGTCCGGCCATCGACCGCGCCACCCTGACAAAACTCGCCGAGGCACTGCGCGCGAATTCGTTGCCGACGGAGCTCGAAACAGTCCGCGAACTTGCGGGAGTTACCAACGACGAGGAACCGTGGTTGATCGAGTCGTCAGACCAGATGGCGCTTATCAGGCGACTTGAGCAGCAGTTTCCGACTCTGGAAGATGCGGGCTGCATGGTTGGCATCGGTGTCGCGACCGGCGCAGACAAGGCCTATATCGGCGATTTCGCCACCCTCGATGTCGAGGCGGATCGCAAGCTGCCATTGGTGACAACTCGCGATATCGCGTCCGGTGAAGTGGAATGGCAAGGTCAAGGCGTCATCAATCCGTTTGCCGAAAATGGCGGACTTGTCGATCTACGAGACTATCCGCGCCTGCGCCGCTATCTTGAGGCGCGGCGGGACGTGATTGCAGGCCGCCACTGCGCCCAGAAATCGCCGACAAACTGGTATCGCACCATCGATCGGATCACCCCGGGCCTCGCAAAAAAGCCGAAGCTTTTGATCCCTGATATCAAGGGCGAAGCGCATATCGTTTTCGAGAATGGAAATCTGTACCCGCATCACAATCTTTATTTCATCACCTCCGAGACGTGGGACTTGAGGGCATTGCAGGCCGTGATGCTCTCGGCCGTCACCCGGCTATTCGTGGCGACATATTCAACCAAGATGCGTGGCGGCTTCCTGAGATTCCAGGCGCAATATCTCCGACGCCTTCGTCTGCCGCATTGGCGAAGCGTTTCCGAGGCATTGCGAGTCGAGTTGATTGATGCGGCTACGAAGAGAGATTTTCAGGCGTGCAACCGAGCAGCGTTCAAGTTGTATAGCCTTAGCCAAGAAGAGAAATCCGGCCTTGGAGGCAATGGAGACTAAATGGCGCTTGATCTTGTCGATTACGAAAACAAGGCCCGCAAAGCCGTAAAGGCTTTCTGTAAGCAGAGAAAATGCCACCCGGAAGCAAGTCGAAGCGGGCAAGGTGGACCAAGGCGAACGTGCAAGCGTCACCAGCGGCAAGAACATGGATGGCTTCGTTGCCTTGGTGGTCGATATCGTGCGGGCGAATGGATTGGCCCATGCGCAGATTCATCAGAAGCGTGCAGTACTGACCTTGCCGGGTTACTTCCGGCCGACCAAGCTTTGGGACCTTCTGGTCATCCACAAGGGTGACCTGATCGCGGCGATTGAACTGAAGAGCCAAGTGGGTCCGTCGTTCGGCAACAACTTCAACAATCGGACCGAGGAAGCCATCGGCACCGCGCACGATCTTTGGACAGCCTACCGTGAAGAAGCGTTCGGCAAACAACCACGTCCTTTTGTTGGCTGGCTGATGATGGTCGAGGATGCCCCCAAGTCCAGGTCGCCGGTCAAGGATACATCACCGCATTTCCCTGTTTTTGCCGAATTCAAGAATGCGTCTTACCTGGATCGGTATGACCTTCTGTGCCAAAAGCTGGTGCAGGAACAGCTATACACCACGGCCGGTCTCATTACATCAAAGCGCAGCGCTGGCACAAGTGGCGAATTTTCGGAGATGTCGGCGATGACGGGCCTCAAGACCTTTGTCACTGCGCTGGCGGGTCACATCGCCGCAGAGGCTGCACGACTCGGGTAACGTGCGAGGAAGACCGCTCTGGACGATGTTCGGATCCCTGGTTCACGCGGCGCTCAATGAAAATCCCGGCTCGCCGTCGCCAGTCGGCCGAGCAGTTCGCTGTGGTCGAACAGGCGCCTGGCGATCAGGTGCACCACGGCATGTTCGCCCTCGCCTTCGCGCTGCAATTGCCCGGCCACGCCCAATAGCCGGCTGCCGAGCAGGAGTCGACGCTGGCGGGACGCCAGATCCTTGAACACCACGACGTTGGCGCAGCCGGTTTCGTCTTCCAGCGTGACGAAGATGACGCCGCCAGCCGTGCCCGGCCGCTGGCGGCAGGTGACGATGCCGGCGCAGCGCACCAGGGCAAAGTTGCCGCGCTCGCGCAGCGCGCCGGCCGTGAGATAGCGCTTGGCGGCCAGCGCGGCGCGCAACAGCGCCAGCGGATGGCGGCCGAGCGTGAGGCCGAGGCTGCGGTAATCGGCGGCGATGTCTTCGCCCTCGCGCGGCGCGGCGAAACTCACGGGCTCTTCGCGCAGCGCGACGCCGGCGAACAGGTCGCGCTGCAGCGGCAGCGCGGCGGCGGTCCACGCCGCCTGGCGCCGATGCCCGGCCAGTTGCGCCAGTGCGCCGGCGGCGGCCAGCGCGTCGAGGTCGATGCGGGCGAGGTCCGCGCGCTTCGCCAGATCGGCGAGGTCGGCAAAGGGCGCCTGCCCGCGCGCCGCGACGATGCGCATCCCCGCCGCTGCCGCGAAGTTGCGCACCTGCTGCAGGCCGAGGCGCACAACGCCGAGGTCTTCGCCTTCGAGCGTGCTTTCCCAATCGCTGATGGTGACATCCACCGGCCGCACCTCGACACCGTGGCGGCGTGCGTCCTGCACCAGTTGCGAAGCGGAATAGAAGCCCATCGGCTGCGAGTTCAACAGCCCGAGCAGGAAGGCCGCCGGCTCGTGGCGCTTGAGCCAGGCCGAGACATAGGCCAGCAGCGCAAAACTCGTGGCATGGGATTCGGGAAAACCGTAGTCGCCGAAGCCCTGGATCTGGCGATAGAGCGCCTCGGCGAACTCGTCGTCATAGCCTCGGCTGCGCATGCCGGCGAGCAGTTTGTCGCGGAAAGGCTCCAGCCCGCCTTTCTTTTTCCACGCCGCCATGGCGCGGCGCAACTGGTCGGCTTCGCCGGGCGTGAAACCGGCGGCGACGATGGCGATCCGCATCGCCTGTTCCTGGAAGATCGGGATGCCCAGCGTGCGTTCGAGCACGCTGCGCACGGCCGGCGAGGGATAGCTGACCGGCTCGATGCCCTGCCGCCGCCGCAAATAGGGATGGACCATGTTGCCCTGGATCGGGCCGGGACGCACCAGCGCCACTTCGATCACCAGGTCGTAGAAGCAGGCAGGACACAGGCGCGGCAGCATGGCCATCTGCGCGCGCGACTCGATCTGGAACACGCCGATCGTGTCGGCGCGCGAGATCATCTCGTAGGTGGCGGCGTCCTCGGCCGGCACGTCGCCCAGCACGAACGGGGTGCCGTGTCGCTGCTCCACGGCGCCCAGCATGCGGCGTATCGCGCTGAGCATGCCCAATGCCAGCACATCGACCTTCATCAGGCCCAGCGCGTCGATGTCGTCCTTGTCCCACTGGATCACGGTGCGCTCCGGCATGGCGGCGTTTTCCACCGGCACCAGGCGGTCCAGCCGCGAGCGCGCGATGACGAAGCCGCCGACGTGCTGCGACAGGTGGCGCGGGAAGCCGATCAGCATCTGCGCAATCGCCAGCCAGCGCTGCACGGCTGGCCCGGCCGGATCGAGCCCGGCTTCGGCGAAGCGCTGCGGCAGCTCCTCGCGCCTGTCCCACCAGGCCAGGTTGCCGGCCAGGCGGTCGATCGCCGCCAGCGGAAAGCCCAGCGCCCGCCCCGCGTCGCGCAGCGCGCTGCGGGTGCGCCAGGTGATCACCGCGGCGGCCAGCGCGGCGCGCTCGCGGCCGTATTTGGCGTAGATGTACTGGATGACGTCCTCGCGCCGCTGGTGCTCGAAGTCGACGTCGATGTCCGGCGGCTCGTTGCGCTCCTTCGAGACGAAACGCTCGAACAGCATCGACGCCCGCGCCGGATCGACTTCGGTGATGCCGATGGCGTAGCACACCGCCGAGTTCGCCGCCGAGCCGCGCCCCTGGCACAGGATGCCCTGCCCGCGCGCCCAGGCGACGATGTCGTGCACGGTGAGGAAATACGGCGCGTAGGCCATCTCCGCGATCAGCCGCAGTTCGTGTTCGACTTGCGCCAGCACCTTGTCCGGTGCGCCGGCGGGATAGCGCCGCGCGAGGCCTTCTTCGGTCAGCCGCCGCAGCCAGGAATCCGGCGTTTCCCCCGCCGGCACCACTTCCTCGGGATATTCGTAGCGCAGCTCGTCCAGGGAAAAACTGCAGTGCGCGGCAATCGCCATGGTCTCGGCCAGCAGTTCCGGGGGATACAGGCGCGCCAGCGCCAGGCGCGAGCGCAGGTGGCGTTCGCCGTTGGCGAACAGCGCCCCGCCCGCTTCCGCCACCGTGGTGTCGAGGCGCAAGGCGGCCAGCACATCCTGCAGGGGCCGCCGCGAGCGCGCATGCATGTGCACGTCGCCGGCGGCGACCAGCGGCAGATGCCTCGCCGCCGCGAGTTCGCGCAAGGCGGCGAGGCGCGCAGGGTCGTCGGGGCGCAGGTGCCGCTCGAAGGCGATCCAGGCGCGGCCGGCGAAGTGCGCGGCCAGCCAGCGCGCATCGGCGTCCCGGGTCGCCGTGTCGCCGGCGTCTACTCTTGTGCCTGCTTCGGGAACCCACAGCGCCAGGCAATCCGGCACGCCGCCGCCATCCCAGCCGGCCAGGTCCTTGCGCGTCAGGTGATAGCTGCCTTTTTCCGCACGGCGGCGGCCCAGCGTCGCCAGCGCCGAGAGATTGCCGTAACCGGCGCGGTTCTGCGCCAGCAGCACCAGCTTCATGCCGCAGGCAAGACGCAGTTCGGTGCCGTGGATCAGTTGCAGCGCCGCACCGCGCGCCGCGAGGTGGGCGCGCACGCTGGCGGCGAAGCTGCATTCGTCGGTGATCGCCAGCGCCGTGTAGCCCAGCTGCACGGCGCGCGCCACCAGTTCCTCGGCGTGCGAGGCGCCGCGCAGGAAGCTGAAGTTGGAAAGGCAGTGGAGTTCGGCGTAGGCCGGAAGGGATGGCATGGCTCGGGCGGTGACTGTGTTTTTATACAGTTTATCGCAAGGACGGCATCGCGGTGCAATATCCCGTGCCGCCACCCCGATGCCGGCCGCGGCGGACCCCGGGAACCCGGCCGAGGTTCATGCAGTTGCGTGGCGGCAACGGACACGGCACACTTTGTCAGATGACTCAAATCAGCCCTGCGCTCCAAGCGAAGGAACCCCGTCGCGTCAAGGCGCGCTTCATCGCCCCCCTCGCCGTCGTGCTCGTCTTCGTCATGGGCGTGTTTACGGTCGCCATCCTGCGGGTCGAGGCCAACATTCGCGACCAGGACATCGCCGAACGCACCGCCGCCGTGGAAAAGCTTTTCGTGCAGAAGCTGGACAAGGACACCAACCTGATGCTCGCCACGATGCGCGCGTTGATGACCAACCCGTCCATCGAACGGGCGTTCCGCGACCTCGACCGTCCCGCCCTGACGCGGCAGTTGGGCCCCTTGTTCGCCAGCCTGCGCGACAAACATCGGATCACGCACCTGTATTTCACCGGACCGGACCTGATCAACCTCTATCGCTTCCATAGCCCCGACGAGTTCGGCGACGAAATCGACCGGCTCACGACGATCAAGGCAAAGGAACGGCAGGACGCGGTACACGGCCTGGAACTGGGATCCCTCGGAACGCTCACGCTCAGGCTGGTCATGCCGTGGCAGCGCGACGGCCGCGTCATCGGCTATCTCGAGATCGGCGAAGAGATAGAACATCTGATCGGCGAAATCGGGGAAAGCCTGTCGGTGGACATGCTGGTGCTGGTCGACAAGCGCATGGTATTGCCGGAGCAGTGGCAGCGCGGCCAGGCCCTGATGAAGCGCGGGGGAAGCTGGGAACGCTTTGCCAGCCATGTGGCGCTGGCGCAAACGACGGACCGGCTGCCGGCAACGCTCGACGACCCCACCCTGCAAAACCTGCTCACCGGACGCACCGCGGAGATCGAAGATCAGGGACGATCGCTGCACCTGGCCGCCGTCCCCCTCAGGGACGCGGGTCAACGCCACATCGGCGACCTGGTGGTGATACGCGACATCACCGCCATGAAATCCGCCTTCCAATGGTCGATCGTCGCCGTCACGACGATCGGCCTGCTGGCGGCGATCGGCATGATCGGGGTGTTCTACCTCGCACTCGACCGGGTGGAGCGCGATTACCGGCGCCAGCACGACCTCGAACGTCAGCTGTTGCGCGTCAACGCCGAGTACGGACGCATTCTGCAACTGGAGAAACTGTCGGCGCTGGGCACCATGGTCGGCAGCATCGCCCATCAACTCAACAATCCGCTGGTCGGCGTGGTCAGCCTGGCGCAACTGGCCGAACGCGGGGTCGACGATCCGGCACGCACCCGCGAAATGTTGCGCGAGATTCGCAGCGCCGGCGAGGATTGTCATGCCTTCGTCAAGCGCATGCTGGCGTTTTCGAAGGTATCCCGCTTCGACAGCAAGCCGACCCCGATGGCAGAGCTGATCGAGGATACCGTGTTGCTGTTTCGCCAGACCGAGAACAGGAACCTGCCGGTCGAGGTCAAGTTGCCGGACGAACCGGTAGTGCTGACGATCGATCCGATCCTGATTCGCCATGCCTTGTTCAACCTGCTGGTCAACGCGGCGCGGGCCACGACCGACAATGGCGCCATCGTCATCACCGTGGAGCGGGAAGACGAGCCGGCGCAAGGGCGGCCCGGCTGGTCGCTGGCGGTGACGGACCACGGACAGGGCATGCCGCCGGAAGTCTTGGAGAAGATCTTCGTGCCCTTCTACACCACGCACAGCGACGGCACCGGGCTCGGGCTGCCGGTGGTGCAGCATGTTGCGCTGCTTCACGGAGGACAGGTGAGCGCCAGCAGCGAATCGGGCCATGGCACGCGAATTGCGATCTGGTTGCCGACATCCCTGCCCGACTCGGCCGAAAACAAATCGCGCACTTCCTGACATGCTGCCCAAGATCCTCGTCGTCGATGATGACCGCCATACCCGCAACCTGGTCGCCAGGCTGCTGACGCCGACGGCGACAGTCAGCCTGGCCGCGGACGCCGACGAGGCACGCGCGCTGTTCGCCGCCGCCGACTTCAATCTGGTGCTGATGGATCAGCGCCTGCCTGATGACGATGGAGTTTCCCTGCTGCGCGAATTCCGTTCGCGGCGGCCGCATCTCGTTGGCATCCTCATGACCGGTTTCGCCGATGTGCGCGATGCCGTGGCGGCGGTGCGCGAAGGAGTGTTCGATTACCTGACCAAGCCCTTCGAAGACCTGGAGGCGCTGGAGGCGGTCATCGGCAAGGCGCTCGAACTCGACCGGGCCTATCGCGAAATCCATGGCCTGCGCGCACGCCTCTCAAGCGAATCGGGCACGCCGAATGTCATTGCCCAGTCCCCGGCCATGGAACGCGTGCTCGGGCAGATTCGCCAGGTGGCCGGCCTCGATACCACCGTGTTGCTGGAAGGGGAAAGCGGCACCGGCAAGGAGCTTGCGGCCAAGCTCATCCATGCCCAAAGCATGCGGGCAGACAAACCGTTTCTCGAGGTCAACTGCGGCGGCCTGGCCGAAACGCTGCTGGAAAGCCTGCTGTTCGGCTACGAAAAGGGCGCCTTTACCGGAGCCAGCCAGGCCAATGCGGGCTACTTTGAAAAGACCCGCGGCGGCAACCTGTTTCTCGACGAAATCGCCGACATGAGCCCGAAGCTGCAAAGCAGCCTGCTGCGCGTGCTGCAGGACCACAGCTTCACGCGCATCGGCAGCACCGAGCCGCGCATGGCCGACTTCCGCCTGATATGCGCCACCAATCGCTCCCTGCTCGCCGAAGTCAAGGCCGGCCGGTTCCGGGAAGACCTCTACTACCGCATTGCCGTAGTGACGATACGCATGCCGCCGTTGCGCGAACGTACCGGCGACATCGTGCCGCTGACCACGCACTTCCTCGATCATTACTGCGCGAAATTCGGCAAGGAATGCGGGCCGCTCACTCCGGCCGCCCTGCAAGCGCTGGAAAGCTGTCCCTGGGAGGGCAATGTGCGGCAACTGCAGCACTGCATCGAGCGCACGGTGGCCCTGCACGCCGGCGGCCCGATCGACACCCTGCATCTGTTTCCGGCCGGCGACCATGCTGCAAGCACCCCGGGCATCGCAGGGCCGGCGCCGACCTTGCGCTATCAGGAAGCTCGCGCCGAATTCGAGCAGGAATACTTCCGGCGCCTGCTCGTGGCGGCAGGCGGAAACGTGTCCGAAGCGGCACGCCTCAGCGGCATTCCACGGCAGAACTTCTATGTCCGCATGAAACGCTGGGGAATTGTCACTAATTAACGACAGGTGTCGTGATTCGAGGACAACATGGATGGGGATTCCCCTGAATTCCTGAATGATTCCACGCCACGGCACTGGCGATGCCGATGGCACAAGCCTTGCAGGCTCAATGGACAACGGATTCAACAAACAAGGGGAACGGAAATGAAAAGAACCTTAATCGGGATGCTGCTGGCGCTTGCCTCGGTGTTCCTGATGTACGGCTGCACGCAAGTCAAGACCTACCCGAACGTGTCGTTCAAGGGCGTGGTCGAGGACGGCAGCAAGGACACCTTCCTCAAGGTCGCCGATGCCACGGTCTGGCTCATTCCCGCTGCCGACGTGGCGGCAATGGGCAAGACGCCGATCCAGGTAAAAAAGGATTCGCCGAACGACGAGCCGCTGGAAGACAGTCTGGCCGCCAATCGCGGGCGCTACCTGAACGCCAGGACCAATGCCAAGGGCGAATTCAGTTTCGCCAACGTGCCCGGCGCCAAATACTTCGTTTATGTCGAACCCGCCACCAGCAAGTACCTGCCGGGCGGCGACAAGTCGCGTAAGGCGCTGGGCACCGATGAACTGGGCGCCGCTCCCTTGTTGATCAAGATTTCCGGCAACGTGCCGCCGAATGCCAAGTACATCGGCAGCACCGCCTGCATCGAGTGTCACGAGGATCAGAAGCACATCACCAAGACCCTGCACCGGCTGGGCATGACCGTCATCGGCAAGCCGAGCAAACTGCAGGACCACTCCCGCTTCCCGGAATTCAACAAGGGCCTGGACAAGCTCATGGCCGGCACCAAATTCTGGTTCTACGGCTACGATCCGAAGCGCGGTTTCGACAAGTACCAGATCAGCACCAAGGCCCCCGCCGACGCCTCCAGCGTGAGCTTCACCGCCACCTTCTTCAAGGATGGCGCCGGCAAGCTCAAGTTCCGCGCCGAGAACGCCAGGGACCCCAAGGACCCGGATCGCGTCTACACCGTGGACATGACCTACGGCGGCGGCCTCTACAAGCAGCGCTATCTGGTTCGCGTCGGCGCCAACCTGTTCCCCTTCGTCCAGTTCAACCAGAACGGCGACGACGCGTTTGCCGACCGCACCCGCAAACCCTGGCGCGACTACCACGCCGACTGGTTCTTCAACGAACAGACGAAGAAGCTGACCGATCCGCCCCAGGCCAAGGCCTTCGACAAGGAATGCGCGTCCTGCCATTACGCCGGCTACACGCTGGCCAAGAACGCCAAGGGCGACTACATCGCCGGCGCCGCCAATGATCGCAACGGCGAGCTGGACATCGACGGCGACGGCAAGCCCAACGAGCTCAACCTGGGTTGCGAAACCTGCCATGGTCCCGGTTCCGTGCATGACAAGGCAAAAGAGATCGACATGCCGGCCACCATCGTCAGCCCCAACAAGCTGTCGGCGGAACGCGCCGATGTGCTGTGCGGGCAGTGCCACAGCCGGCCGCAGGGCAACCTGAACAACGACCAGCCGGTCAACAAGGACAACAAGATGATGTTGCCGGGCACCTCGCGCAACCGCTTCCTCACGGAATACACCACCCGACCGGATGGCAAGGACGCCGACTTCTGGGCGGACGGACTGCATTCCAAGAGCCACCACCAGCCCTACTCGGACCTGATCAAGGCGAAGAAGTATCGCAACGGCACCCAACTGGTCGCTTGCTCCGACTGCCACGACCCGCATGGCAACGGCAAGTCGCTGCACCAGTTGAAGCACGATCCGAAGACGTCCGAGGTGTGCACGGCCTGCCACAAGAACCGTGACGACATGAAGGCGCACCTTGCCGACAAGGCCAAGTGCACGGTGGATCCTGCCAAGATCACCTGCATCGACTGCCACAACGCCAAGACTGCGCAGACCGGCGCCGGCTTCGGCAAGGGCCTGCTCGGCAAGGACGGCAAGAACTACTGGGTCAACGACATCAGCTCGCATGTCTATGACGTTCCGCGCAAGGACAACAAGGGCGTCAAGGGCGTGGAGCCGGGCAAGGCCATGCCGATTCCCTACACCAACTCCTGCGGCGCCGCCTGCCACGACACTAAGAACCTCTGAAGCGCGGCATCACGTAAAATCGAACCGCCGGTGCGTCCGGCGGTTTTTTTTTGCCCGCGATGAAGACCAACAAGAGCATTGCCTTCTTCGACCAGCAGTTCCAGCGACAGGTCCGCGACCGGGACTTCGCGCTGAATCCGTTCGAGTTGTCCGCCCTGCCGCACCTCACGGGGCGCGTACTCGATTTCGGCTGCGGCATGGGAAATCTCGCCGTTGCCGCGGCGCGAAACGGCTGCGCCGTGGTGGCGATGGATGCCAGCCGCTCGGCCATCAGCCACCTGCGGCAGCGCGCCCTTGCCGAAGCCCTGCCGATCGAAGCCATCGAAGCCGACTTGCGCAATCACGCGGGCACCGAAGACTTCGATTGCGTGGTCTCCATCGGACTGCTGATGTTCTTCGACTGCGCGACGGCCCGTCGCGTGCTGGCCATGCTGCAGGCGCACGTGCGTCCGGGCGGCATCGCGGTGATCAATGTCCTGGTCGAAGGCACCACCTTTCTCGACATGTTCGAGCCCGGCCATTACTGCCTGTTCCCGCGTGACGAGATGGCAAGCCGCTTTGCCGGCTGGGAGATCATGCATTCCGAATTCCGCGATTTCGAGGCGCCGGGCCGGCGCATCAAGTCCTTCGCCACGCTCATCGCCCGCAAACCCGGACTGCAGACAGCGTAACGTCCCGGGCTTGCAGAATTCCGGCGCCTGGTTCAATCTCTGCAATTCATCTGTGGTGCCGCTTGCCCTGGCAGATATCTGCGCCGGGCGGGAACAGGAGGAACTCATGGTGAAGAAAATCTGGCTCGAAAACTATCCCGAAGGGATGCCGGCCGAGATCGACCCCGACCGCTACAAGTCGATCCCGGACCTGTTCGAAAAGATCGCCGTCAAGTTCGCCGGGCGGCCGGCCTGCCACAACCTCGGCCGCACCATCAGCTTCGCGCAACTGGAACAGTTGTCGCGCGACTTCGCCGCCTTCCTGCAGGGAATGCCGGGCATGGCCAGGGGCGATCGCGTCGCCGTCATGTCGCCCAACCTGCTGCAGTATCCGGTGGCGCTGTTCGGCATCCTGCGCGCCGGCTTCGTCGTGGTGAACGTCAATCCGCTGTACACGCCGCGCGAGCTGGAACACCAGTTGAAGGACTCCGGCGCCAAGGCCATCGTCATCATCGAGAACTTCGCCGGCATCCTGCAGCAGGTGCTCGGCAACACGTCGGTCGAGCACGTGATCACGACGCAGGTCGGCGACCTGCTGCCCTTGCCCAAGCGCTGGCTGGTCAATTTCGTCATCAAGCACGTGAAGAAGATGGTGCCGGCCTGGCGCATCGACGGCGCCATCGACTTCCGCGCGGCACTCGCGGACGGTGCGGAGAAGCCGCTGCAGCCGGTCGAGCTGATGCGCGAGGACGTCGCCTTCCTGCAGTACACCGGCGGCACCACCGGCGTCTCGAAGGGCGCGATGCTGACCCACCGCAACATCCTGGCCAACGTGGAGCAGACCGGCATCTGGGTCTCGGCGACCTTCAGGGAAGGCGCCGAGATAGCCATCGCGCCCTTGCCCATGTATCACATCTTCTGCCTGACTTCGACGCTGTCGTTCATGAAGTGGGGCAGCCTGATCGTACTGATCACCAATCCGCGCGACTTGCCGGCGCTGGTGAAGGAACTCGGGCAATGGAAATTCAGCGTCATGACCGGCGTCAATACGCTGTTCAACGGCCTGCTGAACACGCCGGGATTCGACCGGCTCGACTTCTCCGCGCTCAAGGTCGTGGTCGGCGGCGGCGCAGCCGTGCAGGAGGCGGTGGCCAATCGCTGGCAGCAGGCGACCGGACGCTGCATCACCGAAGCCTACGGCCTGACCGAGGCCTCGCCCGGGGTGTGCGCCAATCCGCTGGAAACGCCCTGGACCGGCAACATCGGCTTCCCCTTCCCGTCCACCGACGTGTCGATCCGCGACGGCAATTTCAACGAGTTGCCGGTGTGGACCGGCGCAGGCGATATCGAGCAGTACACCGGCGAGCTGTGCGTGCGCGGCCCGCAGGTGATGAAGGCTTACTGGAACAATCCCGGGGAAACCGCCAAGGTGATGCAGGACGGCTGGTTGAAGACGGGCGACGTCGGCCATCTGGATGCCAGGGGCTGCGTCACCATCACCGACCGCAAGAAGGACATGATCCTGGTATCCGGCTTCAACGTCTACCCGAACGAGATCGAAGGCGTGGTGGCGACGCATCCGGGCGTGCTCGAATGCGGGGCGGTGGGCGTGCCCGACGACAAATCGGGCGAGGCGGTGAAAGTGGTGATCGTACGGAAAGACGAGGGCCTGACGAAGGAGGCCGTGATCGAACATTGCAAGACCCACCTCACCGGCTACAAGCGGCCGCGCCACGTCGAGTTCCGCGAGGTCCTGCCGAAGTCGCCGATCGGCAAGGTCCTGCGCCGCGAGCTGCGCGACGAGGAGAAGGAGTAGCGGCGGCCTGTCCTCAGGCAAACCAGCCGTGGAGAAACCACCCGCCCGGCGGGCGTGGATCACGGAAAATCCACAACCAGCGCTGCCCACTGTCGACGGCGACGAAGTAATCGCGGCGCGCATCGCCGCCGTCCCACCAGCCGGATTCGATGCGCTCCGGGCCCGCGAGCAGCACCAGCGGGCCAGCCCGTTGCGGGCGGCCATGCAGCTCGCGCAAGGCTTCGGGCGGCTCCACCAGCCACAGCGGGCGCGACGGCACCGAAGGCAGCGACGCCTTGAGCGCCGGCTTTTCGGGACCGGCGCGGCTCGCCAACTCGGGACGATGGTCGGCATGACAGGCCAGCCCCTGCACGGCCTGCGGCCCCAGCCGGGCGGCAAGGCGATCCATGAGTTCGGCCAGCGCCTCGTGCCGCTGCCCGGCACCGTCGAACAAGGCATGGCTGCGATCCTCGCGCACCTCCGTTTCCCGCGCGCAAAGGCGCAGTGCCAGCGCCGGAGCGGACAGGCTCAACGCATCGAGCCGCTCCTTGAGCACGCGCTCGATGCGGGCGGCCGCATGCACCGGCGCGCTGAAGGCGAGCGGCACCCCGGTGGTGCGGCCGTGGCCGTGGTCGATCAGGCAGTCGATGGTTCGCACCGCCGCGTTCCTCGCCGCCAGCCAGCCGGCCAGCGCCGCGATCAGGCGCCGCGCGGCGAACAGCAGCACCGGCGCGGCCTCGACCGGCGCCGGCAGTTCCAGGCTCTGCTCGAAGTGTTCGGGAAAAACGAAGCCGATTTGCGGATCAGCCACCTCGCCCAGGGCGCGCGCCAGATCGATGACGAATGGCTTGCCGAGACGCGCGCCGAGGCTCGCACGCGGCAACGCCAGCACGTCGCCGAGGCGGCGCAGGCCGAAGCCTTCGATGCGCCGCGCCAGGGGCGGCGCCAGTTCCAGCGCGGCTATCGGCACCGCCGCGAGGGCGGCGCGCGTGGCCGGCAGATCGGGACAAACTGCATCGCTGCCGGCCCGCGCCAGCCACAGCGCCGCCAGCGGCGTGGCGGCCACCGCCAGTTGCGCGGGAAGATCCATCGCGGCCAGATCCTCGCGCACCCGGTGCAGCAGCCGCGGCAGGCCGCCGAACAGGCGCAGGCTGCCGGCAATTTCGAGGCGCAGCGCATCCGGGGCGAGATTGACGTGCGGCGTGAAGCGGCCGGCCCAGCAGGCTAGTGCGGGCGTGGGAAATGCCGTCCCGGGAACAAGCGAAGCGTCAGGCAGCGACGCGGCTTCGTCGTCGGCTGCCGGTCGTGTCGGGCAATGCAGCGCCAGCCACAGCATGGGGAACGCTCTGCAAAAAACCCGCGGGGCGCGCGACGTCGAGCAGGATCGCCTGCCGCGCCGGCGGCCCGCGCCGCTTGAGGATGGTCACGCGCAAACTCCCCCCCTGCGCCTGCAACTGCAGGCGCAGGGGCGCGGGCGAGGCCGCGGCCGCGAGCCGCGAGGGACGAAAGAAAAACGCCCCGCCGCCGCCCTCGCCCGCCGCCACCTGCAGGCGGCGCAGACTGTTGGCCGGCAGTTGCGCGCGGAACAGGGCATCGAGCCAGAGCAGCGTGGCCGCCACGCCGCCGCAGCGCAGGGCCTCGACGGCGGCCCACAACGCATCGCGCGGCCGGTTTGGAAACACCAGGCGCAGGCAGTCGAGGCGAATGCCGGCAGCGGCCCAAGCCGGCGCATGGGCGCCATGCGGCGGCGCGATCAGCACCACGGGTTGTCCGGCGGCCGTCAGCGCCGCCAGCGCCGGCAGCAGCAGGCCGAGTTCACCGATGCCCTCGTGTTCCGCCAGCAGTTCGGTCAATGCCCCGCGCGGCCAGCCACCGCCGGGCAGCTCGGCATCGAGCCGCGCAAAGCCGGTGGCAAAAGTCGGCGCCGGCGCCACGGCGAAAGCATCGCCGCGCCGGATGTCGCTGCGCTCCAGCACCTGGGCCAGTGAAGGATTCATCCCAAAAACCTCAGTTCAATCCGCAGATGACGCAGATTACGCAGAGAAAACACCGGAGCGCTCAGTCCTCATGGTTCGCCCGAAAGGTGATGCGACTCATCCAGGCAATGCTCCGATCCATCTGCGTTAATCGGCGAAGTCTGCGGATCAAATGCTTTTTGCAGGTTCATGACAGCGGCTACAAGGTTCTGCCGTCGCGGATAAGACCGACGGCCACACCCTCGATGGTCAGCGGCTCCTTGCGCGTATTGACCAGGATGGGGGCGAAGTCGCGGTTCTCGGCGATCAGCTCGACCATGGCGCCGCGCCGCTTGAAGCGCTTGACGGTGACTTCGTCGCCGATGCGGGCAATGACGATCTGGCCGTTGGCGGCGTCGCTGGTGCGATGCACGGCGAGCAGGTCGCCGTCGAGGATGCCGGCCTCGATCATCGACAGGCCGCGCACGCGCAGCAGGAAATCGGCGCGCGGCGTGAACAGCGCGGGATCGATGCGAATGTTGCCGAGCCGGTTCTCGACCGCCAGCAGCGGACTGCCGGCGGCGACCGTGCCGATCAGCGGCAGGCCGAGCTGCTCCACCAGCCGGATGCCGCGCGCGGAACCGGGCTCGAGCGTGATCGCGCCCTTCTTCGCCAGCGCCTTCAAATGATCCTCGGCGGCATTGGGCGAGGCGAAGCCGAAAGCGCCGGCGATCTCCGCGCGCGTCGGCGGCACGCTGAAGACTTCCAGGCTGTTGCGGATGAAGTCGAGAATTTCCTGCTGGCGGGGTGTCAGATCGTCGGCCATGAACATGCTCCTGTGACTGTTTTTCCATACAGTACAGCAAATTTTCCGCAAGCGCCAGTCGGTCATCAGGAATTGCAGCGCCGCCATAAGCAAGCCCCTCAGCGCGACACGGCCATTTATAGGATAATTCGGCCTGGTCGTCGGGAGAGAGTGACACTTTTCCCACCGTCACCGCCGAAGGCGCAACCCCCAGGAACCGCTCAGGCAAAAGGGACCGACGACGCAGCACCAATCTGGAGAGCGGCAGCTCACTGCACATCGTGAAGCCTGCCCGCCGACGGAGTAAATCTCTCAGGCGCCAAGGACAGATGGGGATGCGACGGAACCCCGTCGCGCTTCTTGCCGCCACCTGTTCGAGGATCGCCATGCCGCTGCGCACACCGCTTTACGACTCCCACCTCGCCGCCAACGCGAAAATGGTCGACTTCTCCGGCTGGGAGATGCCGATCCATTACGGCTCGCAGATCGAGGAACACCATGCCGTGCGGCGCGATGCCGGCATGTTCGACGTTTCCCACATGTGCGCGCTGGATCTCGACGGCCCCGATGCCACGCGCTGGCTGCGCCACCTGCTGGCCAACGACGTGGCGAAACTGACCACGCCGGGCAAGGCGCTGTATTCCTGCATGCTGGACCAGGACGCCGGCGTGATCGACGACCTCATCGTGTATTTCTTCACCCCCGAACGCTATCGCATCGTGGTGAACGCCGGCACCGCCGCCAAGGACATCGCCTGGATGCGCGGCCAGCTGGAAGGATTCGACGCCGAACTCATCGTGCGCCGCCGCATCAACGGCGATGCGGTCGCCATCATCGCCGCGCAGGGCCCCGATGCGCAGGAGCGCCGCCTCACCGGCAGCGATTCGGTGGCGATGATCGCCGTGCAGGGCCCCAAGGCGCGCGAGCGCTTCTGGACGGCCTTCCCCGCCAGCTGCGCCGCGACGGAGCCGCTCGGAATTTTCCAGGCCGCTGAAGTCGGTAACTGGATGGTTGCCCGCACCGGCTACACCGGCGAGGACGGCTTCGAAATCACCGTCCCGGCCGACGACGCTGCACAGGTCTGGCAGAAGCTGCTCGCTGCCGGCGTCAAGCCCTGCGGCCTCGGCGCACGCGACACGCTGCGGCTCGAAGCCGGCATGAATCTCTACGGCCAGGACATGGACGAGGACATCTCGCCTTATGAGGCCGGACTCAAATGGACGGTCGACCTGAAGGACGCCGCGCGCGACTTCATCGGCAAGTCGGCGCTGGAAGGCAAGGATGCGCGGCCGGTGCGCAACCAGTTCGCCGGCCTGCTGCTGCTCGATCGCGGCGTGCTGCGCGCCCACCAGAAAGTCATCACGCCGCAGGGCGAGGGCGAAATCACCAGCGGCACGTTTTCCCCGAGCCTGAACCAGTCCATCGCGATGGCGCGCCTGCCCTCGGGCGTGGCCATCGGCAGCGAAGTCGAAGTCGAAATCCGCGACAAGCACCTCAAGGCGCGCGTCGTCAAACCCACATTCGTCCGTAACGGAACTCCCCTGATCTGAGGAATTGCACATGAACACGCCAAACAACCTGAAATACGCTGCCTCGCATGAATGGGCCAGAACGGAAGCCGACGGCACCGTCACCATCGGCATCACCGACCACGCCCAGGAGGCCCTGGGCGACATCGTCTTCCTCGAACTGCCGGCCGTCGGCCGCGTCGTCAAGGCCGGCGAGGAATGCGCCGTGGTCGAATCGGTGAAGGCCGCCTCCGACATCTACTCGCCGGTTTCAGGCGAAGTGGTGGACATCAATCAGCCCGCCATCGACGCGCCGGAATCGGTCAATGCCGATGCCTACGCCACCTGGCTGTTCCGCATCAAGCCGTCCAATCCGGCCGAACTCGATTCCCTGCTCGACGCCGCCGCCTACGCCGCCACGCTTTGAGCGACCGTCATGCACGCTGAGAACCTGACGATACCGCTGACCACCCTCGAACACCGCGACGAATTCATCGGCCGCCACATCGGCCCTAACCCGCAGGTCATCGCCGGCATGCTGGCCGCGATCGGCACGTCATCGCTCGACACGCTGATCAACGAAACGGTGCCGGCGGCGATCCGCCTCAAGCGCCCGCTCGATCTGCCGGCGCCGATGCCGGAGCATGCGGCGCTGGCCGCGCTGAAAGCCATCGCGGCGAAGAACGTGCTGAAGAAGTCCCTCATCGGCCAGGGCTACTACGGCACGCACACGCCGCCGGTGATCCTGCGCAACCTGTTCGAGAATCCCGGCTGGTACACCGCCTACACGCCCTACCAGGCCGAGATCGCCCAGGGCCGTCTCGAAGCGCTGCTGAATTACCAGCAGATGGTGATAGACCTCACCGGCATGCAGATCGCCAACGCCTCGCTGCTCGACGAAGCGACCGCCGCCGCCGAGGCGATGACCATGGCGCGGCGCATTTCGAAAGCCAAGGGCAATGTGTTTTTCGTCGATGAAGCCGCCTTCCCGCAGACCATCGACGTCATCAAAACCCGCGCTGCGTATTTCGGTTTCGAGCTGGTCTTCGGCAAGCCCGAAGACGCAAGCAAGCACGATTTGTTCGGCGCCCTGCTGCAGTACCCCAACGCGCGCGGCGAAATTTCCGATCTGACCACCGCGATCGCCACGATCAAGGGCAAGGGCGGCGTGGTCGCTGTCGCAAGCGACCTGATGGCGCTGGTGCTGCTGAAATCGCCCGGCGAGATGGGCGCCGACATCGCGCTCGGCTCCTCGCAGCGCTTCGGCGTGCCGATGGGTTTCGGCGGTCCGCACGCGGCCTTTTTCGCCACGCGCGAATCGCATGTGCGCTCGATGCCGGGCCGCATCATCGGCGTCTCGAAGGATGCGCGCGGCAAGACGGCGTATCGCATGGCGCTGCAAACCCGCGAGCAGCACATCCGCCGCGAGAAGGCCAATTCCAACATCTGCACCTCGCAGGTGCTGCTCGCCAACATCGCCGGCATGTATGCGGTGTGGCACGGCCCCGAGGGCCTGCGCCGCATCGCCGGCCGCATCCATCGCCTGACGGCGCTGCTGGCCGGCGGCCTCGGCGTCAGCGGCAAGGACTTCTTCGACAGCTTCGAAGTGAAAGTCGGCGCCGGCGACACGGCGAAATACATCAAGGCGGCGTGCGACGCCGGCTACAACCTGCGCCAGGTCGACGCCGAAACCATCGGCATCAGCCTCGACGAAACCACCACGCGCGAGGACGTCGCCGCGCTGCTCAAAATCTTCGGCAAGAACACTCCGGTGGAAGCGCTCGACACGGCGCGGCCCGGCGCGATTCCGGTCACGCTGCTGCGTCGCGAACCCATCCTGCAGCATCCGGTGTTCAACACGCATCACACCGAGCACGGCATGCTGCGCTACCTCAAGCGCCTGCAGAACCGCGACCTGGCGCTCGACCACGCGATGATCCCGCTCGGCTCCTGCACCATGAAGCTCAACGCCGCCGCCGAGATGATTCCCGTGTCGTGGCCCGAGTTCGCGCAGATGCATCCCTTCGTGCCGCTGGACCAGGCGCAGGGTTACCTGGAGCTGATCACGGGTCTGGAGTACCAGCTCAAGGCGATCACCGGCTTCGATGCCGTCTGCATGCAGCCGAACTCCGGCGCGCAGGGCGAATACGCTGGGCTGGTGTCGATCCGCCGCTACCAGAACGCCAATGGCCAGAGTCATCGCAACATCTGCCTGATTCCGAAGTCGGCCCACGGCACCAACCCGGCGACGGCGCAGATGTGCGGCCTCGAAGTGGTCGTGGTGGCCTGCGACGACAGCGGCAACGTCGATGTCGCCGACCTCAGGGCCAAGGCCGAACAGCACGCCGCGAAGCTGTCCTGCCTGATGATCACCTACCCGTCGACGCACGGCGTCTTCGAAGAAGCCATCAAGGACATCTGCGCCATCGTGCATGCCAATGGCGGGCAGGTGTACATGGACGGCGCCAACCTCAACGCGCAGGTCGGCCTCTGCCGGCCGGCCGACATCGGCGCCGACGTCTCGCACATCAACCTGCACAAGACCTTCGCCATCCCGCACGGCGGCGGCGGACCGGGCATGGGCCCGATCGGCCTCAAGGCACATCTCGCGCCCTTTGCGCCGGGGCATTTCTCGCTCCCCATCCCCCTCCCGGCCTCCCCCTTGAAGGGGGAGGAGTTTTGCTCCCTCCCCTTGAAGGGGAGGGTTGGGGAGGGGATGGGGTCGGTCTCCGCCGCCCCCTGGGGCTCGGCGGCTATCCTGCCGATCTCCTGGATGTACATGACCATGATGGGTGGCACCGGGCTCACGCGCGCCACCGAGATCGCGATCCTCAACGCCAACTACGTCGCGGCGAAACTCAAGGACCACTACCCGGTGCTCTACACCGGCAGCCAGGGCCGCGTCGCCCACGAGTGCATCCTCGACGTGCGGGCCATCAAGGCGGCCACCGGCGTCGCCGAAATCGACATCGCCAAGCGCCTGATGGACTACGGCTTCCACGCCCCGACGGTCAGCTTCCCGGTGGCCGGCACGCTGATGGTGGAGCCGACGGAGAGCGAGGACAAGGCCGAGCTCGATCGCTTCTGCGCCGCGATGATCGCGATCCGCGACGAAATCCGCCGCATCGAGAACGGCGAATGGACGCTGGACGCGAGCCCGCTCAAGCAGGCGCCGCACACCGAGGCGGACGTGATCGGCGACTGGACGCGGCCCTACTCGCGCGAGCAGGCCGTGTTCCCGCTGCCCTGGGTGGCGGAAAACAAGTTCTGGCCCTTCGTCAATCGCATCGACGATGTGTACGGCGACCGCAACCTGTTCTGCAGCTGCGTGCCGATGGATGAACTGGAAGGGCTCTCCGGTATTGCACGTGGTGCAAATCCGGAAGGCTATCGCGACCGTTAGGAGAGAGCATGAGCCAATCATCCTTCCACCTGATTCTCACCGTGATCGGCGACGACCGCCCCGGCCTCGTCGGCGAGCTCTCGGCCGTGATCAGCGCCCATCAGGGGAGCTGGCTCGAATCCTCCATGGCGCAGCTGGCCGGCAAGTTCGCCGGCATCGTCGAAGTCGCGGTCGATGAAGCGCACGCGGACGCGCTGAAGCTGGAGTTGGGCCAGCTCACCGGGCTGAAGGTCACGATCGAAACGGCCGCCGCACAGAAGTCGGCGCCGAAGGGACGGCGATTGAAGCTCGCGCTCGTCGGCCACGACCGCATCGGCATCGTGCGCGAGGTGTCGCAGGTGCTGGCGCACCATGCGGTCAATGTCGAAAGCCTGGAGACGCACACCTCCAGCGCGCCGATGTCCGCCGCCGTGCTGTTCCACGCCGTGGCCGAACTCACCGCCGCGCCGGATCTCGACGTTTCCGCGCTGACCGGGGAACTGGAACGCATCTCGAACGATCTGATGGTCGATATCACGCTCGACGAAACCATTCGGGCATGAGCGCCGTCCGCCGGGCCGTCCCAAGGACGGCGCAGCCAACAACATGGAGCGAGCGCAGCTCGCGAACCCCCGTCACCCCCTTCCCTGGGGAGGGGGCTGGGAGGAGAGCAGTTCAATGAGTTACATCCTGCACATCGCCAACAAGAACTACTCGTCCTGGTCGCTGCGGCCCTGGGTGCTGATGCGGGCGCTGGACATTCCCTTCAGCGAGCGCCTGCACCGGCTCGGCGCCGAGACCTTCACCGATTTCTCTCCCTCGGGCAAGGTGCCCTGCCTGGTGGACATCGCGACCGTGGTCTGGGATTCGCTGGCCATCGCCGAATACCTGGCCGAAGACCATTCCGGCGTCTGGCCGCAGGACGCCAAGGCCCGCGCCTGGGCGCGCTGCGCTGCGGCCGAGATGCACTCGGGCTTCGCCACCCTGCGCAACCAGCACGGCATGAACGTCGGCGTGCGCGTCGCGGTGGCGCAGCGTTCGCCCGAATTGCTGGCCGACATCGCGCGCATCGAGCAGCTGTGGAACGACGGCCTGGCCCGCTTCGGCGGACCTTTCCTGGCCGGCAAAGAGTTCTGCGCGGTCGATGCCTTCTTCGCGCCCGTGGTGTATCGCTGCCGCACCTACGGCGTCGCCGTGAATGGCGCCGCCGCCGGCTACCTCGAGACCATGCTCGCCCACCCGGCGATGCAGGAGTGGGAGGCTGCCGCGCTGGCCGAAGATTTCCGCGAAGCCAAGCACGAAGCCGAACTGCCGCAAATCGGCACGGTCACGGCGGACTATCGCGCCGTGCCGCCAGCGCCGACTCTTTGATGAAAACCCCCGAGCTGCTGGCGCCGGCGGGCTCGCTGGCGATGGCGCGCACGGCGCTGGATTTCGGCGCTACCGCCATCTACGCCGGCCAGCCGCGCTACAGCCTGCGCGTGCGCAACAACGACTTCGGCACGCTGGAGAACCTCGCCGAGGGCATCGCACTCACCCACGCGCGCGGCGGCAAGTTCTATCTGGTCAGCAACATCCTGCCGCACAACGCCAAGCTCAGGACCTACCTCGACGACATGGCGCCGATGATCGATCTCAAGCCCGACGCACTGATCATGGCCGACCCCGGCCTGATGATGATGATCCGCGAGCGCTGGCCCGAGATGCCGATTCACCTCTCGGTGCAGGCCAACACGGTGAACCACGCGGCCGTAAAGTTCTGGCGCAGCGTCGGCGTTTCGCGCGTGATCCTCTCGCGCGAACTCTCGCTCGACGAAGTCGCCGAAATCCGCCAGGAATGTCCGGACACGGAACTCGAAGTCTTCGTGCACGGTGCGCTGTGCATCGCCTATTCTGGCCGCTGCCTGCTCTCCGGCTACTTCAACCACCGCGACCCGAACCAGGGCAGTTGCACCAACTCCTGCCGCTGGGACTACAAGCTGCATGAGGGCAGCGAAGACGCCGCCGGCGATGTCGACCTCGCCACGCCGCGTCCGCTCGCCGTGGCGCCAGCGCCGACTTTGGCGGGCGCCGCCAAGCAAAGCACGCTGCGCCGCCCCGGCGCCACCTGGCTGCTGGAAGAGAAAGAACGCCCCGGCGAATACATGCCGATCGAGGAAGACGAGCACGGCAGCTACATCCTCAACTCGAAAGACCTGCGCGCCATCGAGTACGTGGCGAAGCTCACCGCGATCGGCGTCGACTCGCTGAAGATCGAAGGCCGCACCAAGTCGCCCTACTACGTTGCGCGCACCTGCCAGAGCTACCGCCAGGCCATCGACGACGCCGTCGCCGGGCGGCCCTTCGACGCGCAACTGATCGGCCAGCTCGACGGGCTGGCCAATCGCGGCTACACCGCCGGCTTCTACGACCGCCACCCCGACCGCGACTACCAGAACTACCTGCGCGGCAGTTCCGAATCCAGCCGCAGCCTCTACGTCGGCGACGTGACCGGTTACGACGCCAATGGGCTAGCCGAGATCGAGGTGAAGAACCGCTTCAGCGTCGGCGACCGCATCGAGATCATCCGCCCCGCCGGCAATCTCGAACTGGTCATCGATGCCATGCAGGATCGCGACGGCGAGCCGGCAACGGTCGCGCCCGGCAACGGCCATCTGATGCGCATCGCCCTGCCGCCCGGCTGCGAAGGCGCCTTCGTGGCGCGATACGTCTAGGGAAGCACTGATTAAGTCCGTTCGCGTTGAGCCTGTCGAAACGCAAGCCAGTCAAACCAAGGGCTTCGACAAGCTCAGCCCGAACGGCAGGTACTTGTTCAGCGTTTCCCTAGACGCGTCGCAACTCACCGAGGTCCGCATCCCCATCTATCCCGAGGGCCGGGAAACCTGCGGCAGCTGCGCCGCCGGTGATGAAGTCGCCGAAGGCGCGCTGATCCTGCCGCTGGAAACGACCTGATCAGATCAGCAGGTAGCGGTTTGCCTGGTCCTGGCGCTGCAGCGCGGCCACGGCATCCTGCCGGCTGACCCGCGCCACCAGCACGGTCCACTGCCGCCGGTCGCGGCCGAACAGCTTGGGAAACTTGAGGATGCTGCAACTCCCGTCCGCCGCCGGATTGCGCGAGATCACGCCCATGCGATCGACGCACACTTCCGTCGGCTCCAGATGCAGGTGTTCCCCCGCCGCCGCCAGCCACTCGACGAAGCCCTGCAGCAGACTTTCCGGAGCCAGCGCGGCAGTGACCTGCTGCTCGCGCAGTTCGGTCACGCGAGCGGCGAAACCATAGGCCAGGCTGTCGAAGGCCGCGTCCCGCAGGCGCTGGCGCGTGATCTCGTGGCTGCTGCCCAGGCCCCACAGCGTATGGTCGGCAAAATAGAGCAGTTGCTGGGGCACCTCCGTTTGCAGCACCCCTTCCAGCAGGGCCGTGCCCAGCACGGTCTTTTCGCGCGGGCGCATGCCCAGCAGGGCGAAGAACTCCGCCGCCGCGCCCTGCGCCGGGTCGGCCAGGAACTGGCGCACTTCGCGGCTCCGGCCCAGCATCTCGGCAATGTCGCCGGGGCCGGCGAATATCGCATGCACCAGCGGATCGGCGCCGAAGCCGCGCGCGCTGACATCGAGCGGGCCGGGAATGGCGGCCGCCAGTTCCGCGCAATAGGCCAGCGCCGGAGCGACCGCCGCGGCAAGCTTGCGCTCGTAGCCGGAAACCATTTTCAGCAGCGGATCGATGACCTCGACCGCCCGCCCGATGGCCTGCCGCGTCGCCGGGTCGGGCGGCGGCGCAAGCCCCAGCCAGCGGCCCAGACCGGAAAGAATCCCCATCCAAAGTTCTCCTCGGTCGGTTAAGCTTGCGGATTCCAATTCACCATCAGATATTGCAAATGGCTCAGTACGTTTTTACCATGAACCGCGTCGGCAAGATCGTGCCGCCGAAGCGCCAGATCCTCAAGGACATCTCCCTCAGCTTCTTCCCCGGCGCCAAGATCGGCCTGCTCGGCTTGAACGGCTCGGGCAAATCGACCGTGCTGCGCATCATGGCCGGCATCGACAAGGACATCATCGGCGAAGCGACGCCGATGCCGAACCTGTCGATCGGCTACCTGCCGCAGGAACCGCAGCTCGACCCGGCCAAGACCGTGCGCCAGGAAGTCGAATCCGGCATGGGCGAGGTCATGGAAGCCCAGGCCAAGCTCGAAGCCGTGTATGCCGCCTACGCCGAGGAAGGCGCTGACTTCGACAAGCTGGCCGAGGAACAGGCGCGGCTCGAAGCCATCATCGCCGCCTCGGGCGCCGACACCGAGCACCAGCTCGACCTCGCCGCCGATGCCCTGCGCCTACCGGCCTGGGATGCTTCGATCAAGAATCTTTCCGGCGGCGAGAAAAGACGCGTCGCGCTGTGCAAACTGTTGCTCTCTCGCCCCGACATGCTGCTGCTGGACGAGCCGACCAACCACCTCGATGCCGAATCGGTGGAGTGGCTGGAGCAGTTCCTCACCCGCTTCCCCGGCACCGTGGTCGCCGTCACCCACGACCGCTACTTCCTCGACAACGCGGCAGAGTGGATCCTCGAACTCGACCGCGGCCACGGCATCCCGTGGAAGGGAAATTATTCATCCTGGCTGGAGCAGAAGGAAGCGCGGCTGGAGACCGAAGCCAAGCAGGTCGACGCGCACATGAAGGCGATGAAGCAGGAACTCGAATGGGTGCGCAGCAACCCCAAGGCGCGCCAGGCCAAGAGCAAGGCCCGCCTCGCCCGCTTCAACGAAATGTCGGAAACCGATTACCAGAAGCGCAACGAAACCCACGAGTTGTTCATCCCGGTGGGCGAGCGCCTCGGTGACAAGGTCATCGAATTCAACGAAGTCAGCAAGGGCTTCGGCGACCGCCTCTTGATCGACAAGCTGTCCTTCACCGTGCCGCCCGGCGCCATCGTCGGCATCATCGGCCCCAACGGCGCCGGCAAGTCGACGCTGTTCAAGATGCTCACCGGCCAGGACAAGCCGGATTCCGGTGAAATCGTCACCGGCCCGACGGTGAAGATTTCCTACGTCGACCAGAGCCGCGACTGCCTCGACGGCAGCAAAACGGTGTTCGACGAACTCGCCAACGGCGCCGACATCATCACCATCGGCAAGCAGGAAATCGCCAGCCGCGCCTACATCGGCCGCTTCAACTTCAAGGGCGGCGACCAGCAGAAGAACGTCGGCAACCTTTCCGGCGGCGAACGCGGGCGGCTGCACCTGGCGAAGACGCTGATGGCCGGCGGCAACGTGCTGCTGCTCGACGAGCCGTCCAACGACCTCGACGTCGAAACCCTGCGCGCACTTGAAGACGCCCTGCTCGAATTCGCCGGCTGCGCCATGATCATCAGCCACGACCGCTGGTTCCTCGACCGCATCTGCACCCACATTTTGGCGTGCGAGGGCGAGTCGCAATGGAGCTTCTTCGCCGGCAACTACCACGAGTACGAGGAAGACAAGAAGAAGCGCCTCGGCGAAGAAGGCGCCAAGCCGAAGCGGATACGCTACAAGCCGATTACGCGCTAAGATATCAACGTCATCTTCAGGGAACCGCCATGCTCGATGCCGAAGCCATCCAGTCAGCCGTCAAGCGCATGGTCGCCGCCGCCTCCGGCCCCAGCCGGGTGATCCTGTTCGGGTCCTACGCGCGCGGCACGGCGGGCGAGGGGTCCGACCTGGACCTGATGGTGGTGGAACACGAACTGACGGACAAGGCCGGCGAGTATTTGCGGCTGCGCGAGGCATTGGGTCGCGTGGCACCCGGCATCGGTGTCGATCTGCTGCTCTATCCCTTGGCCGAGTTCGAGCGTCGCAGCCAGGTTCCCGGCACCATCCTGTTCGAGGCGCGTATGGAAGGCAAGGTATTGCATGACGCCCTTCATTGAGGAAGCCGAGAGGCTGCTTCGGCTGGCGAGGCGGGATTTTCAGGCATTCGCGATCCTCGACTCCCACCCGGAGGCACCGTTTGCATCCGTCTGCTTTCACGCCCAGCAATGCGCCGAAAAGGCACTGAAAGCAGTACTGACCGCCAGGCAGGTTTATTTTCGCTACACGCATGACCTCGAAGAATTGACCCGCCTCCTGACGGGTGCCGGCATTTCGCCACCCTTGGCTAGCGTCGAATTTCAGCGCCTCACGCCCTCCGCGGTAGAGCTTCGCTACGACGAAGGGGTTCCTCTGCTGACGCGGGAAGAAGCCAGCCGGATCGCGACCCGGACACTGGCTTGGGCCGAAGCAATCGTCAAGGAAATCGCCGGCGCTTCTCCCTGAAGCGGACTGCAAGCCCTAAGCGCCGGTGGCGATCAACAGTCGGCGCTGGCGGGACGGCGGCTGGGCAGCCGCCGGCCTTCCTTCTGCTTACTTCTTGCGGCCGTACTTGCCGGTCAGCGTCGCCTTGCCGATGGAGTTGGCATTGATCATGAAGCCGGCCAGGGATGCCGTCGCTCCGGCCGGCAGATCCAGCTTGTCCACCTTCAGCGCGTGCAGCGTAATGTTGTAGCGGTGCGGCTTGTCGCCCGCGGGCGGGCAGGGGCCGCCCCAGCCGGGGCCGCCGAAATCGGTGTTGATCTGCGCCGCGCCCTTGGGCAGCGCCGAGCCGTCGGCCTTGCCCGCGCCCTTCGGCAGTTCCGCCGCATCGGCCGGAACGTTGGTCACCACCCAGTGCCACCAGCCGGCGCCGCCGGTCGGCGCATCGGGGTCGTGCACCAGCAGCGCGAAGCTCTTCGTGTCCTTGGGCGCGCCCGACCACTTCAGCGCCGGCGAGACGTTCTTGCCGCTGCAGCCGAAGCCGTTGAACACCTGCTCCTCGGCCATAGTCGCATTGGCCTTGATGTCGGCGCTGGAAAGCTTGAACGCGCCGGCCTGCGCGCTACCGGCCAGGGCAAGCCCGGCCGCGAACAACAGACTGGATCGAATCATGGTGGCTCCTTGTGGGTTGGGGTAAAGAGGAAACCTGCGTCCGCGATTATCGGAGCAATCGCGCTTCTATGTCTCGCCGATCACCACGCGACTGTCGCCTTCCAGCCGGTACTCGGGAATGACCAGGTTGGCCGGCGCCGGGCCCATGCGGAACACCCGCCCGGCCAGATCGAACTTCGAGGTGTGGCAGGGGCACAGAAACTCGCCGCGCCCACCGGCTCCGCTGCGCAGCGCCGGCGGGCAGCCCTGGTGCGTGCATTGGCCGATGGCGACAAACAAATCCGGGCGCAGCGAACGATGCGCGTTGCGGCAGGCCGCCGGTTGCAGCGAATGCTCGGACGCGGGATCGGTCAGCTCGCTCTCGTAGCCGGCCAGCCCCGCAATGTCGTCGGCACTGCGACGCAGCAGCCACACCGAGCGGCCGCTCCACTCCACCGTGCGCAACTTGCCCGGCGGCAGGTCGCCGAAATCGACCGGCAGCGGATGCCCCGCCGGCGGCTGCGGCTGCGTCACCACATAGCGCGCCACGCCCAGCCCCGCCCCCAGCGCGCAGAGGCCGCCCACCACGTACAGGCGGCGGCGGTCGATACCGGCAAATGGATATTTGCTCATGGAGCGCGACTCGAAGACATGGACTGGCGAACAGGATACCGCGTTCGGCAAGGCGCTTCATGCGGCTATGTCGTTTGGCATATTGCCCTCAGCGCGATTAAGGTCTATCCTCGCAAAATTCGTTCGGAATACCCGCCGCCGCGCAGGAGGTAAGCCGTGCCAGCCAACGCCGCCGCACCTCGCCATTCCGCATTCGCCTCAGACAGTGTCGCCACCTCATGCGGGCTCTCTCTCCTGAAGGCAACCCATCGCAGCTGCCGCCGTGAAGAAAGGCGAGACCAAGCCGTTGCCATAACCAAAGGCGGCAATTCGTGGCTTGACCCTCGATCATCGAGCTGCATCGGAAAATGTCGAGATATGGCGGGAGCGACATATCCATATTTGGACGTGCATTCCCACATCTGGATAGAAGCCCATGGATATTGAAGTTTTGCATCAAGCCCATTTCACCTCGGCGGCGTAGCAACATCGCACCGCTAAAGTTGGAGGGTCGTACTGACTCTTGTTTTTCTTATCTTATGGAGGAGGGAAGATGGAACATCAGAACCGGCGCAATTGCACCTTACGTTTGGCTACGTTCAGCTTACCGGCAATTCTAGTTTCTGTCGGAGTTCTGATCGCACCACAGTCATTTGCACAAACCCAGGCGGAACGTGATCGGGCTGCACTTCGGCAGTTTCCTGAGGTCAAAAAACTGGTCAAGGACGTGGCTCCGGTAGTAGACCGGGTGGCACGCAACCATGCTGAATCTAGCGCCTCCAAGGCCACCGAAAATCGCTCGACAGTCACAAGCAGGGACAGGCCAGCTAGCAGCCCAATTGCTTCTCCCGCACATGACAGGGGTGCGATTGACGTAACTACGCGTAACATGTCGAAAGATGCTGCCAAAGTCAGCAAGGAAGTAGGCCCTGGGTATACGACAATCCACGAGAAACCTCAAGGCAAGCACGATTCGCATGTCGTGTATTCCGAAGGTAACAAGGTAAAAGAGAGCACCAAAACCGCTCGCGCCACGGGCGAGCATATCCATGTCCAACCGGAATTCAACAAGCGACTCCATGAGGCGGCTTCTGAACCTCGGAAATCACGCTGACTAAAGAGGGGCCAGAAAGCCAGTCTACCTCAGCATGGAATTGATTCTACGCGCGCGTGAATTGCCGTCCCACCAGCGCCGACTTTCTGGAAACTTGTCAGGTGGCGAAAATCAATCTGACCCTTTATCGCTCTCAAATTTACCGTTAGAAGTCCTCGACCACCTGCACCAGCGAAATGCAGGTCAACATCGACTTACCTATGGGGGATCAAATGCCATTAATTGAACATACCACTGAGAGTAGTTCCTCGGACGACCGGGGCCTCGAGCAGGCCATTGTGCGTATTAGTGGAGATATGGTTGATGCCACTGACCAAGATGGTCGCGCCGGCTTCTTATTAAGAGTTGAGGCGCACTGCTATACAGAAGGCCCTGACTATAGACTGTCCAAGTTTGACGAAGCCATCGAATGGTTCATATCTGAATCGGAGGGTGGAGATATCGTCTTTGAAATCGCTGACAGATTGGCAGACCCACTCACTCGTTTCGGTATGTGTGTTGGCCCACACCTCTGCAAACAAGTCTACGATGCTGCAGTTGTTGCGTACCGCGAGACGATAAACAAAGAAAATAAGTGGTATGCGTTCGGAAACTCACTGAAGCAACAGCTACCTGAAGTCGGTACTAGCATTGCGTGGCGCCTCTTGAAGTGCTCCCGCAAGCTCATTCCATTGCTGTAATTTTGCCTGGCGATCTGAGGCAATTGTGTAGTGGTCGCACGTAAGTAAACTTCTGACCCCACGTTCGAGGCGACCTGCGCGCTAAGCAGCGTAGCCCCCCCGATTTCACGTTGGTCCAGCTATAGAGGTCAAGCTGACCCTTTTTTTCGGTTGAACATTAGTTTTCAGGAAATGACATGCACTTCATTCGCCGCATCAACAACGGTGGCTTCGGAGTAGTCGACGAAGTTGAACTCTCGGATGGATCGAGGCTAGCACGGAAGACCTATGCGCCTTCGCCCGCACTATTGGCGCTGGCGGATGAGCCGAAACTACGCTCTCGCTTCAAACGAGAAGCGCGCGTTCAGTCACAGCTGGATGGGCAGTTCTTTATTCCTATCGTCAGCGCAGAACTCGACGTCAAAGACCCTTACTACCTGATGCCTTTGGCAGATCGGAATCTTGAGACAGAGATACTGACCTTACGAATGTCAGGCGACGCCCCTCTCCAAGCACTTGCCGACATACTCAATTCGTTGGAGAACCTGCATGAACTAGGTTATGTACATCGTGACCTGAAGCCACAAAATGTTCTCCTGCATGACGGAGTTTGGAAGCTCGGCGACTTTGGACTGGTACTGCCACCCGCTGGCGAGACAACAAAGCTCACGTCCGTTCACTCTGCATGGGGAACGACAGCTTACTGTGCTCCTGAACAGTCACTCGAATTCGGAGCGGTTACGGCTGCTGCTGATATCTATGCGTTCGGCTGCATGCTCCATGATGCTTTCGTAGGCACGCCGCGAATTCCCTATCAACGGCACGGGGGGCCAGGCACCATCGGCACGATCATCGAGAAGTGCACCGAGATCAAAGCTCAGGATCGCTTCCATTCAATTTCAGCCTTGCGTAGCTCGCTCTTGCCTCTTCTCGCCAGTGGAGCCGCTACAGCCACATCGGCAACAGTGCCGTCCGGTTGGGTAAAGGTTGTTGGGGCCATTTCATCATGGGACAGTCAACAATTTCGAGATTTCCTGCATTACATTGCCACAAACCGTAGGCCCGATCTCACGAATGTCCTTCTTGAGGTTGGCGAAGAGGAGCTTCGACACCTAAGCACAGTTGACCCAGACGTATGGACTAGATTCGCTGGCGAGTATTGCGAGTGGGTTGAGCGTTCAGGTTTCGACTTTGGAGTCTGCGATGTTGTGGTACGGCGACTGGAAACGTTGTTCGAACTTGGGAACGCCGAAGTAAGAGCGAAGGCCGCACTTGCCGCAGCCGGGCTTGGCCGGTCACATAATCGCTGGTTTGTTATGGGGCGTGTATTGAAAATGTGTGGCCCTGAGCTAGACGATCTGCTGGCGCAGCGAATCGCCATTGAAATAACTGCCAGCGACGCAAAGCACAACTTCCTTCGCTGTGCAGAGGCAATTCAGAAGGACATTGATGATTACCATCCGAAGATCGCTGATGTTCTGCGCGACTCAACTTAAACTAGCTACTCGATTCTAGGAAATCTGCGCGACAAATAGCCACAGAGGTCTGCACGCAAGAGGGCTACGGCCACGCGGATCGCCGTCTCGCCACCGCCGACTCTTCAGGGGGGCAGCATGCATAGACAATGTTTCGCAGGCATGGCAGCGCTCATTCTGTTCTGCTCTGCCAAATCACTTCGGCCTTCGCCCAGTCCGCGCCGGATAGCCTGTTGCGCAGCGCGACCATTGAGGAGTGCGATGGGGGTCAGAGTTATCTGACTTATTGAGGAGAGAGTTCAGATATGCGCGTAGGCGAAAAGCGAAATGACTCCGACCCCTTTGAGTTGATATGGAAGTTTCTGATGACGTCTGCGTTAGAGCTAAGGAGAATTGCATATGCCAACCCTTGACGGACTCGAGTTCTACGTTGACGGCGGCGCATTCGCAGAAGGCCGCTACGATCTTCGCTCTGTCGAAAGATTGCTATCTGACTATCGGCGGCTAGTCGATCAAACTCTACCCTTGGCTCTCGGTCAAAAGACACTGACGCGCCGGATTCGCAATGAGGTCGGCTATGAGATTTCCTTCAAGCAGGGATCATGGATCACACTGCTGGAATTCGCTATTGAACACAAAGAGCTACTGGCAGCTGCGTCGGCTGCAGACGGCGGAACACATTTCTTGGCCGACTACATTTCTAAGCTAATTCATGCCGTCCTTGAGTTACGCCGTATGTTCGAGGAACGACATTCCCAAGGAGAAAAGCCTCGAATCCAGCTGGCATCCAACAACTCTGTTTCTGTCCCAATTCACTTGGAAAACGTGCGCACGAATGGGGGAAACATTATCGTCTCGCCAGTAGTAGTGATTGCAGCCGAAGCGACACGCGCAACGCTGGACAGCATTATCAGAGCTGTTGACGGTACACGGATCAGGAATGTCTCGGTACGTTCCCGAAAGACCAAAAGCACCATTACGAAGGAAGACCTACGAATTACGGGAACCCTCAAGGAGGAGTTGCCGAACACATTAGAAGTCGTTGGACGGCTTAACGTAGTTGCCTATGATTCCCATCGAGGGCAACTGCTTACGGAAAATGGACGATTCCCAGTAACGTGGGATGAGCGTATCCGCCGAGACATTCACGACTTCGCTGACACGGACGGAATCGCCTTTGTTGTAAAGCCAGTCGTCGACCATAGGCGGTTTAAAGAAGATCCTGTCGGTCTACACATTCTGTCGTGCAGACAGCTACAAGGCCGACTCTTGTAAAACTATAGGGGCCAGCATGGGCTTGACTTCTACGACCACGAGGGTTGCCGCCGCGCTAGTGCTGGCTTCCGAAAGCTGGCTTCGGCCGCACAAGCGAATTCGAAGCTGACTCTTTTCACCCACGAGGAGGAGTGGCATGCGTGATCTATTTGGGAAAATGGGGCCCGACCTTGCGCCAATCCGTGAAGGATGGGATGGCGGTTCATCCTCGATATCAGACCAGCGATCGGATGAGGAAATTGTCAAAGAGCATCTCAGCGATTTGGCGAAATGGGCTCTCGACAACAACCGTGATGCGAGAAATGACGCCATACGTTATTGGTTGTTTAAGTTCCCCGCAATCGTGTGTGCGGCCAGTACAGCTGCTCTCGAATCCTTTGGCTATGGGTCTGCCGTATCGATTTTTGGAGTAATAGCAACAATCTGCATAGCGATCGACGCTGCTTTTCCCGGGGGCTTGCTTCACAATACTCATCGTCAGGCGGCGAACGAGATTTCGCTGTTGCGCGACAAGGTCAAAATCGAGTGGGACTCAACAGTCATTCAATATCGGGATGTAAAGGTTCCGGAGCGCATCGCAGCCGTACAAGCAATTCTGTAGAATATGCAAGAAGAGAAGAGTCGAATCAATGCGTATATCACGGCAGCCGAAGGTAGCCTTGGGAAGAAGGCACCTTAAAGTTCAAAGGGTCAAAATGGGATTGGTTTCGACCACCGCGCGAATCACCGTCCCGCCAGCGCCGACTCTTGGGCAACGCAGCCCGCGCCGCAGCCTCACATACAATGCCAGAACGGCGATCCCGGCGCCATCACAGGCGATAGCGCAGGCGATAGGGGTCGTGCGCGGATGGGCGTGCGCGTGCTTGCTGGTGCTGCTTGCGGGTTGCGCGCAGACGAACTCGCCAGTGGCCTCCACCTACGAATCGAGCGGTGGCTGTTGCGGCCCGTTTCCGGACTGGCTGGTGCCGCATTCCGGCGTCGATTTCACGGGGCCTTTCGGCGCGGACGTTATCGCGCCTGCCGACGGAACGGTCGTCACCCATGTCGGCGCCAATCCGGAAACGTGCGGAAACACCGTAGCCATTCACCATGCGCCATTCGACCGGTACACCGTCTATTGCCATTTTCAGGACGTCGTCGTGAGCCCCGGGCAGACCGTCAGGCGTGGCCAGAAAATCGGCACCCTGGGCGACAGCGGCGTGGCGGGAGGCTGCAGACGGATCGGCCGGGCCTGCGCGATCGTCCACATGGAACTCACGACCGTACCGTACGGCCACCCCAGAGCCAGGGAGGGAGAGACGTTCGATATCCTGCGGCATTCGGGTGGATGCTTCGATCCGCAGAAAATCTATCCAATCGCTCAACTGGTTCTTACCCATCCCGTGCGCTGCCAGGACGAATCGCCGAAATAGTCCAATCGGGTCGGCATCGATCGTGTTCCCTGGGCGACCGGCACCGTCCCGCCAGCGCCGACTTTTAAGCAACGCGGCCCGCGCCGCAGCCTTACATGCAGTGCCAGAACGGCGAGCCCGGCGCCATCGGGAAGCAGTGGCCGAAGGGATGCGGGCCGGGGAACCACACGGGGCTCATCATCTGGCTGCGGCAGACGCGGACTTCATGCTCGATCCGGTCGCGACAGGCCTGCTCGCGCTTATTGGCGTCGGCGGCCATGCCGTCGAAGATGACGCTGCGTTCGGCGGCGACCATGTGGTCGAGGACGGCGAGCGGCACGCCCTGCTTTGCCAGCTCGATGATCTGGGTTGCCGACAGGCGGTAGCGCGAACCCGACGTTGTGATGCGGCCGATGAGTTCTTCGGCGGGGATGCCCAGGTTCGACAGCGCCACGATCTGCTCCAGCGGCATGGCCGCGACCGGCTGCGGTAGCCTGGCTTCGAGCTGCTCGGCGCTGATGCGCTCGATCTTCGGCGGTTCGGCCGGCACGCCGGCGCAGCCCTGCAGGATCAGGGCCAGGGCGGGGGCCAGGCAGAGAAGGTGGAGATAACTCATCGCGGTTTCACGGGTCGGAAGCGGGTGAACACATTGCCAATGATAGGCGACGCCGGTGCCCTGCGAAAGGCCGTGCAACGCGGAAAACCCGGTAGCCCCCTCTGAAAACAACCTTGCAATTACGGTAACGATACTCCATAATTGCAATGATGATTCCCCGCTCACTCGCCCCATCCCTGATCGATGCGCTGGCCAATTCGCCGGCCGTGGCGCTGCTCGGCCCGCGCCAGGCGGGAAAGACCACGCTGGCGCTGGACGTAGCCAGGGCGAGCGGCCGGCCTTCGCTCTATCTCGATCTCGAATCGGAACAGGACCGCAGCAAACTGGCCCAAGCCGAACTTTACCTGGTCGATCACGCCGACCAACTGGTCATTCTCGACGAAGTGCACCGCGCCCCCGGCCTGTTTCCGATACTGCGCGGATTGATCGACAAGGGTCGCCGCGCGGGGAAAAAGACGGGCCGCTTCCTGCTGCTGGGTTCGGCATCGCTGGATCTTCTCAAGCAATCCGGCGAAACCCTAGCGGGACGCATCGCCTACCTGGAGCTGGCGCCTTTCAACCTGCTCGAAACGCGCCATCTGCCTGCCGATGAACTCTGGGTGCGCGGCGGCTTCCCGGAAAGCCTGCTGGCGTCGAGCGCGGCGCGCAGCCTGCGCTGGCGGCACGACTTCATCCGCAGCTACCTGGAGCGCGACATTCCCCAATTCGGCCCGCGCATCGCCGCCGAAACCCTGCGCCGTTTCTGGGGCATGCTGGCTCATCATCAGGGCGGCTTGCTGAATGCCGCCCAGTTCGCCCGCAATCTGGGGGTGGATGCGAAAACGGCGGCGGCCTACCTCGACCTGTTGGTCGACCTGTTGCTGGTGCGCCGCCTGCCGCCCTGGCACGCCAACCTGAGCAAACGCCTGGTGAAATCGCCCAAGGTGTATGTGCGCGACAGCGGCCTGGTCCACGCCCTGCTCGGCATCGCCGACAAGGAAACGCTGCTGTCGCACCCGGTGGTCGGGCAGAGCTGGGAATGCTTCGTCATCGAGAACCTGCTGGCCTGCGCGCCAGACGGGGTGCAGGGCCATTTTTACCGCAGCAGCGCCGGCGCCGAAATCGACCTGCTGCTCGCATGGCCCGACGGCAAGCTGTGGGCCATCGAAATCAAGCGCAGCCTCGCGCCGAAACTGGAGCGGGGGTTTCATGCGGCATGCGCCGACCTGAAGCCGGCGCGCAAACTGGTCGTCTATCCCGGTGACGAAAGCTTCCGGCTGGCGGAGGACATCGAAGCCATGAGTCCCTTGAGCGCGGCGATGCTGGTGGCCGGGAAATGAAGCCCGCCACCCTTGAACTGCTCGCCCCCGCCAAGAATGCCGACTTCGGCATCGAGGCGATCACGCACGGCGCGGACGCGGTGTACATCGGCGGGCCGGCCTTCGGCGCGCGGGCGAACGCCGGCAACAGCATCGCCGACATTGAGCGGCTGGTTGCCCACGCGCGCCGCTATCACGCCAAGGTGTTCGTCACGCTGAACACGATCCTGCGCGACGACGAACTTGAAGACGCGCGGCGCCTGGTCTGGCAGTTTTACGAGGCGGGCGCCGATGCGCTGATCGTGCAGGACATGGGCCTGCTCGAACTCGACCTGCCGCCGATCCAGTTGCATGCGAGCACGCAGACCGACATCCGCACGCCGGCCAAGGCGCGCTTCCTGCAGGACGTCGGCTTCTCGCAGATCGTGCTGGCGCGGGAATTGACGCTGAAGGAAATTGCGAAGATTTCCGAAGGCTTGAATGTTTCCCCACCCTCACCCTCGGTCCCTCTCCCTGAGGGAGAGGGAAGAAATTCGGCAACGCTGGAATTCTTCGTCCACGGCGCGCTGTGCGTGGCCTACAGCGGCCAGTGCTACATCAGCCACGCCCACACCGGGCGCAGCGCCAATCGCGGCGAATGCTCGCAGGCCTGCCGCCTGCCCTACACGCTGGAGGACGAGGCCGGCCGCATCGTCGCCCACGACAAGCACCTGCTGTCGATGAAGGACAACGACCAGAGCGCCAACCTGCGCGCGCTGATCGAGGCCGGCATCCGTTCCTTCAAGATCGAGGGGCGGCTGAAGGATCTCAGCTACGTCAAGAACATCACGGCGCACTACCGCACGCTGCTCGACGAATTCCTCGAAGCTTCGCCCGGCTACCGGCGCGCCTCGTCGGGGCGCTGCACCTACACATTCACGCCGCGTCCGGAGAAGACCTTCAACCGTGGCGCCACGGATTACTTCGTCAATGAGCGCAAGCCCGACATCGGCGCCTTCGATACGCCGAAGTTTTCCGGCGAACTGGTCGGCGAAGTCAGTCGCATCGGGCCGGACTGGTTCGAGGCGGAAACCAGCGAACCGCTGCACAACGGCGACGGCCTCAGCTATTACGACAGCCACCGCGAGCTGGTCGGTCTGCGCGTCAACCGCGCCGACGGCACGCGCCTGTTCCCCAACGAGATGCCGGACGATATCGCCGTCGGCACCGCGCTCTACCGCAACCGCGACCAGGAATTCGAGCGCGCGCTGGAAAAGAAATCCGCCGAGCGGCGCATCGGCCTGCATCTGCAATTGAGCGAGACGCCCGACGGCTTCGCCCTGACGCTGACCGACGAGGACGGCATCACGGCACGCGCCGCCCTGCCCCACGCCCACGAGGCGGCGAAGAACGCCGAGCGCGCCTTCGCCGGCCTGCGCGACAACCTCGGCAAGCTCGGCAACACGATCTTCGAGGCAAGGGAAATCTCGCTCGACCTCTCGCAGCCCTGGTTCCTGCCGGCCTCGGCGGTGAACGGCCTGCGCCGCGACGCCATCGCCGCGCTCGAAGCCGCACGCGCCGCCGCCTGCGAGCGTCCGTCGCGCCGAATCGCCGTCTCGCCAGCGTCGACTTTTCCCGAGCACGAGCTTTCCTACCTCGGCAACGTGCTCAACAGCGCGGCCCGCGCCTTCTACAAAAAGCACGGCGTGACCGTGATCGCCCAGGCCTACGAGACCGACACCAAAAAAGGCGAGGTCTCGCTGATGATCACGCGCCACTGCCTGCGCTACAGCTACAACCTCTGCCCGAAAGAAGTGAAGGGCCTCCGCCCCGACCCGATGACGCTGGTCAATGGCAAGGAAAAGCTCACCCTGCGCTTCGACTGCAAGAAGTGCGAAATGCACGTCATCGGCAAGTTGAAGAAGGG